>JBAZLV010000004.1:0-103193 GCA_041650055.1 Nitrospirota bacterium | reverse complement strand
CCTTTTTTTGAATCGCTGTTTGACATCGCAACTGATATTAAATTGCTTGAATTAATGGACCCAAATCAACCGCTCTTGAAAGAACTGGTCTACAAAAGTCCGGGAACGTACCATCACAGCATTCTGATCGGGAATCTTGCCGAAGCCGCTGCTGAAGCAATTAATGAGAATCCAATTCTTGCCCGCGTTGGTGCATACTATCACGATATCGGGAAAATCCATAAGCCGGAATATTTTATAGAAAACCAGCGTGTTTCTGAAAACAAACATGACAAACTTGCTCCTTCCATGAGCAGCTTAATCATCGCATCGCATGTCAAGGACGGAGTCGAGCTTGCCAGAATGCATCGGCTTCCATCGTCCATTGTCGACATTATTCAGCAGCATCACGGCACATCCCTAATCACGTATTTTTACCATAAAGCAAAAGAACTCACTCCGTATGCACCGATTGCTGAAGAGGACTACCGCTACCATGGCCCCCGTCCCCGAACCAAGGTTGCGGCTATCGTTATGCTGTCAGATGCGGTTGAAGCCGCGTCACGAACCCTTGAAAATCCGACGCCCCAGAGAATCCAGGCACTTACCAGCAGCATTATTACCCGAATTTTTCTTGATGATCAGCTGATTATGTGTGATTTGACCTTGAAAGACCTTCGTGATATTTCCCGGAGCTTTAATCTTATCCTGACGGGTATTTTCCATCAGCGGATTGATTATCCGGGAGCGGATTTTCCAGGAGAAAAAAAACCGAGTGTCAACTATCCTGATAAGAAGCAATCTGAGGAAAAAAAGTCCGGCAACGGCAAGCATAAAGAAATTCCTCAGGAAACTACTCAAGAGCGCCGGTCTTCCTGACAGGGAACTGAGCGTTTTTTTTGTCGGTGATCAAGCCATGCGTTCCCTCAACCGCCGGTATCGCGGAAAGGACCGGACAACCGACGTTCTTTCTTTTTCCTATGGCGAGGGTTCCCTTCCCAGCTTCAACCATACCCCCTTGGGTGACATTGTCATCTCTCTCCCCACTGCAGAACGGCAGGCACGAGAACAGGGGCATACCGCAGACCGAGAATTTGAACGGCTGCTGATACACGGATTTGTCCATCTGCTGGGATATGATCATGAACGAAGCGATCATGATGCGGCACGTATGGCACGGAAGGAACGCCAGCTCCTCAAGAGGCTGAGATGAAACCAAAAACATGGTTCCAAAGCGCAAACCTTGCTATTGAAGGCATCATTTATTCCGTCAAGACCCAACGGCATATGCGCTATCATTTTTACGCTGCTCTGGCCGCGCTTGTTTTCAGCCTGCTGTTGCATATATCCCGGGACGAATTTATTCTGCTCTGCATGGCCATCGTGCTGGTTCTTGTCTGCGAGATGCTGAACACGGCAATCGAGGTCATTGTGGATATGATTGCTGCAGATTTCCATCCTAAAGCAAAGATCGCGAAAGACATCGCTGCCGGTGTTGTGCTTGTTGCTTCCGTGGGCGCGATTACGCTCGGGTATCTCATTCTCTATCCAGCACTCAAGGCAACCATTGTGAGTGGCCACTGGCAATTGCGCAAGGCACCGCGCGATGTTATTGTTTTCGTGGCGCTCTCGGTTGTCATTATGCTGGTTATTATCATGAAAGCATTTTCAGGAAAAGGGGATCCTCTCCGGGGCGGAATGCCGAGCGGCCATGCTGCCGTATCGTTCTCGATCTGGACCGCGACCCTGTTCATGATCAATTCGCTGCCGATTATTCTTCTGACGTTTTTACTTGCCCTTATGGTAAGCTGGAGCAGGTGGTCATCCGGCATTCACTCACCCAAGGAAGTGGTGATTGGAGCTTTATTGGGAGCAGGGACAACATTACTGCTGTTCTGGCTGTTCGGATAGGATGTCCGCCAGCGGAGGATTATTGATCAATCAAATTTTGAAAGACTTGCTGGCATCAGTACCGGGTGCCCGAGCGGTCATTTTTTTGGATGGAGATGGAGAAACAATTGCCCAGACAGGGGAAGCAATCGGAGATGTGAAACTGATCGGCGCCTGGAAGGAAATTCAATTTGACCGGATAAAAACAATTGCCGGACGACTGGGATTCGGAAAAGTTGAGGCTGTTCTTTTTTCACGGGAAGACGGGAATGAACTGGTTGTGC
This sequence comes from Nitrospirota bacterium, assembly GCA_041650055.1. GTDB lineage: Bacteria > Nitrospirota > UBA9217 > UBA9217 > UBA9217 > JBAZLV01. Next base: position 101,040 of record JBAZLV010000004.1, on the reverse strand, counting down.
CGGTTGCTGAAGAGTATTGCCTGCTCCTCTTTTTATCTGCCTATGCCAACATCCAGGATGCAATGACGGAACTGAGCCATGCCATTGCACTGCTGAAGCAGGACATTTTGTGACTCGTTACAGCTGGTCGAATATGCCGAGTTTCCTGAATTTCTCGTACCGCAATTTTACCAGCTCCTGACACGGCACCGCTCTTACTTCTGCAAGATTCCTCGTAAGTGCTTCCTTAAGAAGCTGGGCTGCCCTGCGGGGATCGCGGTGTGCGCCGCCCATCGGTTCTTCCACGACCTCATCAATTACTTTCATCTGAAACAAATCCTGGGCCGTGATTTTGAGCAATTCTGCAGCTTCACTCGCCTTGGAGCTGGATTTCCAGAGAATGGAAGCACATCCCTCGGGAGAAATAACGGAATACGTGGCATGTTCCAGCATCAAAACCCGGTCGGCGACTCCCAAAGCAAGCGCTCCTCCGCTGCCGCCTTCACCGATCACGATAGAGACAATGGGAATCCTGAGCATGGACATGACGGCAAGATTGCGGGCAATCGACTCTCCCTGGCCCCGTTCTTCGGCGCCAATGCCCGGTGCGGCTCCCTGCGTGTCGATAAAGGTAATGACCGGCCTATTGAACTTCTCGGCAAAACGCATCAATCGCAATGCTTTGCGATACCCTTCCGGATTTGCCTGGCCGAAATTCCGGTAAACCCGCTCCTTGGTTGTTCTTCCCTTCTGATGGCCGATAATCACGATCGGTACGCCGTCCAGCTTGGCTATCCCGCCTACAATAGCCGGATCGTCGGCGAATCCGCGGTCTCCGTGCATTTCAATGAAATCCGTAAGCATTGCTTCGATGTAATCGAGGGTATACGGGCGGTTGGCATGCCGTCCGATCTGGACTTTTTGCCAGGGGGTGAGCTTCGAATAAATATCAGCCAGCAGCTGTTCGGACTTTTTTTGAAGCTTCAGAATTTCTTCTTCAAGATTGATGTCGCCATGGGAGGTGAACAGAGTCAACTCCTCAATCTTTTTTTCCAGTTCTGCAATCGGTTTTTCAAAATCAAGATATTCCTGTGGCAAAACGCACTCCTTAGCACTGTTCAAGATTAAAAACAGATATGCCGCTCATAATGACGCGGCACCAGGAAAAAGAAATTATTGCTTAAAAATATTATCTGATATTACCTGTCGCTTGTCAAGAACTTGTTATCTTTCCTGCATGCTTTTCGGGGCGAGAAGACCACAGTTTTTGCAAACGAACAGCAAAAACCAAACAAAATTTCGATGGAATTTCCGATTGACAGGGTCCCATGTGGCGAGTATAATTCACACTTTCGAGAACGGGTATCTGTTTCATTTATGCGTTTTGTGCATCAACGTTCGTATCATGGATACGTGAACTACAGATATGACAAAACGCACACTGTGTACGGATACATCAATACAAAAGAGGCATGAGGATGCAGGTGTCTGCCTGATCTTCGCCTCTTTTTTGCATTTGTCGTACGAGTAAAATAATGCCATTAAAAACATCTTCCATCAGAAAAGTGTTCCATTCGCTCGGCCTGGTATTCGGTGACATTGGGACAAGCCCTATTTACACCCTCACCGTTATTTTCCTTTTACCAACCATTGTACGGACTGAAGAGAGCGTCATCGGAGTTCTCTCGCTCATATTCTGGACACTCGTTCTGCTGGTCACGGTCAAGTATGCATGGCTTGCCATGAGTCTTGGAAAGCGGGGAGAGGGCGGCATTATTGTGCTTACCGAACTCCTCAGGCCTTATTTGCGGTCCGGCCGGCAGGTTACCTTTGTTATGCTTCTTTCGTTTATAGGGATTTCATTATTCATCGGTGATGGTGTCATAACACCGGCTATCAGTATTCTCAGTGCCGTGGAAGGTATGCGCCTTATTCAAGGCTTCGAAGGAATAAGCCAATCCTCGATCATTCTTATTGCCGGAAGCATTGCAATTTTACTGTTTTCCTTTCAGAAAAAAGGAAGTGAACGGGTTGCAGATGCCTTCGGTCCCTTGATGATTCTTTGGTTTCTTGCACTCACTGTATCCGGTATCACTTCGATTATACATTTACCGACAGTACTGAAAGCGGTAAATCCCTACTATGCTTTAAACTTTATGATTCATAACGGCATAATTGGGTTCTTCGTCCTCTCAGAAGTGGTTCTTTGTGTAACCGGCGGAGAGGCGTTGTATGCCGATATGGGACATCTGGGCCGCATTCCGATCGTTCGAGCATGGCATTTTGTATTTGTCGCTCTTGTCTTGAATTATTTCGGACAGGGCGCATATCTTATCATGCATCCTGAGGCAAAAAACGTTCTGTTTGAAATGGTGTTTTACCAGGCGCAGGTTTTATATATTCCATTTCTCATTCTCAGTGTGTTTGCCACGATCATAGCTTCTCAGGCCATGATTAGCGGCATGTACTCCATCGTGTATCAGGGCATCGCCACGCGAATTATTCCCATGTTCAAAGTCGACTATACGTCCAAGGAACGCCATTCCCAAATTTACATCGGCGTTGCGAACTGGTTTCTGCTTCTGGCGGTTCTTTTTATCATGGTTCAGTTCGAGCAGTCGAGCAACCTTGCAGTAGCCTACGGACTGGCAGTCACCGGCACGATGACAATCACCGGGATCATGATGACCTGGATATTTTTTCTTCGGGGAAAGCGGCTGAAATGGATCATGTCAGCATTTGTCACGGTTGTTGCCGCAGTCTATCTTCTTTCCAATACGACCAAGATTCCGACTGGAGGCTATTGGTCTCTTATTATCGCAGCAGTTCCTTTTCTCCTGATTATGCTGTATCGTTCAGGCCAGCGGAGACTGTATAACGCGCTTCAACCTCTTCCTATTGATGTGTTTCTCTTGAGTTACAACCAGATATATAAGGCAATGAACAAGATCAGCGGCACCGCGCTCTTTTTTTCGCGCGATGCCAAGGAAATACCGCCGTATATTATCCATACCATGTTCAAGAATAACATCATCTATGAAGACAACATTATCGTTTCGATCGTAAAACGTGACGAACCATTCGGGGTGACCGGACTGTTCCGGGAAGAGCTTGCTCCCGGACTCCGAACGTTTGAGATTCATACCGGGTATATGGAAGTGCCGGATGTGGAGGAAATTCTCCGTGGTGCGGGAATTCAGGAAAAAACTATTTTCTATGGAGTAGAGGACATCCTGCCGAGCAAATTTATCTGGAGCATTTTTTCCTTTATCAAGCGATTGACGCCGAACATTGTCCAGTTCTACAAACTTCCGTATAATAAATTACATGGTGTGGTAACAAGAGTGGAATTGTAGTTTTAACCACCGATGAACACAGATCAACACCGTTCATTCTCTGTTTGTCTATGCGTTTTGGCAGTGTTTACCCGTGGTTCCTTAGTTTTTATCCTATAACGGAAGCTTTCTTGTCTCTTCAATCAACTCGCATTTGTCTGTACTGCTGATTGACTGAAGCCGATCATTGAACTTTTCAAGCCGTTTGTCTGCTTCTTCATATCGTGCTTTTGTATTTGCCAGATGTTTTCCCACTAATTCAAATTCCGTCTTAAATCGTTCAAAGTCCCCGGCAAGCCGTGTAAGATTTTTGAGAATGGCCTGCGCTTCTTCTTCTACATGCATTCCCTTGAGACCCAGAAGGATCGTCTGGAGATAGGCATAAAAACTGTTTGGCGAAACAGGAATCACCCGTTTGGTGAACGCATAATTTAAAAGCGCTTTATCCGTGTCTACTGCTTCATCGCGGATTATGAGTTCATAATAGACATTCTCAGCCGGAATATACATCAGCGCGAAATCGAACGTCCCCTCATCAGGCAGAATATACTTGCTGCAAATGGCATCGATATGCTTTTTGACATCAGCAATAAACTTTTTTCGTGCTGCAGTGCGCTCATCCTCTGCGGTTGTTTCCATGATTCGTTTAAAATTTTCCAAAGGAAATTTTGCATCAACCGGAACGAGCCCCTGTCCCAGCCGGATAACCGCGTCCACAGTTTCCCCGCTCTTAAACTTATGCTGGAGGTTAAAATATGCCGGAGGAAATATCTGGGAAAGCAAATCGCCCAAAAAAAGTTCTCCCAGGCCGCCGCGCAGCTTTGGCGACCGGAGGATTTCCTGGAGACTTGAGATATCCTTGCCTACTTCAAAGATTTGTTTGGTAGCTTCGCTCAGGCAGCCGAGCCCTTTGCTTACATCTTGAACAACTCGAGCGGCATTATCAAGACGTGTATTCAGGTCTCCTGTGGATTTTTGGAGTTGTTGGGCAACCTGGCCAAGCTGTGCATTTACCTGCTGCATGATTTGAGCAAGCTGGAGATTTACGGTGTCCTGGTTCTTGAGCATGGTTTCCGCCAGCTGCCCGCGAAGAGACTGTACTTCCTGTTGCATCAGGGAGAGGGTGGGATCAGCAGTTTTTTTCTGAGATTGAATAAGTATCCAAAGGAGGATCAACACAATGGCTGCAAGGAGTATGAGAATGGCTAGTTCCATAATAGTAAAAGACGTCATACCCGCGAATGCGGGTATCCAGAGATAAGTAACAATAACCACTAGATTCCCGTTGTCACGGGAATGACGAAGATTCTGATAACTATGTTACTTTGAACTTGGATTTTGTAATTTGGCTTTATTTTACTTCCAACATTCTATCAAGTGCTCGTTTGGCCCGAATTCGGATGTCCTCAGGGACCTTCACTACATGTTCCATCTTTTCCAGCGAGCGGACGACGCTTTCCAAGGTTGTTTTTTTCATGTTCGGGCAGACCATTTTTCTGGAAACCGGATAAAATTTCTTCGTGGGATTTTCCTGGGTGAGTTTGTGCAAGATGCCTGTTTCAGTTCCGATAAGAAATTCCTGATGATTCGCTTCCTTGCAATAGCGCAGCATGCCTGAAGTACTGGTAATAGAATCAGCAATGTCCTGTATTTCCGGAGAACATTCAGGATGCACGACCAGCACGGCATCCGGGTGTTCCTTGCGAGCTTGCTTTACATCCTCAATAGTGATCTGCGCATGATGCACATTACAGAATCCGTCCCAGGAAATGATTTTTTTCCCGGTTCGTTTTGCTGCATACGTGGAAAGATTCCGGTCCGGAATGCAGATCACCGTGTCTTCCGGAAGGGACTGAATAACGTTTACGACATTCGATGATGTGCAGCAGATGTCGCTTTCAGCTTTGACCGCAGCTGACGTGTTCACGTAGGCTACCACCGGCACTCCGGGATATTTCTTTTTCATGTCAAGAAGGGTGAATTCGTCGGCGAACTCAAATGAAATACCGAACAGTTCAGAGAAAAGTTTGCGGTTGGTTTCGCGTCTGCCGGTTACTGTAACCATGTCAGCCATGGGACAGCCTGCGCTTACCTCAGGCAACAGCACTGTTTTGTCCGGAGAAAGGATGGAAGCACTTTCCGCCATGAAATGGACACCGCAGAAGACAATGACCGGATTATCCGTTTTTGCAGCTGCCCTTGAAAGTTCAAGGGAGTCACCTGTGATGTCTGCGATGTCCTGAACTTCAGGCCGCTGATAATTATGCACGAGGATTACTGCATTGCGTGCTTTTTTAAGAGAGACTATTTTCTCAATGAGTTCACGAGGCCCGGATTTGGTTTGCATAGCTAAAGATAATACCGATAAGGGTATGGCATTGTCAATGTAATTTGTTGCAGCTATCCGATTGGGTATTGCTTTGGGATGTGTTTGAAGAGAAGAACGAGGGGAGCATGACTGAAAAAAATCAGTTCGTCAGAAGATGCTACATGCATCCTTTTCTACAGGTCCCCTCAAATTTGGGATTGAGCAAATTCTCCGTAATTTGTGTAATTGATCCCTTCATTCACTTCACATAAAGAAAGATTGTTTTCGGTTCTGCTGCTGCCTGTGGATTCAACCATGACCGCTTTTTTGCCGCCTCGAACATCACTTAAAATAGTCGAATCAGGATAGGCTGTAAGGATTCTTTTTGATCCCCTGGCTATGGCAACCCGGAGCGACGGGAACATAATCTTTACTTCCTGGGATCCTTCGGGAGTGATATCGACCACTTCGTCCCTGTTCCAGACCTTGTTTTCGATATAGGCCTGTCCTTCTGCGGTTTCCTTGATAATCAGGATGCAAACAGGAATATCGCTGTTTTTTTGAATGCCTTCCAAATAATAGGTTTTAACAATTTCATGCTGAATGCCTTCACTTATGACCTTTTCCATCCCTCATTCCCTCCCGTTACCTATAGTAAGATGTATGGTTTTCTTATCGGCATGCTCTTTATAAACTTTAAAGAGATTTTCCTGAATTAGTGAGTACCTATTGGAATGCGTATTCAAAATCTATTGCACCCTGCAGTGAATTCAGGTATTCTACCGGCATGACAAACAAGAAATTGTTCAAATCCGGCTTCATTTCCATCATCGGCAGACCGAATGTTGGAAAATCGACCCTTTTAAATTCGCTTTTAGGAGAGAAAATCGCAATTATTTCGGATAAACCCCAGACGACCCGAAACCGGATTCTTGGTATCGTAAACCGGCAGAATGCCCAAATGGTTTTTCTCGACACTCCGGGCATCCATAAACCAATCCATAAAATGAACGAGTTCATGGTCAAGACCGCGCTTGCAACATACCCGGATGTTGACCTTATTCTTATGCTCGTTGAAGCTACCAGTCGGCCCGGAGCAGGAGATAAATTCATCATAGAAACACTTGCCCGGATACAAAAACCCGTATTTCTTCTTATTAATAAAACAGACCTTGTCAAAAAAGAAATGCTCTTGCCTCTTATCCAGGAATATGCAACCCTGTATCCATTTGCCGAAATTATTCCTGTTTCCGCATTGCAAGGCGATCTGGGAGGACTTGTGGAAAGGATTCTTCAGCAGATGCCTGAAGGTCCGCATTATTTTCCGGAAGACCAGCTGACAGATCAGCCGGAACGATTTATCGTATCAGAAATAATCCGGGAAAAAATATTCGGGTTAACGAAAGAAGAGATCCCGTATTCCACGGCAGTGGTTATCGAAGAAATGAAGGAAGAGCCGAAGATCGTCCGGATTACGGCCACTATTTATGTGGAGCGGGACTCCCAAAAAGGCATTCTTATCGGAAAAGGCGGCGGAATGCTGAAGCAAATCGGTACGCTTGCACGACAGGATGCTGAAAAAATGCTTGGCACAAAAATTTTTCTTCAGCTGCTCGTGAAGGTGAAAAAGGGATGGCGCGAAGACGAGCGGATGCTGAAGAATATTGGAATAATAACAGAATAAGCAAGTATCAAATAATAAATTGCAAATCACAAATAAATAACGATTTCAAATTATCAAGCGTTTCAATATTGTGATTTGATGATGAGAACTTTATTTGATATTTGAGCTTTGTTATTTGAAATTTATTTACGGAGTGCATCAATGCATGAAATCATTGAATGGTTGGTAGCAACAATCGGGGCACTCGGATATCCCGGTATTTTCCTCTTGATGGCAATGGAAAGCTCGATTATTCCCATTCCAAGCGAAATCGTGATGCCGCCGGCAGGCTATCTTGCCCAACAAGGCCAGATGAACATGGCAATCGTGATTCTGTGCGGGACGGTGGGAAGTCTTGTAGGCGCGTATGCAAACTATTTTGTCGCACGGTACTTGGGGAGACCGCTCTTGCTCAAATACGGAAAATACGTTTGGATTACAGAAGAGAAGTTTGAGAAAGTAGAAACCTTTTTTAAAAATCACGGCGAAGTATCCACCTTTATCGGCAGGCTTTTGCCAGTGGTTCGGCATTTGATATCGCTTCCTGCGGGGCTAGCAGGAATGAACCATGTAAAATTTACGCTCTATACATTATTTGGAGCAGGACTTTGGGTTACGGTATTATCGTATATCGGGTATTTTATCGGTGCAAACAGAGACTTGATCATGCAGTATTCTCATCAGGCGCTGATCGGGGCAGTATTGCTTAGTGTAGGTATTGCAGCCGCTTATATATGGAACCATAAACGCAAGAAGCAAAAGCCAAGCGCCTAAGGATTGTTTTTTATTCTTCCTGAAAATAGAATATAATTTAACAAGAAGATAGTTTTTAAGGAGGAGACCCATGAAAACAATCAATGGAATTTTTATTCTATCGTTTTTTTTGCTCGGATTAACAAACATTGTTGCAGCAAAATCCTCGGTAGATACCGTTGCTATAAAGGGATACGATGCCGTCGCTTATTTCAAATACAGTAAGGCGCTCAAAGGCAGCGACTCTTTTGCATTCCAATGGCACGGCATGACGTGGTATTTTGCAAAGAAAGAAAACCGGGATCTGTTTGCGGCAAATCCAGAAAAATATGCGCCCCAGTATGATGGTTATTGTGCCTGGGCTATGTCAGAAGGGCGGAAAGCCATAACCGATCCCGAAATATGGAAGATCGTTGACGGGAAACTCTATTTGAATTGCAGCAAATCCGCGTATGAAAAATGGAGCAAGGATATTCCCGGGAATATCAAAAAAGCTGATGAGAATTGGATGAAATTGTACAATAAACAATGATGTGTTCTTGAATCACGTTTCATGATCAGACGTTTTGCTTTGTATCCATCATCCGGTATCCGGAATCTGGCATCCGGTTTCTAGAATCCTGTATCCTGTTTAACTCCTTGACATCACATCTCATATTCGTATAATAAAAACGCAACAAACGATAGTCTTCCTTTTGCCTACGATAATTTTCAAATATCTATCTATATATCCAGATCCGATAAAACAATTTAATTAAAGCAGCTGAGCCAGTTAGCCCTGAGAGTAATATGTTTTTGTTGGAGAGTGTGTTGTTGAGACAGAGGGACTATAGGATGTCCCCTTGCCATCGCCTGGATTTTAGTTTTAATAATGGAGAACATGTTATGATGAAAAAAATATTCTTTGCGTATGAAAGCGGGCATCATGACACAATAGATGCTATTAAAAAAGCGATTATTGAATACAATACGCACCAAAGAGGATTCACTGCGATGTCATGGGAAGACCTGCGAGTAGGGGGGAAAATAATAAATCGTACAGTGCTCGAGAATATTGATAGCAGTGAATTATTTGCATGTGACTTGACATATCTCAATCATAATGTGCTTTTTGAGCTTGGGTATGCAATAGGAAAGAAAAAGAAATTATTAGTTTTTATAAATACATCGATAGAAGGCGCTAAAGAAAGATATTCTGCATGTCGCTTCTTAAAAAATATAGGCTATCAGCAATACACGAACTATAAACATATTCAAACGGAACTGCAAACCAAGGATAGAGTTCAAACGGTTCTTCTGTCTTCTTTAATAAAACTCGACGAAGCTGAAATAGATACTCATGATATTTTTTATATTTCTAGTAAAATCGACACGCAAGCCTCTCTTGACTTGACAGAATTCCTGACATCCTCACAGTATCGCTTAATTCATGATGATACAAGTGAAGTCGAATATCAAACTCTCAGTTGGTATATACATTCATTATATAAAGTTAAAAATATAGTTATTCACCTACATGGAAAGAGTACCACCGATAATCTAAGACACAACGCAGAATATTCTTTCTACGCCGGCATTGGTTGTGGTCTAGACAAAAATGTATTGCTGGTCGCCCCAGCTCCTTTTAATGCACCAATCGATTATGACGATATTTTAGTGGAATATACGAGTTCAGAGGAATGCGTTATAAAAACAGAAGACTGGATCCGAACTCAACTTGGATCTGTGTCTTCAAAGCATCAGGTAGTTAGAGTGCCAGAAGCAGATGCTATAGTAGTTGATAAAAAATATAATCTTCTTAAACTTGGTATCGGCTGCGAAATTGCTGAAGAAGAAAAAGAATCACTTCTTCATTATTTCGTAGAGATTGAGGCGTACAAAAAAGCAGCGTCGAGGTCGCTTTCTGTATTTGTAGGAAGAAAAGGATCAGGTAAGTCAGCATTATTTATTAAGCTTGAGAAAGATCTTGAGAAGGAGGCAATCAACTATAATGTTATATTAAAACCAGACTCTGATGAGCTGCTGGAAAATGTTGAATTATCATCAGTATATAGAAATGAAATTTCAAAGCGCTCTTTATTTTATTCAGTTTGGAAGTTTGTCATTCTTTCCAAACTGCTTCTGGCCATAGAAAACAAAATTATTCAAAAAGAGCATACTACTCTTTTACCAGAAGAAGAGAAAATACTCGAATTTAGAGGTAACCACCGAGATCTTTTGTCATTAAACTTTTTTGGTGCAATCAAAAAAATTCATGAGGCTTTGAACGGAAAAAGTATCGTCGAAAATCCCGCAATGCTAGATGAATTATATAAAAGTTATTTGACCGAGCTTATTCAGGTGTTACGTCTATATTTTAAGAAGGAGAAATATTATACGCTTAATATCCTTGCCGATAATCTGGACAAAAGCTGGGATTCCCGCAATAACTTGACTGTTCAGTCTGATATGATCCTTGGCTTATTAGAATACAGTGATAAAATTGCAAGAGAGTTGTTATCGAAAGAACAAGATAAACAAATCAAAACTAACACGATCATAATGTTAAGAAAAGATATATATGATTATATTCTTCAACGCACAAGGGAACCAGACAAATTGACAATAAGATCATATGAAATCAAATGGGAACATCATGGAAATCTCTTAAAAAAACTTGTGGAGGAGAGGTTTAAATACATTTTAAATTTAACTACATCCCATGAAATAGAAGAAGTATGGAAAGAATACTTTGATTTTTCGAAAGATAAACATCCATTTGATCTGATTAAAAAATTAGCAGTAGCGCGGCCACGTGATATTATTTACATTTTAAGTAAATTATTTGAATCAGCCGTCAACAATGATCATGCTAAAGTGCTCGATGATGATTTTATTTATGCTATCGAGGCGTATACGATATTTCTGCACAATAATATGATTGCAGAAGTTAAAGCAGAATTCCCCAAAATAGAAAACATACTTCACGAACTGCAAAAAAGTTACTATTACGAAACACTTTGTGAGTATTCAAAATTTAAAAATATAGCTATTTCTGCTGGCATGAAAAGCGCCGAAGTTGAGCGTCTTTTAGAATCACTATTCAACAACCAATATCTAATTGGAGTGACAGACGGCGGTGCAAATGTAGTGATAGATAATCTCCAATCGCTAAATAAAAAACTTAACGAACGGAACTGGATATTCAAAAACAAAGTTTATTTGATTCTTAATCCCCAAGAGTTTATTTTGAAAAATAAATGGCGTCAAAAAAATTGGTTCATGAGGATATGACAAAAATCCCTCCTAACTCAAACGTCATCGGCTGTTGATGCTTATGGGGTATGAGTGATTAATTACTTCCTAACATTCGGTAGGTCAGGTCTTTACAATTGACAATGTCGCCATGGATGTATTAGTACTAAACACAGAAGACATCAGCAATGGGAAAAGGTCGCTGTTAGGTAGTACTCATACAACGCTACTGATTCAGTACACTTCCAGAGATGATCTTTCGAAATTTGCCACAACAAAACATTGGGACGTTGTTTCTATTCATGCCTTAGAGGCGCATTTGACTGACACAGAGGTGGAATAACCAACGTCCTTAAAGATTTTCGGGAACATTAAAAACTAATGAGAATTGTTGAAAGCGTCCAATAAGCAATGATGACTGCTATAAACTTGCTAAAATTAATTTATGAAAATGGTGCCGGTAACTTCCTCGAGTATCAAATTGGTCGGTTACAAATCAAAGACGTTGCAAGTCATGTTCAGCAACGGTTCCCTATAGCAATATTTAAATATTCCTAAAAGCAGAATATAAAATTAATGAGTGCTCAATCGATAGGAAGATATCTTAATTACCATATTAAAGGAAGTATCAATATATTAAGATGAGATAATGGCTCTTATAGGATCATTTGATTGTCCCTTTTAGGTAACTTTTTCACTTGACCCGTCTACCGCTTTATAGTTTATTCTTTCTCTTGTCACGGCCATGAAAAAAATGAGAAAGGAGAAATGATCATGAAAACCAAGGTTACGGTAGACGAATGGGTAAAACGGTTCCGCGCGATGGGCTTGGATGACTCTGCCATGCAGAAGTGGCATAGCCTGTTCGAGAAGGAGAATCCGGAAGGCCATCAGAGCTTTTTGGGATGGCTTGGGCTACCTGCTGAGAAGATCGCGGAAATTCGTCTGAAATCAAAGTGAACAGAAGCGCCTCAGGCATAATGCCCGGGGCGTTCATTTTTGAAATGAATCGAGGATGTGATGTTTCGGATTACTGAGTTGGCAAGGAAATTCGGCCTTTCGCGCAGTACATTATTGTATTATGACCGCATTAGCTTGTTGAAACCCTCGGAACGAAGTAAAACTGGCTATCGTCAATATTCGAAAAAAGATCAAGACAGACTGGCATCGATCTGCAGCTTCCGGCAGGCAGGACTGACTATTGAAGATATTCGTCGTATTTTATCCGCCAGGAACAATTCGAATAAACCAGTCTTGCAGCGGCGCATGCGAGAGCTCGGTGAAGAGATCCGTCATTTACAGTTCCAACAGCATTTGCTCGGTAAGATGTTGCGCATCCAGACGCTTGGAAAACTTCCGGTTGCAGTAGACAAGCGGACTTGGATTGAAATGCTTCGTGCTGCGGGAATGGATGAAGCTGCCATGAACAAGTGGCATGCGGAGTTCGAGCGCCGGGCTCCGGAAATGCATCAGCAATTTCTTCTATCACTTGGAATACCGGAAGAAGAGGCACTTTATATCAGAAGACGGTCTCGAGAAGCAATGAAGGATGCTCGAATATAATCGATAACTTTTTTGGAATAATTGCATCAAAGGCCGGAGATACTCCTTCTCCGGCCTTTTTGGATTTGTATCTGCGTTATGCTGCCTTGCGAGCCACGGATTCCTTCCGTGTCATCGTCATTTCCATCATCTTCTCTTCTCTGCCTCCCTGGGGAGTAATGAACATCTCGAACTCCATAGTATTGTCATCCCTGATTCTGGATACACTGCGCCAGACGGAGGGGCCCTTAGCAGGGTCGTCATAGCTGCATGTCTGCGTAATCGTCCTGTTGTCTGCGCTTCCAGTTCCCTCGAAAAAGAAGATGGCAGTGCTCATCGAGTCGATCCAGATTGATTCATACTTTTTCGTATGGTTGTTGTATCCCATGATATTAACCCCGGAGAATGGCATGCCCATCATATCCCCACTATACTCCTGCCGTACGTAATGTCCGTCCAGGATCATCTTTTGTTCGCATGTGCCGCTTGATTCCATTGGTGGCTGATCGGGTTCCATCCATCCTCTGGTTTTGGTCGTCCAGGTGCCCTCAAGTTTTGAAAGCATTTTATGATGCTCGCCCGGAGTTCCTGCCTTCTTGTATATTTCCATCATCGCTTGCGTGTCCATCGTGCCTTCTCGTTTGGCCATGGTAAACCTCCTTTAAAAAAATTTGGTGAAATATCTCTACACTGTAAGAAGAGCGCGACATTATAGTAATGTCAATAGAACAAAGGTATTCCGAAGGCTCAGCATGTCCTTATTTAATTTTTCGGATATCCCGGCGGATTGGGCGCGTATCTATCCTCGTCCCAGAGCCGGTTTCCATATTCTTGACTGCATAATAAAATCCTTTTTTTGCACAACACGTCTCTCCACTCATATTTAATTAAATTTTTCTGGATGGGCTTACGTTCAGGATCGAACTGCACTGTAATGACCGGAGAATAATGGGCATCGCCAAATCCGGTTCCTGCGTTTTCTCTGACCAGTGCCTTGTCCGCGCTCTTTGAAGCTCTTGCTGAAGGGGCAGGGGAGTCAGCTTTTTCTTCTTTCCTCTGTTCCCATACGGGCTGTGGCTTTTGCTTTTCGCGATAGACTGCCACAGCAATAACGCCCATTGCCGATGAATCGGAGAAGGTTCTTACGCTGTAAGAATCCGCAACATCCGTGAAATAGAAGCGGTGTACCTTGTCCTGTCCCGTTCGCCATCCGGTATAGCGTACCGTATCATACGCATGTACGACGTACATGCCTTCATTGTTCTTAAGTTCAGAGCGTTTGCCCGTAATAATGTTTCTGCCGTCCACAGCAATGACGACACCAACTCGTTCGGATGAGTGATTCTTGATGACAATGCCATAATTTTCATCTTTCCGTGCCTCGAGGAATTTCTTGATGACATGGGTATTGCTTTGCCAAAAATCTTTATGCGGTATGGATTGGAATGTGCTGCCCGAATCTGACACGACCTCGACCGAGACTTCTCCTGATGGGATAACCCTGCTCATGGCATGAGCGGGGGCTACTGTTGCTGCTAGGAAGATTCCGAGTACTATCATGAATATGTTTCGCATTTTCTTCTCCTTTCTCTCCGGTTTAATTTTTTGCATCCAACCCATGAGACATACTGAAAGGAGGTTTTGTTCCCAAAAAATTCCTTGTTTTCTCCGTCCTCGTGACAGTGTATAATGCCGTGGTTCTTTACGGTTATCCAGACTAAAATCCGTGTTGATCCGTGGCTAAAAAATACAATCTTATGAAATCAAAAACCGAATCCATCATTCTGAGCAGTATGAATCTGGGAGAAGCAGACAAGCTAGTCACCTTCTTCTCGATTGATCGTGGTTTGCAAAAAGGAGTGGCAAAAAACGCCCGCAAGTCATTCCGGCGTTTTGGTGCGGCCTTTGAAGCGTTCACGACCTGCAGGCTGTATCTTCACGAACGGGAATTCCAGGATCTTATACGGATTGAATCAGCGGATATTCTGTTCCAACCACGTATGTTGTGCACTGATCTATATTATTCTGCGGCAGGCTCGGTTATGCTGGAGCTGGTCAAAGAGCTCGCTCCTCTTCATGAACCCAATAGTGATACGTATGCTCTGCTTTCTCAGGCCATTGCGCTTCTTGAGAACGGGGAAGACCCTCTTTTTTTACTCAGGATATTTGAAATTAAATTATTGTCCCTGCTGGGATATCAACCGAAACTGGATTACTGTCTTTCCTGTAACACTATTCCGAAGGGCACAGCGATTTTTTTAAGCATGAAAGGCGGAGTCGTCTGCTCGGACTGCATGGTCTCATCCGGCGATGCACAGTTCAGAATATCTCGGGGAAGTTCGGGATTTTATTATCAGGCACTGCGCATGGACATGGAAAAAATATCGCGTCTGAAGCCTTCACCGGAAATCATGCAGGAACTTGGACAGGCATTCTCTTCGTATCTTATCCAGCTCATGAATAAACGGCTTAAATCCATGGAATTTTTGAGAGCTGTTTACAAGGAAATTCCTGTATCAGCGGGCGAACGCGGAGCATAAGGCTCACAAAGACGGGTGCTCAGTAATTTCTCAATGATTTTTCGGGAACCAGGAGCGTTTTTTCATGATGTCGATGAGCATCAGGAAGCTCAGGACAAGACACAGATAGGAGAAGAGATCGCCATAGCTGGTATAGAATGTTCTTGCCGAGCCAGGAATAATGCGGTGAATAAGATAGGTGGGAACAAATATATCTGATGCATCTAACACCGTTCCTTTTGCATCAATAAATCCTGAAATCCCTGTGTTGGCTGCCCGGGCAATCGGCACTCGATTTTCAATGGCGCGAAATACTGCCATGGAAAAATGCTGATACGGGGCAGCTGTTTTTCCAAACCAGGCATCATTTGTGATGGTTGTTATTACACCCGCACCCTGCTGCACGAATTGCCGGACGAGATCAGGGAAAATGATCTCGTAACAAATCACGGTGCTTATCGGCACCTGTTTTCCGCTGGTTCTCGAGGGAACAGTCATAACCGTGTAAGTGTCTCCGGATTCGAAGTCTCCGATAGCTTCCACCATCTTCCCGACAAAAAATAATACCGTTCGAAGCGGCACATATTCGCCGAAAGGAACAAGGTGGATTTTGTCATATTGCGCTTCAATGGTTCCTTCACGAGAGAGCAGAAATGCGGAATTGCTGACGGTAATTCTTCTATCAGGTTTTACGGTATATGTGGGACTTCCGAACAAAATCGGAGTCCGGATGCTTTTTGCAAATTTTATAAGATCCTGAGTCAAGACCTGGTCTTGTACGCGTTGGCCGGTGAAATAAAATGGTGTGGCGGTTTCCGGCCAGATAATAATATCCGGATTCTGTAGTCGGGCAGTTTCCGTCAGCTTTTTATACGTTTCGATTGTTTCTACCTGGAAGGCTGTATCCCATTTTTTGTCCTGTTCGATATTTCCC
This sequence comes from Nitrospirota bacterium, assembly GCA_041650055.1. GTDB lineage: Bacteria > Nitrospirota > UBA9217 > UBA9217 > UBA9217 > JBAZLV01. The sequence continues at coordinate 84,773 of JBAZLV010000004.1, read as the reverse complement.
TGGATAACAGCGATGGTGATTTCATCATTGTTCGTTTCGGAAGCCTGGAGTTTATTCCATCCATATCCCAAGACCAGAACAAGTATGAAGCAGGCAACGAGAATACCTGCATACTGCCTTTTGTTTCTGAATATCTGCTCGAGAGCCACATTCACCATGACGATCAAAAAAGAAATTCCATATACACCCGTGATATCCGCAATCTGGATTATTGGAAGAACCTGATATTGAGAATATCCCAGCAAGACCCAGGGAAAGCCGCTGAATACGTATGTTCTGGCCAATTCCAGCGCAGTCCATAAGGCAGGCGCTGCTATAAGAACAAGGAGTGGATGATATTTCCTGAGATGAACGAATACCGCGCCAAAAACTCCGAAATATAAACAAAGGTAAGCGCATAAGAGGAGCGTAACGCCTGATGCGGGAATGAATGGGACATTGCCGTAAAAATGGATTGAATTGGTTACCCAGTAAACGGTTCCAATGAAAAAAATACTGCCGGTTATTGCCCCGAGCCAGAAGCCCTGGAAAACGGTTTTTTCCTTTATGGCATAAAACAGGGGAACCAGCCCGAACCAGGCAAGCGGCCAGATATTCCATTCAGGAAACGCGACAACCAGCAGAAAACCGGAAAGAACGGCAAGACCAATATGCAGCTTGTTCATGCTATTTTGCCGCCTTTTGTTCCTGCATCCATTTTAATAATCCGTCTTTCATGGAACTATTGATGCTGCGGTTTTCACGAAAAGGAGAGAGCAGCACTGCTGCCGAAGGTTCGGATTTTCGACGAGTAACTGGTGACGGGGGAGGAACAGCTTTTTTTATTGCCGGTTCCCGAACGGTGATCACGGGAACCTGGTCAAGTGCAGTGATGCTGGAAATTGCATGGCGATACACGAGCTCCATTTTTTGGCTTTCAAGAATAAGAATGTAGCTGTCGAACGCCTTGACCGTCCCGGTTAAGCGGATTTTATTGTGGAGCGTTATCGCCACTGTTGTCTTATTCTCGAGATGTGTATGCAGGATGGTGTCGAGGAGGTTTCCTTCCATAGGGTCCTTTATCGATTGATCGTTGTTATTGCATGCTTGTAGTACAGATGCTGTTTGGCGTTGTCCCGTAAAAGAATGGTGAAATTATCATATCCGGTAATCACCGCCTTAAACCGTTGGCCGTTCATCAGATAGAGCGTAAGCACCTGGTTTTCCTTGATGGCTTTATCGAGAAATTCCTGCTGGATATTCGGTTTTGATCCCGCTGGTGCTTCAGCAGGCTCATATCCTGCGGGCGCTGTTGCTTTTGATATGGGAATCAGCGGATAGGGGGCAGTGATGCATGAAATTTCCTGTTTCAGAAGGGTGATGATTCTGCCGTTGTCATTGATGGTGAGCTCATATCTGCCGATATCCTTGACGATACCTTCCTGCTCGTTCTTGTTCATGTGGCCGATATGAAGCTTGACCTTGCTTGATTGGGCTTGTTGTAAGAACTGCAATTCCACTGTCTGTTGAGATGCTTCCTTGCGAACTTCCATTAAAAAAATCATAGCTGAATTTGCAAATTTTTGCAAGAATATTTTCGAACCATGATTGTTTTAAACAAAACAAAAAAACAAAAAGGCTTCAGCGATGAGAAAGCCGTTGAATTTTGAACAGGGTGTTTTTTCCAAGGGCATTTCTGCTGTTCTACGAACTTTTCCATATTGACATTTGAAATCGTATGCCATATTATCTGACCTCATGTACGAACTCATGGTTGAATCAAAATTTGCTGCTGCGCATCAGCTCCGCGGATATCAAGGTAGGTGTGAGAAACTCCATGGTCATAACTGGCGTGTTACCATGGCAGTGACCGCAGAACGAGTGGATGAGCAAGGATTGGCCATTGATTTTCACACGCTTAAAAAAGCGCTTCGCGAAGTGCTGGATCAGCTCGAACATACCTGCCTGAATGAAATTTTTCCATTCACCCAGATCAATCCGACATCTGAAAATGTTGCCAAATGGATTTATGATATGATGACCAAGAAAATCAATGACAATAACGTCGAAGTCGCGAGCGTTACCGTATGGGAATCGGATACCGCGTCGGCAAGTTATTTTGAATAATTCAGTCACGCATTATTGCAGAGAGTGAAAACCAATACCTTTTCACATAATCATGTCAGCCAATCCGGGAGCATTTTCCATGGGACGTGTCAGGCAACATGCCGCTATCAAACAGCAGGCTGAAACAATCCTTTCCCGCTCGCAGGATCTCAACGTGGATGCTGCGGAAGTTTTTCTGCGGCATTCTCGCTCCACATCCATTGAAGTAAAAGACCAAAAGGTCGAAGCATTCGACCGCGCAGAAGACAGAGGCGCAGGTCTTCGTGTTCTGATCGGATCCCACATGGGCTTTGCCTTCACAACTGATTTTTCGAATGATGCCATTGCCACGCTTGTGAAAACCGCAGCAACGAATGCCCGCAATACCGAGCCCGATCAATTTCATTCCCTGCCGGAAAAACCTTCTACGCCATATCCGGACGTTTCCTTGTATGATCCGGAAATCGTGTCGCTTGCGGAACAGGAAAAAATTGACCGTGTTATGGCCATCGAGCGGGAAGCGTTTGGTGTTGATGCCAGGATCAAACGTGTTCGCAAGGCCTCGGCTGGTTTTGTGCATGCTGAGACCTATATTCTGAATTCGAAAGGTGCTCAGGTTTTTTATCAAAGCACCCTCTGTTCTGCCGGCATTGAAACTGTCGCGGAAGAGAGCGGAGAATCGCAGGCAGGTTATGAATTCGATATAAACCGGTTTTATCAGAACGTGTCGTTTGAAAAAACAGGGCGCAAGGCCGCGCAGCGGGCGCTCGACCTGTTGGGCGCGAAACGTATCGGCTCCGTAAAAGTGCCGGTAATTCTTGAAGCGCCGGTAGCGCAGGAATTTCTCGGATTGTTTGCAGCCGGTTTAGCTGCAGACACTGTCCAAAAAAAGAAATCGCTTTTTTTAAACTGTCTCGGTCAACAGGTCGCATCTTCCAAAATTACGCTTCTTGACAACGGCCTTCTGGAACATGGCCTGGGTAGCGCACCTTCAGACGACGAGCTGGTTCCCATGCAAAAGAAGACCATTCTGGACAAGGGGAAATTGATTTCCTATCTTTATAATACGTATACCGCAAACAGGGATAACACTCTCTCCACAGGAAACGGGATCCGGGGGGGATTTGCCGGCATTCCGGGCGTCAGCATAACGAACTTGTATATCGAACCTGGAAAACCGTCCCTGGAAGAATTGATCGGGTCTCTGGACCAGGGCTTATTCGTGACCGAAGTCATGGGCATGCATACTGCCAACTCTATTTCAGGAGATTTTTCCGTTGGAGCAACCGGATTCTGGATCGAACGAGGCAGCAGAGTCTATCCTGTCCGTGAAATAACCATTGCCGGAAATCTGCTTCATCTTATGAAACAGATAAATGGTGTTGGGAATGATATCCGGTTTCTGGGAAGGATCGGTTCGCCTTCGCTACGGGTGGAGGAGTTGTCTGTCGGCGGCATATAAGCTCTTTTTTCTGCCATTTTTGGTAAAAAATAAAATTTGACAAATGCACCTTTTATCATTATACTGACCGAGCTGATTTAGTACTTTTTTACCAATGCTCCAAAAATGTCATAAGCAGCACGCAAAGCGGCTATGAGCACAAAAAAGACTATATCAAAGATGCTGCAAAGAGTTATGCATGAGATTTTCCGGGTTTGGTATTCTTCCGGTAAAATCACTGATTTTGTTTTCCCTTCCGGCACTCCTCGTCCTGTAACCAATCATCTATACATATATTCATTCTGTCTTCATATAATAATAAAACGCACCGAAAGAAACACTGGTTGTATTCCACGATTATGCGGCGGAGCTGCGCATGCAGCTTTGTGCTAAATAAATCCAAAGAAAAGGAGGTAAAAAAGACAAGCTTCGTGTTTTTCGCAGTAGATTTGTTTTTTTAGGCGCGTACCATGCCGAGGACGGCGATTGGAGCGCCCGAATCCAAAAACGATAAAGTTAAGAAGTGTATTCAAATAAAAGGAGGGGGAATAATAATGGAAGAATCAAAGAAAAAAAGTAAGTTTCCGCTGTGGATACAAATTGTACTTGGTTTGGTTATCGGTACCATCATCGGGTTGTTGTGGCCGACATTCGGAGCAGCGCTCCGGCCGCTCGGACTCGCGTTCATCAAAGCAATTAAAATGATCGTGATTCCGCTGGTGTTCTGTGCTGTTACGCTCGGCATTTACAAAATGGGAGCCGACCTCAAGTCATTGGGTCGCCTTGGCGCACTGGCATTTATCTGGTTCTATTTTGCCACAGGCGTAGCCGTTGTTATCGGTATTACTTTGAATGCTGTATTTCATCCGGGCATGGGTATTACGCTTGAGGCGACCGGTGGCAGCATTCCGGCCAACCTCGCGACCTCAGTTGACTGGGTAGCGTTCTTCCTTAACCTGATCCCGGACAATGTCATCATGGCTGCTGCACAACAGAAGATCATTCCTGTATTGTTCTTCGCGATCTGCTTCGGTCTCTGCCTTGCCTTCGTAAAAGAAGCCGGCAAGCCGGTAGTTGCAATCATGGAAGGCATTCTGCAGGCAATGTTCAAACTGACCGCAGGTATCATCGCAACCGCTCCGTATGCCGTTGCCGGTATCATGGCATGGGTTATCGCAACCCAGGGTGCGAAACTGTTGCTTGGTATGGCAAAACTTATCGGTGTTCTGTATGTCGGTATCCTCGTGGTTATGGTTCTTTTCTGGATACTCTTATTGCTCATCAAAATGAAGCCAATCCAGACCACCAGAATAGTGGCAGAGCCGCTGTTGCTGGCCTTCACCACGGCATCATCTGAAGTTACGCTTCCCGTGCTCATGGACATCCTCGAGCACAAGCTGGGAATCCCGAACAAGGTCGTATCGTTCGTTATTCCGTTGGGATACAGCTTCAACCTTGATGGTTCCGCCATGTATCAGTCACTGGCTGTCACCTTCCTGGCCGAAGCCTATGGACTGCACCTCGACACATCCGCAATTATCACCATCCTGATCACGACGCTTGTTGCCAACAAGGGTACTGCAAACGTTCCTGCAGCTTCCTTGGTTGTGCTGGCCGTGATCCTGACCTCAATCGGTCTTCCGGTTGAATCCATAGCCATTCTCGCCGGTGTTGACCGCTTCATGGATATGGGCCGCACCATGATCAATGTGTTCGGTAACACCTGTGCCGCACTCTTGCTCTATAAGTTCGGCGGTAAGGGCGTGCAGACCGACGATGCAGTAGTTGCGTAATACGTTTTCTTGCAATAAAAAAGGCTATGCCCCATATGGGACATAGCCTTTTTTTCCAGGCAGAAGCCTTTACCAGCCGTTTATCCGATACCAGATATCCATCACTTCAGGACCATCACCGTTTACAACATAATATCTATCATGCATTGCTGCAGTTGCACATGCATGATTCGGAAGAATCCTCAGCATGCTGCCAATGGGATAGTTTGCATACGTAATTGCATTTCCCTGACGATTCTGAATTATTCCGTGTTCTTGATTCGTAGAGCCCACAATTAAATCGGACAGCAAACTTCCATTTGGCTGGCAGACCAGGCCATATCCCTGATCCAGTTTCTGACGGGCAGTGCCCCGATCACGCGATAACGACATCCAACCCGTATCCGTAATGATCCATCCTTTCTTTTTTTGATATCCAATCACTGACCCAAGGACGGAAAGGGCAATATCATCGATGGAACAAACCCCCAGACCTGCCATGAACAAGTCGTAAAACATAAAAACACCGGCACGAACCTCGGTTACGCCGGTCAGGTCTTCATCAAAAACAGCAGTCGGAGTCGAACCCACACTCACGATCGGACACGGTAATCCTGCATTTCGCAGCTGCTGAGCGCAGCCTACGGCTACGTTCCGCTCTTGTACAGCGATGGAACGAATTTCATCCGTTGATCTGGCATCATAGGATCCGCCGGCATGTGTCAGGACACCTTTCAATGCAACCCCTGCTTGCCTGTTCAACGTATGACCAAGCTCAAGGAGCAGGGGGTCACCGAGCGTTATGCCTGATCGATGGCCGTCACTGTCCAATTCTATCAATGCAGGAAAGGTTGTTTCCAGCCTTCGGCCGGCTGCTGCCACCATGTGGATCTGTTCAAGCGTATCAAGAATGATTGTTATCGCGGCTCCTCTTTTTTGTAAACGTGCAATTCGTTCCAGTTTGACTGGAGCTATTCCCACCGCATACAGGATATCGGTTATGCCGTGATCAAAATAATATTCCGCTTCTTTCAGGGTGGAGACGGTGATTCCTCCGGGTTGTCCTTTGAGGGCAAGACGGATGACCTCAAAACATTTTGCCGTTTTTCCATGCGGTCTGAGCGGAACATTGAGACGAGCCAATTTTTGATGCATCGTGCTGATATTCTTTTCCAGTTTTTGCTTGTCGAGAAGAAGGCAGGGGGTTTCTAATTCGGAAAGATTCATTTTTTTCTCCTCAAAAGGACTACCCGCTCTAGCTTATTTTTATTGCAGGTAAAAGGATATTCATGCTCAATCCCTGCGACAGGGAATCCCCCCGGCTCCTGCCGGAAGGGCTCCACTTTCATTTAGAGATGTATTCTGCTGCCAACGCCTTTTTTGCGCGTTTGTTCAAAAGCATAGCCGGCCGTGGCTAGATCCTGGATCGCCACTCCGGTCGTATCGAAAATAGTAATTTGATTCTGATCCGCTGGCCTGGATTTCCTTTTGGTAATGATTTCACCAAGCTCATCAATCGATTCCGGTGTAATAATACCTGCGGTATAGGCATGCTGACATTCGCCGAGATAGAGGCATTGTTTTTTGTTATCAACGATAACCATTGCCCGGGAAAAAATGGCTGGATCGAGCTCCTGCTTTCCGCGCGTATCCGTGCCAATGGCATTGATGTGCGTTCCCGGTTTGATCCATGCATCCAGGACAATTGCCTGGTAACTCGAAGTGGTAGTTATAATGACATCAGCATCTGTGCAGGCTTGCTGCGGCGATTCAGCAACACGGATTTCCTGGGACGAGGAAGCCATATCCCGGGCCAGTGTTGTTGCAGAGGAAATATTGATGTCGTAGAGATATATTTTCTTGATAGAGGGGAGAACCTTGAGTGTTGCACGAAGCTGATTTCTTCCTTGTTGCCCGGTGCCGATGACTGCGAGGGAGCGGCAATCCGGCCGAGCCAGGTATTTGCACGCAAGAGCGCCGATGGCTGCAGTGCGGATTTGTGTTACAAAATTGGCTGCAACAAACGCGCAGGGTTGGCCGGTTGCTGGATTGAATAACACGATAACCGACTGATGATTCGCCAGTCCCTTGTTTTTATTATTCGACCAAAAGCCGCCGGCTTTGAAACCCAGGACATCGCTCGTTTCCAGGTACCCGGATTTGATGCCGAATAAACCCTGGTAGGCCGGTATCTCTTCCCTGATAACAGGGAACACGCGGCTTTTCCCCATGGCGTAGTCACTGAACGCATGCTCAATCATGCGCATGGTTTCATCAAATGAAATCAGTTTTTCCACTTCCGCATCGTTCAAGACAACGATTTCAGTCGTCATTCGCTCCTTTTTGTATGTTCATGCCATACACCCTGAAAGGGGTTATATTACTTTTTTAATCCACTGCCTGTTAACGGAACGACAATGGTCAGATTTTTATCATATCCTTCCGGAAAGTACCGCAGCATCCCTGCAACCGCTGCTCCTGAAGTCGGTTCCATATAAAAACCCATTCCCGCAAGAATGTCTTGAGCCTTCTTTGTCTCATCGTCGTCAACCGTTATCACATCTCCGTTGCTTTGTCGTATCGCATTAATCATTTCATCTATTCTTTTTGGCTCCTTGATAGCGATGCCTTCTGCAATAGTCGGTGTGCATTCGCCCGGCGGCTGATTCTTCCATTTGGCAAAAACCGGAGCACACCGGTTGCTTTGAACGGCGATTATTCGCGGAAGCTTTCCAATCTCCTGAAAGCCGATATACGCGCCAAGCAGCATGGTTCCGTTCCCGGCCGGAACGACAAGGTAGTCGGGAACTCCGATCTGATCATAGATTTCATAGGCAAGAGACTTCGTACCTTCAAAGAAAAGTGGATTATACACATGTGAAGCATAATACGTTGATTCAGCAGCTTTTAAAACGGCTTTTGACGTATCTGCCCGCGTCCCGGGAACTTTCACGATGGTTGCTTTATAGGCGCTGATCTGCTTGATCTTTCCTGCGGATGTGTCTTCCGGCAGATAGATATTGCATCGTATTCCTGCTGCAGCACAGTACCCGGCAATGGCGGCACCTGCATTTCCGGAGGAATCTTCAACAACTTCCCGTATCCCTCGTTCGTGTACTGCATTAATGAGCACCTGTGCGCCACGGTCTTTAAAAGATCCGGTAGGGTTCATATAATCTATTTTCAAAAAAACATCTCTCTGCAGCACGGTTCTTTTGAGGAGCGGGGTTGTAACTTCTCCCAGAGAGATTGCCGTACTGACCGTTTCGTTTTTTTCTTTCCCAAGTTGAAAAAGTCCTCCACATTCGCACTGATAATGAATGCTGTCAATCGGATATGTTTTTTTGCATTGGGAACAGATAAAATCCATTCTCTCATTCCTCCTCTAGGACACATGCCTGGACAGACCGTTTCATCCGGTTCTGTATCAAATTGTAGCATGTGCGAGAGCTCTTTATCCAGAATAAAAAAAACCGGCTTCTCTGACGAAAAGCCGGTTTGTACTAGTATCGGATATTCCTAATTAAAAACAAGAATATTATGCGCTTACTACCTCTGCTTCAGTAGTTTCCGTTTCAGCAAGCCGGTCTCCGCCAAATCGATACATGATGATCGCTGCAATGGTATTGCCGAACACATTCAGCGTGGTACGGCCCATATCCATAAACCGGTCAAATGCCGCCAGCATGGCGATTCCTTCAAGAGGAAGACCGACAGCTGTCAGGATCACCGCGAGCACGACGAGTGAAGCGCCAGGCATACCAACCGTTCCCTTACTCGCAATGAAGGTCGTAAACAAAATGGTCAAAATGGAGGGAAGATCGATATGAAATCCATACGCTTCCACCAAAAAGCAGACGGCAAGTGACTGATAGAGCGTTGATCCGTCGAGGTTAAAGCTGTATCCGACCGGAAGAACGAATGAAACCACCTTGTTGGGTATCCCTGCCTGTTGCAGGATTTTCATATGGGTTGGCAGGGTAACCTCAGAGGACGCTGTAGCAAAGGCAATCAAAAGCGGTTCCATGACCAGTTTCGTTGTCTGGAATGGTTTTTCCTTCAGGATCCAGAGAATAAGCCAGAAAAACAGAATAAGAATAAAAAGACCAATATACAGTGTGCCGATCAGTTTGCTGGTTGCAAGAATCAGTTTGCTTCCCTGGGTTGCCACCACCCATGCCATGATTGCAGAAACCGCGAAGGGCGCTGTTGCCATAACGCCGGACGTAAGTTTAAACATGGCCTGCATAATAATGTCCAAAATATTGATGAATGGCTTTGCCGTATCCCGTAGTGCAGCCAGTCCAAGCCCGAAGCAGACTGAAAAAAACAGGGTCGGGATGATTTTCTGCTGTGCAACAGAGGTCACAATATTATCAGGAATCATATCGAGAAAGAACTTGGTCCAATCGACCGACGTGGCAAGATTCTGCGGAATATTTCCGGCTATCAGGAGCGGGACACCGGCAGCGGGATGGAAAACCTGGTTCAGTCCGATTCCCAAAGCAATTGAAATTCCGGTTGCAACATAAAACCAGAGAAACGCGATTCCTCCAAGCCTTCCCAACTGTCGCAAATCCAAACCCATGCGATACACACCGAGCGTAACGGCGGTGAATACAAGAGGCATAACGAGCATTTTTGTCGCCTTGACAAAGGCAGTGCCGATCGGCTGCAACATTACTCCAACCCCGGGCCATACCATTCCGACAACCACGCCGAAAAGAAGACCCACGAGAATTTGCATCCACAACGGGAACTTGCTTTTCCCCGGTTCACTCGTTTCCATAATTAATGTCCTCCCAATGGATAGCTTCCCATGTGCATCTTAATCTTCACTCTTTTTCCCACGACAATGAAAGGCGTTTGAAGCTTATATATGAAACCAATCGTATTATAGGTATAAAATCAATATTTGTCAAAACGTTATTTTGTTGGAAACTCATTTTTTCGCATGCTCCGGCCTGGGTTGCCTGTTTTCCGGCCATATACTTTTTTCAATTTCCTGCAGGAGCGGTCTGAATGTATGCGGATGAACAGCGCTGCACAGGACGCCCCTGTACCGGGCTGCAATTACTTTCGCCCACGACGGATTTACCAGGTCAATTTTGTTGAATACGAGAATACGGGGAATATGATCAAGACCGATTTCGGTCAATAGTTGGTCAACTGACGTCATTTGTTGCTCGAATCGCGGAGTGCTCATATCAACCACATGCAAAATAATGGTTGCATCCTGCATTTCATCGAGCGTTGCACGAAACGCTCCCAGGAGCTCTTTCGGAAGTTCCTGAATAAATCCAACGGTGTCCGTAATAACCACTTCACGGTCGCGGGGGAATCGAAGTCTTCGGGTTGCGGTATCGAGCGTGGCAAAAAGAAGATTTTCTGCCGTGACTTCGGATTTCGTGAGTGCATTAAACAGAGTGGATTTGCCAGCGTTGGTATATCCGGCAATCGAGACAATTGGAATGGCGCTGTGTACGCGTTTTTCGCGCCGCTGTTCCCGCGCTTTTCCGAGCGCATCAAGCTGTTTTTCAAGTCTCCTGATCCGATCACGTGCCCGCCGCATGTCTATCTCGAGCCGCGTTTCTCCGGGACCTCTTCCGCCAATTCCGCCCGTGAGGCGGGAAAGGGCTGTTGAACGTTCTGAGAGCCTGGGGAGCCGATATCGGAGTTGCGCAAGCTCGACCTGTACCTTTCCGTCTGCGCTGTGCGCCCGGCGCGCGAAAATATCAAGGATAAGCTGGGTGCGGTCGATGACGCGCATTTCAGTGATATCACCGATGGCCTTTACCTGGGCAGGGGTCAGATCCTGGTTAAAAACGATCAAATCCGCGCCCACTTGTTGCGAACGGATAATCAATTCCTTGAGTTTGCCTTCTCCCATGAGATATTTTGGATTGAGATCATGAAGACGCTGAACAACCGTATCCAGCACGGTGACGGCATCTGAACGTGCGAGTTCCTTTAACTCTTCAATCGATTCTTCCTGTTCCTGCCTGCTTTTTTTAGAAACTCTTACCAGAATTGCCCGGTCTTTTCCTGCAACCTCCCTGGCAGCCCGGGCTCGTTCCATCTGGCGCTCAATATCTGCTATGAATTCATCTACCTTGAGATTGAGCCGTGAAACCGGCTGTGGAGCAAGCACTTCATACAACTCGTTTTTAGGGTTTGGAGGAAGAAGATACGCAACGGAAATTGTTTTGGGCAGGCCGTCTTTTGTAATGGTCAGCGCGGCGATCATATCCAGCCGGAGGAGCGCAAGATCCGTAATATCCTCCTGGTTGAGCGGCTGATCTTTCAGATGCGTATGAATGAACCTGATACCCCGAAGCCGGCGTGTGCCGAGCCGATATTCTGAAAGCTCGGGAATAAGAATGTCCTTGTTTGTTCCTATCAGCACATTTCTTACTGAACCGGAACGGTCAATCAGAAGCCCAATCTGTCTCCCGATTGCAGCCGATGCTTCGGCCAGCAGCCGGGCAGCCTCAGGAGATATGAGCATTTCAGGCGGCATTTTTCTGCGATACAATCGTTCAATCGTTTTAATCTGTGCAGGTTTTAAACCGGTTGTATTTCCGTGAATGAGAGGTATACGAGTGCTCCTTGACGACGTGTATTGATTCCAAATGTACCACAAAATGAATTGGAATGAGGGTCCTGACCTGATAGGAAAATCGCTTAAGCGCTCACATGAAAACAGGCGCAGTGTATGCCCGCGCCTGTTACTGTTTTCTCCTACAGTGGGACGCTTACTTTACAATATAGACGATATCATGTTCACGCACGATATCTTTCACGCGAAGACCGACGCTTTGACCGGCGACCGCTTCCGTGAGGGGTTGATGCTCATATTCCATGGATTCCACAATTTGTGTGCTATCCGAGGTTGTTCCTTTGATATGAATCGTATCTCCAACCCTGATCATGCCCTTGTTCAGCTGGATTACTGCGACCTGCAAATGGCTGTAATAATGCGTTACCGTACCAACAGCCTCTTCCTGGCTCCCTGGTTCAGCCGGTTGGTGGGTGGCTGCGGCTAGAGCGGATTTAACGGCGATAGATTTTGGTGCAGCTGTTTTTTTTTCGGCTGGCCGGGTTACGGTTTTTTTACGAGTGACTTTTTTAGCCGCTTTTTTAGCAGGTTTCTTTTTTGTTGTTTTTTTGAGGGCTTTCTTTTTTACGGGTTTTCTAGGAGGTTTCTTCGCTCCCGTGCGGACTGCTGTTTTTTTGGTTTGTTTCTTTTTCGCTTTGACCTTTCTGGTCATGACTTGTCTCCTCTCTCTCGATTAGACATGTGTCGAAAATCCGGATGATTTTGTTCATGAGTATAAGAATAGATGCGCAGAAAATAAATCTGTAAAAATTTTAACAAAATAAAGAGAAAATGCAAGCTAAAAAGTCCACATTACCCTGACAATCATACCCTGACAATCTGATTGACTCGTCTGGTCAGATAGATTAAGATAAAATCATTCGGTAATATGAATATTCTCATTGTCAAGCTTTCCGCCATCGGCGATGTGGTACAAACCCTTCCTGCGCTTGAAGCGATAAAAATCATCTATCCTTCCAGCCGTATTACCTGGATTGTCGAAGAAGCAGCAGCCGGGATTCTGGAAGGCCATCAAAGTATCGACACGATTTTGATCTCTCGCCGGAAGACCTGGCTTCGGATGCTTAAGAATCCATTCACTTTTTCCCAGGGTATTGCTCATATAACCCGTTTTTTTCGCATTCTCCGAAGTACACGGTATGACATTGCCATTGATTTTCAGGGCCTTTTCAAAAGCGGGATTTTAATTGGTTTTGCCCGTGCTGAACGGAAAATCGGATTTAATGGAACGCGGGAAGGTTCTGCTCTTTTCCTGAATGAACGTCTGCCAGCCTACGACATTGAGAAACATGCACTGCAGCGGTATCTGGATATTGCTCGATATCTTGGGTCTCCGAAACCTTCCTTTTTGTGCACGCTCCCTATACAGCGGGAACAGGCGGTCATCAGGCGGAGAATTGCGACCATCAATCCGGATAATCGTCCGCTCGTTATTCTGAACCCGATGGCCCGATGGAAGACTAAGCTGTGGCCGGCTGAACATTTCGCACAACTTGCAGACAGGCTTGTGCTTGAAAAACGTGCACTCGTTATTTTTACCGGGAGCAATGAGGACAAGCAGGAGATCAACCATATTCGTTCTCTCATGACCCAGGATTCGCATGACTGGGCAGGTGAGACCACCTTGAAGGAATTGGCCGCTCTCGCATCCTGTTCTGATTTGTTTATCACAACCGATACCGGGCCCATGCACCTTGCGGCGGCTGCAGGTGCGACGGTCGTTGCGCTCTTCGGACCGACGGCGCCCTGGAGAACAGGGCCATACGGAGAAAGGCATATTGTTATTCGGATGGGGATCAAATGTTCCCCCTGTTTTCAACGGAGCTGTGATGCTATGCAGTGCATGAAAGCTATAACTCCTGAAGAGGTGATGAAAAGGATTCCGTTGCCATGACCATGCATGACCGGAATGGAATTGTTGATTCTCTAGAAACAAAAGGAACGGTTCCCAAAATAGGAATCAGGGGATTGTCGCGTAATGTGGTTATTCTCGGGTTTGTGAGCCTGTTGAACGACGGGGCATCCGAGATGATCTATCCGCTGCTTCCTGTGTTTCTGGCAGTTGTTCTGGGGGCTGGACCTGCTGCGCTCGGACTTATCGAAGGAATAGCCGAAACAACCGCTTCCCTTATGAAACTCTATTCAGGCTATCTTTCCGACCGGGCCAGGCAGCGCAAGGCATGGATCGTTGCCGGATATTCTACGTCGAATATCGTGAGGCCGTTTATTGCGCTTGCAACATCGTGGTTCGGGGTACTCGTCCTTCGTTTTTTCGACCGTGTGGGAAAAGGGATTCGCACGTCGCCACGCGATGCCGTGATTGCGGATTCAACTGCTCCGGAATCACGCGGCATGGCATACGGTTTTCATCGTGCCATGGATCACGGCGGAGCAATCATGGGACCGCTTCTTGCAACCGGGCTTCTGCTGCTCCTCGGCGGCACGACACAGGAAAATCTTACCACGGTTTTTCTTCTTTCCTTTATTCCCGGAGGGCTTGCCGTAGCTGTCCTTCTGTTTGGTCTCAAGGAAACGTCCTTAAAAAACCCGGATACGCACTCGAGGGATTCACTTAACATTCGCGCTGCCTGGACAGGCATGCCTGCGAACTTCAAAAAGTATCTTGCCATCCTGTTCCTGTTTACGCTCGGAAATTCTACAGACGCATTTCTTTTGCTGCGCGCTCAGCATCTGGGAGTGCCGGTTGCGCTGCTTCCCACCATCTGGGTTGTTCTGCATATTGTGAAGATGGGAGTCTCCATTCCTGGTGGTATTGTATCGGATCGCATTGGAAGAAAAAAAGTGATTGTTTCCGGGTGGATCGTGTATGCGTTTGTGTATATGGGTTTTGCCTTTGCTGATGCTCAATGGCAGGCATGGGCGCTTTTCGCTGTCTATGGCATATATTTCGGATTGACTGAGGGAGTGGAAAAGGCGCTGGTAGCAGACTTTATTCCCGCTCATGTGCGGGGATCGGCATTCGGTTTGTATCACCTGGTTATTGGTGTCGGAGCGCTTCCTGCATCACTTTTATTCGGTCTGGTCTGGCAAATGTATGGAACTGCTACAGCATTTATTATGGGATCAGGAGTTGCTTTTTTAGCAACCGTCCTGATTCTTATGCTTAGAATCAGCCGTCCAACCACGAATCATTCATCATAAATGAAAGGATTCTTGCTACCGTCAAGGGAGGAAAACGTATGGCAACATATACCATAGCAATAACCGGTGCTTCCGGAGCTGTCTATGGAGAACGGCTTCTCCGCGTGTTAATTGAAGCGGGCCATTCGCTCTATGTCTGTATTTCGCAGGAAGGAATTTCCATTCTGAACGATGAGACAAATTTGCATCTGAAAGGATCGGAAACCGATATTCAATATGGATTGCAAAAATACTTTGGATCAAAAGAAGGCCAGGTTCTTTTTTTTAGTGAGGATAATATGTATTCGCCTATCGGTAGCGGATCGATCAAAGTGGATGCTATGGTTGTTATTCCGTGCACCATGAAAACCTTGGCCTCTATCGCACATGGTTTTGCATCCAACCTCATTGAACGCGCTGCGGATGTGACGATCAAAGAGAAACGAAACCTCTTTCTTGTTCCGCGAGAAACACCGGTTTCCGCAATTCATCTCAGGAATATGTTGAAGCTTGCAGAGTTGGGCTGCCAGATTATTCCTGCCATGCCTGCGTTTTATCATCATCCGCAGGAAGTGTCGCAGCTCGTTGATTTTGTGGTGGGAAGAGTCTTGAACGCCATGGGAATTGAGAATGATCTAGCACCGAGGTGGGGAATTTGAATATGCAATGTCAAATTTCAAAAAACAAATGACAAATAAATAATCAGGAACCAAGCAGGTTTGAAATTTGGGATTTGAACTTTGGAATTTTTTTAATTACGCATTATATTCTGTTCCGCCGCTTTCACCCATATTTTTCATCCACGTATCGATAATTGAAGAATCCTGCTTGGTGATAACGTCTTCTTCAACAAAGACGGGAGCGCCAATACGGATGGCAAGCGCAATCGCATCACTCGGGCGTGCATCGATGTGGAATTCGCTACTGTTGTGCAGCAGGTACAGTGAAGCGTAGAAGGTATTGTCAATGAGGTCGCTGATCACCACTCGGGCAATCTCGATATCCAGCCGGTCGAATATGGTGACCATAAGATCATGCGTGAAAGGACGGGAGGCCTTGACGTTGCTCATTGCCATGGCGATCGAATTTCCTTCAGCTGCCCCCACCCAGATGGGAAGAATTTTTTTTCCGGAATCATCTTTGAGAACGACAATGTAACTGTTGTTTTTGCTGTCAAAAAGAATCGTATTGACATTCATCTGAATCCACATGCTCTTTCCCTCATTATTCGAAGAATACCACACCAAAAGAATCAAGTAAAGGGATTATTTTATTGACTTTTTTCGAAGATGCGATATACTTTCACACTCACAAATCGGACAGAAAGTGCTTATTTTTCATGAAACAGACCGTAACGGAGATTCTTCTAGACGCCCTGGATCGGGCCAGAAAAAAGGGCGAATTAAAGCTCGAGACCTGCCCAGTTGTCTTTCTTGACACCCCACGAGAAAAAAACCATGGCGATCTGGCTACCTCTCTGGCAATGACGCTGGCGAAGCCGGAAGCAAAACCTCCCCGGAAGATCGCAGAAATTATCATTGCCAATATTCAGGATGAAACAGGAATTATAGAAAAAACCGAGATCGCGGGCCCCGGGTTTATTAATTTTTTTTTGAAACAGGACTCCTGGAAAAAAACCCTCTTTGCCATTGATGAGGAAGCAGGAGCATACGGGCTTCGCAATATCGGAAAGGGAGAACGCGTCCTGGTTGAATTTGTAAGCGCCAACCCGACCGGTCCTTTGCATGTTGGGCATGGCAGAGGTGCTGCTGTTGGCGATGCTCTGGCAAATCTTCTGACTGCCGTGGGGTATGATGTTTCCCGCGAATTCTATATCAATGATGCAGGCAGGCAGATTCTTTTATTGAGCCAGTCCGTGTATGCCCGGTATCAGCAGGCGCTGGGTCAGGATGCAGTGTTTCCGGAAGATGGATATCATGGCGATTATATCCATGAGATAGCCGATGCATTCCGGAAAACGTATGGTGATACGTATAAAAATATTCCCTTCCAGGAATGCGAGTCCCTCTTCGGAACATTCAGCAAGGATATGATGCTTGCTGATATCCGGACTGATCTTGAAGCATTCGGTGTTCATTTCGATACCTGGTTCAGCGAAAGGGAACTACTGAAAGACCAGTCAGTCCAAAAGTCTGTTGATGAATTGCGAGAGAGCAGAAATCTGTACGAGCAGGAAGGCGCATGGTGGCTGCGGTCGACATTATTTGGTGATGATAAAGACCGGGTTGTAAAAAAGCAAGATGGAAGCTGGACCTACCTTGCAACAGACATTGCCTATCACCGGAATAAACTGGCGCGGGGTTTTAAAACCCTAATCAATATTTGGGGCGCTGATCATCATGGGTATATTCCCCGTATTCAGGCGGTGATCCAGGCATTCGGTCATTCGAAAGATTCCCTGCATGTGCTGCTTGTTCAGCTAGTCGCAATTCTGCGCCATGGCCAACTGGCGCCCATGTCCAAACGTGCCGGTACGTTTGTGACCCTTCGGGACGTTGTTCAGGATGTGGGGACGGATGCAGCGCGGTATATTTTCTTGACGCGGCGATCGGATAGTCATCTTGATTTTGATCTGGATGTAGCAAAAGAACAGTCACGCGAAAACCCGGTGTATTATGTTCAGTATGCCCATGCCCGCCTGGCGAGCCTGTTTCGAGAGGCCGAAACAAGAAACGTTAATATCCCGACACGAGACGAGGTTGATCTTTCGCTGCTTAATCTTGTGGAAGAGCAGAACATCATCAAGCTGCTGGCTAAATATCCTGAATTGATCGAAGAGGCCGCGTTAGCATACGAGCCACATAGGCTTACCTACTATCTTCAGGACCTGGCAGGGCTGCTGCATAATTATTATTTCAAACATCGGATCATTACCGATGAGCAGGCTCGAACCGGCGCAAAACTGTTTCTCATGAAACAGATCAAGACCGTGATTCAGAGCGCACTCACAATCCTGGGTGTTGCTGCACCGGAAAGAATGTGAAAAGACCTGGCATCATAGCCGAGGTCATGGTATTGTGTTTACGTTCACGCTGATAAAAAAAGACTCGAATAGCCGGGCACGGCGGGGAATGTTCGTTACCTCGCATGGAAAGGTCAACACTCCGGTCTTCATGCCGGTGGGAACTCAGGCGACCGTCAAGACTCTGTTGCCTGACGATCTGATTGCTCTTGATGCTGAAATTATACTTTCGAATACATATCATCTTTTTCTGCGGCCTGGCCATGAACTAATTCGAGAATTCGGCGGAATCCAGAAATTCATGAGCTGGAACAGGCCGGTTCTGACGGATAGCGGCGGTTTCCAGGTATTCAGTCTTGCGGATCTCAGGACCATATCCGAAGACGGCGTGACGTTCCAATCGCATATTGACGGCGGTGCCAAACATGTGATTACGCCTGAATATGCGATACAAATCCAAGAAGCGCTCGGCGCTGACATTATCATGGCTTTTGACGAGTGCATTCCGTATCCCGCAACGCGGGATTATGCACAGGAGTCCCTGGCAAGGACACACCGCTGGGCGAAACGGTGTCGTGCCGCAAAGAAGGAAACAGGCCAGGCGCTGTTCGGTATTCTGCAGGGAGGCATGTATCCGGATTTGCGCCGGGAATCAGGGGAAGCGCTCGTTAATATCGGGTTCGACGGCTATGCCCTCGGCGGTCTCTCGGTTGGAGAGACGAAACCGATGATGCATGAAATGATCGAGGCATCAGTAGCCGTTCTTCCGGAAGAGAAGCCGCGCTACCTGATGGGAGTTGGAACACCGGAAGATTTGCTTGAAGGGGTTGAGCGCGGGATTGACATGTTTGACTGCGTTATGCCAACCCGGAATGCGAGGAACGGAACTTTTTTTACCTCGTTCGGAAAGGTCGTCATTAAAAACGCGCAGTATGAACGGGATCCTCAGCCGATTGATCCGGAATGCGACTGCCTCGTATGCAGGAATTTCAGCCGCGCATATATTCGCCATTTATTTAATGCGGGAGAGATCGCAGCCCTCAGGCTCGGGACGATCCATAATCTTCATTTTTATCTGAACCTGATGAGCAATATTCGGACGGCAATCGAGCGGGGGTCGTTTGTACAATTGAAAAAAGATTTTATGAAAAAACGTGAACGAGTTGATGTATAATGCGACTTGATTAAAAAATTTTATAGATAATGACAAGGGAGGGAAGCAATGTTTATTGAAACAGCATATGCAATGGGTGCACAAGGCGGAGAGGCGGCGCAGGGCGGAAGCGGCATGTCCAGCCTCATTTTTATGGCCGTCATTTTTGCCATTTTCTATTTCCTGATGATCAGACCGCAGCAGAAAAAAATGAAAGAGCACCGCAAGATGGTGGAAGATCTTAAAAAGGGTGACCGGGTTGTTACCGCAGGCGGAATGTACGGCACCGTTGAGAACACCACTCCCTCAACCCTTACAATTAAAATTGCTGAAGGGGTCAAGGTAAAGGTTACCCGCAGTTCGGTCAGCACGGTGGTGACCGGCGAAGAAGAAAAAGAGTAAGCATATTTCAGCAGGAAAGAAATCAGACGTGTTGTAAGGAATTTTTTTCTGAAGCTACTCTCTAGGAAGAGTAACAGCATTATAGCAGGAGGCTAGTATATGAAAAAGAGCATTCGATGGAGACTGGCGCTTATCGTTCTTTCCATAGCGATCGCCGTATTTCTCTTTCTGCCCTCGCTCGTAAACACGCTCCCCGAGTGGTGGCAACAAAGCGTTCCGAAGATTTCCCTGGGACTGGATCTGCGGGGAGGAAGTCATATCGTGATGCAGGTGGAGACGGACAAGGCAGTGGAATCATCGGTTGATAACATTGTTGCCGATCTCCAGGCAACTGCCGTATCACAGCAGCTTGCAGTTGTGTTTAATCGGGCAGGTCAGACTATTTCCGCTAAATTCGGAGACCAACTCGAAGAACGAGCAGAAAAATTTGTAAAAGACAATTATGGAATCCTTGATCTCAAAACCAGGAACCGCAGGGAATTAGTGTATAGCCTGAAGCCTGTGGAAGTGAGAAGAATCAAGGAATCCGCGGTTACCCAAGCGCTTGAACGAACCCGAAGGCGCATCGATAAATACGGGGTGGCCGAACCCGCGATTTACAAGCAAGAGCAGGATCAGATCGCGCTTCAGCTTCCCGGCGTCAAGAATCCGCAGGAAGCAATCAGTTTTATCCGGACTGCCGGCAGGCTTGAATTCAAGCTGGTTGATACGGATCCCGCGCATCTCCAACAGGCATTGCAAGGCAAGGCGCCGGAAGGAACCGAACTCCTGTATGAAGAGCGGGAAAACGAATCCGGAAAAATATCGAAACAACCAATCCTTGTTTTTTCAAAAACACTCCTGACCGGTGATCGTCTTAAAGAAGCGAAGGTCGGTATCGATCAGTTCAACAAGCCGGCAATATCGATCAATTTCGACACTGAAGGAGCTAAGATATTCGACCGGATTACTGCCGACAATATCGGGAAGCTTCTCGCCATCGTGCTTGATGGCGCGGTGCATTCCGCTCCACGAATTCAAGACCGGATCAGCGGCGGAAGCGCCCAGATTACGGGACATTTTACGCATGACGAAGCTGCAAAACTTGCCATCGTGCTTCGTGAATCGCTTCCTGCGCCGGTCAAGATCATCCAGAATGTAACCGTCGGCCCATCGCTCGGCCAGGATTCTATCACCATGGGTACTCGGGCAGCATTGATCGGCGGTCTGTTTGTCCTGGTGTTCATGGTTTTCTATTATCGCATGTCCGGTCTGATTGCCGATTATGCGGTTGTCCTGAATCTCGTGCTGCTGCTCGGTGCGATGGCGCTTATGAGTGCGACGTTGACCCTGCCGGGTATTGCCGGAATCATTCTTACCATCGGTATGGGCGTGGATTCGAATGTGCTGATGTTCGAGCGCATTCGCGAAGAAGTCCGTGCTGGGAAGCAGCCAAGGCCTGCAGTGGATGCCGGATATGACAAGGCATTCCTGACGATTCTCGATTCACACGTTACAACGCTCATTACCGCTGTTGTCTTGTTTATGTTCGGTACCGGGCCAATTAAAGGTTTTGCGGTTACTCTCAGCCTCGGTATTCTGATCAATCTGTATTCCGCACTCGTTGGAACGAAAGTGCTTTTCGATATTATCAATACCCGGTGGAAGCTGGATAAACTGAGCATTTAGACAATTCTGAAATTAAAAGAAGACCAAGATTTTGGAGGGTCACATGCTGCAAATTTTGCATAAAACAAAAATAGACTTTATGGGACAGAAAAATATCTCGTTTGCTATTTCAGGCTTCTTTATTCTCCTGGGGATTCTTTGTCTGATCCAGATCGGAAGGGGGAAAGCGAACCTGGGGATCGATTTTGTCGGAGGAACAACCGTACAACTCGGCTTTCAGCAAAATGTTCCTCTTGATACTGCACGCACTCTTCTGGAAAAAAATGGTTTTCCTGGTGCGAGTGTCCAGCAGGTAGGAGAAGACGGGAAAAGGATACTGATTAAAGTGCGTGAATCCGAGGGAACATCCGAAAAAATCCAGTCAATGTTTACCAAGGAGTTTCCGAATAATCCCTTTGAAGTGGTCAGCATTGAAGAAATCGGACCGGTTATCGGGAAATCGCTTCAGCGCGATGCGCTGGTTGCCATTACCGTCTCGATCCTGGCAATTATTCTCTATATTGCCTTCCGTTTCGAATTCAAGTTCGGTGTTGCTGCTGCCATGGCTACCATGCATGACGTGCTTGCGGTGCTCGGAATTTTTTATATTCTGAATTATGAAATCAATTTGCTCATTATCACTGCGCTGCTTACCTTGGCAGGGTATTCGCTTACAGACACGGTCGTGATTTTCGACCGTATTCGGGAGAATCTGAAACAAAACAGGCGGGAACCACTTCCCAAACTGGTAAATCAAAGCATCAATGAGGTGCTGTCTCGGACGGTTATCACTACCCTTACCGTTGCGCTGGTGCTTGTCGCGCTCGTTTTATTTGGCGGGGAAGTGCTTCATTACTTCTCGCTGGCACTTCTTATGGGTGTGATCATCGGAACGTATTCTTCCGTTTTTGTTGCAAGTCCGCTCCTCGTAGTATGGCATAGCAAAACCGGAGGAAGATTGATTACCAAATAAAGCATCTCGTGTTTTCTGATAATGCCGTCACGTTATTAAAATGTGACGGCATTTTTATTGAGTCTTTACTTTCCGATCTTATTCTTTTCATTCTACACTTCTATTGACACAAACGCGAAGCGGCTATATGATAGTAACCGAGGAGAGAATTCCCCATCTATGCGAATCATGCAACTGTTGATATTCTTCTGTGCTCTTTTTCTCGCATGGTCCTGCGGAGAAGAGCATACTACCGCTCTTAAAAAATCTTCAGATTCTTTGACGCCATTTTTATCATCATTTACTGAAAAAAACAGTTCTTCGTCCTCTCCCTCCTATTTGCTCAAGAGTGCGATCGACGCCTATGAATCAAATCATCCGGCAGAGGCTCTTCCTTTCCTGTCGCAGATCATGCATGAATATCCGGATACGCCTTGGGCCCGGCGGGCATTGTTTCTGACTGAAAAAGTCCGGATCAAGATGGACATGCAAGAAGAAGCAAAGGCTGCCATGCTTCAGGTCACGAGTGAATATCGGCTGCTTGCAGACTATGCGATGTTTCTGTTCGCTGACTATCAGTTTTCAAATCAGCGGTATGCGGATGCAGAAGCAGGGTACCGCCAGCTCATTCATGATTATCCCAAAAGTTCTCTGGTAACCCCTGCGGCATTTCAGAGAGGGAAGGCGCTTTTTGAAATGAGTAAGTATGAAGAATCGGGAACGATTTTCAAAAAGTTTCTGCATGATCACCCTCGTTCCGATTTAGCTCCCGAGGCCGGCTTACGCTTCGCACGATGCCTGATACAGCAAGAGAGAATTCCCGAGGCAGTAGAAGTATATCGACACGTGTGGACCGCATATCCGGGAAATGGCGTTGATCAGGAGGTTGACCAGGAACTCGCCCGATTTCAAGCCGAGGGGTGGAAAATTCCGGAAGCCAGTTCTGAAGAGCTGTTTGAACGGGGGAAGACTCTTTATCGCTTACAGCAATATGGGAAAGCCATTGAAACATTAAACCAGCTTCTTGATCGTGATCCCGGATTTTCTTTCCGAAATGAGGTTCTTTTCCGTACGGGTATTGCTTCGTTTCATATCGGAAAAAGGAAAGAAGCCGCCTCACTTCTCGAGTCGATGATTCGAAGAAACCCTTCCGATCCACGAGTTCCAGAAGCATTATATTGGATCGGGAGATCATATAGTAAACGAGGAGAATGGACAGCGGGAATCGAACGCTTTTCCGAACTTCTTGAAAACTATCCTGACAGTGAATGGGCTGATGACGCGCTTTTTTTGACTGGGAATATTTACCGGGAAACGGGAGAATGGAACGAATCGCTGGCTGCCTATAACCGGCTCGCACAAGAGTATCCGGAAAGCAGGTTTGCCGACAGCGCGTTATGGTGGCAAGCTTGGAGATATTATGCAATAGAAGATTATAAAAAAGCCGAGCGGATACTGCAAGAACTGGTTGCCTCCTATCCTCATTCCTTTCTGGTTAATCAGGCACGTTACTGGCAGGGGAAAATAGCTGAAAAGCAGGGAAATGTTTCTGGTGCACGAGCATACTATCAGCATGTATTGAAACGAGGGACTTATACCTATTACGGATATCGGGCACAGGAGCGTATTGCTGCTCTTCAGACAGTACAAAGTAAAACGGTTTCAGTAAAAGAGGTTCTGGAGCCGGCATTGTGTGTTGACAGCAGCTGTCCTGATGATCCTTTGTATTCTTATCAAACGGACGATATCCCCCCTGCCTGGACCGAAGAAACCAGAAAATTATTGACCGAAGAGCCGTTGTTTAAAAAAATTCTTGAGCTTATGCATCTTAACATGAAAAAAGAAGCTGCGTCCGAGCTTGCCCTGCTTCAGGGAAAACTTCAGGGAAAACGAGGAATGCTCATCGGATTGAGCAAAGCCTTTTTTGAGCTGGGGGATTATTACCGTTCCCATGTGTTAGTTCTCCGACATTATGACCGGTATCTTGAGGCTCCAAGAAAAAATGTGCCCGATGATCTCTGGTATCTTGCCTATCCCCAGGCATATTGGGATTCCATTGCCTCCTATTCCAGACAGTACCACCTGGACCCCTATTTCATTGCAGCCATTATTCGGGAGGAAAGCCAGTTTAATGCAGCTGCGCTTTCTCCTGCAGGAGCACGGGGGATCATGCAGGTCATGCCATCGACCGGTGTTCAGGTTGCGAAAACCATCAACCTCAAGAGTTTTGATAGAGGCAAGCTGTTCGACCCTGATGTAGGAATTAATATCGGATCGTGGTATATGAGCTCGCTTTTGAAACGGTTCAATGGTAATGTTTTTTTTGCAGCTGCTGCATACAATGCGGGACCTGAGGCAGTTGCCGGATGGATCAAGAAAAACGAACCGATTACGGATTGGGATGTGTTTGTGGAATCTATTCCTTTTTCTGAAACACGCGGCTATGTGAAAAAAATACTCAGGAATTACGGTGAATACCGGAGGATATACGGCAAGTCGGGAAATCAGGAGGCGATGTTTATGCCTTTGCAACATGCAAAAACCGCTCTTACTATGGATTAAATGATCGCTTCATTAATAGGAATATACCATGAAAAAAATCCATGTACACGATCTAGAAGCACGATTTGGAGAAATTGAAAAAAGAGTCAGATCACTGGTGACTCAAAACAAGGAACTCTCAATACGTGTTCATGATCTAGAGCAGGAGCTTCTTGAATCACGAAAGATGCTTGAAGAATACAAGCATCTTCCCGAGCAAAAACGCTTGGCTCGAGAAAAAATAAAGCACGTCCTCACTGCGTTAGAGCAAACCCAATTAAACTCTGAACTCTGAACTCTACTCCACAATCTTCCAGGAAAATTTTCCAATCAGATCACTTTCGATCTCGACCACATCTCCAATCGCAAGCGGCCCAACCCCCGGGGGAGTTCCCGTGAAAACGATATCACCCGGCAGAAGCGTCCAGATGGTGCTAATCTGCACAAGCAGGTCATCTATGCCAAACAACATGCTTTGTGTATTTCCTTTTTGTCGTTCTTTTCCATTGACCGTACACCTGAATGGAATATTCTGAAGATTCAGGGAAGATGTGTAAGGAATGAATGTCCCGATTGGTGCGCTCTGTTCAAATGCTTTTGAAATTTCCCATGGCATGCCTTGTTTCCGGAGATCATTTTGAAGATCGCGCAGGGTGAGATCAAGCCCGATTGTAAGGGAATCGATCATTGCGTGGGCTTCGTGTGGTGTCTGCGGTTTTCCTTTTTTGCCAACTTTAACGACGAGTTCCACTTCATGCTGAAAATCTTTGCCATGAGCAGGGAAATGAATGTCTTCCCCGGGACCAATGACACACGATGCAGGTTTCATAAAAATAACAGGGGTCGTAGGCATGGTAAATGACAATTCGCTGATATGTTCACGATAATTAAGACCGATGCAAAAAACTCTGTTGATGCTTTGCTGATTATCCATTTTTATTCTCCCTTAAAGAGAAGATGCGCCTGTCTGGCCGTTCATTCCGGATCATCATCCAATTACACGTATTTTCCATGGTTTTAAATCCTAAACGCGTGTATACATTCTGCGCATCCCGTGTTCGCAAAAGCCATTGATACACCAGTTGCAGATCCGGATGCTGCATGGCAAAGGCTACCATGGCTTTCCCGATACCGCGCTTTCTATATTCTGGATGTACAATGACATCGAGGACATACGCGAATCGCACTTTGTCGGAAACGACCCGCATATAGCTCCGCTGTTCTCCTGCTTCATCAAATCCGCCAACAACGAGGCTCGAATTTTGAGCACCATACATGACTTCCTCTTTGGTAATTCCTGGAGACCAGTACGTTTCTGCTAACCACCACGTCACGGCATCAAAATGCATGTTCTGAACGCCTGTTTTAAACTCGATGTGCATGATTTGCTCTCCTAACACCTAGTAGATAACCACGGATCAACACGGTAAAATACTCACAGATAAAGATTTTTATCTGTGCTAATCAGTGTTAATCGGTGGTTACCGTTTGCCATCTAAACCCATAACCGTATCAGAGCTACGAGAAAAACCAGGGATACCGGGAGCCAGAGAAGACGGTACATGACTGCCATGTCAGCCTTAAAATATTTTACTGTCAGGACGAAACAAAGATGTGTTGGCGAAAGCATGACCCCGGCAAATCCGCTTGCAAATGCAAATGCCATGGATGGGACATCCGCCTGTCCTCCAAGCATGGCAACAAGAATCGGAAATGTTGATCCTACATAACCAACCGTATGGCCGGTCAAAAGTCCAGCAAAAAAGGGGAGCGCAAAGAGGACAACTTCAGAAGGTAATCCGCTTGCCTTAAAAAAGGGAGGTAACGCTTCTATCGAACCTGTGGCATCGAGCATGCCTTTAAAAATCATGATACCAACTACCATGAGCGTCATATTCCATGAAATGCTTTCCTGTAGTGTTGTTTTCATATCTCTGAATGAGTAGCGATAAAAGAACAACAATGCAATAACGACTGCTGCCATGGAGAATGCGAGCGGTATCTTGAACACAACAACCAGAATAACGGATGCAAGAATCGGAATCATGGTAGCTGCGAGTGCCTTAAATTCCTGTGCATCCCGTTTTCCTTCTATGCTACTCTCTGGAATTCCGCGAAAGCCGAGCAGCGCTCCAACTGCAACTACGGCAATTGAAAAAGGAACTTGAAAGAGCAAAAACTGTGAGAGCGATATCTGCATGATTGCAGCAGCAAGAATGGCACCCGGATAGAGCGGAGACACGTATTCCCAGATATGCCGGAACCAGTAGTTGATGAACGCCTTGCGTTCAGGAGTCACCGCCACGGTAGCTGCGGCTTCCTGAACCATGGGAGCGGAGAAGACTGCACCGCCGGCAGACGGCAGAAGACCGATCACCGCAGGAAGCACTGCCATGGCGATGCGCCGGTCTTGTGCAACGTTCACCACTGCTTCCATCATTCGTTTCAGGACGCCGCGCTTACGGATGATATTTTCAAGAACCATAATGAACAGCAGCCCTGCTATGAGATTCAAGGTTTCTAAATCAACACTGGCCTTAAGAATAACAGTTGCCTGACGGAGGGGATCAAGTAGATAGAGCGTACCCAGGAGAATGGAGCCGATGAACATCACGAGCCCCAGGTTCCAGCGAAACCTGAGAAGCAGCACAATAATCAGAAAGACGGAGCCTATTTTAACAAGATCGATCATCGTACGTACCCCACGCCAAGATAGAAAATGACCGCCGCACGTATTGGATAGCGATCCATATTCCATTCACTGGGAAGCGGCTGGAAAGGTGCTGAATCGCGAATTGCGCGCAATGCTTCATCGTCAAGAATTTTATATCCGGATGATTTTAATAATTCCAGATTGCCAAGTGATCCATTTTTCAAGATATCGAACTTAATGTACAGTGTTCCCTGGTATCCCGATACCGCGGCAAGTTCGGGATATTTGAGAACGCTCTCGACCTTGATTTTAAGCCAGCGATTATACGAAATAAACTTATATTCATCAGTGTCCAGGGTAATGGAATCGTCGCCCGGTTTTCTTTCCGGCATTCCCTTACGAGCAAGTTCATCAATGTCCCGTTGCGTGAGGAAGGGAAGCGGCCCGTCTGAAGGTTTTTGCGGTACTTTGCGGCCATCATCCTTGCCCTGGTCTGATCCCTCTGGTTTTCCCATGCGAGGCAGTACTTTGGGAAGCCGAACATCATCGCTGGTCCCGAATTTTTTCGGGCTAGGAACTTTATCAGGAGGTAATCGGTCCGGCATGCGGTCAATCACTGGTGGCGGTGGAGCAACAGGGGGAAGTTTTTGGAGTGATTGACGAGGCAGATTCACAATATCGACCGGAGTAAAGAGCGGTACGTCTGAAGGCTGCTCTTTTTTCAAAATAAACAGCATGACACCAATCATCACGATATGAAGCGCGAGGGAAATGACAAGCGATATGATGAGAACTTTTCTTGAATCGAAACGAGAAAACATAGGCAATAAAAAAAATGGACACGGATATTTATGTGATGGAGCGGATAATCCACAGCATCACAAAACCCGAATTTTCAGGTTACATCCGTGTCCATAATTCGTTTTTTAAAGTCGATTTAATTATAAAGGCAAGTCATGAAAAAAACAACTGAATTATGAGCGATTTTGAGAAGATTTCATTTTAAAATGGTATTGTATGGCCAGAATGTTTCTCTGTTTTTTCAAGATTTTCGATTATTTTCGCACGCCATATGCCGGATAACTTTTCCTTTCACCATATATACAACCATTTCAGCGATATTGGTGGCATGATCTGCCACCCGTTCAAGATATTTGGTGATGTAGCTCAGCCTCACGGCACGAGAAATATTCTTGGGATCTTCCAGCATATAGACGAGCAGGTCGTTAAAAATTTGCCTGGTAAGATCGTCGACAAAATCGTCAGCCGTACATACCTGAATGGCAAGGTCTGCGTCCCTGGCAAGAAATGCATCGAGACTCTCTTTGAGCATCTTTTGAGATGCTTCTGCCATGCGAGGCAGATCAATATAGGGTTTGAGCGGTGGCTCCTCGCATAGCTCAACCACCCGTTCGCAAATATCAACCGCAAGATCACCCATCCGTTCGAGATCCGTGATAATTTTTATCGCCGTTGTAACAAAGCGGAGATCACTCCCGGTCGGTTGCCAGAGAGCAAGGAACCGGATGCATTCTTCCTCGATCTCCACATCAAACGTGTTGATGACCACATCACCGTCGATAACGGCGCGTGCAAGGTCGCAGTCCCGATTCACGAGAGCCTTGTTTGATTTGCCGATCGCATCTTCGACCGCGCTTCCCATTTTCAAAATAGCCTTCTTGAGTTTTGCAAGGTCTGTTTCTTTTTGTGCGGTCATAGTATCCTCCTTATGTGATAAAACCGAATACAAATATGCTTTGCAGAGCTGGATGTCATTAGCCGAATTTTCCCGTGATATAGTCGTCTGTTTGTTTCTTATCCGGATTCGTGAATATTTTTTCAGTGGTCCCGTATTCGATCAGTTCGCCCATATACATGAATCCGGTCATATCCGATACGCGTGCAGCCTGCTGCATATTGTGGGTCACGATAATGATTGAGATGTTCTTTTTCAGCGTTACGACAAGCTCCTCGATCTTGGCCGTTGAAAGGGGATCAAGAGCCGATGTTGGTTCATCGAACAAAAGAACCTCCTGTTCTACCGCCATTTCCCGGGCGATCACGAGCCGCTGTTGCTGACCTCCGGAAAGTTCATACGCGCTTGCATTCAATTTATCTCTCACCTCATTCCAGAGAGCGGAGTCTCGCAATGCTTGTTCAATACGGCCGGTCAATTCGCTTTTGTTCTTGATTCCTTTTAGCCGAAGCCCATAGGCAATATTATCCGCTATCGACATCGGAAAGGGAGTGGGCTTCTGAAAAACCATTCCGATACGGCTTCTCAGATGTATCAGATCAATGCCGTTGCCCAGAATGTCGGTGCCCTGAAAAAATATTTCACCCTCATATCGGTGATGCGGATAAAGATCATGCATGCGGTTGAAACATCGGAGAAGCGTTGTTTTCCCGCAGCCTGAAGGCCCGATCAAGGCAGTGACATTATGCTTGTAGATTGGGAGCGAGATGTCGTGCAGTGCTCTGGAATCTCCCCCGTAATAAAAATCAAGATTTTTCACCTCGATTTCAATCTGATGTGAGGTCAACTTTTGTATCTCCATTTTAAAATAAGCCTTTCCAGTAATGTAAGGATGAGAATAAACAGCATGATTACGAATGCAGCAGCCCATGCCTGTTGATGCCAGGATTCATACGGGCCCATGGCATATTGGAATATGGTGACCGTAAGCGAGGCGATCGGTCTATTCATATCGAGAGAAAAGAAATTATTATTGAATGAGGTGAACAGCAAAGGGGCTGTTTCTCCTGCGACACGGGCAATCGAGAGGAGAATGCCGGTCAATATGCCGGTAGCTGCTCCCCGATATACGACTTGCATGATGACCTTGTAGTAAGGAGCTCCGAGAGCGAACGCTGCCTCTCGCAGAGTCCATGGCACCATGGAAAGCATGTCCTCGGTTGTCCTGAGCACAACCGGTATCATAATGATTGAAAGCGCGATGGCGCCTGCCCATCCGCTGAAATGACCCAACGGTTTAACGAGCAGCGCATAAATAAACGTTCCAATGACAATGGAGGGTACGCTCACAATGATATCGGATAAGACGCTTATGACCCTTGAAAATTTCGTTCTACGAGCGTATTCCGCGAGAAAGGTGCCGCCCAGTACGCCGACCGGGACACCGATTAAGGTTGCAAAAAACGTTATCATGAGCTGACCGAGAAACGCATGTCGCAGGCCGCCGCCTTCAATGCCGGGAGGGACAGGATCGTTCAGAAAAAGGGTTATATTGAGTGCTCCGATCCCGTGAATGATCACGTCTCCCAGTATGAATACGAGCCAGAACAAGCCTGCTGTAGCAGCCAAAGAGCTGAGAGTGAGGGCGACAATGCCTTCAAGTTTTCGTTTTTGTTGAATAGTCATAATTCTTCAATTTCAAATTACAAAATCCAAAATTCAAATAAAGTTCAAATGAAACAAATGCCAAACGTTTGATCTTTGATTTTTGACATTGATTTGAACTTTGGATTTGTCATTTTGGCATTACGATAGTTTCATCTCGAGTATTTTTCCTCTGCCCGCAGCAGAAAAAGCTTGGCGATTGCCAAAATAACAAAACTCAGCACAAACAGAACCAATGCAAGATAAAACAATGCTGAAAGATATATGTCACTATCAGCTTCTGTAAATTCATTTGCCAGCGTGACCGTAATCGTCGCAGCAGCATCGAAGAACGAGGTTGCTATTTTATGGCTATTACCTAAGACAAAGGCGACTGCCATGGTTTCGCCCAGCGCCCGTCCCAGCGACAACACGACCCCACCGAATACCCCGAGTTTTGAATAAGGAAGGACTACATTTTTGATCACCTCCCATTTCGTCGCTCCTATGGCATACGCTGATTCTTTTACGATGGATGGTGTGAGGTTAAAGGAATCTCGTGCGATACTTGCCGTGAAAGGAATGATCATAATACTCAAGATAACACTTGCGGTAAGAATGTCGATTCCCAGAGGAGTACCTCGGAATAGAATTTCAAAGACTGGCAACTTCCCGAGCGAGTTCTGGAGCGCGGGCTCAATGTATTTGCTCATGATCGGAGCAAGGGTAAAGAGACCCCACATTCCGTAAATGATACTCGGAATGGCTGCAAGAAGCTCAATGGCAATCCCGATAGGCCCTTTCAAGAAGTTCGGCGCAACTTCCGTAACAAAGATCGCAATTCCTACAGCCGTAGGCACTGCAAAAACAAGAGCCAGCGCCGTGGTAACAAACGTTCCGTAGATGTTCGTTGCGGCACCGAACATCTCAAGAACGGGATTCCATGCGGTTGAAGTCAAGAATTGAATGATTCCGAATTTGCTCATGGCAAGCGACGATTCTTTGATCAGGATCCAGAAGATGCCGATGATAATAAAAATGACAGAAAGCGATGCGATCGCAGTAATCAGGGAAAAGGTCATATCCAGAGGATTTTTTTTCGGTATGATCGCCACTACCAGTGCTCCTTATGACGAAAATTGTTTAAACGACAGGCTTAAACCAACATTGTTTGAGTCGGCGCTGAGTTGAGAGTTACTGAATGCCTTTTGATTTCCAATATGCTCGTACTTTGTCTTTCAATGTTTTCGGCAAGGGAATATACACGAGATTTTTTGCAGTAGTATCTCCGTTTGTATATGCCCAGTTAAAGAATTTTACTGCTTTACGATTGACATCTTTTTTGTCTTTTGCAAGCAGGATAAAAGTGGCACCTGCAATAGGCCAGGAAGTTTTGCCCGGCGAATTCGTAAGCCAGACGTGGAAATCTTTTTTGGGGTAAAAATTCCCGGTTTCTGCCGCATTCTCGAATGATTCGAAATTCGGTTCTACAAAATTTCCCGCTTTGTTCCTGAGCTTCGTATATACGAGTTTGTTCTGTTTTGCATAAGCAAATTCGACATACCCGATTGAATTGGGGGTCATTTTTACATAATTGGCAACGCCTTCATTCCCCTTGCCACCTATTCCAATAGGCCAGGATACTGACTTACCTTCACCAACCTTGGTTTTCCAGGCAGGCGAGACTTCTGCGAGATAGTGAGTGAAAATAGCCGTAGTCCCTGATCCATCCGAACGATGAACAACGGTGATCGGCGTTGAAGGAAGATTCAGGCCAGGGTTTAGTTTTTTAATCTGTGCATCGTCCCATGTTTTTATTTCCCCGAGAAAAGTTTTGCTTAACACCGTGGGATCAAGCTTCATCTCGCCTGATTTAACACCGGGTATATTCACGACAAGGGTTATGCCCCCAATAACAGTAGGAAATTGAATCAGGTTGTCTTTTGCAAGTTTCTCTGAAGGAAGAGGATCGTCGGAAGCGCCGAAATCAATTGTCCGTTCGACGATCTGGCGCTGGCCGGCACCAGAACCTACTGATTGATAATTAAGTTTTACTCCGCTCACTTTATTATACTCATACGCCCATGCGATATAGAGTGGGGCAGGGAATGTTGCACCGGCTCCGTTCACGGTTTCCTGGGCGAATACTGGTGTTGCGAATGCTAAAACTGCAATCAATGATAGAAATAATGTTCTTTTCATTCTGGTTCCTCCTTGAGATAAGAGTATCATGGTTTGTTTATACAAGGGAAATGTTACAGGAATATTACAAGAGGAAGAAATTCCGGTGACAGTGAATCTATGAACTCAGATTTTTTTTACCATCCGGTATCCGGCATCCTGCATCAGGCATCTTTATGACTTCCCCCTTTAATTTCCAATTTACTTATGATACTCTTGAACTCGCTCGATTGAGAAACTGAAGTTGAAAAAAACACCGTTTCTCGACGAATGGCTGATGTTCACTCTATCTTGATCTCTTTCTTACTGTCCTATGAAATCAAGCCGACCTGAAAAGCATCGTCAAAAGCAATTGCCCCAACATCAACGAAATAGCGTAGATGTTGACATTGAGTCGCTCCTGCAGCTCGAGAACCACTGCAACGGCTGCGTCAAGGGAGAGAAATGCTGCTGCGCGTCGTATGAGGTATGCGTTACCACGGCAGAGATAAAGAAAATCATTAAGGTTCTGCCCGAGGTTGTCAAATTCTGTCCTCATCTTCTGACCATCGGAGGATACGATAATGTATTCGAAGAGGAGGAACCGGGTCTTTTTTCAATTGACACAAACGAGAATGGGCTCTGTGTCTTTGCCTATTGGTCTGATCACCGGACCCATTGCTCCTTGCACACCGTTGCTCTTACTCTTGGTTTGCCTTTGGAACAGGTAAAGCCGAAGGTTTGCATGCTCTGGCCCATGCACTTCTCGGACGGTGACGAGGTTTTAGGAATGATCGATGATGCATTTCTGTTCAGCTGCAATGTCCGGCAAGAGCCAGGTTCTCGCACGATGAGCCCCGGATTCATTGAAACGATCGAGCAGGTGTATGGTGAAGGGTGCGGGGATCAGGTTCAACGAGCGGTAGAGAATGGCGAGCGGCGCACGTTGCTGATTGTTCGGCGTTGAAAACTCCTGTATAAATTATTTCTTCATTATTTCCAATATACTATCAGGAAGAGGATGCCAGCTATCAAAGCGAGCAGTAAAAAAATTTCTGCTACAAATGATGCCCGATTTTTGTCAACGCTGTCCGCCATATTGTTTTTCTTCCTTTTCCAGATAATTTTCAGGTGAAAATACGACTGCAAGCGTTCGGAGGCAGCCCATTACGAGGATTAAAGCCGAAAGAGCTAAAATCGAGGTTGTTTGCAACGAATGCCGATAGAGCTCTACCATCACTTCACGGAGCACAAAGACCAGCGCGGCATCAATGATAAATGTTATCTTCAGACGATGCACGGCAAAGTATTCCATGACACTCCGCAGCAGTTCAATCACAATAAACATCGAAAGGATGTTCGTCACCATCATATCAAAGGCTATCGCGATGGTCTGGCTTCCGAACACCGTGCGCAAGTCGAGAACGAGCCGCGCAATTCCCATCATAAGGGCGAGGACAACCAGGGGAATCATGAGCTTGATTAAGCTGTCTGCGATTTTATTAAAGTAATACACTGAATTCCTTTCTATCAGGAACGTTTCTTATTATTGTTGTCAGAATCTTTATATCGTATGACTGTTACAGAAATATTGCAAAAGAAAGAAATTTCGGTGACGCTGAACTGTGAACTCAGAATGGATATTCTGCATCTATCCCTCTGACACTTGAATACTCTAAAATACTCTAACGCATTGTTAGTTCCCATCAGGCATCCTTATCAGACATCTGTTTGTATCCTGAAAAAGACGTGACATCCTATAGTCCCCTATATTTATAAGTGCGCATTTTTTCATATCTACAACAACCAAGTATTTGAAAAAACAATCAATGCAACTTTCTATATACCCATAAAATACCCATGTATGGTGATTGACAGTGCAGCTCTTTTCGGTAATAGTTATAAATTATTGCTTTAATCCTTCAGTAAACAAATTTATCAACTTGTGACATTAATGAATGACTGGAGAGTATTTTACGTCTTGATCGATCGGCTTAGGCTAATTCTTGCTAAACGCAACTACTATTCACTTCTCATTGTAAACCACCCCAAATACGAAATAGAGCTTTAGCATAGGCAAAGAGAGAAGGGAGGGTTAATGCAGATATCTGCTATTTCCCAGAAAGGAGGCAATTTACCGAAACAATATTAAGCAGTGATTTTATCTTATTGAGGAGGATTTCTATGAAAAGTAAAAAGTTTGTAAAGCTATTAACACTAATCATTATTGCTGCATTTTATATGGTTGCTGCCGATTTTAATACTGCCTGGGCAAAGGCACGTTTCGGAACCGGTTGTCAGAAAGAGT
Organism: Nitrospirota bacterium; assembly: GCA_041650055.1. GTDB lineage: Bacteria > Nitrospirota > UBA9217 > UBA9217 > UBA9217 > JBAZLV01. Next base: position 49,576 of record JBAZLV010000004.1, on the reverse strand, counting down.
ATCAGAACGGCTGGCAGACAACGCTTGATTATACGTGGAATCGATGCGGTTGGTTTAATAATGAACTTGATGATACGGATACCAAGGTTTTTTATTATAATCTGCATGGCGCCGAGTGGTGGTGGGAAGAGGGAGGAGACTCGGGAACGCTTGATAATGTGAACCTCTTTTATGCAAGTACCCATGGTGGTGCATGGGGCGATATTTCGGTCTGGGCAATGTGGGATCAAAACATGCTCGCGAATTCTTCACAAATGCGTCTTGGAGATGATTCGTATGGATTAAGTATTTTGGCGACTTATTCCTGCGAGACCCTGAAATTCAATGATGGAAAAATGTGGACACGGATGGGATCGATTTTTCGTGGCGGATTGCGTATTGCGGTAGGAAGTCATGACAAACTGTATGATGGCATTACCACTGACGAAGTTGGTGAAGATTTCGCGGACAATCTTCAGAAAAAGAATAGTATCAAGTGGTCATGGAAAGATGGAGTTTCTGACTGGGCCACGTCACAGGATGCTACCGTGATGGCCACCGGATCAAGTGCAGCTGATTGTGGGAACAGACGGGATACCATGAAGTGGCAGAATTATCCGTCCTATCCTCGTCTTAGAGATGGAAGTATTAGCTATTACTGCTATTGGTATTGGAATAATCTGTAAGTCATGATATGCGTTTCATGGTATTGATCTTGATATTTGGATAGGAGGAAGTATGAATAGGTTAAAAAAATTAGCGGCGCTTCTGGTGACGCTTCTGTTTTGTTCATTTGCCAATGCTGCGGATTTTCAACAGCGGATTGATTTGGAAAAACGATCGAACAAAGAAGGGATCGGACAAAAAGAAGTGACTCTTTTGGAACGGGTTCCTGGTCCCGGGAAAGAAGCCGTATCAAAGGCGCTCCTGGATCAATTCAAGAAGGCGAAGACGCCGATTACTACAGCAGGAAAAATCGAGAGAAAAACCAGAAGAAATCATGTGTCCATTGTCGGCGCTGGCTGGTTCCTCGATGTAAGCAATGATGGGAGTGGTGTTCGCTACCGTAATTACGGGTATTTGGAAAACAAGAAGGAGAACGGTCTTCCGGTATCATCACGTCTTTCCCAGGAGAGGCTTGAAACTTTGGGAAGACAATTTGTCAAAGCGAATTTGTCACGATATATTCAGTTAGATAAAGGTGAGGATTTGGTCCCTTCGTTTACTGAGTATGCCATTGGTGGCGTTGCAGAAGCGAAAGAAGGAATTTCAAAGCCTGAAGAAAAAGTGTATGCAAACACCGTTGTGTTTACCCGTACGATAAATAATGTATCCATTGTTGGTCCAGGTTCCAAAATTGCCATCATGTTTGATAACGAGGGAACACCATTCGGATTTGATTTTGACTGGCCGAAGTATAAACAAGTCAGCAAGATTCAGAAGGTATTGCCACTCGAAGGGATTAAGAGCAGGGCAAAAAAACTGACTACGGTGCCGCTTGATTCCCCGAACGTTATCGTAAAGCGATTTGAATGCGGACTCTTTGATGCAGGCGCTCGCAAGCATAACCGACAGTCGGTCGTGCAGTCAGCTTGTCTTGTCAGCTATTCGGAAAAGAAGATGGTTAATCAAAAAGCACATGAACGAGATCGCAATTCCGGGCATTTACTATCCTCTCATATAGATTTTATTCCAGCAGGAGAAGAAGTGATCCTGGATGAAAAGTGGCCGCAAACGTTGAAGCTTTTGAATAAAGAGCAAAAACGTGACCTTGCAGCTCCTTTGGCCGGACCGAGAAAAAAGTAAGCAATAAGCAAACGTGAACAACTACAGAGACCGGTGAGCTTGCATACGGCTCGCCGGTCTATTTCATATTGAGAAATAGCCTGTTATGATGAGCAGAATAATCCTTTTTTCCAACTCTATCTTGAATAGCATTTTTCCCACGCGCTGTTCGCACTGTAATTCACTCGTTGACGATTTTTCTACTCCCTACCTGTGTTCTTCCTGTTGGAATGATTTTTCATTTATCGAAGGGCCGGCATGCGCGCGATGCGGAAGGCTGTTTGAATCGGAAGAGACGTTACGTCACAGTCCAGAGCATATTTGCGGAGTATGCAGATTGCACCCGCCTCATTTTGATCAGGCATTTGCAGTTGGTTATTTCGAGGGTTCGCTTCGTGAAGCAATTCACCAATATAAATACAGGCCATGCAGGGCGCTTGGAAAACCGCTTGGCAAATGGATGGCACAACATATTCGCCTCCTCGCAAACGTCGATGTTCTGATTCCTGTTCCGCTGTATGTCATGCGCTTGAAGAAGAGAGGATTTAATCAATCACTGCTTCTTGTCTATGAAATACACAAGGCATTTGAGATCCCGTTTTCCTATGACAATCTTCTCAGGATACGACCGACGCGAGCACAGATTGAACTGAGCGGTGAAGAACGGGTCAAAAATGTTGCAGGAGCGTTTGATCTTCGTTATCCTGGACGCATAGCAGAAAAGAACGTGGTCCTGATCGATGATGTGTTTACGAGCGGAGCTACCATGAATGAATGCAGCCGCGTGTTGAAAAAAGCCGGAGCATCTCAGGTGATTGCATGCACCCTGGCACGGGCATTCTAAGTTTTTGCTTCATTTTTGTCATTACTTACATTGACATTTTTTATCGACTTCGGTATAGTTTATTGCACATGTTAATCCATTCTTCTATTCCGATCTTACTATTATCTGTGCCATATATCTTTGAAAATTAAAGTTTTTTAAATAAAACATATGACATCAACAAATCGGATCGAGTTTCTCTATCAGGAGGTATTGCAATGAATGTATGGAAAACTGTGGTTATTGCTTTTATTGTATGTGCTTGTATCTGCTTTACGGGATCAGATGCTTCAGCACAGCTTGCAGGCACTATCAAGGATGTTGTTGAATCAAGCGGTTCCTCAGGCAAGATTGATTGGACGACGAATGTGGTAACCGCGGTCGGGATCGGTGCTCCGCCTTCCCAGCCGACAAGTTCTGCTCAGGCACGAGGCATGGCTGAACGGGCGGCCCAGGTTGTTGCGTACCGGAATCTGCTTGAAGCGATCAAAGGAGTACGAGTTGATGCAACGACCACGATTGAGAATTTTATGGTTTCGAGCGACGTGATCAAAACCGAGGTGAATGGCATTATCCAGGGAGCCACAGTCATGGACAAGAAGTACATGTCTGATGGTTCAGTTGAAGTAACGGTCGGAATGAAACTGACCGGAGCCTTGGCTGAAACACTTATGCCGAAAACCACCGGTCAGGGAATTATGAGCAGCCCGACGTCGAGCATTCCCGGGCAGCTCTATACGGGTCTCATCGTCGATGCACGCGGGCTTGGCATACGGCCTGCCATGTCTCCGAAAATTTTGAATGAGGATGGAAAGGAAGTGTACGGATCTGCATGGATCAATCGCGATTTTGCCATTCGAGAAGGGATGGTCGGTTATTTGAAGGATCCGGCTGCTGCAAAAACGAATTCCCGCGTAGCGGACAGGCCGCTCATGGTTAAGGCATTGAAAGTGTCCGGCAACTCACGGGTGGATATGGTGATCAGCAATGCGGATGCTGCTTTGCTGCAAAGTGCGTCTGAAAATATGAGCATGCTTGAAAAGTGCAGAGTGATTGTTCTGGTTGATTAGTTTTTAGACTCTTAGGAAGATTCTTATACGGTCCCGGAGGTTTATGATGATACCCATGAAACGATTGATAGCAGTTTTGGCAGTGGTTGTGCTTGCAGCTTATGGATGCAGTCAGAAGGCCGCTCCTTCTACCTCAGTTATGGATACTCCTGAATACCATTATGCTCAGGGTTTGAAATATCTGGAAAAAGACCAGCTCGCTGAAGCGCATCGTGAATTTAACCGTGCAATCGATCTTGCGCCTGCAGGGCCGCTTGGTTATATCGGAAAAGGACTGGTTCTTGGCAAAGAAGCGGATTTTACTCAGGCGTTTGCAGTAATGTCCAAAGCGAAACAGTATGATCAGGGAATTGAATCCCGCATAGGAATGATCAGACTGTTTACCATGCAGATGAGCAAGGAACAAGCCAAAGCAGCCACGCTGCTCAAAAAAGCTGAGAACGAATTTTCCAATGCAATCGAAAAAGAGCCGAACAGCGCTCCGCTCCATTATTATATGGGTATGGCTGATATGACCGCTCTTGATTTTGACAAGGCAGCGGGTATGTTTAAGAAGGTGCTGGAAATAAACAAGGAATTTACCGGACAGGCAAATGCGGAATGGGCAACGATTCAAAAAATTCAGCGAGCCGCGCCAGGCACAGAGATCGGGAAAAAGATTGCCTTGATCCAGAAGATAGATCGCGCTGATGTTGCAGCCTTGTTTGATCAGGAAATGAATCTGGAAAAACTGTTTACCAAGCGGGGGATCAAAGTCTACGATACAGCATTTAAACCGCCGACGGAATCAACCAACCGGTTTTCACCGGATAAAACCGTTTCTATGCCGGCTGCAACAGACATTTCAGACAACTGGCTCAGGCCGAGCATCGAATCGGTCCTGCATCTCAGGATTCGCGGACTTGAAGCAGGTCCCAACCATTTATTTGAACCGGATAAACTCATCACCAAGACTGAGTTTGCGCTTATGCTTGAGGACCTTCTGATCAAAGTAACGGGTGATGAAAAGCTTGCCACCAAGTTTCTCGGAGCCACTTCTCCGTTCCCTGAAGTCCGGAATGATCATTATGCATTCAATGCGATCATGGTCACCACATCCCGCGGATTCCTGGAGGCTGACAAAGCGACCGGTGAATTTCATGGAATGGATTTCGTCTCAGGCGCTGATGCGCTGCTCGCGATCCGTGCATTCAAAGATCAACTGAAATTCTAATGATCTGGATATTGCCGCTCCTGTTTTCGGGGAGCGGCGGTTTCTTCTTATGAACCCTCTACGCATATCATTGCTCACCGTTTTATTGATCCTTCTCCTTGTCCCTGCTACAGAGGCCGGGTTGATTGTGCTTGAAGGAGAGCACACGGTTGTCTATGACATTGTAAATCCTCGCGGGGTCGCATTTATTCCGAATTACTCGAATGAATCGTTTGAACAGAAAGTCGTTATCCTCGATGAATTCAGCAAGCGGGTAACCGTAACTTCCCGCATGTCACCTTTGAAAACACGGGTTCAATTTCCGATTCAATCTGCATCGATTTCTTCTTCTCTTGCACAGTACCTTGCTCCGGAAAAAGACCGACAGTCACAGCATCCGTCAATTGTCCGGCTGGCATCCGAGATTACACGAGGCAGCGGATATGCACATGAAGCAGTGAATTCCATCCTCTCCTGGATTGCCGATACCCTGACCTTTGATGCAAGCCTGACGGTTCCTGCAGATGCTGTTTCAGCTCTCAAGTATAAAAAAGCATATTGTGTGGGATATTCAAATCTTGCGGTGGCGCTCATCCGTGCAGCAGGAATTCCCGCGCGCGTTGCACACGGATATCTGCCTCCGGGATATGAGTGGGGTTTTTCGAAAGAGTATTGGGGAGTGAAGGTAAATGATGGCGGATTTCATGCGTATCTTGAAGTATATTATCCTGATTTGGGCTGGACGTTTTCCGATGCCGAGCATTCACATAATTTTGTCGATCCTTTTCATATCATTCTGCGAGTGGACGGAGAAACCATGCCTGGATATTATTCCGGCGGTTATCTTGATGTCGACAAGGCGACGTTTTATACCATTGTAGAGAATAAAGATAAAACGCGAATGGCAGACATTCTCCCGGTCCCAAAGATAAAACGGCTTGGCCGGAGAATGGATGACCGGCAATACGCGGCTATTGTTACTGGAAAGGTAACAGACACTTCGGGGAATTTTGTACCCGAGGGAACCGTTGTCGTATGGAAAGACGGCAAAGGAACTCCCAACTCTTTTGCAAATGGAACGTATTCGGTTGCCGTCTCCGATTCAGGGAAACACCGTATTGAACTGAAAGGCAAAGGGTTCTCAAAATCATCACGAGAAATTCAGATCGAAAAAGGCCGGACTTACCGATTTGATACAGCGCTCAATCCGGGCGGGGTCATTTTCGGAAACGTTCGCGATGCATCGGGCAAACCGGTTGATGATGGAGATGTATTCTACCGGGAAGGCACGGTAAGCTACGGTATCTCGATTGACAAGGGTTCCTACAGGATCGAAGGTCTTGCGCCGGGGTCCTACAAAGTATCAGTTCTTCGGAATGACAGAGAAGTTTCTTCTGGCACGGTAGATGTACATTCCGGAAAAGAAATGCGTCTTGATTTTGTTGTGAAGTGATGAGGGGCTAAATGAAGCCCACTAAGTCGTCTTTCCCGCGAAAGCGGGAATCCAGTTTTGCTTGTTACGGGATGCCCATTTTCATGAGCATGACGAATCTCAGATGGTCATTCATGAGGAGATGACAATGTACAAATCATTGTTAATCGCTTTTTATGCAGTGGTACTGGCGTTCTTATTCTGTTTTTCTGCATTTGCACAACAAACCACTCCCGGAGATGCGATTGAAACAACGAATTCCGGCCGGATCAACTGGACGACCGGCGAAATTATGGCAACCGGCATCGGTGTTCCTTCACGGCTCGCGGTTAATCCGGCACAAGCCCGGGCCATGACCGAACGGGCAGGATTTCTTGTTGCGATCAGGAATCTTCTCGAGGTTATCCAGGGCGTCAGGATAGATTCAGAGACCGTGGTCGAAAATGTTCTGGTTAAAAATGATGTTATTCGGACAAGAGTGGAAGGCATTGTACAGGGAGCACGAGTGGTGAAGACCGATTATTTTTCCGATGGATCGGTTGAAGTACAGGTTGCAATACCCATTCAGGGAGCGTTTCTGGATACGCTTGTGCCCCAGACATTCGGCGGTATTTCAATTCCGTCCCGGAAACCCACAATTATACAACCTCAGCCCGAACCCGTACCACCTTCAAAACCAGGGATTACACCATCAGTTCCTGAAAAACGCCCTGATTCCGGATCCGCAACTCCGGTTCCTGCTGGCCCCGGCAAAAAAGAAGAGCCTTCTCCACCCGTGAGTGATTCTCAAAAGAAAGAATTGCCATCCATACCATCCGTTGAGCCTGAAAAGAAGGTTGAACCAGTACAACCATCACTGCCTGCTTCTGAACCAACCATTGATTTTAAAGGTGGCGTTGCTACCGGTGTGGTTATTGATGGGCGCGGCACCGGACTTCGACCGGCTCTTTTGCCACGAATCCTGGATCCTCAGGGACAGGAAATTTACGTGGGCAAGATCGTGACCAGGACGAATGTTGTTGAACAGGGAGCTGCCGGTTATGCGAAAGAAGTGCAGGCTGCTGCTCATAATTTCCGGGTGACGGACAATCCGGCGGTGATCAAGGCTACGGGAGCATCCGGCAAAGGAAAAACGGACATTGTGGTAGGCGCCGCTGATGCTGAGATGCTTCGCCGTTTGAACAGTCAGAATAATTTTCTTCAATATTGCAGAGTGATTATTGTGTACTAATTTTGAGGTACGAGTCTCCATGCGAAAAAGAACAATCCCGTACGCATTGATATCCGTGATGATTATGCTGACGGCATGTTCAGTATCCCGTCAAGTTCCTCTTTATTGTGATGTAAATAACCCGCTTAAACGGGTTGCTGTTCTTCCGATGCGGAACGATACCGCTGATGTTGAAGGCCCGGATGTCGTCCGCAAGAAAATGGTAAAAGCATTGGAGCGCCGATCGTATGTTGTCATGGATATCAAAGCAACGGATCAGATCCTTCGGGATCAGATGGGCATAACATTAGGCGGCCAGCTGGATATGACAACACCGCAGGAACTGGGCAAGACACTCGATGTTGAAGGGATATTGTACGGCACGTTAATGGATTTTGATGAAGTAACGACTGGAGCCTATAATGTAAGGAAGGTTCGTGCAAAATTCAAACTGGTGAATACGCAAACGGGTGTAACTCTGTTCCAACAGGGACTTGGCGTCAAAAGTGAAGTATATATGAAGGGAAAAGCAGGAGGTGCTACAGCGGTGGTGGCAAAAATATTTGATTCACGAGACAACGAAGTGCCGTGGATAACTCTTTATCAAGGCACCACAGGTACGGAAGATATCACGAAATCATTTGCCATAAGTTTAGGTGTGAAGCTGATCACAAAAGCGATTGGGATTCATCTTGATTACGAATCAACACAACTGGTCGAACGGATATCGAGCAACGTACCGTGGGGACCAGGGTCTTTCGGCATAAGCAGCAGCAAACCGGTGAATCCCAATGCACCGCTGAAGACGTTTTAGCTCTATTCTTCATATTCATGATTTGATTTTTTATACAGGGGAGGAACGAATGAAAAAAAGTATGGTTTTTTTTGGCATAAGCATTTTTGTAGTCCTTGGCATGATTGCAACCGGATGCAGTCCGACCACGTCAGGAGCAGTCAAGGATGATCCTACATTAACGGATACCACGAAGCAGCTTCCTACGAGCAGCAGCATATCCGAATATAGAGGCCCGAAACTCAGGGTTGGAGTTGTGAATTTCCAAAATAGAACGCCTTCCCGGGTTCTGGGTATTGGTGAAGCAGCAGCCGATATTCTGGGTACGATTCTTCAAAAAACAGGCCGGTTTATCGTTGTTCCGCAGCAGGATATGCAGTCAATCCTTGCCCAGCAGCGGATGGGAGCGACCGGTGCGATCAATCCTGAAACCGCAGCCAGAATGGGACAGGTCATGGGGTTGAACGCGATTGTCACCGGAGCGGTTACAGCATACGCCGAAACAGAAGAGGGCAGCGACTATATTCTCGGCAAGAGCAAAAAACAGATTGCATCCGTGACTGTCGACTATCGCATTGTCGACACATCAACCGGTGTTCAGATACTGGCTGATTCCGGAACCGGGATCTACGATAAAAAAACCTCGACCTTCCTGGGAGCCGGCAGCAAGGCAGGCTATGACACGTCATTGCGTGACGGCGCGCTGCGGGATGCCCTTACCAAAGGCATGGTCAACATGATGAAACAACTTGGGACCCGGAAATGGAGCGGACGGGTCGCCAAAGTTTCCGGCACCAGTTTGTACATTAATGCTGGTCAGAAATCAGGGTTGAACGTAGGTGACAAGCTCGATGTGTACCGCGCAGGTGAAGAGATCATCGATCCGGAGACCAAGCAAAGACTGGGAACCATGGAAGATTTGATCGGCACGGCCCTGGTGATTAAAAATGATCTTGGCGCGGACATGGATCTCTCTGTGGCTCAATCTCGATCAGGCCAGGGCTTTAAGACTGGCGACATCGTAAAAGTAAGCATTCAGTAACGTGGAGAAAAACATGATGAAACAGATTGTGTTGAGCCTCTGCATGGTTGGATTGCTTTCAGGTTATCCACTGGTTTCCATCGCGGAGCAAGGGCCGAAAAATGCGGTTGTGAGCATGGTTACCGGCACCGTCCGGACGGTTTCCGCAGCCAATCCTGAAGGCCGGATACTGAAGATCGGCGACAAACTAGCCAGGCACGATTCGGTGACCGTGGAAAAAGGCGCACGGCTTGCAATTCGTTTCCCTGACCGGACAGTCATGCGATTTGCCGAGGCTTCTTCATTCAGAATCCAGGAGTTGTCCTATGATAAAGGAACAAAGGACAAGCATTTCAAAATCAGCCTTTTCATGGGAAAACTCTGGGCACAGGTAAAAAAACTGACGACCCCGAAGTCAGCAGTCGCGGTGGAGACTTCGAATGCAGTCGCCGGAGTCCGGGGCACGGTGTACGGAGTGACTATTGAACCGGATGCAAGTTCTCTGTTCCGAGTGTATGAAGGTTCGGTATCTGTTTCCGGGACGCCGAAGCCGGAAGCAACGCAACCGCAGGCCGGACTATCGAGACCGAAACAAGTACCCGGGCCTCATGCGGTTCCGCCGCCGTATCATGAGGTAGCCATGCAGGAATGGACGGTTATTGTCATGGCCATGCAGCAGGTCACGGTGACACCGGACGGCACTGCTTCAAAACCGCAAAAATTTGATCCGAGTAGTGAAACGGATGAGTGGCTTCTCTGGAATCAGAAGCAGGATGCACTGATGAAATTGTAAAAGAAACTTATTCTGGTATATCCTTGAAAAGGCCCTCTTGTATTTAAAGAGGGCCTTTTTGTTTTCTGTTGACAGAAAGGCGGGATGATGGTACAAATCTTATTGAAAATCATTCTCAAGAAGGAGCTATGCAGAACAAGCCGCAAAAACAATTATCTCAATTTCTTGCAGGACAAGGGCTCCGGTTGACGGTCCAACGGGAACGAATCCTAGAGGTTTTCCTCAAGGCAAAAAAACATGTGAGTGCTGAGGACCTGTATGCGCAACTCAGGAAAACCGATCCCGGTATCGGCTATGCGACCATATATCGAACCCTGAAGCTGCTTGCCGAAGCAGGTCTTGCCGAAGAGCGGCGATTTCATGATGGTTTTACCCGATTCGAGTATAAAGAATCGGATATACACCACGACCATCTTATCTGCACGCGGTGCGGCTCCATTATGGAATTTGAGAACGAGCGTATCGAAGCTCTCCAGCATGATGTAGCTAAAAAACGAGGTTTCCAGGTTGCTAGTCATAAACTGGAATTATATGGACTCTGCAATGATTGTCTGAAGAAAGATAGACTAAAAAATAGAAACAGACTCAGAACCAGAGACACGCACGGTATGTATCTACCAAAAAAATGAAAGTTATATTGATCATTCGATATGAGGAGAAGTAATGCATCATAACGCTTCTAGCACCGTTGATTCCTCATCCAGTTACCGTAAAGTATTGTTGATCGGAAATCCGAATGTCGGCAAAAGCGCCCTGTTCGGCCTTTTGACCGGCACCTATGTCACGGTTTCCAATTATCCAGGAACTACGGTTGAAGTGACGTATGGGAATGCAACGTTACATAAAGTGAAGAGCGTTGTTGTTGATACGCCCGGAGTGAACACGCTCGTGCCGATGTCTGAAGATGAAGAGGTCACCCGGGATATACTGCTCGCTGAGCGGCCCGATGTGGTTATCCAGGTTGCCGATACGAAGAATCTCCGGCGCGGGCTGCTCATCACCCTGCAACTGGCCGAAATGGGGCTTCCTTTTCTGCTTGATCTGAACATGGATGACGAGGCAAAAAGCAGGGGTATCATCGTTGATCAGGCATTACTGGAGCATCTGCTCGGCGTTCCGGTTGTCAAGACGGTTGCCATTAGAAAAAACGGTATTGATTCGCTTCTCGCAGCAATCCAAAAACCACGCATTACATCTCTCAGCGTAACATACGAAGAACCCATTGAACGAGGAATTGAGGAGATTGCCACGCTTCTTCCAAAATCGCCGATTTCCCGCCGATCTCTTGCTCTGATGATTCTCTCAGGAGATCAGAGCTTGAACGAATGGCTGCATGCTCGCGTTGATCATCATTCCATTCAAACGATCGAACACATACGACAGTCGGTGCAATCCCGCTTTCATAATTCTCTTGGATACATCATCACGAGCAAGCGCCTTCAGAAGGCAGATCAGATTCTTGCCCAGGTCATGATTCGTGAACGGGATGACCGTCAGTCGAGCATTGGTTCCTTTCTCGATTCCCTGAGCATGCATCCGGTCCTGGGTTTTCCCATTCTTCTCCTGGTGTTGTATCTTGTCTATCAATTTGTCGGAGTACTGGGCGCTGGGGTCATGGTAACGTTTCTGGAAAAAACCGTATTCGGAACTTATTTGAACCCGTTGAGTACTACGGTCGTGGATTTTTTATTTCCATGGCCTTTTTTACGTGAGTTGTTTGTTGGTGAATACGGTTTAGTTACGATGGCCTTGACCTATTCAATTGCGATCGTGCTTCCCATCGTAGGGTTCTTTTTTATCGCGTTCGGTTTACTTGAAGATTCAGGGTATCTTCCGAGACTCGCTGTTATGGTCAACCGAATATTCGGGATCATGGGACTGAACGGAAAGGCGGTTCTTCCGATGGTGCTCGGGCTTGGATGCGATACCATGGCAACCTTGACAACCCGGATTCTTGAAACCAGAAAAGAACGGATTTTGGTGACCCTCCTCCTTGCGTTGGGAGTTCCGTGCTCTGCGCAATTGGGTGTCATTCTTGGCCTTGTATCCGGTATATCAGCTGTCGCCACCGGTATATGGCTTTTGACAATTGTTATGGTGATGCTTCTGACGGGTTATCTTGCATCGAAGGTTATCTCCGGAGAACCCTCTGATTTTATTCTCGAGCTTCCGCCTTTGCGAATTCCGCATATATCCAATATCCTTGTCAAGACGCTTGCCAGGGTTGAATGGTATTTAAAGGAAGCGGTTCCGCTCTTTATCCTAGGGACGCTTATTCTTTTTCTGGGACATACACTGGGAGCACTTGACTATCTTCAAAAAATAACTGATCCACTGGTTGTGGGGCTTCTCGGACTTCCCAGCAAAGCAGCGGAAGCATTTGTGATCGGCTTTTTACGGAGAGACTATGGCGCAGCGGGCCTCTTCGTGCTTGCAAAGGAGGGAATGCTGAATCCAAATCAGATTGTGATCGGGCTTATCGTTATGACTTTGTTTGTTCCCTGTATTGCGAATTTTTTCATGATGGTGAAAGAGCGTGGGCTCAAGATTGCGCTGTACATGGTAGCATTTATTTTCCCGTTTGCATTCGGTATTGGGGCTTTGGTACACTTAGTATTTAAGACATTCAATATTGTTTTGTAGGCATGGAGTCGTAAAGAATGAAATGAGGTGACCCATGAAAGATCAAAAAACTGATATTCCTGAAGGAAAAGCTGGTCATCCTTCCTTATGTGTTTTGCCTGAGATCGAAAAAGAGGATGAACTTCTTGAGATCATCTGGACGCTTCGAGAAGAAGGAATTCTGACGCTCGATCAAGTACTGGAACACTGCGCGATAAAGGGGTGCGAATCCATTCTGAAGCAGCTGGCTAAAAACGGATGGATAAAAAGCAAAGGCCAGATGCTGGAGCTGCTTCCGAAAGGAGATGATCGTGCCCGCGAGCTTGTGCGGCGACATCGGCTTTCGCTTCGGCTGTTTCACGATCTTTTTGCGCTTGACCGGGCTGAAGCCGAAGCCTGCAAGTTCGAACATATTCTTTCCCCTGAGGTGACGGACAGCGTATGCACACTGCTGGGCCATCCGCCGACCTCGCCGGATGGCAAGCCGATCCCTCGTGGCAAATGCTGTTCATTATTTAAGCAGGAAATAAGGCCATTGGTCATTCCTCTGGCTGATCTTATGCCCGGGGAGCAGGCAAAAATCGTATTTATCACTCCAGAGTCCCATTCTCGGCTTGACCGCCTTTCAGCAATGGGAATTCTTCCGGGCAGCGTGCTGAAACTGCATCAGAAAAGGCCCTCGTACGTGATCCAGTTCGGAGAAACCATGGTCGCGGTTGATAAGAGCATTACCAGGGAAATATTTGTGAAGAAAATAGGAAAGGCGTAGGTCTTCTTCAGATTTTTTCCAACGCCTGTTTCAGATCCGCAATAAGATCATCCACATCCTCGAGTCCCAGTGCGATCCTGACCAGATTGTCCACAATCCCGATATTCTGGCGATAGTCTTCCGGATAATCAAAGAAAGACATCATAGACATCTGGGTTACCAAACTTTCGCTTCCGCCAAGGCTCGGCGTGATCAGAAAAAGCTCGAGGCTGTCGATGAATTTTCTAGTATCTGCGTCATTTCCTTTCACTAGGAACGTGATGACGCTCCCAAAGCCTTTCATCTGCTGGGTTGCTATGACATGGTCAGGATGAGAAGCAAGCCCCGGATACCACACCTTTTCAATTTTTGGATGGGATTCAAGCATGCGGGCAATTTCGAGCCCGGCGCGATTGTGCTGTTCCATACGCAAGCCGAAGGTCTTGAGACCCCGTTCAAGCAGAAAACAGGAGAATGGCCCAAGGGTTGCGCCGATCATCCGCTGCATTTTGTAGAGATCGTTTAAGAGGTCGTGTTTTCCCAGAACAACGCCTGCAAGCAGATCGTTATGACCGCCGAAGTATTTTGTAGCTGAATGAATCACGATATCAATACCAAGATCGAGCGGCTTTTGATTATACGGTGTTGCAAAGGTGGCATCAATCATCGTCATGATGCCCCGTTTTTTTGCGACTTTCACGATTGCCGGAAGATCAAGTACGCGAAGATAGGGGTTCGTAGGTGATTCAGTAAAAATGATATTGGTGTTTGGCTGTATTGCTTTTTCGATTGCTTCTGCGGTCGGATCAACCATCGTGACTTTGATACCGAATTTCGCCAGCGTGTTCTTTGCAAAATCTCGTGTCTGGCGGTAGCAATCGCTCGTAAAAATGATATGCCCGTCCGGACGCATATAGGTGAGCAGGGTCAGGATCACAGCGCTCATCCCTGTTGAGAACAAGATTGCCCGCTCTGCACCTTCAATGGCTGCAAGCTTCCGTTCGCATTCCTGCTGGGTTGGATTGCCATACCGCCCGTACTCATGTTCACGAATGATCCGGCCTTCGCTTTTTGCCTTCATAAACGCGTAGACTTCGTCGGTATTCTCGAAATAGTAATTTGATGTCTGGACAATCGGCGTGGAAACAGCATGATGTGCATGCGGAACATGGCCCAAACCATGAATTCCCAGGGTGGCCGGTTTCCAGTTTTTTGAAGATGATGTTGTTTTCTTAGACATCAGCGGTTCTCCTCTTTTTCAATGCCTCGTCAAGTGCTTTTTTCACAGCATCAACGCGGGCGGGAACTTCGATCGGCTTATTGGCATATTTGCTCGGAAACTCGAGTTTTTCTTCATGATAGCGAACTTTGAAATCCGTGAATTTCAAGCCGTGTGCTGTGGATATGACCACAACATGTTCGGATTTATCGATCGAACCTTTCTTGATAAGCTTGATCAAAGCGGCAAGTGCGACACCGGTATGCGGACAGTTAAACATTCCGGTTGTGTCTCCGAGTGCGGCCGCATCTGCCAGTTCTTCTTCTGTTGCATCCATCACGATACCGTTAAACTGCTTCAGCGTTCTGATTGCTTTCTCGATGCTCACCGGATTTCCGATCTGGATGGCGCTCGCGAGAGTTTTCTCAGCCTGCATGGGTTCAAATGATTCAAACTTTTTGAGATACGAACGGTAAAGCGGGTTTGCGCGCTCTGCCTGGGCTACCACGATGCGTGGCAGCTTGGTGATAAGTCCAAGATCACGCATCATGAGTAAACCACTTCCGAGTGCAGAAACATTCCCGAGGTTTCCTCCGGGAATGATGATTACATCAGGAGTCTCCCAGTCAAACTGTTGGACGATCTCTATGCCGACGGTCTTCTGGCCTTCGATCCTGAGCGAATTCATGGAATTGGCAAGATAAAGGGTCTCATCCTTCGTGATCTCCTGAACGACCTTCATACAACCGTCGAAGTCCGTATCAAGGGACAGAACAAGAGAACCATTTGCAATCGGCTGGACGAGCTGAGCAATTGATATTTTCCCTTTTGGCAAGAGGACAATGGAGGGAATTCCCGCAGCTGCACAGTATACTGCAAGGGCTGCTGAAGTATCACCGGTTGATGCGCAAGCAACGGCCTGGATAGGCGTGCCTTCACTGATCATCTGCTTGACCTGGGATACCAGAACAGTCATGCCGAGGTCTTTGAAAGAGCCGCTATGAGAATTGCCGCATAACTTGATCCAGAGATTATCGAGCCCGATGATCTTCCCAAACCGTTCAGCCCAGAATAGATTCGTTCCTCCTTCATATAAAGAAACGATGTTGTCATTCTCTATCTGCGGAAGAATCCATTCCTTTTTCCCCCATATACCCGATCCATAAGGCCACTGGGTGGATTTATATCGGTCTTCAAACAGCTTCATCCAGGCCTTGGCATCGCGCCTGGCAAGCGCTGTCATGTCATGCTGGACTTCAAGAAGCGAGCCGCATTTTTTACACCGGTAAATAACCGTGTTTAAAGGATATTTTTCCTTACACTGTTGATTGATGCATTGAAACCATGCTTTATATTGCATAGCATTTTACCTCATCTTATTTTGATTCTGAATGTGATTGTAATTGACTGCTTTGAATATGGGAACTATACCATAGTGATTTGGGAAGAATCAACCGAAAAACAAGGAATGAAGTAATGATATTGGAATGCGGATTTCTAACAGGAATCCCACCTGGTGCTTTTGAAGCTCTGCCAATCCTTCCGCAATTTCCTGAGAAATTTTTACCATGGAACATATGGGTTTCCACGTGTATGTGTATTTGTAATCAACCGTATTGCCAGATGCCACTGCTACGAATACGTTCACAATC
This sequence comes from Nitrospirota bacterium, assembly GCA_041650055.1. GTDB lineage: Bacteria > Nitrospirota > UBA9217 > UBA9217 > UBA9217 > JBAZLV01. The sequence continues at coordinate 33,237 of JBAZLV010000004.1, read as the reverse complement.
GTTTCGATATACTAGCCCAGCAAAAATTACTGTATGAAGTATTGCTCTTATGATATATTTACGCCTCAGGAAGTTCTTTCTGTAAGTGAGTATTTGACTAACGAGCAGAGGAGTACATGTTTCAAACAGAATTTAATATTGTTTGTCGCTCATCTCCGCATTTAGGCAGATGACCGAACCCGCATAATCATTAGTTGGAATTTACCAACCACACGCTCGACTCCCACAAGGGGGTCAGCGGGCTACCAAGAAAAAAGCTAAGGAGAACTAATCATGACAATTGACCTTCTTTCTCCTTTTTGGGGTGGACTTGCAGTGGGAATAATACTTCTCAATGTAGCCGGTGTTCTTAAATTTGCCGTAATCTCCATGCAGAAGAAGGCAGCGGAGGATCATATTTCTAATCTCATCTCTGAAATTTATTCTCTCCATAAAAAGTATAAAGATGAAATCGCGGAGATCCAAAAACGGAATGAAGATGAATCTCAAGATGCGGTTGATCGTGCATTTAATGCTTTTATTACAGGCATAGATATACTTCTTGAGCATAATAAGCCTCCTCAGGGATTTAAGGTTCTACTTAAAGAACACAAGAATCTTTTAGAACGTTCCAGCGAACTGGAACAAAAAATAGAAAAACTTGAGAGTAAACAACCCGTCATCGATATTAAGCGCGGTCGCTTTTTCGATGATGACTAAAACTTGACATATTCCAACCAGCGGGTCGAGAGGGGCAAGGCCCCTCACCCGCGTGATCTTTCCGCGCTTCGCTCGGGGAGAATGCGGCGAGTAAGGGCGGGACTGCCTAACCCATCGCTGTGCTCGGGGAGAACCAGGCAGTCAAGATCGACGGACCCGCTGCGCGGGCCGCGACTTACTCGCGGCATTGGCTCTGATGTAAACTGTGCGCCAACCAGAAGTTCGAGTCTGGCAGGCGACTCAACGTTTAGGAACCAGAAGGAGGCAGAATGCTATTCAATTACAAGAAAACAGTTCAAAGAAGTTTAGCTCTGGCTCTAATCTTTTTTATGACAGGATGCGTAAGTGGTTATCAGCAATTCTACAAACCGTTTGCAGACGCGACCACATTAAAGGACGTTGAAATACTAAAGCCCGATCAAGAACCACAAGTATTCGGTACAAACAACTTTGATAAAGACATTATGATTCTTCGTTCTAAAAGGCATATCGCAATCGGCGAATCATCATTCAACGGTGGATATGAAGATGAAAGTAAAGTCAAAGATCAGGCGCGCCGTGTTGGTGCAACTGTGGTTCTGGTAAATACAAAGTATACGAATACACTGACCACCACGTCGCCTCTGTTCCTTCCAAGTTCTTCTTCAACATATTATTCTGGCTCCGTATATGCCGGTGGTGTCTCCGGCGGTTATAGCGGCTCAAGTACAACATATGGAACTACTGTAGTCCCAATCACGACACATCAGCGGAGGTACGATCAGACGGCGGTGTTTTTTGTACGCTCTACAAAAAAATTGAAATTTGGAGTGTCCGTCGCTGACCTAACATCTGATCAGCGAGTTTCATTTGAACGTAATACCGGTGCAGTCGTCAATATTGTCATTGAAGATACCCCCGCGTTTTACTCGAATGTTCTACCTGGCGACATCTTAATAGAAATCAACGGCTCAAAAGTGTTGAACGCCAAGAATGCCCTAGAGTTGATGAATGCTGCTGACATTTCTGCAGGATCAGCTTCATTTAGAGTTATAAGAGCTCACGAGGAAAAAGCCATTGCCATCACTTTTAAATAAACGCAACGCACAACGACCAATACGAATTGCCAACCTGCGCGTCCACAACGACGCGCCAGAAGGCGGCGCGTGACCTGCGTGTTATACGAGAGAAAACTATGGCTATGACAAATATTGATGAATTAAGAAATAAGCGGTTTAGATTTTTATGGCTGTGCTATGAAAAAAGCGGTGGCGATAGGTTTACCGCATTTGGTTTATGGGAGATTGGCGATGAACTAGGCTTTAGTCGTGATGAATCTGAACGCATAATAGACTACCTCGCAGATGAGAACCTTATAGAGCATCAAACAATCGGTGCAATTTCGCTTACGCATTATGGGATACGCGAAGTTGAAGAAGCATTATCTCATCCCGAGCGCCCCACATACTATTTTCCTGCAGTAAATATAATCAATATTCAACACATGGAAGGCTCTCAGATTCAACAAGGCACCACTAAGAGTTCTCAAACTGGCACATTTAATTTTGGGCATATTGATACTCTGCCAGTTTTCATAACTATGCTTAAAGCTAGTCTTAAGGATCTTCACCTACAAGTTGATGATATGGCCGAAGTTGCGGCAGATGTAGAAACCATTGAGAGCCAACTCAAATCAAGTCGTCCAAAAGGCGCGATTTTGCATGAAGCCCTTAAGTCCATAAGAAATATTTTGGAAGGTGCCACCGGCTCTGTTCTGGCTGCAGATTTGTTGAATCAACTAGCTGTCTTTTTGGGTAAGTAAGATTATGGGTGAAAAAAATGACTCACTTGCCAACGATTGAAGAGATTGAAGAGAAGATACTTAAAATCTTTTCTGATTTCAATATTCGGCCTACCGAGAGTTTGCCATATAGGAATATTTTGCACTCTTGGTTTAATACCGGGTATAAAAATTCTGAGTTAGCAGATGGATTGGAATCGTTAATTAAAAAAAGCTACTTAGAAAATACAGGCAATGGATCATTTCGTCTAACCGAGAAGGTCAATGAACTTTCATCCAAAAAAGATACGACTCGCATAGAAACATCTGCAGTAAATATTATTAATATACAGCACATGGAGGGTTCTCAAATTCAGCAAGGCGGCAGCGGTGGCTCTCAGTCCGGGACGTTCGCGTCCAAAAAGGGTGATGATTTCTCCGCTGATCATAATCCCGCTAAAAACAGATGGCATGAGAAGCCGATTGGATACGTCTTCTTGACTGTAATTGCCGCTTTGATTGCTGGCTATTTGGTTTATTATTTTGGGTGGAACGCCCCAAAAGAAACTAAGCCCCAAATATTGCAGGAACATAAAGTGTCGGCCAAACACGCAACATCTATTCCCGGTTTAGAAATAAAAGAGTACATATTCGGGAACCAGTATTTTTATCTGCAAGTTTTAACTGATAAATCAGGTCGAGTTTTGGCGTACGGCGTTACTACACGAAAAGCAGATTTCAACCCTTCGTTCAAAATCCTTGAGCATGCTTTTACTGCAGATACATCCACTCCTGAAGATTTTAGTAAAGCGATCCCACTTGCTTTTAATATTATTCTCGGCAAAACACACTTTAGCGATTTTCCCCACTCTCCGGAAAATATATCTGCAAATCATGGTGCCCGTCGTTTTCATTATTATGAAGAGTATTACTTCGGAAATCCAGGTAATTATCAATCATATTATTTTGGTATCAATGATAGCGGATATGTAGATATTGATGAAGATAATGTGAATATTTTATTTAAGGACGAGATTGATCCCAATGATAAGAGCGTTGAAGCGTTTCGCAAGAGAAGCACTATCAACACCTTCTTTGTTACATCCCCGATGAGAAGGGACGAACCCGCTTTAAAAGAACATTTGATCGGTCCAGATTATGATCAAGTCCGAGTAATCCCTGATGCAGCTGTAACAACCAAAGAAACACAACGTGCCCTATTAAGCAAAATGAAACGCTTGTCTACAGAAGTAAATATTCAACTATACGTAAGGCTATTTGGCCAGCCCCTGATTATAAATGATCGTTCTTATTGAGAGCAAGAAGTGAGCGCAATCGATATGAATGCTGCATCTATAAATCACTGATAGATAAAACGAAAACAAGATGATAAATCCCAACCACGCCGTCGAGATGGTCGCTGAATGACGCGCACCTCATGGCGGCGTTAATGTAGACTGACTTATTCCGAATGAAATGTGGGATTTTGGATATAAAGAGATTGCAAAAGTTGCTTCCTGTTAAGTGCAAAATGAAGTGATAACTGAATTTCCCATAATTGAAGTGGAATTGTTGATGAAGCTAACGGTATGAGACAGATAGAGCTTATATTAAAAATTTTTTTTGTTATTTACGGTGGTTTTTTGTCGGACGGAAAATTAGCGAAGTAAAATCTGAATGTTTTGTCATGTATGCACGTTATTTATCTAAAAAAGATCCCGAAAAAACAAAAAAATATTTTGACAAAGCAATTGGGTTAGATGCCAAAAATATCGTCGCTTATACCAGTGATGCAGTTTTTTATTTGTCGCAAAAAGAGTTCGCGAAGGCTCGAATGTGTTGCGAAAAAGCAAACGCAATTAAAGCAAATAGTGTAAATAACGTTCTTTTATTTGCAATATATGATTCGTTGGGAGAAACCGCTTTGGCCGCGGAATTGATGAAAAAAATTGTGAAATATCATAATGGCAATCCTATTGCCGCATATGGAGAAATATCACACCTGTATTTTACATTCACTATGCGAGAGAAAGCAGAATATTACTGCAAAGAAGCTCTCAAATTAAGTCCTAATGAAGAAGAACCTCATTGCATTTTGGGTATTATATATTATTCACAAGGCCAGCTTCATGAAGCAAAAAATGAGTATACAAAAGCAATAGAGCTTTCAAATAACAAAAAATACATCAAATTTTCCAGAAAAATGATAAACGATATTGATAAAAAAAATTTAAGATCATAATAAGATCTTAGGAAATTATTTATGATAGTTTTGTATCATTGGCAAAGTGATAACGGCTGGTGAATGCTTTCTGGAGTATGCAACCGAGGCGCGATGGCCGGTATTGCATAGTGCAAGCAGAACTCCTGACTTTTTATACATTTTAGCCCTTGCAATTATGTAGCTTTTATGCTACATTCTACTGCCTGTGGAAATTTCCCCATACTCGATATCTTATTACCTGACCGAAGCCGGCAAAAAGCCTTTTAAAGAGTGGCTTGATGGCCTTAAGGATATAGTGGCACGTCAGAAGATTCGTATTCGGCTTGACCATGTTCGTCTAGGCAATCTCGGGAAAAATCGTTGTGTCGGAAAGGGTATTTTTGAACTAAAGGTTGATTATGGACCTGGGTATAGAGTTTACTACGGCTTAGAGAAAAACACTGTTGTTCTACTTTTACTGGGTGGAGATAAATCGACCCAAAAAAAAGATATCGCACAGGCAAAAGTCTATTGGGAAGACTATAAAAGGAGAAGTCGCAATGGCTAAAAAAATTACTACTTATCAGGAAGATCTTATTGAATCATTAAAAAATCCAAAAGAAGCTTCCGCATATCTTAATGCGGCAATGGAAGAGGAAGACCAAGCTCTTTTCCTGTTAGCTCTTAGAAATGTGGCCGCAGCACATGGAGGCATGAGCTCAATATCTCAGAAGTCTAAGCTTAACAGGGAGAATCTTTATAGAATGCTTTCCAAGAAAGGGAATCCTGAGATTAAGAGCATTTTTACTATTTTGCATTCACTGGGTTTGAAACTATCGATTGCGCCAAAAAAATCCTCGGTGCGATCCTCAAAGGCGAATAAGGCCGCTTAACTCATAATCTTCCTGTACTATGCAACGGCAAGTGGAGCGGAACAACTGAGGAGTCTCATGAAGTGTTCTCACTGCGTTCGGAATGACACTGATAAACGAGTTAGATTTCCGCTTTCACTTTGCTTAAAATGGCAAGAACATTTCTAACCACTGATGAACACTGTTTAAAATTAAAAAGTAGTCTGATAGGTCATGACCGTATCTGCTTGATTAACTGTTCAAGAGCGGTTTGGACCTGTTCTCGTCCGGCTGGAGAAATGCCTCCTTGAGCAAAGTTGGGTGAACCACCTGCGCCTTTGCCTCCCAGGCGAAGGACTGTTTCTCGGAGAAGAGGAACCATATCCAATTCAATGTCTGAAGAACGGGAGAAGATCAGGGTAGGATCAGGACTTAAAGAAGCAAGAAGTACGACTGTCTTGGGACTTCCTGCCAATTTTTTTGCCAAAATTTTGAGTGCGGACGCACTGCGATCTTTGTCTATATGCAGAATAACTTGGAAGTCTGGAAATGCTGTTGCGGTCTTTGCAATATCCTGAGCTTCATACTGCAATAATTGCTGTTCCTGGTCAGAGAATTTTTTCCGGAGATCTTTCATTTCATTCTGAATTTTTGCAATTGCCTGATCGAGCAAATGATAATCGACTGAAAAACTATTCGCAATTTTAGAGATGATATCATGCTTGGAAGAATAATCGGTTAGAGCCCGTTTTCCGCATTTGAATTCAATGCGTGTTCCTTCTGACACAGCGCTAGTCTTTATGATTTTTACCAATCCAATCTGACCGGAATGAAGCACATGGGTTCCGCCGCAGGGCGTCCAATCATAGCCCTATATTTCAATAACCCGGATATTGCTGTCTACGGTTGGCTGTTTTCGCAAGGGTAGTTTCTTTGCTTCGGCAGGAGAGACGACACGAGTTGAAACAGGTAAGTCTTCAAATATCCGCTGATTTGCCAGCGCTTCAATTTGTTGAAGCTGTTCGGCAGGGATATTTTTTTTATCAACATCTATTGTTGCGGTATCTTCTGAAAGATGAAAACTGCGGGTTCCCGCATGTGCAATTGCCTCACATGCCTGAGAAAGCATATGCTGGCCGGTATGATGCTGCATGAAATCAAATCTTCGGTTCCAGTCAATGGTTCCGGTTACTTCTTTATTTGAAATTGCTTCGGATAGGACATGGATGACTGAGCCGTCTTCTCGTTCTACCACATCCAGGACTTGAGCGTTGTTGATGATTCCGCGATCAGATGGTTGTCCGCCACCAGTCGGATAGAAGGCTGTGCGATCAAGGATGATCGCAGGTTTATCTTGATAGGTTAAGTGCTCAACAATGTGTGCAGTAAACGTCTGGCAAACTGGGTCCTGGTAATAGAGCCGTTCTGTTTTCACGATTCCTGCCTCCGGTTCCCTGGCATCAGGATTGCTTCAGAATCTCAGTTACCTTGCGAATGATAGCTCGGCTGGAGATTTCTTCATACTCGAGCAGTTCCTGCGGTTTCCCGCTTTTTGGTGTTTTCCTGACACAGAGAGAATACAAGGACATTGGCTTTTTTGCAAGAGCGCTTTTCACTGCTTCTCCAATTCCGCCTGCTTCGTAATGGTCTTCGACGGTAATGATGGCTTTGGTATCGTGTGCGGCCTGTTCAAGAACAGCAGTGTCTATTGGCTTGATGCTGTAGAGATCGATCACCCGGATTGAAATATCCTGTTTCTTTAATTCATCATACGCTCGGATTGCTTCGAACACAGTAATACCCGCAGTCGCAACGGTGATCACATCGGCTTCACTTGAACGAAGTGTTTTGGAACCACCGATCTGAAATTGATCATCATGCTTATACAGGATCGGAGTCTCTTTTCGTGTTGTTCTCAGATACGAGATTCCCTGATGGTGTGCCATTTCTTCAACCAGCTTTTCCGTCGATATAGCGTCGCATGGGTACAATACAACACTGTTCATGAGCGTTCTGAACATGGCAATATCTTCAAGCCCCATCTGGGAAGACCCATCTTCACCGATCGATACCCCGCAATGTGAGCCGCAGAATTTGATATTCGCATTCGAATACTGGCTCATGCGTATCTGATCGAATGCTCGGGTCAAGAATGCGGCGAACGTAGATACAAACGGGATGTTTCCTCGAAGTGAAAGGCCAAGACCTGTTCCGACCATATTTTGTTCTGCAATGAACATCTCGAAGAACCGTTCTGGATATTTTTTTTGAAAAATTTCTGAAAATGTGGAGTTGCTTACTTCAGCGTCAAGCACAACCAAATCCGGATACTGAGGAAAAATCCGCTCAAGGGCAGTGCCGTATGCATGCCGTGTTGCTACGGGTTTTTCAGCGGTATAGGAGACAGGTTCTATACTGTCAGTCTTCTCATGCTGTGAACTTACAGGTTCGGGTTTTTCAATTGTGCCAATCACGGTTTTATCGACAGATCCAAGCTCCCGAAGCGCTTGTTTTAATTCATCCTGTTTAAGCGCTTTTCCATGCCAGCCGTTTTTATTCTCAATGAATGAAACGCCTTTGCCTTTTATAGTTTTTGCAATGATCATGAATGGTTTTTCTCTCGAATGAACTGCCTGTTGAAAGGCATTCACGATTTCCTCCATTCGGTGGCCATCTATCATAATCGTTTCCCATCCAAAGGCGGTGATGCGATTATTGTATACATCCAGGTCATATCCATACATGGTTTCACCGCGCTGGCCAAGACGGTTTACGTCCAGGATACCGATAAGATTGTTCAGTTTATAATAAGCCGCAAGTTCCAAGGCTTCCCATTGTGAGCCTTCAGCCATTTCACTATCCCCAAGCAATACATACGTTCGATACGAAAGCTTCCCGATGTATTTTGCATGTACTGCCATACCAAGCCCGATCGAGAGCCCCTGGCCAAGCGATCCAGTTGCTGCTTCTGTGTACCGGAACGCTCGAGTTGGATGACCTTCGAGAGGACTGCCAAATTTTCGATACGTCATTAGTTCCTGTTCCGTAACTTTTCCGGCGGCTGCCCAGAGTGAATAAAACAGGGGAGATGCATGTCCTTTAGAAAAAATCAGCCGGTCATTGTTTGGATTATCAGGATTGTCGAGATTATATCTAAAGGTTCCTCCGAACATGAGGCCGGTCATCAAATCAGTTGCAGATAACGATGAAGTTGGGTGGCCGGAAGCCGCCTCAGTAGACATGACAAGACTGTAATAACGGATGCGTTTTGCGATTTTTTCAAGGTTGTTCATAAAACCTCCACAATGGACGGTTAATGCTTATAATATACTTTGAATTGTTTTCTGTATGACTGCTATAAGCGGCCCAGGGTAGACTCCGAACCAGATCAGGACAATAAGGAGCCCTGCCAACACTGCATGTCCAGAAATTGTTTTTCCAACTCGAATCGCTTCTGCTTCCCGTGGAGCACTATAGAGCGCAATTATGATGCGCAGATAATAGAACAATCCAATGATACTGTTAATCACGAGAATAATGATAAGGGCAATAAGTCCGGAATTTACGCCAGCAGCAACCACATAAAATTTTCCTATAAATCCCGCTGTCAAGGGAATCCCGGCCAGGGAAAAAAGCATAACCGTAAAAATACCTGCAAGCCACGGACGCTGATAAGCCAGTCCCTGGTAATCTTCGATCTGATCAGCGTCTCGCTCCGGACGGGATAAAATCGAAACTACCCCGAATGCACCCAGCATGGTGATCATGTATGCCGTAATGTAAAAAGTCGCGGCAGTCACCGCTGTTGGACCGCTTGCAATCAAAGTAATGAGGAGATAGCCCAAATGCGAAATCGATGAGTAGGCCAGTATCCGCTTGACGTTCGTCTGGAGCAGTGCAAGCAGATTTCCGACGAACATCGAAGCAATTGCAATAATGGTTATCATCACAATAATCCGTGGTTGGGCATGAATGTTCAATTTAGAAAAATACCGGAGGAGCAGTGCGAATACTGCGCCTTTGGAAATGGTTGCGATGAATGCAGAAACCGGCGCAGGAGCGCCTTCATACACATCCGGCGTCCAGAGATGGAAGGGGACTACCGCGAGTTTGAATCCCATGCCAACAATAATCATTCCCAGGCCTGCGAAGAGGGTAAGCCCATGTACGCCAGTTGCCGATATCCGGGCCGCGATTCTCGCAAAGTCCATGCTCCCGATCTCTGCATAGATGAGCGCCATGCCGAATAAAATGAAGGCTGACGATACTGCTGCAAGGATCAGATATTTCACTCCTGCTTCGATACATTTGTCGCTGTGACGGATATATGAGGCCAGCGCATACAGAGAAACACTCAGCATCTCGATTCCGAGGAAGAATGAGACGAAATGCGTGCTTGCAACAAGTACTGCTGCTCCAAGAGTTGCTACCAGGATAAGCAGATAATATTCCTCTCGATGTTCTTCGTGCATTTCAAGATAGGGGAAGGAAAGCGCAGCGACTGCCATGCCTGAAATAAAAATGAGTCCCATATAAAAGAGGGCATAGGGGTCAATGACGATAAGTGTGGTGACGTTTCGTGGAGAAAGTGGTGCGATCATCGGGATACTTGCTGCTGCAAGGGCAAAACCCATAATCGCAAGTCCTGCGGTTAATGCATGATTGCGAAAAAAGGCAAGAATCAGCATGATCACGACCGATGTGCCGCCTACGATCATGAGTGGAAGCAAGAGTATGATATCTGTTTTTGTCATGTGCTCGAATATTTTTAGAGTACTGAATATTGTTGAATACTATCAATCACTGGTTCCACTATCGTTAAAACAGGCAATGGATATAAACCTAACCAAAGAATAGCTGCTGCCATGGCAGACATCATTCCAATTTCACGCGCCGAAAGATCGGTTAGAGAAAGAGGTTCGATTGGCTCTCCATGAAACACGCGCTGGACAATCCATAAAGAATACACAACAGCTAAAACCAAGCCTGAAGCTGCAAGCACCGTAATCACCGAACTCACACGAAACGTTCCGACGAGCACCATAAATTCGGCGACAAAATTTCCGAATCCCGGAAGCCCGAGCGATGCCAGGGCAAACAATATTCCGACGGTGCTTAAGCGCGGTGCTGGTGACCAAAAACCGCCCATCCTGTCTATGCTCCGGGTATGAATTCGCTCCTGGATCAAACCAACGATGACAAAGAGCGCGCCGGTACTGATCCCATGCGCTATCATCTGCATGACTGCGCCGGATAGAGCGGTCGAATTATTCGCGAAAATCCCGATCAGAACAAACCCCATGTGGCTGACGCTTGTATATGCGATGAGCCGTTTTAAATCTTTCTGGCCGAGAGCAAGAATAGCTCCGTAAATAATGCCGATCACTCCGAGGATCATTGCCGGATACGCAATCATCGCAACAGCATCAGGAAAAATCGGGAGCACAAAGCGGATCAGCCCGTAGGCGCCGGTTTTGAGAAGCAATCCGGCAAGGATAACACTGCCTGCTGTTGGCGCCTCGGTATGAGCATCGGGCAGCCAGGGATGGAACGGAATCGCGGGAAGTTTTACGGCAAACGCAAGAAAGAATCCCGACATGACAAAGAATGCTGTTTTAGGCCCCATGTCTACTTCAAGAAGCAGGGAATAATCGAATGTATAGATACCGGTTGCCTTCCCATTGATGAAATACAGCGCAAGAATCGAGACGAGCATGAACAGACCGCCGGCCTGCGTGAAAATGAAAAATTTAAGCGATGCATACATCCGGTTTTCGTGCCCCCAGATATTGATTAAAAAATACATGGGCACAAGCATAAGCTCCCAGAAGAAGTAAAATAGGAAAAGATCGAGAGCAATGAAGATTCCAAGAATCCCGGCAAGCGTCCAGAGCAGATTTAAATGGAATGCGCCGATTCGGTCGTGAATTTCTCTCCAGGAACAGATGACGGATATGATCCCGAGGAAGAGCGTAAGTGCGACAAGAACCAGACTTAAGCCATCCATCGCCAGATGGATATTGATTCCAAGCTGCGGAATCCAGGGAACGTTTAGCTCGATCATCCAGGGATCGTTGACTGGTCCAGTGAAAAAAGCCGGTTGAATCCACCCAAATGCGAGCAGAAGGGAATCAAGCAGGAGCGAACCCAGTGCTGTCCATCGAACGAAGAGCGCGTTCTTTTTTTCGAAAAGCCATGCTGCAAGCCCGCCGGCCAGCGGTATGATAATAAGCCACGCAAGAATCATGTGTCTGACCTGCTCCTTTGATTAGCGAACTAAAAGAATACCCAGAAAAACCACTGCTCCCACGGTGATTCCCATTGCATACCACCGGAGATTCCCGGTTTGTGTTCTGACAAGATTGTTGTGAATCGCCCGATTCAGATATGCAATTCCCGTATAAACGGCATCAATAAAATCGTTTTTACTCTTACGGACAATCAAGAAAAAAGGTCTTACGAGCAATCGATCATACAGGGCATCGAATTTCCATCCGGAGAACCAGAATGTCCCGAGTGATGCAAAAAAAGGGACTTCCCGAAATGCTCCTGCATATTCGGGACGTAAAACGTAAAAGAGCAAAGCAAGAAAGATGCCGGAAAGCGATACCAATGACGCGCCGAACTCGAGCACGCCTTCTCCGTTTATTGGCTGTTCGCCCGGAATGCCGAACACAGGACTCAAAAATGATGAAAAATGATGCGTCTCGGGGAGCTCTATGTAGCCTCCGAATATTGAGAAGAATGCGAGTATGATAAGCGGCGTTATCATGAAAAAACCGGGTCGATGACTTATCGGAATTTTCGACACTCCAAAAAACGTAATGAAAACCATTCTGAATGCATAAATCGACGTGAGAAAAGCGCCTATAATTCCTGCGACCCATAAAAGAGCGCTTCCTGAGGGTGAATACCATGCAGACAACAAAATGAAATCCTTGCTGTAAAATCCTGCAGTCACGAGCGGGAGCGCAGAAAGGGATGCTGCACCGATCACAAAAACAACGAATGGAAGCGGAAGCAGGCTTCGAAGACCACCCATGTTGAACATGTCATGTTCATGATTCTGAGCCAGGATGACTACGCCGGCGGCAAGGAACAAAAGCGCCTTAAAGAACGCATGGGTCATGAAATGAAATATGGCTGCTGACCATGCGCCTACTCCGAGCGCCAGGAACATATATCCGATCTGGCTGATCGTGGAATAGGCGAGCACCCGCTTGATGTCACGCTGGACCATGGCGCTGCATGCTGCAATCAACAAGGTAACAGCGCCGATGATCGCTATCATGGTTTGGATTACCGGAGCTATCTCAAACAGGACGTGAAGACGTGCAATAAGGTACACGCCTGCGGTTACCATGGTTGCCGCATGAATCAGGGCGCTGACCGGAGTCGGACCCGCCATGGCATCCGGCAACCAGACTTGAAGCGGAACCTGTGCGGACTTGCCGATTGCGCCAAGCAGGAACAGAAAAGCAGCAAGGATGGCCAGGCTCGAACCGATCTGCCAGGTTTTTGGAGCAGCCTGCATCACGGACTGAATGTTGAATGTTTCGAAATGCAGAAACAAAAGAAATATTCCGATCAGCATGCCGACATCGCCTATACGGGTTACAATAAAAGCCTTCCGTGCAGCCTTGCCATTGTCTTTATCTCGATACCAAAAACCAATCAAAAGATAACTGCAAAGACCGACTCCTTCCCATCCGATATACAGTAAGAGAAAATCACCAGCAAGCACCAGAATCAGCATGGAGCCAACAAAGAGGTTCATGAAGGCAAAAAACCGGCTGTAGCCTTCTTCATTTCTCATGAACTCTGTTGAATAGAGGTGGATCAGAAAGCCTACCATGGTAATGACCAGGATCATAATGAGCGACAGAGAATCGAGTGAAAATGATAGGGTTACGGGATTCCCATCGAACTGCATCCAGGTCCAGAGAGTTTGGATGAATACATTCCCCTCTGGCGGGTTTCCGACAAAGTTGATCGCAACCATGATCGAAAAGAGTGCTGACAGGCCGATTGAGCCTGTCCCGATCCATGCGTTTGCAGCAGCAGGAAACTGCCGGCCACGCAATGCCAGGAGGATGAATCCCGCAAGGGGAAGCGCGGGTATGAGAACGAGAAGATTGAGCATACGGCCTCTGGTATCTGTTATCCTTTCATGATGCTTGCAGCGTCCGCATTCAATGTCTTAAAACTATGATACAGCTGAACAACAAGTGCCAGGCCGACTGAAACTTCTGCTGCTGCCATGGCAAGAATGAACATAAACATAATCTGACCGTCCGGCTGGTTCCAGCGAGCGCCTGCCGTGACAAATGCCAAACCAGCTGCATTCAGCATGATCTCGACGCTCATCAGCATGAACACAATATTTTTTCTGATCAGTACGCCGGTTAATCCAAGCGCAAAAAGAATTCCGGATAGAATCAATCCGTGTTCCAGGGGAACAGATGCCATCATGAAGTCTCCTTTATTTCATGCTTATGCGGTCTTCCCAAGTGATATGCGCCCACAAGTCCTGCGAGAAGCAGGAAGGACGCCAGTTCAACTCCAATGACATATGGCCCCAGAAGCGCAATTCCGACCTGTTTAGGTCCAACGACGGAGAAAATAACTGATCGAACCGGATGCGATAGAAATAAATACATCAGTTCGATCAAAAGCACCGCGCAGAGAATTGCAGGTCCTCTCCACGTAGCAGGATCAAGCCACTGGCTTTCCTGTTTAGCCGAGTCACTCCCGAGATTCAGCATCATAATAACGAAAACAAACAATACCATGATCGCACCGGCGTAAATCAGTATTTCGAGCATGGCAACGAACGGAGCGCCGAGCGCAAAGAAAATGAGCGCAACAGCAAGGAGCGAGACGATCAAGTACAACAGCGCATGTACAGCTTTCGTTCTGGTAATGACCATGACCGTGGCAAAAACTGCTATGACGGCTGATATATAAAAGAGAGTATTCATCAATAAATCCTTAACCACAGATCAACACGGATTCACACGGATAAATTTTTTTTTCATCTGTGCATGGTTTACCGTGTTCATTCGTGGTTCAGTTTTCCTTTATGGCAATAGTGACTTCACATCAATCGGTTTTTGTTCGTTCTCTGCTTCTCCTTTTCCCTTCCCTTTGATCGAAAGCCCTGCAACTCTATAAAAATTATAACCCGGATACTTGCCGGTTCCGCTGATAAGCAGATCTTCTTTCTCGTAAATCAGACTTTCTCTCGTGTATTCGCTCATTTCAAAATCAGTTGTCATTTGAATGGCATAGGTAGGACACGCCTCTTCACAAAAACCGCAAAAGATACATCGTCCAAAATTGATCCGGAAGAATTCCGGATAGCGTCTGCCGTGTTCATCCTCGGTTGATTGAAGCGCAATGCAGTCAACGGGACAGGCTACAGCACAGAGATAGCATGCAACACATCGCTCTTCGCCGTCCGGATCACGGGACAGGATGATCCGTCCTCTCCAGCGCGGAGGAATATAGGGTCTCTCTTCCGGATACTGGATCGTGACCCGTTTTCGGAACATGGTCATAAAAATCATTGCAAGCGAACGGATAATACTGAACATGAGCACATCCTTTATGCTTTTGCTAAAATCCATGCTCCTGTCACTA
This sequence comes from Nitrospirota bacterium, assembly GCA_041650055.1. Classification (GTDB taxonomy): domain Bacteria; phylum Nitrospirota; class UBA9217; order UBA9217; family UBA9217; genus JBAZLV01. The sequence continues at coordinate 18,083 of JBAZLV010000004.1, read as the reverse complement.
CCAGATTCAGAAGCGACAACGGAAGCATCACCTTCCATCCAAAGGCCATAAGCTGATCATACCGTAACCGGGGAAGCGATGCCCGAAGCAAGATAAAAAAACAAAGAAATAAAAATGTCTTAATGAAAAACCATACAATCGGCGGAAGGAACGGGCCCAGCCAGCCTCCGAAAAACAATACAGTTGTGAGCGCAGCAATCATTGTTATGCCGATATATTCCCCGACAAAGAACATTCCGAATTTCATCCCTGAATATTCCGTATGAAATCCGGCCACAAGTTCGCTTTCTGCTTCCGGAAGATCGAAGGGGAGCCGCCGGGTCTCCGCAATCCCGGCGATAAAAAAAACAACGAACCCGATGCATTGCGGAATCACGAACCAAAGATGGCGCTGTGCTTCCACAATGTCAGAGAGATTGAACGATCCGGCCTGCATCACGACACCCATGAGCGCCAATCCCATGAATACTTCATAGCTCAGCATCTGCGCAGCTGCCCGGATTCCTCCAAGAAGCGAATATTTGCTGGCAGAGGCCCAGCCGGCAAGAGCAATGCTGTACACTGCAAGAGATGACATGGCCAAAAAAAACAAGAGCCCGACATTCATGTTCACGACTTCAATGCCGGGTGCAAACGGAATGATCACGAATGACATGAGGGTAACAATAACAATGACAGCCGGTGCAATAATAAAGACCGCTTTGTCTGCAAACGGCGGAATCCAGTCTTCCTTCATGAATATTTTGATCATGTCCGCAACCACCTGGAGCAGCCCAAACGGGCCGACACGATTGGGGCCGTACCGGTCCTGCCAGAGGGCAAGAAGCCGTCGCTCGAGCCAGATCAGCCCTGCCGCGACATTCAATATCACGAAAAGAATCCCGAACAGAATTATCAGATGTTTTATTGTCTCAGACATAGTTATTGTTTTTTCAAACTGCCGTATGAAGGCATGTGAATTCTTATATCGTTCGACATTCCTGCATACAGGCCAGCCGTGCCTTTTGGAATGCTTGCCTCGATAATTACCCGCACTGCAAATTTTCTTTCTTTGAGTGTTATTTCGATTGTATCACCTGTTTTTGTATTCAGATAGCTTGCATCTTCCGGATTCATTGCAAGGTACGGATCGGATATCAGCTCTGCTATACCAGGAGAAAGAACGCTCAATTCTTCTGACCCATAGATATGATAGAGCGGGAATAGAAGCCATGTGTCTTTCTTCGGCATGAAGCCATTAGGAATAGATTTAAAGAACTTGTTTAGAGGTTCGGAAGGCGGCTCAATCAGCCGTTTGCCTGGATCGCCGCCAAGAAGGGGACCGGCGACCTCTTGTTGAAACTTGTTTACGGCTTGCGGCGAATTCCAGCCCGGCCACCAGTACCGGGGCATAAGCGGAGCAGGCGGTATGCCCGCATAACCTTCCATGGAAAAAGAAAATGGCGCATCCTGATCATCAGGAGGCTTTTGTTCATGCACATTCTTGTCTGTATTGATTGCGGTCCGTCCGCTGGAACGATGAGGCTGGCGCGGGATCCGCATTCCGTGAATACGAAAATCAGCTGGAGGCGCGAGATCGAGAACCGGCTTGAATAGGGGGATGGATTCTGTCATGAGAAAACCAATAGAGTCGAATAATGAAATAGATTTTGATGATCCAATTGGTCTGAGATCGCCCTGTTTCTTTTTCCTGCATATTTCTTGAATGTCATGAATCCATCTCCAACTTTCCTGGATAGCATGCTCAGGCGCAAAGACCTGGTAGAATCTCTGGGCGCGGCCTTCATTGTTGACCAGTGTTCCATCGGCTTCTGCGAATGTTCCAGCCGGAAGTACGAGCTCTGCCAGATCAGTCGTCGCGTTCAAGGTGTGATCGATTGCAATGACATGAGTTGCCCTAATTAAAAAATCCTGAACCATTTGTTTCTCAGCCCGAAGGAAAATATCATTTTCAAGAAGTATGACTGCTGAAATGCCGTTATCCCTGATTGACTGGAATGCCTCATCCAGCGGTTTGCCATTGATCAGTCCGGCGCCCATGCTGTTGCATTCAGGAACCGTGTAGCAAAGGGCAGCCGGGCTTCCGTTTTGGGACAGTGACCATGCAATGTTTGCTGCTGCCTGGATGATACGTTTACTTCCCAGGCTTGTTCCGGAAATTATGAGCGGATGTTTTGCGTTTTTCAAGCAAGCAGATATTTCCGGGACAAGGGAAACAAGTTTGTCCCGTTCAATATCCTCCGATATGCCTGGCACTGATGGCGATTCAGGACATAACTCATGCGCAATTGCAAATCCAAGTCGTGCAATATCATCAGGTGAGGCATGATACGTTAGGGTTGCCTGAGAATCGAGTTTGGTTGCAATCGGAGTCATGATATACAGGGGGCCTTTTTGGCCCTGGATTACTGTCCGGACTGCGTTGTCATACCAATCCGGAAGGTGCATGGCTCTTGTCTGTTCAAGTGGTTTGTTTCGTATCGCCTGACGGACAGCGAGATCGAGCATGGGTGCGGTGTTCGTGATATCCTCGCCCAGGATCAACACTGCATCAGTCATCTGGGCATCATGCAGCGAAGGCGACCATGCCGGATTTTTTTGGAGTATCTCGATAATTTGAGAAATGAGTTCCTGCTGCTGGTGTTCCATTCCGGAATAGAAATTATCAGTCCCGACGAATGACCTGAGCATGACATTCGATTCTTGTGAGGCGCGAGGAGAACCAATCCCGATGACATGAGCACAATCGGCGAAAATATTCTGGATATGATGAAGTGCGGTTTCCTTGGATACACAAAAAGATTTCGACGGTTCCGGGTATGCTGTCCCTTTGATTTCCGATGGGGTTTCTGAGTTCACAGCAGGTTGAATAGTGGTATTTAAAAGGGGCTCGCGAATTCGTTTGTCATTGTTTACGAATTCATACCCGAATCGGCCGCGATCGCACAGGAAATATCCGTTCACCTCACCGTTATAGCGGTTCACTATTCTGCGGAGGCTGCCGTACCGTTCTCCAGGAATAGTGTTGCATCCGATGCCGCAATGCACGCAAATGGAAGGTGCGGTCTGAAGGTCCCATTTCCTGGTGTAATGGCGTTGGAGCGTCTTGTCCGTAAATACCCCTGTGGGACATACTTCAATTAGGTTGCCGCTGAATTCGCTCTCAAGCGGACCATCTTTATGTCGGCCAAAATAGACATAATCATGGGATGCGAAGACATCGAGATCGCGGCCTCCCGCATAATCCTTGTAAAACCGGACGCATCGATAACAGGCAATACAACGGTTCATTTCATGATTAATAAAAGGACCCAAGTCCTGATTGGTATGCGTACGTTTGGGGAAGCGCGTTCTGCGATACGTGTGACCGGTCATCACGGTCATATCCTGGAGGTGGCATTCGCCTCCTTCGTCACAGACCGGGCAATCATGCGGATGATTCAGCATGAGCCATTCAATGACGCTTGCACGAAAGGCTTGTGCCTCAGGATCATTGATGGAAATACGCATGTTATCAGACACAGGCATCATACATGCCATAATGATCTTTCCCTTGGCATCTTGTTCATCCTTGAATTGTTTGACTGCACATTGTCGGCATGCGCCGACAGAATGCAGTACGGGATGCCAGCAGAAATACGGAAGGTCAAATCCCAGCGACAGGCAAGCCTGCAACAGATTCTGATCTTTTTTGACCTGATATGGCTTGTTTTCAATGTAAATGGTGATCATAGTGATAATGTCAAAGCTAAAAATCCAAGGTTCAAATCAAGCTCAAAGAAAGAAATGAGCCAAGCTTTTTTATTTATATTGATTCTTAGACATTCTTTTGAACTTTGAACTTTGTAATTGCTGTCGCTATCGGTATGGGCATCCTTCATCCCAAATATGTCTTTCAAAATCCTCGCGAAAATATTTGAGTGCGCTCTGGAGCGGTTCCATTGCTCCGGGCGCAAGAGCACAGAATGTATTGCCAGGTCCGAGTAGTGTGCAGTGTTGCTCGAGAATATCAATATCAGCAATTTTGCCTGTTCCTTCTTCAAAGGCAGTCAGTATCTTTTCTATCCATGGAAGGCCATCACGGCAGGGTGTGCACCATCCGCATGACTCCCGTGCAAAGAATGTAATAAGATTTCGTACGAATCCGACAGGGCATGTTTTATCATCCAGGATCATCATGGTACCGGTGCCCAGCCTGCTTCCTGTTTTTTCGACCGTATCAAAATCCATGACCACATCAAGATGCTTTTCTACGAGAAAACCCGTTGATGCGCCGCCTGGTATCACACCACGAAACTTGTATCCGTCCATCATGCCACCGGCGTGCTCTTCAAGAATTTCCCTCAGGGTGGTTCCCATAGGCAGTTCCCAAAGTCCGGGTTTTTTAACCCGTCCGCTTATCCCGTACAGTTTGTTTCCGCCATCAGTAGTCCTGCTTGAAGGTCTGCTCAAGTTCCTGAACCATTCCGGTCCGTTGTTTACGATATGCGGTACGCATGCAATAGTTTCTACATTATTTACAACGGTCGGTTTACCAAAAAGACCTGCGATCTGCGGATACGGCGGCTTTGGACGCGGAATTGCTCGTTTGCCTTCCAAAGCATTTATCAACCCGGTCTCTTCCCCGCACATATATCTGCCGGCGCTCCTATGAACGCGAAGATCGAGACTGTAATCGGATTTTAGGATATTTTTACCGAGGTAATTGTTCTCATATGCTTCAGCAATTGCCTGGTTCAATCGTTGTGCTGCAAGAGGATATTCAGCACGGATAAAAATAACAGCTTGTTCAGCCTCAATGGCATAGGAGCTTACAATCATACTCTCAATCACAAGATGCGGATCACCTTCCAGTAATGCCCGATCTTTAAATGTTCCCGGCTCCATTTCATCCGCATTCATAATGAAATATTTGGGTCTCCGTGCCTGCGGCCCCATCGGAACAAAACTCCATTTTTTACCGGTTGGAAATCCGGCTCCTCCACGGCCCCGGAGATTTGATGCAGTCACAAGATTCTGAATGTCCTGGGGAGTCATCGTCAGCATTTTAAGAAGAGATTGATAACCGCCTGCCGCTTCATATTCTTTCAGAGAAAGCGGTTGGTATCCAGGGCGTATATTGTGGGTTAAAGGCTGTTCCATAGCGTTATACATATTTTTTAAAAATGGTTTCCATCATGTCAGCTGTCACTGGCCCATACAGATCATTATTCACCATCATCGCCGGAGCACGATCGCATGCTCCCAGGCAGGCAACCGGCAGAAGCGTAAAACGCTTGTCTTCCGTTGTTTCTCCGAACCCGATGCCCAGATTCTGTTTGCAATAGTCGAGCAGGGGATGAAAACCGATGATCCAGCAGCTGACACTGTCACAGATCAGAATAACATGGCGACCTACCGGCTTTCGAAAAATCAGGCTGTAAAATGTCGCCACATTCTCAAGTTCATGCACACTCATATCCAGCAGTACTGCAATGTCCGCAAGAACTTCATCTGAAATCCATCCACGTCGACGCTGTACCATGTTTAATGCTTCCACGCATACCGATGCCTTTGTCGGAGCATGTGCAAATTCAGCGGTTATTTCTTTTATTTCCAGTTCAGTTAACATGGCTTTTCACTCTCTTAACGGTCAAGATCAGCGAGTACAAAATCAATGCTTCCGAGAATCGCCATAAGATCCGCAATCATTAATCCTTTGCACATTTTCGGCACCATCTGGAGATTCGGGAATGACGGAGTTCGTATCCGGGTTCGATACGATGTTGTGTTTCCATCGCTGACCAGATAGTACCCGTTATTGCCCTTCGTGGCTTCTATTCCGAAAAACGATTCGCCCGGCGGGATGACCGGCCCCCAGCTCACTCCCAGAAAATGGTTGATGAGGGTTTCAATATCATGCATGGTTTCATCCCTCAAAGGCGGAGTGGTGAGCGGATGCGTTGATTTATACGGGCCGGACGGCATATTGTTCAAGCATTGCTCAATGATCCTGAGACTCTGCCACATTTCTTCAATTCGTACGAGCCCCCGGTCGTAGCAATCACCATGCACCGCAGTCGGTATATCAAATTCAAATTGTTCGTAGCCCGAATACGGCCGTTTTTTCCGGAAATCCCATTCCAATCCGCACGCGCGTAAACCAGGGCCGGTTACACCCCATTCAATTGCATCATCGAGCGAGTATTTTCCGATCCCGATTGACCGTGCTTTCAATATTTTGTTTTTCATGACAATTTTATCGTATTGCTTGAGGCGGGGTGGCAGGTAATTGAGAAATGACCGTACCAGTCCATCCCATCCACGGGGGAGATCCGATGCAACACCACCGATCCTGAACCATTCCGGATGCATCCTGCCGCCACACACCGCTTCAATAATCTCGAATATTTTTTCCCGGTCAGTAAACATATAAAAAACCGGAGAAAGAGCTCCAAGATCCTGGGCAAAGGTTCCGTACCAGACAAGATGACTTTGAATCCGAAAGAGTTCGGATAACAGTACCCGAATCACTTTTGCCCGATCCGGGACCTCGATTCCGGCAAGCTGTTCCACAGCAAGACAATAGGCAAGATTATTGATAACGCCACCGAGGTAATCAACGCGGTCGGTATACGGGATATACGTGTGCCAGGACTGACGCTCACCCATTTTTTCAGCGCCGCGGTGATGAAACCCGATGTCAACGGCCGCATCAACGATGTGTTCTCCATCGAGCTGCGCGATGACCCTGAAAAGGCCATGCGTAGACGGATGTTGCGGCCCGAGATTCAGGAACATGAAATCAGAATCCTTGCCATGCCGTTTCATTCCCCATTCCTCAGGTTTGAATTGAAGTTCGGCTTGTTCAGAGAATTGCTTTTCATCCGGCAGCTCGAACGTATCCATTTCTGTTGCCCGTGCCGGATGGTCTTTCCGAAGAGGGTGGCCGTTCCAGGATGATGGCATTAAGATTCTTTTTAAATGAGGATGCCCGTCAAATTTCACCCCGAACATGTCCCAGACTTCTCGTTCGTACCAGTTTGCGGATTCCCAGAGATCGGTGATGGATTGCAGTGACAAAAAATCTTCCTGCAAGGGAACCTTGATTCTGATGTCCTCATTTCTGTCATAGGACAGAAGATGGTAGACAACGGTGTAATCACTTTCAGGCTGATCCTGCCGATTGATACGGGTACGTTCGTCAATTGCGGTTAGATCGTACAACATGCGATACGGCTGTTTACTGTTGCATTTAAGATGCTTCAGCATATCATGAATGCTATGCTTTGTTACCCAGAGGGTAGGAACAGCATCCTTTGTTTCCTGGGCAGCGAGAATGGCATTGCCGAAGAATGCTTTTAATTCAACAAGAATGGAATGATTTGAGGTCATGGGATCAATTAAAGGTCAAATTACAAAGCTTGAAGTTCAAAAGAATTATTGGAACTTCTTATACTTCATCCATGGAACGAAAGACGGTTGCCTGTTGGCGTTCTTTCCGCTTACTGTCTCGCAGCGAGGGCATGGATGGCCGCACGCTTTCCTGCTGTCCTGCAACCCAACTGAGCGGCCGTTGTTCTTTGCTGACCTTTTCGCTTAAGAGAAGCAGACCTTCCATAAAGGCATCCGGCCGGGGAGGGCAGCCGGGAACATAGACATCAACCGGAAGAAATTTATCCACTCCTTGCACCACACTGTAAATATCGTACATTCCTCCGGAATTTGCACACGAACCCATGGAGATTACCCATCGCGGCTCCATCATCTGTTCATACAAGCGCTTGATAATTGGCGCTACTTTAATGAAGACGGTGCCTGCAACGACCATCATATCGGCTTCCCGGGGAGAACTGCGCATGACTTCCGCACCAAAACGGGCAATATCATATTTGCTCGTCAGGCTCGTTGCCATTTCCACATAACAGCAGGAAAGACCGAAATTAAACGGCCAGATGGAGTTTTTTCTTCCCCATGCGACCATGTCCTGCAATTTGGCCATGATAATGTTCTTCCGAACAACATCTTCCAAAGTATTCTGATTAACACTATCAGGGTTTGTGAGCGAAAATCGCATTCGGCAATCCTTTCCTGCAGACATACTGTATGGTGAAGGCTGAGAGATATGAAACGACAGACGAAATTATCGTACGAATTTTCCCCATTCCAGGGCTCGAAGTCGCCATAAATAAACAAGAGCAATGAACAGGATGCCTATGAAAATCATCATTTCAATATATCCCGGCCATCCTGTTTCTCGAATCGAGACTGCCCAGGCGAAGATAAAAACCGCTTCAAGGTCAAAAATCACGAAAAACATCGCAATGAGATAAAATTTTATGTCAATGCGCACTCTGGCCGATCCGGTCGGAACAATGCCGGATTCATACTGCTCCCCGGTTTGTGGTTCCTGATGCCGTTCCCCGAGAACATACGAGAGGGCGATCATGATGGAGACAATGATTAACACAGCGGCAAAATAGACCGCCAGTGGCCAGAATACCGTTTCCGCACCTGTCCCATTCATATGAAAAAAGGATAACATAAGGAGGAGGAAAGTCAAGACAACTGAGAGCTTCCCTTTTACAATACTGCATGAAAAGAATCATGAGAAGAGACGGGAAACGGTCAATTTTGCCTTGACTTTGAAGTGCTTATGCACTATAGTAAGTCCCGTAATGAGGAGGGGTCTATGACGAAAGCAGACATCATCTCAGAAGTTTTTGAGAAAGTCGGCTTGCCGAAGCAGGACGCAGAAGAGCTTGTCGAGATGATTCTGGATATGATTAAACAGACCTTAAAGGAAGGTGAAACAGTCAAGCTTTCTGGGTTTGGTAATTTTGTCGTTCGTAGCAAAAACTCGCGGAAGGGTCGTAATCCAAAAACAGGCCAGGAAATAGAGATTACACCAAGGAAGGTTGTCAGTTTCCGGCCGAGTATGATATTTAAAGAGCATGTCATCGAATTACCCAAAACCGAGTAAATTGTTTTACCGGATCGGAGAAGTAAGCCGTATGACCGGTCTTGAAGCGCATGTGCTTCGGTATTGGGAAACTGAATTTCCACACATCAAACCGAATAAAGGTGTATCACACCAGCGTCTCTACACAAAAAAAAATATCGACGCTATTCTTCAGGTAAAACAATTACTGTACAAAGACGGATACACAATTGCCGGTGCCAGAAAACATTTACAGAGTGCCGGGAGAGAACAACCGTCGCTTGCAGCGATTGAAGCAGCAAAGAAAGAATTACGGGAAGTACTGGAATTATTACAATAGATAAACGGGGCGTGGCGCAGCCTGGTAGCGTACTCGCTTGGGGTGCGAGTGGTCGGCCGTTCAAATCGGCTCGCCCCGACCAATTTAAAAAGCCATAATCGGATGCGGTTATGGCTTTCTCTCTTGGTAGACGTTTGTATGCCTAACTTAAAAGCTAAGCCCCCATCCCATCCTTAGAAAAGTCTTTGCAAACTTTCTTCCCTTATAATAAAATGATTTTGCTCATGATTATACAAAGGAGGTTTTGCATGCCTGACGATACGAAAATAAGCCATCATATTCTTCCCACTGCGTCCAATTTGCTCGGATTGTGTTTCGTCATTCTCTGTTCGATTAAGGCGATCGGACTGTCAGATACCACACTGATTGATGAAGCGGCGGGCGCTGGTATTATCTTTTTTATTGTTCCCTGCTTTTTTTCCTATGCTTCGATCCGAAATCAAAAACGGGCTGACCTGTACGAGAAAATAGCGGATATCGGGTTTATGCTCGGGCTCGCTCTTATTGCGAGCATCTCAATCCTGCTCTTGATCCAGATGCTTTGGTAAATACAAAGCCCCTGATCTGTTTCTCAGGGGCTTTGGTTTTTGTTTCAAAAAAACTTATTTGGCTTTCTTTTTCCCTTTTTCCTGCTTTACTTCAATACTGGTTGCCTTCATTTCATATTGTACCGTTACTTTTGAACCGACTTTGAGATCGCCGGTGACTTTTGTCTTTGCGTCACGTGCTACTTCCCATTTTTCTTTGCCTTTCTGAACAACGATCTTGTCATTGGTCAGTTCAAGCACCGGTCCGGTGACCTGATATGCAAAAGCAACTGATGCAACAAACAGCATAGCAACAACGACAATTAAAATACGCTTCATGTGACTCCTCCCGTACAATAAATTCCAACCTCTCGAAGAGGATGGGTTTCCTTGGATCAGATCGTGTTTACAGAATTAAAGTATATCATATATCATTGTTTTAAAGGTATGTCAAACCATAGGTGTTTAGAGGACAAACAGAACGTTGCAAAAATACTCAATAAAAAAAGGTTGCTTTAGTTGCTTTACAGCTTATGAAAGGCTATGATAGAAACAAAGCTACTTATCAGAAGATTTGTTGCAGGAAGTTGCGCTTATATTTATATAATCAAAAAGGATAGTTGTTTTTATATTATATATTGTAAAAAAAGGAGGAAAAAATGAAAAGATTTATGCTGTTAGTAGCGGTTGCATTCTTTGTAGTGATGGGAACAATAATAGCGGCAGAGTCGATGGCAGGTAGTTGTGTTTACACAACTGAAGGGAAGTTCGTGATGTCAACAGGCGGTAACTACGTAGCAACAAACCATGGTGATGGCTCCCAGTGTATTCCGAGGGGGAAAGCGGTTGCAGCTGCTCCGGTTCAGAAAACCATTGTCGAGACCATTGCCATTCATGTTAATTTTGATACCGCCCAGTCAACGGTCAAACCGGAATCCTATTCCGAACTACAAAAATTAGCCGCTTACTTAAATCGTTATCCTGATGTAAAAGCAGAGATTCAAGGTCACACCGACAGCATGAGCGATCCCCAATTCAACATGACCCTCTCACAAAACAGGGCTCAAGCCGTCATGAATTTGCTGGTGACGAAATACGGGATTGATTCGGCAAGGCTTTCAGCAAAGGGGTTTGGCGAAACGAAACCTATCGCTTCCAATGATACGGCTGAAGGCAGAGCAAAAAACCGAAGAGTTGAAGCGGTTATTATGAAATAGAACGATTTAAAAATCACTCACACGAGTCTGTATTGCACTACGATACAGACTCTTTTTTATTTATGGCGGGAGCGCATGCGAATCGAACGCATCTTTCCTAGCTTTCACTAAGAAACAGTGGATTTGAAATCCATGACGGGCACCAGCCGCGCACTCACTCCCTTTATGGCTGAGAAAAAACGTTGTTCCGCTAAATCTTTCGCGTCAGTAAAATTCCCGCTTGATCCAAGTTTGCATGTGCTCCCAGGAGAACAACGATATCATCAGGTTGAAGCATGAGATCGGGTTCGGGATTTGTCATTGCTTCACCACTCCGGACAATAGCTATAACGGTTGCTCCGGAGTTTTTTCTAATATCCAATTCACGAAGCGTTTTTCTATTTGCAGGAGAATCCTGGTCAATCTGAACATTGTCGACCGTTGCTCCGGCAAACAATGAAGCAATTCTTCCAATCTGTTCCTGGTCCAGAGACATACCCCGGAGCATTTTATATCCGCCAAATCGCACCATTTGTACTTGATTTGCGATCACATTACTCGGGACATGATATTCATGCAGGACACGGGAGAATATTTCAATGGATGTTTCGAATTCCTCAGGAATAACCTGGTTAGCACCCAGTTTGTAAAGCTCGTCGACTTCTGCAGCGTACCGTGTGCGAACAAGAATAAAAATGGAAGGGTTCAATTCGCGCGAATGTTTAACTGCAATTCTTGTCGCGTTGAAATCAGATATAGCAAAAACAATTATCTTTGCGCAGGCAATACCTGCCTGTTCAAGGACATATTTACGGGTAATATCACCATAAATGATCGGTTCACTTTCTTCACGCGCCCTTCTAATCACATCAGCGTTTACCTCGAGCAGGACATAGGGAATATGGGTGGCTCTTAGTGTTTTTGCCAGATTTTTGCCATTTAATCCATAACCGGCAATGATGGTATGTTCGGAAAGAGTGCAGGAGTCATTTTTCTCCTTTGTATGAAAGCCTTCAGGAAGGGTTCCTACAAAGAGAGGAGCGAATTGAACGATCAAGGGTGTAGCAAGCATGCTTAAAATGGAAGTATCGATAAAGAGCTGATATAAATCGCCGCTGATAAGGCCATTTACTGATCCCTCTTGTGCCAGAAGAAAGGAAAATTCTCCAATCTGCGCCAGTCCGAGGCCTACCAGCAATGAACTTCTAAAGGGATACCGAAAGAGCTTTGCAGTGATAAAAACGATTATCGTTTTTATCACGATAAGTGCGGCTGTCATCATGATGATCAAGCCCCAATGCGACGATAAATATGTTGTATGCAGCAGCATGCCGATGGATATGAAAAAAATGCTCGCAAAATAATCCCGGAACGGCATGATATTTGTGACGATATGATGACTGTATTCAGATTCGGAAATAATAAGCCCGGCAAGAAAGGCACCAAGTGCCAGGGAAAGGCCCAGTTTATAGGTAAGCCATGCTGTTCCCATACAGAGCAGAACAATGAGTAAAAAGAAAATTTCACGATTTTTCAGCCTGATCACTTGATACAATAGATATGGAACGATTTTTCTAGCCGCCAGAAATATGATAACAATACCTGCAAGGGCTTTCCCTAGGGTTACGATAATAGAAAGCGGATGCACACCGCCTGAAACAGCGGCTTGCCCCAGAACAGGCAGCAAAAGCATCATAGGCACAACTGCGATATCCTGGAAAAGAAGAATTCCGGTGGCGAGCTTTCCATGGGCAGAATCCAGTTCTACGCGGTCTGAATACATTTTGAATACAATGGCAGTGCTACTTAGTGATGCAAGGAATCCGAAAAAAACTGCTTGCGGAAACGAAGCATTGAACAATAGTGAAATTCCGGTTACTGCCGCTATTGTTAAAAGGACCTGGAGCGACCCGCCAGCGAGGAGCAGGCGGCCCGAATGCATGATGTTTTCGATAGAGAATTCAAGTCCGATTGTGAATAAAAGAAGTACAACGCCGATTTCAGCAAGCCGCTCCATAACCGTTGTATCCGTTACAAAAGCGGCACCATAGGGACCAAGGACAATACCGGTAATAATGAACCCGACGAGCGCGGGTAATCTCAATTTATGAAATAAAAATGTAATTGGAAGTGATGCGGCAAGAAGAAGCACGAGTTCGCGAAGTATGGTATTGTCTGTATGCATATGCAAAATATATCATAACCCATCGGATTGAACAACTATGCTTTTTCTTTGACATGGCAGACACTCCTTGATATATTTTGAAAAATATTCTATTCAAGCGTACTTTTTGGATTATTGCATGAACTTTCCTTCATTTGAATTTATTCTTTTTGCAGTCGCCGCCCTCATTCTGCTCAATATTATTTCGAGCACGATCGCGAGCCGTCTCGGTATTCCTGCCCTCGTTATTTTTCTGACGATCGGGATGCTTGCTGGTTCTGACGGCCCGGGAGGCATTCATTTTGATGACCCCACGCTAGTGCAATCAGTCGGCATCGTTGCACTCTCATTTATTCTGTTTGCAGGCGGAGTGGACACGAATTGGAAGAGCGTCCGCCCTGTTCTCTGGCAGGGGTTATCTCTTGCAACGCTGGGTGTTGTTATAACCGCCACGCTGGTCGGCGTCTTTGTCTACTACGTGCTCGATTTCACCTTTTTCGAAGCGATGCTGCTTGGAGCCATTGTATCTTCCACTGATGCAGCCGCGGTATTTGCCGTGCTTCGCTCACATAAAGTAAGCCTCAAGGGAACCTTGCGGCCGCTTCTTGAACTTGAATCAGGGAGCAATGATCCCATGGCGGTTTTTTTAACCACCGGGATGATCATGCTTATTTTGAATAAAAATGCAGGTATTGAAAATCTGGCAGTCATGTTGATCTGGCAGATGACCGTGGGTGCACTGCTTGGATTTGCGATCGGGAAGGGGTCCATTTATCTTATTAACAAAATAAAACTTGAATATGACGGGCTTTACTCAGTCTTAACCCTGGCCCTTGTCTTGTTCAACTACGGGCTGACAACCATGGTTCTGGGAAATGGTTTTCTCTCGGTCTATGTAGCCGGCCTGGTTATGGGAAACAGCGTGTTTGCAAAAAAGAAAAGCTTGATCCGCTTCCATGACGGGCTTGCCTGGTTGATGCAGATAACGATGTTCCTTATTCTGGGGTTGCAGGTGTATCCTTCCCATCTGGTTCCCGTGATTCCGGTTGGCCTGCTTGCCGCGGCGGTCTTGATGCTGGTTGCTCGCCCTGTTGCCGTCTTTCTTGCGCTTCTCTTTGCACGTGTAACGGTCATGAGAAAAGTGATGATTTCCTGGGTCGGACTGCGGGGAGCGGTACCGATTGTTCTGGGAACATTTCCTCTTGTTGCCGGTTTGGAAAAAGCTGATATGATTTTTAATATCGTGTTCTTTGTGGTCATCACGTCAGCACTTTTGCAAGGCTCTACCGTGGCGCTTGTTGCCCGATGGCTCAAATTGGATGCTCCTCTTGCAGCTCGATTCAGGTCTCCGTTTGAATTAGAACCAGGGGAACATGTTCAGGGTGAACCCGTTGAAATAGAGATTGGTGCTGACTCCCCGGCTGCGGGAGTCCAGATTATTGATTTAGGGCTGCCGCCGGGGGCGTTAATCCTTTTTATCGAACGGGACAGCAAATACATTATTCCCAGCGGCGCGACAGGCTTGCGAATCGGCGATCGACTGCATATGATTGTCAAAAGCGAGCTGATTCCGTCCGTCATGCTCCTGCTTGGAAAAAATCGAGTGGCTCTATGAAATTATTTTTTTATTACCAGGACAGGGATTTTTGTACCGCTATTCAATACGCCATGTGTTACGCTTCCCAACATGACGGCCTGAAGGCCGCTTCTTCCATGTGAACCCATCACAATCAAGTCCGCTTTTATTGCAGCCGCCTTTTTTATAATACTCGAGACCGGATGACCTCTCATGGTCAGCACCTGGCAAGAAAGATCATTTCGCTTGCATAAGGCTGCGGATTCTTTGATGTAGGACTGCATTGCCTGATCTAAATAATCTTTTACCGATTCTTTTACATGCACGGGAGATGATGAAGCAGGAACAGATTGAGAGATGAGAAATCTGTCATCAAGAACATGAAGAAAGATCAGTGTAGCACCAGTTTGCTTTGCGAGATTCACTGCATATTTTGCAGCTTTTTGCGAAACCTGAGAACCGTCTGTTGGAACCAATATCCGCTTGATCATGTGTTCCTCCATTGAGTCACCATTGTTTTAAGTCCTTTTGTGTACAAGTATAGAGCATGAACCACGTCCTGTCTGCTCACACGTCAAAGAAAACAACCGTCTGCTATAGTTAATATAACTACGTAAACAACGGACAACACACGTAAACTGGAAACTATTGCTCCACACCCAATGGGGATATTTCATCATGATCTACATTGGTACTTCTGGCTGGTACTATGATTCCTGGAAAGGCTTGTTTTATCCCGAGGATATTCCTAAAGAAGAATTCCTCCGGTTTTATGCAAGCCGATTTACTACAGTTGAGATCAACAACACCTTTTACCATCTTCCCCTTGACACGACACTTCATCACTGGCGGGAACGGGTACCCGATTCTTTTCTGTTTTCCGTGAAAGCAAGCCGGTATATCACTCATACGAAGAGGCTTATCGATCCCCAGAAGAGCACAAAAAAATTCTGGCATGCGGCCCGGATTCTTGAGCCGAAGCTTGGCCCGGTACTCTTTCAATTACCTCTCCGGTTCAGGCCTGATCCTGGCCGACTTCAGCGTTTTCTTGAAATTCTTCCAAGAGATGTGAGAAGTGTATTTGAATTCCGCGATAGAAACTGGTTTCAGCCGGACATCTTTGCTCTCTTGAAAAAATTTAATGTTGCATTCTGCATCTACGATTATGCCGGTTATCAGTCTCCAAAGGAAATAACCGCGGATTTCGTGTATGTCAGATTGCATGGCGCTGAAGGAGCTTACCAAGGCAAATATACTGATACACAGCTGTCTGCCTGGGCGCACGATTTTCAAACATGGTCGAATGAGCACAAGGATGTTTACTGTTATTTTGACAACGATCAAAAAGGTTTTGCAGCACAGAATGCGATGGAATTGCAATCGATTCTCGAACAATCAGCAGAGGCTCCTTGTGGTGAATCTGGGAACTGATCTTGATGTATGCCCCTGTTCGGAACCCTCAGTGAAGGATTCGAAAGCGATGCGCCGCATGTCCCAAGTGGGTGCATTGCGCCGGCATGGAGCGTTGCTGAAGTATTGTGATGCGCTGAGATCGGCGCGGACACGAAGATCAAGGAATACATCATCGGCAAGAGCATCCTGGGCGGAGCAGCCTTTATTGCCCTGATAAAGAAAAAATATATTGAAGGAATGAAAGACCGGGAACGTCCATCAATCGGCGAGATTCACCGGTACCGGGCTAAGGAAGAGATATTCAAGGCAGTACATCGAGAAACAGGCAAGGACATTGAGGCAATCAAAAGCGAAAAGGGCGACCTTCGGCGAGTTGTTATGGAGTTATTATATCGGGCTGGCGGTTTAAAAGGACCGGAAATTGGGCAAGTCTTTGGTATTGGTTATGGTCCAGTCAGCCAGGAACGCAAGCGGCTAGGGGCAAAGATTCAGAGCGATAAAAAACTAAGGACATTGCTGAGTCGTATAGAGCGGAGGTGTTGACAAATGAGATTTGACCCCTTGCCTCCTTGTAAGGGCTATTTCTATATCGTGAATTTTGAATTCGTCTATTAGAAGTGAGCATGCAGAATTAGATTTTCTATTTGAAAGGGCAGTAAGTAAATCGTTATTCAAAGGCGCATTTTGAAAAACAGCTTTTGTAAATCCTGCACCACAATAATAAATAAGCTCGAAATATTCAATTACGCCTCAGCTATCGCATCCTTGGTCAATTGCTTTGCTGTTTCAAAAATCGGTTGTATTTCATCCGGTTTTCTTGCTTCAACATAAAACCGGACTTTCGGTTCTGTTCCTGACGGCCGGATCATGAGCCAGGAGCCGTCATCGAGGACAATTTTCGTTCCATCTACGGTGATCAGTTTCTTAACTGTAAGTGTTTTCGCTCCAATCTTGATTTTGCTTCCTTCGGGATATTTGTCTTTGATACCGTCGATCTTTTTCTTGAGCGGAGCGCCGACCAGAGAACGATCAACTTCTATCCCGGAACGGTCAGGATAAAAATATCCGTATTCTTTCATAAGATCATCAAGATATTCATGAAGATTTTTGCCGGTGGTTGCAACCATTTCTATTGCCAGCATTAAACCAAATAACGCGTCTTTCTCAAGGGTATGATTGAATCCCGTAATGCCATCGGATTCCTCGAAGGCGACAATCGCAGGTTCGGATGCATTCGGAAGAAGATAGGGTCTGAAGTTCTTGAACCCCACCTTTGTTTCATGTACGGGAATCCCAAGCTTTTCAGCAATTGCATTTACAAAATTGCTCGTACCCACGGACTTGGCGACAACGCCTTTGACTTTTTTATGCACCGCCAGAAAATGAAGCGCCATCGCACCAAAATAATTCATGGGAATTTGTACTTCCTGATCTGCAAGCCTGATCCGGTCGCCATCTGGATCCATAATGGCACCAATTCTGTAATCCGCAGTGCTCTTTTTTAAAAGCTCATCAACTTCCTGCATGTTTTTTTGCGATGGTTCAGGTGCGACCCCACCGAAGAGCTGGTTAGTATCTGTTCTGAGCACAACGAGTTTTCTATGCAGGAACTCGAACGCGTTCAATAAAAATTCAGGAACACCGCGCGTAGCGCCGTGCACATGATCAACCACTACAATACAGTTTGCCCACTGCACAAACTTCTGTATAAACTCAAGGTTTACTGTACCGCGTTTTTTTAAAAATGTGAGATAGAGCTGAATAGGATTCACTTTCACCAAATCTTTTACCGGCGCGCTCGAAGCATGGGGAGCCGGTTGGTTCATGAGCCGATTTGCCTCTGCCTGGATGCAATTTGTAATCTCAGTTCCAGCCGGTCCGCCATCAGCAGGATTGAACTTTAATCCGGAGTAGGGCGACGGATTGTGAGAAGGGGTGATGTTGATC
>JBAZLV010000003.1:0-124627 GCA_041650055.1 Nitrospirota bacterium | reverse complement strand
TCCTCTGCTCACAAAGACAGCTAAGAGAGCCTAACCACATCCCTGCATTTTGCAGAACATCTTGACGCGTTTGTATCTTAGTTTTCCTTCTTGATATTTTTTCAGCCAATCGTCGGTAGGGGAAAGGAAAAGACTATTCTCCTGCGGTTGTTTATTTTTCTCGTCAAAAGACAACTTCTCCTGTACAGCCCTGAAGTAATAATGATTAAACAGCCGGTTAAATTCCGTAAAATAAATATCAGCCGCCCGTTTATTGCCCCGAATAATGATCATATTCTCATCATTATCGGTAGTGGAAGGGCTGCTGAAATTTGCAGAACCGGTAACGACGATCGGATCATCGCTCAAAGGATCGGCAAGCAAAAATTTTGAATGAATCTATCTTACATGCTTGTTCATGCCCATAAGCAGTGTATCTGTTTCACGGGTCCATTGATACAACGGGTCATGAATATAGGAACCCCATGCCTTGTACACATTGTTGCCGGCCCCTACATAGGTAAATTGCTTGTTACTCCTCGGATTGGGACGATCTTTTTTTTCCAGAAGCATGAAGGTAATCTGATCTTTCGACGTATTATCAGCAAGAATCTGCTTGAATACGTCGCTGATACCGAAGGCCAATGTGATACAAGAACAATCTGCGGCATGATCAAGCATCTTAGCATACGTATTCAACATGGTGATTTTCTGACGAGGACTGAAAATCGGAGTAATTCCCTTTGGAATATCGGGAATACGCTCAGGCTCAATATCATCCGTGATGGTTACCACATTCTGTTTAAACAGTTTGTTCTTCTGGATTTTTTTTGACCGGTCATCATTAGAAGCGCCTCCCGGATCACTGCTCAGCATATCCCAATACTGTTTATATTTCTGAGCTGTTTCTTCATGCTTGATCCAGTGGCCAACATTCGTCTGGCCGAATATCCCGCCTTCGGAAATATTCGTTGAGCCGGTCCAAACCGCGCATGGTTTTCGTTCGCTCCCTTTCAAAAAAACAATAAACTTATTATGTTGAATTTTGTCCTTATTTGCTTCCCGTTTAATAATATTCTTAATCGGGATACCGGCTTTTTTGATTATTTTTAAATTATCATTTCTGGGAAAACCTTCTGCATTCGGCTTTGCATCGATAATAATCCTGATATCAACGCCTCGTTTGATTGCTTCTTTGAATGCATCCGCAACAGGCTGATAACGAAACTCATAGAAACATCCGAGAAGTGCATCTCCCTTTTGAGCCTGTGCAATAAAGTTCAGTATCGCATCTTTCAAATCCCTGCTTAACCAAGTATAAGCACTTTCCTGTTTTTCCGGATCGTTGATTTTGTCAGGGGCTATATTGCCGAATTTCCGTGCATACGCCTGACTGCTCGCAATTCCTCGGTTGAAAAAAATGTCATGCTCGTCAGTTTTGCTGTATAACGGTTCAGTAGTAACCTGGATGGGAATAGGTTTCGTACTTCGTTTAAGGTTCTTCACCTGTCCAGTGATGGGATAAAAGAAATAGGTATAGGAATGTTCGGGTTTGGCAGTAAAATCATCCCAGACAAAACTTTGAATCGGATGATCGAACGTGCTCACTTCCATGTTGGGATAGGGATGGGGAATCAGTTCCTTGAATATTTTAAAACCGCGCATGAAATATCGTTCGCTGCTTTGGTGATCTTCACGTTCAACTGCAAAGCCAAGAAGGCCGGTGGTATCGGCATTTTCAAAATCAATTGCAAACGAGATGGTATTCACGCCGCTTACTGCATAAACCACATAACCGTCAATCTGAGGTGATTTGAATCGCATGAAGATTATTTACGAGCGATAAGCTAATCCGCCTGCCTCCGTAAGAATGTTGGCCGATCAAGATCTTCTCCGCCGATCCCGAGCGCATCATTCCTGAAATCGAATGCTTCCTGTTTTCGCTTTGGTTTGTCAACGACTTTCATGAATTCCTTCAGACTGACCGGCCGCTTCACGCGTTCCTTGATCCCTTCTTCATCAAAGCCGGTCGCAATAACGGTTATGATCACATCCTCGCTCAACCCGGAATTGATTACAGCACCGAAAATAATGTTTGCTCCCGGATCAACCTCTTCTTTGATGATCGCGGATGCTTCATTCAGCTCATAGATACCCATATCATTGCCGCCGGTAATATTGATCAGGACAGCACGCGCTCCCTTGATAGAGCCGTCTTCAAGCAGCGGGCTGGCAATGGCACGTTGTGCTGCTTCGGTCGCTCTTCCCTCTCCTCGCGCAATGCCGGTGCCCATGACAGCTCTGCCGCGATTTGACATCACGGTCTTGACGTCTGCGAAATCAACATTCACGTATCCCGGAACCATGACCACATCCGAAATACCTTTGACTGCCTGGCCGAGCACGTCGTCCGCAAGTTTGAATGATTCAAGCAGGGTAGTCCTCTTTTCGGCAAGATTCAGGAGTCGTTCATTGGGGATCACGATAAGTGCATCCACGTTTTTCTTAAGTTCGTTCACTCCTTCATCGGCCTTGCGGGAACGCGTCTCGCCCTCGAAACTGAACGGTCGAGTGACAACACCAACAGCCAATGCGCCTGCTTCCCGCACCAGGCTTGCGATAATGGGCGCAGCTCCGGTCCCTGTTCCTCCGCCCATGCCGGCAGTGATGAAAACCATGTCAGCACCGGAGATCGCTGCAGAAATTTTGTCCGCGTCTTCAAGTGCCGCAGAGCGTCCGATCTCCGGATTGGCGCCAGCTCCCCGTCCACAGGTAAGTTTGGAACCAATCTGAAGTTTCATGGGCGCCCGGGAAAGATCCAGAGCCTGCATATCGGTGTTCGCCACAATAAACTGCACTCCCTTGATTTCGGACTGGATCATACTGTTTACGGCATTACTCCCGCCTCCTCCGACACCAATCACTTTGATGACAGCAGGCAGTTTTTCCTCTTCAAATTCGAACATCCCGTTTGCCCTCCTCTCTTCCTGCGGTTCCATTTTCTGGGTTTCTTTGGCTGAATCAGCTATAAACTCCATGATATCTTGAAAGCGAAGTTCAAGATTGTCTTCCATGGTCCCTCCAATAAAGTAGGAAACTCATTTACGTTCAGCAGGCCTTTATTCCGTATTTAAATATACTCTCCCAGCCATTTCCAGAACTTATTCACGCTTCCAACGCTTCGGAAAGCACGTGGCTGTTCCACCTGGTTCTCGGCCCCGTAAATAACGAGCCCGACTCCTGTCGCATAAATAGGGCTGTTTACCACATCCATAAGCCCACCAATATTGCGCGGTGTTCCACAGCGGACAGGAAGGCCAAGGTAACGCTCAGCAGCATCCTGCACCCCTTCCATGAGCGCAGTCCCCCCGGTCAGGACGACACCGGATGCAAACATATCCTCAAACCCGGTCTTCTTGAGCCGCTGCTGCACCATGCCGAATAACTCCTCCACGCGCGGTTCTATGATCTCGCATAAAATCTGTCGAGAAAGAAGCCGGGGTGGTCGTCCTCCAACGCTCGGGACATCCAGCGTTTCTTCGTGTTTCACGAGAGATGAAAGCGCGCATCCGAATTTGATTTTGATCTTCTCCGCTTCGGATGCAGGCGTGCGAAGCCCGATCGCAATATCGTTCGTCAGGTGGTTGCCGCCGATCGGAAGCACTTCCGTATGCCACAGGCTTCCTTCAAGAAAAAATGCAAGATCCGTTGTCCCGCCTCCGATATCAACTACCACCACGCCAAGTTCCTGTTCTTCAGCGGTCAATACCGCCCTGCTCGATGCCAGTGGCTGGAGCACAAGGTCATGCACGCTTAATCCCGCCCGCGAACAGCTTTTTACAATGTTCTGGATTGCAGTCACCGCGCCGGTGATAATGTGGACTTTGACGTCGAGCCGAGTCCCGGACATGCCGAGCGGCTCCTTGATACCGTCCTGATCATCAATAATGAATTCCTGCGGAAGCACATGGAGAATCTGCTGATCGAGCGGAATATTGACTGCACGCGCGCCGTCGATCGCACGGGCAACATCGGCTGAGCCCACTTCACGGTTTTTGATTGCTGCCACGCCTCGTGAATTGATTCCCTTGATATGCCCGCCGGAAATCCCGACATACACGGAATTGATCTCAACTCCGGCCATGAGTTCAGCTTCATGCACGGCTTTTTTTATGGATTCAACCGTGCTGTCAATGTTCACAACCACGCCTTTTTTCAAGCCATGTGAAGGATTGATGCCGATCCCGATAATATCGACCCGGCCTCCCTCTTTTACTTCTCCGACAATAGCGCACACCTTGGTCGTTCCCAGATCGAGCCCGACGAGCACGTTATCCATTTTTTTTGCCACTATACACCCCCTGGCACATGAGTGGTCATGTTCTTTTTTTCCGTATTGTTACTCGTTTTTCTTCTTTTTTAGGCATCACCGCAACCTGCCGCATTGGGCGAAGATCAACATACGCAATATCCTGGCCACGCTGCTTCATATCCGTCATCACTTCAAAAAGTCTTTTTAGTTTTTCCCCATATCGGCCGCTCCCGAATCTGAATTCATGACCTGCATACACCACGGTGAGCGACTCAGGAGTCCCTGCCTTGATGGTTAATTCCTGGAGTTCCCATCCTCCGCGTTTTGTAATTTCTCCCAGAAGCTTCAAGGCTTCGTGCATGCCTTCCAGCGCGATCTGTTCCCCTGGCATTGCCCGGTAATCCTTTATCGAAACAGCGGGAAACGGCCAGAGCCCTGTCTGGTCATTCGGAACCCGGGTAATGACTACCCCGCTGACATCCACAAGGAACCGGTTTTTCCCGGTATCCAAAATTGCGAACGGTACCCGCTCGGTCACCACCATGCTGATCCTGTCCGGCAGCCGCCGGGAAATGCTTATACTATTGATCCATGGGTTTGCCTGGGCTCGAATCACTGCTGCGTTCAGATCAGCCTGAAAAATATTCTGCCCGGTGAACACACCAACGATTTCTTTCAAATCAGCTTCCGTAAGCTGCCGCACCCCTTTCACATCAACACCTGAAATCTGAAATACGTGAGCATGGGTGATAACGCGGTATGCCTGCCAGCCCAGCCAGCCGGCAGCCGCGAGAAGCATGATGAGCAGACATTTTTGTGCCGCGTTTTTTGCCCGGGGAAACCAGTTCCCGCTTCGAGCCTTTGGACGGTTCAGAAGGACCCGTTGTCTGGTTGCCCGAGTTACGGTACGGTACTGTTTTGGAACACTTACATTTTTATAATCTCGCATGTTCCTCGAACGTTCTTACCTTCTCCGGATGTCTTTTTCCAGCGCCAACCGAAGAATCTCCTCGACCAACTCGGGAAATTGAATACCTACCCCTTTTGCAATTTCCGGCAGAAGGCTGGTCGCAGTCATGCCGGGAAGCGTGTTCACTTCCAGAATGTATGCTGATTCTGACTCGTCCAGAATAAAATCAACCCGGCTGTATCCGCTGCACCCGATGGCACGATGGGCTGCCAGTCCTGCTTCGAGCAGCATTTGATATGCCTTCTCAGAAATTCGTGCGGGGAAAAAATGTTCCGACATTCCCTTTTCATATTTCGCGGCATAATCGTAAAAAGCGTGCTTTGAAACGATTTCAATCACGCCCAGTGCCCGGTTCCCCAGTATCCCGACCTGGACTTCCTTGCCTGTAATAAATTTTTCGATGAGAATTTCATTTCCATACTTGAAGGCAAGCTCCAGCGCTGGCGCAATTTCCTCTTTTTTAAAAACAAGGCTTATCCCGACACTCGATCCTTCTGCATGGGGTTTGACAACCACCGGGAATTTCAGGTTCTCGATCACGCCAGAAACACGGTCAGCCGTACCGCTGTAAACAACTTCATACGGTCCCACGAGAAGCCCCTGGGAACGAAATAATTGTTTGGAAACAGTTTTATTCATTCCAATGGCGCTTGCAAGAACCCCCGAACCCGTATAGAGAATACCCATGACCTCCAGCATTCCCTGGATCGCCCCGTCTTCTCCGTATTTTCCGTGAAGCGCGATGAATGCGATATCAATGTGGCTGTCATGAATTTTTTCGGCAACATCTCTTCCCACATCTATATCAACGACTTGATATCCCTTGTCCTGTAAAGCCTTCGAGATTGCCCGTCCGGTTGCCAGCGAAACTTCCCGCTCGGATGACAATCCTCCCATCAAAACACCGATTTTTTTATTCGTCACCAATCCCATTAGTCTTCCCCGATAATTTGAATTTCCGGCTCAAGCCGTACGCCATGCCGGTCAAGCACCGTTTTCGTAATCATATCCATAAGCTCAATAACATCGGCTGCCTTGCCTTCTCCGATGGTCACGATAAAATTACAATGTTTATCTGAAATTTGCGCACTGCCGACTTTTTTTCCCTTCAACCCTGCTGATTCAATCAGCACGCCTGCCGGCTTTTCATTCGGGTTTTTAAAAATCGATCCAGCATTCGGATATCTCCAGGGCTGTCGCTCTTTCCGTTTATCGAGCAATTCTTGGACCCTGGCCTTGACCTTGTCTTTATCATCCCGGCGAAGGCTTATCCGCGCATTCAGCACGAGTGAACCGTTTGGAATAGAAGATTTTCTGTATCCAAATCCGATTTCCTCCCGTTCCCGTATGGTAATGGTCGAATCAGGAGATATGAGCGTTACCGAATGAATGACTCCGCTGATATCACCCATCGCGGTTCCGGCATTCATTCGGACTGCTCCGCCCACGGTTCCCGGAATTCCCGCCGCGAATTCAAAGCCGGTCAGCCCTTCTTCGGCGGCAACCGAAACAAGCTTCGGCATAAGCGCACCGCCCTCTGCAGAGAGCGAGAAAAACGTCCCGCCAATCGAGCGATACTCACGTTCGATCTTGATCATGTTCATGTGTTTGAGACAGATAACCGCTCCCCGGAATCCACCATCCCGGACAAGCAGATTCGTACCTCCGCCAAGAACAAAATAGGGTATGTTCTGTTCCTGGAATGCATGCAGCAAAACGTTTACATCTTCAGCGTCAATGGGACAGGCAAAAATATCGGCAGGCCCTCCAATGCCAAATGAGGTGTGCCTGCTTAAGGGTTCATTTTTTCGGATCTCTCCTCGTATATGAATTTTCATATCCACTCCATTTTGATTACTTGATTTCTGCTTTTCCTATACTGCTTCTAAAAATTGTTCCCCAATCTTCCACACATCTCCTGCTCCGAGCGTAAGAACAATATCTCCTTGTTTCGTATTTTTTTTCAAATGCCGGAGCACCTCTTCACGAACCGGAATAAACGTCACATCCTTGTGGCCGTATTTTTTTATACCTTCATACAGCGCCTGTCCTGATACGCCCGGAATCGGTGTTTCTCCGGCAGCGTAAATGTCCATGATAATGAGTTTGTCCGCTTCATTGAATGCGGTGAAAAAATCCGGGAGCAGGTGCCGTGTTCTTGAATACCGGTGCGGCTGAAATACGACGACAATTCTTCGATCATCAGCCGCTGCTGCCGCAGCCAGGGTAGCCTTGATCTCGGTCGGATGGTGACCGTAATCGTCAACGACCGTAATTCCGTTTTTCTCTCCTTTGACCTGGAACCGACGCTGAACGCCGCTGAACTCTTTCAACGCTTTTCTGATGATCTCAAGATCAATCTCGAGTTCCCGGGCAACGGCAATAGCGGCAAGACCGTTGTTGATATTATGCACGCCCGGAATCGAGAGTTCAAACCATCCGAGGTCGGTCCCGTGATGCACGACCTTGAACCGGGAGCCCAGCGGACGAAGCACGATGTCGCGAGCCTGATAATCCGCCTGCGAACTCAAACCGTATGTTTCATACCGCTTCTGTACCATGGGAAGAAGCGCCTGAATATGCGGCTGATCAAGACAGAGAACGGACATCCCGTAAAACGGAACCTTGTTGATAAAGGAAAGAAATGCATCTTTAATCTCATCGATGTCACGGTAATAATCGAGATGCTCGGCATCAATTGTCGTAACAACCGCGATCGCCGGAGATAGAGCAAGAAAGCTTCCATCGCTTTCATCCGCTTCAGCCACCAGAAACTCGCCCTGTCCGAGCTTTGCGTTCGTTCCCAGGCTGTTAACTTTTCCCCCGATCACGACCGTAGGATCGATCCCTCCGGCCGCAAGCACCGTTGCAACCATCGACGTCGTAGTCGTTTTTCCATGCGCTCCGGCAATTGCAATCCCGTATTTCAGCCGCATCAATTCCGCAAGCATCTCAGCCCGGGGAATAACCGGAATCTGTTTTTCACGTGCAGCCATCATTTCGACATTTTCCTTCGTGACTGCTGAAGAAATGACCACCACATGGGGTTCCGTAATATGTTCCGGGGCATGACCGATCGAAATTTCTCCGCCCAGCTTCCGAAGCCGTTCTGTTGTTTCCGATTCTCTCATATCAGAGCCGGAAATCCGGTATCCGAGGTTCAGGAGCACCTCGGCAATGCCGCTCATGCCGATTCCGCCAATCCCGATGAAATGAATATGTTTAATTTTTTTGAACATGATCGTTGCAGATCCTCACAATCTCTTCAGCTGCCGTACTTGCCATGCGCACACCGACTGGAGCATTCGGGTGTTCTGCATGTTTTTTTATTACTTCAGCCAGGAGATCCGGCGTCAGATCTTTTTGCAGAAGAACCTCTCCTGAACCCCGGCTAGCAAGCGTTCGAGCGTTGTATTCCTGGTGATTGTCAGCCGCATAGGGAAACGGAATCAGAATCGCCCGCTTTCCGCATACCGCAAGCTCTGCCACCGTGGTAGCACCTGAACGCGCAATCACCAGATCCGCAACTGCATACGCATCTTCCATAGCATGAATGTATGGGAGGACTGTTGCCTTAAGACCAGCCAAACGATAACCGGTCAGGACGTCCGGCGCATCATGCTCTCCGGTTGCATGAAGGACCTGAAGATTCCTGATTCTGGTCAATTTTTGAGCTGCCTGCTTCATTGCCATATTGATGGCATGCGCTCCACCGCTCCCTCCCATAACCAGAAGGGTAAATCCATTGGGATCAAACCCGAATCGCTCACATGCCTTGGTTCGATCTCCCTGATCGATTCCCTTCCTGACCAGCGGCCCAAGCAGAACCGTTTTTTCCGGAGGGAAAAAATCCTTTGCCGCTGTCCCGGGGAAACAGAGGGCAACCGAGACGGCTGTTCTCCCGAGTATCTTGTTCGCAAGTCCCGGATAGGAGTTCGGTTCAACCACGATCAAAGGGAACCTCAGAATGCCTGCTGCGGCTCCCAGGGGAGCAGATGCATAGCCTCCCACACCAATAACAATGTCAGGCCGCTCTTCCTGAAGCAGCTGAAACGACCGTATGAAGCCTGCAGGAAGTTTTGCGAAAGTTTTAAGTTTTGAAAAAAAATCCATGCCCTTTAGTTTTCCTGCCGGGATGAATTTTACTCGTAACCCTTCCCGGGGAAGGACCCGTGCCTCAATCCCCTGTTCAGTTCCAACGAATAAGACCTCATTCGTGGGATTTTTCATGAGCTCCCGCGCAATAGCGATCCCGGGATACAAATGCCCTCCGGTCCCTCCTCCGGCAATCAATACTTTCATATGAGCACACTCATCTTCTCATCTCTCATCGGGCATCATGCATCGAGTATCTATTTCATGTATCCGGCATCTGGCATCTGGTATCATGCATCTTGTATCCGACATCCGGCATCCTGTTTCTAACGAGTTTCGCGCGAAATATTAAGCAATACCCCAAGCGCAGCCATCGTGATCACAAGCGATGACCCGCCGTAACTGACAAGCGGTAATGCAATCCCTTTGGTCGGCAAAAGTCCGGTCACAACCGCCATGTTAATCAATCCCTGCACGCAGATAAGCAGAGTTATGCCAAGCGCAAGCATCCGGCTGAACGGCTCTATTGATCCGAGGGCAGTCACAACACCGCGCCATAAAATAACAAGAAACAACGTTAACACAACCAGCGCTCCGATAAGGCCAAGCTCTTCGCCGATCACCGCATAAATAAAATCAGAATGACGCTCTGGAAGAAAAAGAAGCTTCTGCCTGCCTTCGCCAAGGCCTCTGCCGAACAAACCGCCGCTCCCGAACGCAAGAAATGATTGGATAATCTGATGGCCGGAACCCTGCGGATCAGACCATGGATCGAGAAACGCAAAAATCCTTTTCAGCCGGTACGTGCTGTGAGCAACCGCAGTGTAAACAAACGGCGATGCTAACAGAAGAGTCCCGATAAGATGAAGCACGTTTGCCCCACCGGCAAACAGCAGAATTCCGGCAACACCAGCCATGGTCATGGTTGCACCGAAGTCCGGCTGCACAAGCGTCATGACCAGGAATATGCCGGACACAATGTAGGCGGGAAACAGTCCCTGCATGAAGCTCCGCAAACGTTCGCCCTGTTTGGCAATATAGTAGCTCAGATACAGGATAAGCGCGAATTTCGCCAGTTCTGACGGCTGGAATGAAAGCATGCCGTATCGCAGCCATCTCCGGGATCCGTTGATCATCGTACCGATCCCGGGAACCAGTGTTAATGCAAGGCAAAGAAGCGAAAGAATTAGCAGTGCAACCACAAGCCGCCTGTCAGACAAAAGCCGGTGATCCACTCTCATGGTTACGAACATGCATGCCAGTCCGAGCACCGCCCAGACAATCTGGCGTTTCAAAAAAAACGTCGTATCATCATACGTAGTGAGCGCGACCACGCTGCTCGAGCTGTACACCATCACCACCCCGGTCACCACAAGCATCAGAATGGCAAACAGGAGAATCCCGTCATAATGTGCCTTATAGTGCATCATCGCCTGCATAGAAGCATCCAATGTTCTTTATAGAATTACAAATTTCGTACTGCTTCCTTGAACTGTTTTCCCCGGTCCTCAAAATCTTTGAACATGTCGAAGCTTGCGCATGCCGGGGACAACAAAACCACATCACCGGACGATGCTTTTTGTGACGCGCGCTGAACTGCTTCCTCAAGCGTGTTCGCCCGGATAGTTTCTGTTGCACTATCCAGGGCTTGCTGCATTTTATCTGCTGCCTTCCCGATCAAGATCAAAAGTTTCACTTTTTCTTTGAACAAGGAATACAGCGGGCTGAAATCGCTTCCTTTGTCATACCCGCCCGCTATCAGAATAACCGGTTCATGAAAGCTCTCCACGGATTTAATGACTGCGCCGACGTTCGTTCCTTTGGAATCATTGATATAGCGAACACCGTTTTTTTCGCGCACGAATTCGAGCCTATGTTCAAGCCCTGAAAATTCCCTAAGCACTTCAGCAACCGCATCTTTGTCAGCTCCTGCAGACAGAGAGATTGCTGCTGCAGCCAGGGCATTTTCAAGATTATGGACACCCTGGATACGGATTTCATCTGTTCTGCAGATACGCTTTCCGTTGAAGGTAACAAACCCTTCATGCACGCATGCGCCGGGATTAAAGCGGAGCAGCCTCGAGAACGGAACCACGGTTGCCTGAGTCTGATTGGCATATGACTTCACCAGCGGATCATCGAAGTTCAAAATCAGAAAATCATCCTTCCGTTGATTCATAAATACCCGTGCTTTTGCTTCTCCATATTCTTCGAGCGTATGATACCGGTCAAGATGATCCTGTGTCAGATTCAGAATTGCGCCAATCTTTGGTCTGAATTCGTGAATATCTTCAAGTTGGAAGCTCGAGAGTTCAGCAACGATCCACTCTCTGGTTTTGAGCTCATGAACATGATCCGTGAGCGCATTCCCGATATTTCCTGCAACAAGAACCTGCCTCCCCGCTTTCTCGAGCATGAGCCCGACGAGCGTCGTGACGGTTGATTTTCCATTGGTTCCGGTAATGCCGATGTAGGGAGCATTTGAAATCTGCCATGCCAGCTCGAGTTCGCTGATGATTGTTACTCCGTGGCGCTGGGCCTGCAGAAGCGGAAGTATCTTGGGCACCCCAGGACTCAGCACAATAAGATCAGATTCGAGAAACAGTCGCTCCGGATGACCCCCTGCTTCTATTGAGACAGCCGCATTCCTGAGCATGGTAATCTGCGATTCTAGTTCCTGAATCGGTTTTTTATCCGTGATCGTGACGCAGCCGCCGAGATCAGCAAGCACCCGTGCAGCTGCAATCCCGCTTTTCCCCATCCCGACAACCGTAATTTTTTTCCCTTTAAAATCAGTTTCCACAACTATCCTCTTTCCGTGTTGATTATCTCAATTTCAATGACCCGAGGGATATCAGGGCAAGAATAATCCCAATGATCCAGAATCGCGCAATAACCTTTGTCTCGGGCCAGCCCAATTGTTCGAAATGATGATGAATGGGCGCCATGCGAAAAATCCGTTTTCCGGTCATTTTATACGAAGCAACCTGCATGATCACCGAGAGCGTTTCAACCACAAAAATGCCGCCCACAATAATAAGAATCAGTTCATGCTTGGTTACAAGCGCAAGTGCGCCCAGGGCGCCACCCAGAGCAAGCGATCCGGTGTCCCCCATAAAAACGTCCGCAGGATGCGCGTTGTACCACAGAAATCCAAGACAGGTCCCGAGCAGCGCGCCGCAGAACACCGTCAGTTCTCCACTTCCTGCGATATAGGGAATTTTGAGATACTCGGCAATCAACCGGTTTCCGCTGATATACACAATGACCGCATTCGCAATGCTCGCAATTCCCACGAGGCCTGCAGCAAGGCCGTCCAACCCGTCCGTCAGATTCACCGCATTGGATGAACCAACCATCACAATAACCGCAAACGGTATATAGAACCAGCCGAGATCAATCACCACCTTCTTGATAAAGGGAACCGAGAGATGTGCCGCATTCGGATCTTTTGCGAAGTAATACAGAAATATACCGATGGCAAGCGCAGCAAGAATTTGGAGACTGAATTTTTCACGGGCCAGAAGTCCAGTGGACCGTTTTTTTACGACCTTGAGATAATCATCCCACAACCCGATTCCGCCGAAGGCAAGCGTTGATAAAAGCACAACCCACATATACTTGTTCGTCAGATCCGCCCAGAGCAAAATGGAAACAGCGAGTGCGGCAATGATGAGAATCCCTCCCATGGTCGGCGTACCCTGTTTTGACAAATGCGTCTGTGGCCCGTCATTTCTGATATGCTGGCCTGCCTTGATCTTCCGAAGCCAGGCAATCATGCTTGGACCGAGCAAAAAACTAATCAAGAGTGCAGTAAGTGCCGCTCCTGCACTCCGGAAAGTGATGTATTTAAATACATTAAAACCGGAAAATGTCGTGTGAAGCGGATACAGCAAGTGGTACAGCATCAGAATTCCTCCAGAATCTTTTCCATCTTCATGCCGCGCGATCCCTTCACCAAAACAGCGTCGCCTCGGCGTGAATGCTTTTGAATCAAGGCAACTGCTTCAGCATGCGTCTGTGCTTCAAAGACCTGATTTTTTTTCATTCCTGCTTTGATCGCACCATCGGCTAGGTGCTTCGACAGCGGTCCAATCGTAATCAGCACATCAATGCCCAGCTCCGCGACCAATTGCCCGATTGCTGCATGCTCTTTCGGTGATGAAGTTCCCAGTTCAAGCATATCACCCAGGACAGCGAGGGAACGCCCTTTCTTTTTAAGTGACATCAGGGTGGCGAGTGCGGCTTGCATGGAAGCAGGATTCGCATTGTAATAATCAGCGAACACAATTCTGCCCTGAAGCTGCTTCATTTCCGATCGCATGGCAACAGGCGCAAATTCCTCAAGGCCGGTTTTAATTGCATCAAGCGTCATGCCTGCAGCATGCGCAGCAGCCGCAGCAGCAAGAGCATTATAAATATTGTGTCGACCCAGGGTGTTCAGGAGAACAGGTGTGGTGTTTCCTGACACAGAAAGCTTGAATGCAAAGGTGTTCTGTTTCTGCTTGATATTCGTTGCCCTTACATCGGCTTCCTGCTCGATCCCGAACATGATAATCCGGCCTGTAAACTTTGACTTCAATATTCCAACACGCGGATCATCGGCGTTCAGGACTGCCGTGTCTTCAGCAGAGAGCCGCTCCAGCAATTCTCCCTTTGCATGGGCAATCATCTCAAGTGTTCCGAGAAACTCAAGATGCGCCGGCCCTATGTTCGTAATCACCCCGATGGTCGGTCCTGCAATCCGGGCAAGCGTCTCAATCTCGCCTGGCGCGCTCATCCCCATCTCAACAACTGCTGCCTTGTGGCTTGCATCCAGTCGCATCAGGGTAAGCGGTACGCCGATATGGTTGTTCATGTTTCCTTCGTTCTTGAGCACCGGACCGTTTTGTTTCAGAATCGAGGCGAGCATTTCCTTGGTCGTTGTTTTTCCATTCGATCCGGTGATCCCAATCAGTGGAATCGAATATTTTTTTCGGTTAATCCTGGCCAATTCCTGTAAAGCGGTTAAGGTATCATCAACCGGAAGAATATTCTGGTATCCGCCGATGCTCTCGAATTTTTCTTCAAAAATGGTCCGGTCAACCAAGGCGCCCCATGCGCCCTTCTGGATTGCGTCCGGCACAAAATCATGGCCGTCAAAACGATCTCCTTTTAATGCGACAAACAGCTCCCCTCCCTTGATATTCCTGGAGTCTATGGAAATTCCTGCGATCTCCATCTTCGTTATCCTCCCCAGAATTTCGTACAGCAGATTTTTTTCCGTTTCATTCATAGCGCACTCCGAGGAAAAAGAATGCGCAGTGCATGATCTTTCGAGAAGAACCGGTTGTCTTGTCATGATGCATCATCTTCTTTGATTCTTTCTGATCTCCTGCCGTGCTGCTTCGCGGTCGTCAAACGGCATCTTGTTTGATCCGATGATCTGGTACGTTTCATGCCCTTTTCCAGCCAGCACGATAATGTCTCCTGGCATTGCCATTCGTATTGCAGCAGCTATGGCTTCTTGCCGGTCGGGCAGAACATAATATGGTTTTTTACCGGAAATCGCCACTACGGGATCCTTGTACTCGGTCTTTATACCAATGCCGGCCATCCCCTGTTCAATTTCCCGGATAATGGCGAGCGGATCTTCGGATCGGGGGTTATCAGACGTTACAATAACGACATCACTTCCCGTGATAGCTGCTTTGCCCATCTTTGGCCGTTTGCTGCGGTCGCGATCTCCCCCACACCCAAACACCGTAATCACCCGCTTTTCAGTAATTTCTCGGACAGCCTCTAGAAGCCGTACAAGAGCATCCTCAGTATGCGCATAATCAACCAGAACACCGTATGCCTGGCCTTCGTTTATTTTTTCCATCCTGCCAGGAACCGCCTGCATCGTGCGTATTCCTGTACAGATCTGTTCGCTCGTAAATCCCAAGGCATGCGCAATACCGATTGCCGTCAGAATATTGTAAACGTTATGTTTTCCGATGAGCGGCGACTCTAGGATGATAGTCCCGCCTGGAATGTGAACGGGAAAAGAAAGCCCGTTCAAATCATGATTGATTGTTCCTGCCGGGCGAATATCTGCATCGTCTGAAAAACCAGTGGTAAATTTTTTTGCACGAGTCAGCCGAATCAAGGTTTCTGAATTCGGATCATCCTTATTAATGACCGCAAAAACCTCTTCGGAAAGAGATGTGAAGAGTTTGAGCTTCGCAGCAAGATACGCTTCCATGGTTGTATGAAAATCAAGATGGTCCTGGGTTAAATTCGTAAAACCAGCAACCGCGAACGTGCAGCCTTGGATCCTTCCAAGTTCTAACGCATGCGATGAAACTTCCATCACACAATACTCAGCACCATAGTCCACCATTTCCGCAAGCAGCCGTTGAAGGTCAAGCGACTCAGGTGTTGTATTCGGTGCAGGGTATACTCGCTCACCGATACGGTAATCAATCGTACCGATAAGCCCGGTTTTCCGGCCTGCTGTTTCGATAATTGATTTCACAAGATAGGTCGTGGTGGTTTTCCCATTTGTTCCCGTGATCCCGATCAATTTCAATTTCTGCGATGGCTGTCCGTAAAAGGCGGTCGCAAGAAGAGCAAGCGCACGCCGGGAATCCTGAACCACGAGCAGCGGCGCTTTTCCGGATTTTGCAGATGTTCTTTCCGCAATAATTGCTGCAGCGCCCTTTTGTTCTGCATCCGGAATAAACTGATGGCCGTCCGACTGAAATCCTCGCACGGCCACAAACAGGGAACCCGGTTGTACCACCCGGGAATCATACGCAATGTCCCGCACCTCGAGATCGTATGCGTCGGACAGAGGATTTTTCTCCATCTCAAGCGCTGTCAATAAAGTTCCGAGTTTCATCGGTTCACCAGAAGCATTTTTCCTTCCACATCATCAGGCGGCACCTGAAGATACGCAAGACTCTGTTCCGCAACTGTTTTGAATACCGGAGCAGCAACGCTTCCTCCGTAAATGCTTCCCGCAGGACTATCAATCATGACGAGAACCACCAGACGAGGTGACCGTGCCGGGACAAATCCTGCAAAGGAGCTGACATAGTCCTTTTTAGAATAGCGTTTTGTTTTGAAATCGACCTTCTGCGCTGTGCCTGTTTTCCCGGCCGCAGTATATCCGGTCGGCTTTGCTTTCTGACCCGTCCCCGTTTCAATTACCCGTTGAAGTATTTTATTTAATTTTGCAGTGGTTGTTTCATTCAGAATACGTCCAACAGGCTCCGGCCTGAATCGCTGCCCTTCGCTCCCCTCCCGGGCAATAATCTGCGATACAAGATATGGCTTCATCAGGACGCCGCCATTCGCAAGAACACAATACGCCGAAGCCATCTGAATCGGAGTAACGCCGATCTCTTGTCCGATCGCAATAAAACCGAGCGACACGCCTGACCAGTCTCCCACATCTTTCAACAGCCCAGTGATCTCTCCGGGAACATCAATCCCGGTTTTCTTCCCAAATCCGAAAGCGGTTATATACTTTGCAAACCGTTCCTTGCCGAGCCGCATCGCAACTTTTATGGTACCGACGTTGCTTGATTTGGCAATCACGTCCGTAAAGGTCAGTACTCCGTTTCTTTCATCATCATGCACAGTCCGGTCTGCCAGCTGAATCAATCCTGCAGAACAATCAAATCGCTCGAGCGGATGCACGACCCGTTCTTCGAGCGCAGCAGCAGCGATAATCGGTTTGAAAATAGAGCCGGGTTCGAATGCATCGGTTACTGCCCTGTTTCTCCACTCGCCAGGTTTATATCTCTTCGGCTCATTCGGATTGAAAGTCCTGCCTGAGACTGTAGTCCGGACCGAAATCGCGAGGATTTCGCCTGTCCGGGGATCCATCACAATGCAGACGCCTCCCTTGGCGCGGTTGCTCATAAGCGCCGCATCAATTTCCTTGTCCGCAATGTGCTGAATCACTTCGTCAATCGTCAGAACAATGTCATTTCCCGGTTTGGGCATCCGGTATTGGAGGCCGTGCCCGCCAGGGAAAACGGTTCTCCCTACAGCATCCTTTTCCGCAAGAATCCAGCCCGGAACGCCTTTCAAAATCTTGTCGTAGGTGTATTCAAGACCTTCAAGACCCTTGTTGTCCAGACTCGTGAAACCAAGAAGAGGACCCGCCAGAGTTTTGTTCGGGTAAAATCGTTTTGGTTCAAGCCGGATCCCGATTTCCCGGTAGCCCAGTTCTCTGACCTTTTCTGTTTTGCCTGGATCAACCTTTCGGCTGAGCCAGACAAAATGTTTGTCGCCGGCAAGCCTCCGTTCGAGTGATTTTGGATCTTCCTGAAGGATACGGGCGAGTTTGGATGCGACGGCATGCGGGTCTTCTGTTCCTGATGGGACGCCATAGACCGAGTCAACATCAAGACTGACTGCCAGTTCACGCCTCATGCGATCATAGATCGTGCCCCGTTTCGGCTCTATCGTTACCACGCGCTCTTGTTGCCGTTCAGCACGCGCAGAAAGGGGTCCCCGCTGATACACCTGAAGATAGACCAGCCGCAGGGCAATCAGAGCGAAACCAATTCCCAGCAAAAACACGAGTACAAGAATTCTTCCCCGTCGTTCCATGATTCCCTACGCTCCGTACCAAAAAACTCGGGCTATTATCATTTTCCGCTTTTCCCGGAACGATTCTTTCCGTCCGTGGTTTCTTTTCCGGTTTTCCTTACAACCACGATGTTCTCTTTTGCAGGCCTGACCATTCCAAGACGTTTTATCGCGATCTCTTCTATCCGGGCTGCGGACATCAGCATGGAAGTCTCTATAAGGAGAGCGCGATTCTCCCGTTCCAGTTCGTTTTTTTCCTTTTCAAGCGTCTCAATGTTATATCCGAGCCGAACAATATTCACTTTTCCGGCAACATACAGCATCAGGCATGCAACGATAACGAGTACGGCAATAACCCGGCGAATGTTTCCGCGCTTGCTCTGCTCAAACACCAGTGATCCTATATGACTTACTCGAGTGTTCATGCTGATTCCGCTCGCATTGCATTCTTTACTTTTTCAGCGACTCTCAATTTTGCACTGCGAGCCGCCGGATTATCCTGTACTTCTTCAGGGCTGGGTTTCACCGCTTTTCGCGTCACGAGAATCAATTCCTGTTTTTTATTACAGGAACAAACCGGCAGCTTCGGGGGACAGACGCAGCGTTGCACAGCTTCCGCAAATGCCCGCTTTACGATGCGGTCTTCCAATGAATGAAACGTAATAACGGAAAAACGGCCTCCCGGCTTGAGTATGTGTATGCCGTGCTGCAAGCCCTCTTCCAGAGATTCAAGTTCCTTATTGACAGCAATCCGAAGAGCCTGAAACGTCCGCGTGGCGGGATGCATATGACGGGGCCAGGAGGAAGGAAACACCCGTGCAACAATATTCGCAAGCTGAACCGTTTTTGTGATCGATTCACGGGTCCGTGCCTGTTCTATCGCCCTCGCTATTGCACCCGCCTTGCGTTCTTCACCGTACTCATACAGTATCTTCGCCAGCTCATCACGGGAGAGGGTGTTCACCAGATCTGCTGCAGTCTGTTGACCGCGCTGGTCCATACGCATATCCAATGGACCGTCGAGCAGAAAACTGAATCCCCGCTCTGCGGTCCTCAGGTGAAACCAGGAAACGCCAAGATCAAGAAGCACGCCGTCTACTGCTTCGCACCCAAGCTCTGCAAGAATCTCCGCCATGTCCTTGAAATTCGCCTGCCGAAGAATAACGCGGTTGCCGTATGGCAAAAGGCGAATTCGACACCGGTCAACAGCTTCGGCATCTTGATCGAGTCCGATAAGGACACTGTCCGGCGCAGAACGCCTTAGAATTTCTTCTGCATGTCCGCCGGCTCCTAGGGTTCCATCGAGGTAAACACCGCCTGGATGAGGCGCGAGCAGATCAACTGCCTCCTGGAGCAGAACCGGAGTATGGCGGATTTCATTCACTGCGTCCTACATTTTTCGTACTCATAATCCAAGCGGCAGATTAGTTATGGGTTTTGAACCACCGAAGCTCTTCGCGGCCT
This sequence comes from Nitrospirota bacterium, assembly GCA_041650055.1. Lineage (GTDB taxonomy): Bacteria > Nitrospirota > UBA9217 > UBA9217 > UBA9217 > JBAZLV01. Next base: position 105,239 of record JBAZLV010000003.1, on the reverse strand, counting down.
GCTGCACCGTATCATATACCTGAAATTCTTCAAGCACGCTTGTTGTGCGGAAAATATTTTTTATATAATCTGACAAGCCCGCAAGCCGCATATCGCCGCCAAACGACTGAATCCGTTTTTTCTCTTCAACGAGTGCAGGAAGAATCGTAAAATGAATGTGCTCGACCGATTCAAAATTCAAAATCAGACCGTACATTTCACCTTTAATCAATTGCCCGACGACTTTGCTGATCTCGTCCATTTTCAGAGCATCGATTTCGCCTTCCAGGTTCATCTGATATACTTTGATCTTTGAATCCATATCATAGTCCCAGTGCGGCAAGTGCATTGCCGATCGTATCGCCATGTTGAGAATTCCTTGTCTTCCATGATCCTGCATCCCAGATTTCGACCTTCTCGATAATTCCAACAAACACCACATTTTTTGATATCCCTGCATGTTCGCGGTGCACAGGAGGGAGCAGTATTCTTCCTTGTTTGTCCAATTCACATTCTGTTGCAGATGAAAGTAAAAATCGCCTGAAATCTTTTACTTCTTGTTTCATCATAGGAAGGGTTTTGATTTTTTCTTCAAGCTGCTCCCACTCCTGAAGCGGATACACGGTAAGACAGCGGTCATAATCCATAGCCAGAATAAGTTTTCCATCATAATGGTCCGTAATAATCTCACGGAACCGTGACGGCATGCTTACTCGGCCTTTTACATCAACGGTATGTTCAAAACTGCCTCGAAACATACTTCTCCTCTTTGATCCCACCGTTTCCCACTATATACCACCTGCTGGGCAAAGTATATATATCGTACAAAGCATTGTCAAGGAAAATATTGAATTTTTGAGAGCTTACGAGGTGGGATGACCTATTCAAGCATGAATATTTCTGATGACAAAAAAACGTAAAAAAAGTATAGTGAAAAACCATGAATAAAGATTTTTTTATCTCGGTTGATGAATCCTATATAAAGCGTGAAAAAGCAAAAGCTCGGGAACTGCGGGATTCTTCGTGGTGGAAACGGAAGCGATCAACGGGAATCTGCTATTATTGCGGGAGCAAATTCAAGCCCGGCGAACTGACCATGGATCACCTGATCCCGCTTGCACGGGGAGGTAAGTCTGTGCATGCTAACCTGGTCCCTTCCTGCAAGGAATGCAACAACAAAAAGAAATATCTCCTTCCGATTGAATGGGAGGAATACCTAGCATCTTTAAAAAAAGAGAGCTCAGAAACCTAGCCTTTTACCCGTATGAAGAACCATGATAATGACCCATTTCAATTACACCGCTTCATAACTGCTCAAGAAAACATATATGACAACGTTCTCCAAGAATTGAGAAACGGCAAGAAACAATCTCATTGGATGTGGTTTATTTTCCCGCAGATTGAAGGATTGGCACAGAGTACAACTTCAAACTACTATGCGATAAAAAGCATTCAAGAAGCCGAACACTATCTTAACCATCCGATTCTCGGGATGCGCCTCATAGAATGCTCGGAACTGGTTCTTGTTGTTGAAGGAAAATCAATCTCACAAATCTTTGGTCATCCAGATGATATAAAATTCAAATCGTGCATGACCTTGTTTGCTTGTGTGGAAGGTTCCAATTCCCTATTTATTAAGGTTCTGGATAAGTACTTTAACGGAGAGCAGGATTCAAAAACAATAGCGCTATTAAAACACACAGTGTTATAGATCGATATGAAAGTGGTATGCCTCTAAAAATGTTTCTTCGTTCTCTCCCTCCTCTGTTTATAGTCTGAAATAATATTCAAACGCAAGATGCACACAAGCCTTTTAATTTGATATCCCCTTTGTTTTCTGGTAAAGTTTTTGACTCACAACACATGCAGACCCCTCTCCGACAAATCCACGTTCGAAATCTTCAAATCAACCCGCCTTTGCTTCTGGCGCCGATGGTGGGCCTTACCCACAGCGCGCTCAGGCAGATCATATTCGGTTTTGGCGGAATCGGTCTCGGTTCCACGGAAATGCTCTCAACAAGAAGGCTGCCTAAAGAAAGCCCTCGAGTCTCTCCTTTTCTGATCAGAACTGATTTGGAAAAACCGCTTTCCTATCAGCTCTTGGTCTCTACCGTTGAAGAATTGGCCCCGGCCATAGAGAAGCTTCATGAGCTGAAGGCTGATGCTATTGATCTGAACATGGGCTGTCCAGCCCGAGCCATCGGCAAGTTCGGCGCGGGTTTCAGTCTGATGGAACAGCCGAAGGTGGTGCGCCTTATCGTGGCCGAAGCAAGGAAACGTACTCCACTGCCTCTCTCCGCAAAAATCCGGCTCGGCATTGATTTAGAAGAAAACAAACTAAAAACTTTTTGCACCATGCTTGAAAACGAGGGCATTGATATGCTCTCAATTCACGCCCGTCTTAAAGAGGAGTCTTTTGTAAGAAATCCGCGATGGGAGTATATTTCTAAGGTGAAGGACTGGATCAATATTCCAGTCATTGCCAATGGCGGGATATTCTCTGTTCAGGATGCAGAACAATGCCTGCGTATTTCAGGAGCCGACGGCCTGATGCTCGGCCGCGGCGCAGTGATAAAACCCTGGCTGTTTGCGGAAATTGCACGGGATATATATGGCTACGAAATTGAGGAACCAGCAGTGTCTTTGCCGGCGATGTACGGCTGCTTTATCGATCTCCTGACTGAACTTTTCCGGCCAGAGTACCGACTGGGCAGGCTTAAGCAATTCACCCATTATTTTGCCCAAAATTATAAATTTGGTCATTACCTGGCCTCCAGAGTCCAGTCCAGTACGAGTATGGCTGAAGCACAAGAACGGTCCACTGCTTTTTTTGAAAAGGGAACTTAACGAACTTGGCCTTTTTACTCGACCTTGCTTTTATCCTCTTCTCTCTTCCAATCCACCCGTACCAGCTTCGTGTCATGCGACCATCGATAGGAAACTTCCCCGTGAAACGCCTTGTTGATCGCCCTCCCGATGCGCTGAGCCATTTTCTCATTTGTCGTAGTGATAACAACCTCGCCATTTCCATGCTCTTTGATAGATATGATCCGCTCCAAAGGATTTAATCCTCGCGCACGTTCCTCCTCGTTTTTAACAAGCTGCAACAAGGCATCCTTGTGCGAGCGAACATAACTTCCCCGCAGCGTCACAATGCCGCCGGGAAAGTCGTCTCGTATTTTTTGATCCGCTGGACAGATAACTTTCACAGTTTCCGGATTCTGTGCCGCTTGTTCTGAGAGGTTGTTGTCATGATACCATCGTTTATTCATGTACACATCATTGCAGGCCTCACATAATAAAATCTTTGCTTGTCCTTTTCGGGAAATATAGGAATCCGTTGTCTGTGGTTTTTTCTTGTAGGTTAGTTTATAACCGCGTTTTGTCCCGGGAGTCATAATGCCTCCTGTTTATTTAATTTTTCGTTATACTGCAAGAATGGATTTTTGAATGCAAGGCATGGCCTGCCCTTCTTCATTATTTTTCCAGTTTTTTGCCAAGTTTTTGCTCTACGGATTCGATTTTTTTCTCCATACGCTGTTCTTTGCTTTTTCGATCATCAATCGATATCCGGGTAATGACCCGGTCAGCATTTGCCATAACCGCTTCATGGCACTTTTTAATGACTCCCATGACTTCATCCCAGGTTCCTTCCAGTACCGTGCCCATGGGATTCGCCTTGTACCGGACACCGCTTTCAGAAACAATCTTCATCACATGCGCAATTTCGGAACTGATGCTTGATCCGGTGCCCACCGGCACAATACTGAATTCTGCGAGTATGTTCATAATGTGTCTCCTTTTTTATAGATGCATCTCTTTCTTTAAGTATAGCGGGCAATTTCATCTCTGTACAGAGAGCGAAGTAAGTCAAAAGTGAATTTTTGCTGGATATGGAATACTGAAATCGTATATAGTTACTCTCATGAAAATCGAAAAGTCGTTACCTTCACTCCCCCTGGCGTTTAAATATTTTTATACTCTTTCTCTCGCGTGCATCTATCTGGTGTTCGCCTCGCTCATGTATGTGCTCCCGGTTTCGAGAAAAGCCTGGCGTTCATTGACAATACGTTCGACGTCTTTTTTTACCCGCATCATGCTTCGCATGCTCGATGTTCGTGTGCAGGTAAAAAATCCGGAACAAATACGACTCATGACCCCTCCCTGTTTTATTGTCTCAAATCATGTTTCCTATCTCGATATTCTCATTCTTTCTTCACTCGTTCCCTCTGTGTTTGTTACCTCAATAGAAATGAAAAACACTCCCCTGCTCGGCATCCTGTCGATTCTTGGCGGAAGTGTTTTTGTTGAACGAAGAAATCCATCAGGGATTAAAAAAGAAATCCAATCGATCGCAGACCTGCTGAAGAACGGTTTCCCCGTTGCACTGTTTCCCGAAAGCACTACCTCAAACGGCGATCAGGTCATGCCCTTTAAAAAATCTCTGTTCGATGCAGCGATCATTGCGCAGGCCAATGTACTGCCCGTTTGCATCCGATATAGGTCAATAAACAAATCGGCCGTAACTCCTGACAACAGAGATTCCGTGTTTTATTATGGTGAAATGACATTTTTACGGCATGTCCCAAAGTTACTTCCCCTGCAATCGATCGAGGTAGAACTCATGCCACTTCCCATGATTCAAGCAGCAAAATACGATTCTCGCAAAACCCTCACGCTCGCGGCTTACCACGCCATCAACACCATCTACCATGGCCATTCCCAACCGAATAATTCTTGACAATTTATTGCGCTGTTGTTAAGGTACGGAGCTCGTTTATGCTGTTTTCGGAGAAGAAAAGTGCTCTATTCAGATGAAATACAAAAACGCCGGACATTCGGGATTATTAGTCATCCGGATGCCGGAAAAACAACGCTCACGGAAAAATTCCTTTTGTTTGGTGGGGCAATCCAGGTTGCCGGAGCCGTCAAATCGAATAAGATACGGAAAAGTACTGCATCTGATTTTATGGACATTGAGCGCCAGCGCGGCATTTCAGTCGCAACCTCTGTACTCGGGTTTGATTATAACGATCTTAAAATCAATCTGCTGGATACCCCGGGCCATAAAGATTTTGCAGAAGATACCTACCGGACACTTACGGCAGTTGACAGTGTGATTCTGGTTGTGGATTGTGTCAAGGGTGTTGAGGAACAGACGGAAAAGCTGATGCAGGTCTGCCGCATGAGAAATACGCCGGTCATCATTTTTGCGAACAAGCTTGACCGTGAAGGAAAAAACCCTTTCGATCTTCTCGATGAGCTGGAAACAAAATTACATATTAAGGTGCAGCCTCTCTCATGGCCAATCAGCATGGGCATGTCCTTTAAGGGTGTGTACAGCCTGTATCATGACACGTTGCATCTTTTCCGTCCTGGCGGAACCATTACAGATGATGCAATCACCATCAACGGGCTTGATGATCCGATTCTGGAACAGCAACTCGGCGATTTCGCCGTCAAATTAAAGGAAGATGTAGAACTCATTTCCGGTACGCATGACCCATTCGATGTCACTGCATATAAAAGAGGTGATCTTGCTCCGGTATTTTTCGGAAGTGCGATCAACAATTTTGGCGTGAAAGAGTTACTGGATACGTTTACAGAGATTGCGCCTTGGCCCGGAAGCCGACCGACGGACAAGCGCATGATCGATCCTGAAGAAAATACATTCTCCGGATTTGTGTTCAAAATTCACGCAAACCTCGATCCTCGCCACCGTGATCGCATTGCGTTTATCCGCATCTGTTCAGGGAGATTTGAACGGAACAAGATGTTCCATCATGTGCGGTTAAATAAAAATATTCGCTTCACCAGCCCGGTGAGTTTTCTCGGAGCGCGTAAAAGCATCATTGATGAAGCCTTTCCTGGTGATGTGATCGGTTTGTATGATACAGGTACCTTCAAGATCGGCGACACAATGACTGAAGGCGAAAAAATTATGTTTCAAGGAATCCCGACATTTTCTCCAGAAGTGTTCAAAGAACTGGTCAACCTTGACCCATCCAAATCCAAACAGCTCAACAAAGGAATCGAGCAGTTAACTGATGAAGGAGTAGCACAACTGTTTACGCAGCAGCAGGGAAACCGGAAAATCGTCGGCACCGTTGGCCAGCTCCAGTTCGATGTGCTCCAATATCGGCTTGAACATGAATACGGAGCAATCTGCAGATTCGATGCAATGGCAATTTACAAAGCCTGCTGGATCACCTCAACGGACAAACAGGAACTGGAAAAATTCTGCCGGTTCAAATCAGAGCGCATTGCAACCGACAAGGATGGAAACATCGTGTTTCTTGCAGAATCAGAATGGGTGCTCCGAAACATGATCGAAGCATATCCGGAAGTAACATTTCACTTTACATCAGAATTCAAGCGGGAAATGAAGGAGACAGCCACGCCCTGAATTTTCTCGCCCCAAGATTACCCACCTACTCCTCTGAAAATTTATCGAACTTTTTAATTTACAAATAATTGTGTTTTTGATAGGGTCTTGATAGGTATGTCCAATTGATTAGTTAAGGATTTCAAGTATGCATTTCTTCTATCTTGATGAGTCAGGCGATACTGGCAGTAATCTTGCCGACTTTGATCAGCCTATCATTGTTCTTGGTGGTATTAGTGTGCGAGATGAGGGATGGAATACCACTCAAGAGGTCTTGGTCAAAAAATTAACGGCTTATTTAGGCAAACCACTTCCAAAAAATTTTGAACTCCATGCTAAGGACCTGCTATCCCCAAACGGCGATGGTTTCTTCTTCGGCATTCCAATTGCTGATCGCTGCTCACTTTGCTTGGAACTTTTAAAATTACTAACGGAACGCTCTCATGGTGTTCATTATGTCGCTTTCAATAAACAAAAAATAATGAATACCGTGCTTGCCATCGAAATATCTTTTGACCATAAACAGCCGTATTTGCTCGGATTCGATTATCTTATTACATATATCAACTGGTTAGTTAAAGAGCGGCTTGGGCAATCGGCGCGCGGGCTAATCATTCTTGACAAAAAGGATCAATACCACGAGCAAATTGAGCGTCTTATGCACGAACGACGTTTTGGGGGTATGATGTCACATCGTATTAAATGGGTTGTAGAATTCAGTTACTCTGTAGACTCAAAAAAAAATCCTATGTTGCAGTTATCTGATCTCGTAATTTATTGTATTAAACGATTTATTGAGGTCGAACACGGATATCGTTCTTCTTGGCCGAATGAGGTTAAAAATTTTTATGCCCGATGCTACTCTCTAATTCGACCGCGCGTTACAAGGTCGATACTCGTCAATAGATGTGGCCATAACATGAATCATTTGAATTCATTCCTTTGCGCCGTACGAGTCGAGCCACGTTTACGCTGGCAACAGCACTATAACTTGAATAATTAAGTCACGTAGACGAGGAGGACCCTACTTAAAGGTGCTTTTCTTGTCTGTCATTCCCATAGAACTGGACCAGTTTTATAGATACCCGCCGAAGCCTGTCCTAGCATGATTAAAGCAGGAGCGGGTATGACAGTTTTTTTATAGCCGAAATTGAAAAGCTCCCTGTCTTGAATCAGGGAGCTTTTTGTTTATATGGTAATAGTATTTGTTATCCGTCTTTCCCGTGCAAACGGGAATCCAGTTTTTTAAAAGCAGCGCTGGATACCCGTTTTCGCGGGTATGACTAATTAAAATGTCATTGCGAGGAGTGTTTTTTACGACGTGGCAATCCAGAGTCACTAATTAACACACAGCCAAGATTGCTTCGCTTCGCTCGCAATGACAACTACGACTTCTTATATCTTCGGCAATTTCGAAAGCGACTCTTTTATCTTCTCAGCTGGATATTCGTAATCCTGCAGCTTACCGTCATGGTAATCTGCATACGCCTGCAAGTCCAAATATCCATGCCCGCTCAAATTGAATAGGATAGTTTTCTGTTTTCCTTCTTCTTTACAGAGCAATGCTTCATCAATTGCTGCGCGAATCGCATGAGCGCTTTCCGGCGCTGGAATGATCGCCTCTGTTCGAGAGAACTGAAGTGCGGCCTCAAAAACCGAAAGTTGATTATATGCTTTCGCTTCCATTAAGTTGTCCTTGCAGAGTTGAGATATCAATTGTGAAGCTCCATGGTATCTAAGTCCCCCTGCATGAATTCCAGGCGGCATAAAATCATGTCCGAGCGTGTACATGGTCATAAGAGGCGTAAGACCTGCAACATCTCCAAAATCATACTGGAATGCGCCTTTGGTAAGCGTGGGGCATGATGCAGGCTCGGCCGCAACAATGCGGACTTTTTTACCATTGATTTTATCGCACACAAATGGGAAACCGATGCCAGCGACATTGCTACCTCCACCGTGGCAAGCAATAACAACATCGGGATAATCACCGGCAATCTCCATTTGTTTCTTTGCTTCAAGCCCGATAACTGTCTGATGCAAGCAGACGTGATTCAAAACTGATCCAAGCGCATAATTAGTATCATCATGGGTAGCAGCATCTTCCACTGCTTCTGAAATTGCTAAACCAAGACTGCCCTGATTATTCGGATCGAGTTCAAGATATTTTCTTCCTGCGTTCGTAACCTTTGAAGGGCTTGCATAAACCGTCGCGCCCCATGTTTCCATCTGGATTCTTCGATACGGCTTCTGGCCGTAACTCACTTTAACCATGTAGACTGTAACATCCAGCCCGAACAGTTTTCCGGCAAGCGCCATGGATGCACCCCATTGCCCGGCCCCGGTTTCAGTCGCAATACGCTTGATGCCTGCTTTTTTGTTGTAATAAGCCTGGGGAATGGCGGTATTCGGTTTATGGCTTCCTGCTGGGCTCACCCCTTCATACTTATAATAAATTTTCGCTGGCGTTCCCAGTTCCTTCTCAAGCCGGTGAGCACGAAACAGCGGTGATGGTCGCCACAGCGTGTAAATTTCGCGAACCTCATCAGGAATGGGAATCCATCGCTCAGTGCTTGCTTCCTGTTCGATCAGCGCCATAGGAAAAATGGCTAAAAGATCTTCTGGAACCAAGGGCTTTTTAGTCCCCGGATGGAGCGGCGGCTTTGGAAGATTTGGCATATCCGCCATAATGTTATACCATTGTGTTGGTATATCATTATCTGAAAGAAGAATCTTGGTCTGCTTCATACTTCCCCCCTTAACAAAAAGTGTTCTATTGTAAACAATTTATGGAAATAGCACAACGGGAAATTTCGAGGAAGTACGTGAACTGGCTATAGGTAAAACCATTCCTCGCAAAGCGCTCACAAAAAAATAAGATTTGGAACCTTGACGTTCTTTGCGCCTTTGCGTGAAATGCGTTTGGTGTTCGTAGTAATTATAATTACATCCCGATAGAAAACATACTGTCAAGGTCGTGCTTGGAATAAACCCGGAAAGATATCAGGGTCTCAGACTTAAGAATCCCGTCAACTTTGAGCATATGATTTGTTATGAGTTCTGCAAGCTGATCATTGTCTTTTGCCCGAATAATCACGGCAAGATCAAACCGGCCGGCAATAGAATAGACTTCGCTGATGCCCTCCATCTCGGCAAGTTTCTCAGCAACCGTATTGATCTTTCCTCGTTCGATATTCAAAAGAACCAGTGCAGTGACCATGCGTAAGCTCCTTGATTTATAATTTATTAAAAGAATAGTACAAACGTCGCCAATTGTAAAGAAGTTTGGAAGATTATGATCTCACACACCGTGGATCAGGCGCGCTAAGATCACCCAACAGGAAGAATGCCTGGGCAGGACAGCCTCCATGACACTGCGAGTGAAGTTCGCAGTTTTTATGCGGGCATGTATTGCTGATGAATGTGCGAAAGAATGTAAGAACCATCTGATTCCAGATGGATTCGAACGGATCGGTAAGAATATTTCCAAGCAGAAATTCCTTTTTGCCGAAAAAAAGATTACACGGATAGACCGAACCGTCTGGCATGACCCCCAGTTTCGTCGTACCCGCCGGGCACCGGACTGATGCAAGCTCCGGATACTGTTCCGTATCCGGAAGAAAACCCGAGCAGAAAACCGTATCTATACCTGAAGCCCTGTATTGTTGCTGCTGCGCAGCAGACATAAATCGGTAAAAAGGAACTGATTCGTCAAGTTCGTCAGGAACCATGACATCACGATAGATCAGCGTAAAGTGTTTCGGCTTAAGCATAAGGATTTCAGTGACCAGCACCAGATCCAGGGTTTTGCTGAAAATCGTTTTTACATCAGGATGATGCTCTAGGATAAATGCTTTCAGATGATTCAACATATCTCGATCATGAACAGAAATACCGACTGTACCTGAATTGCTTGTGTTCAGAATCTTTTTAAGCATCTCGACATTTGTTCCATTCGAGCTGATATTCACACGCAGGCCCTGTCGCTCTGCTCCTTGAATAAATCGAACAATATCGGGGTGCAGCGTCGGTTCTCCGCCCATAATATCCAAAGTTTTTATGGAAAGTGTTCTCAGTTTGGCAAGCAACAGAGAGAACTGCTGTGCGGATATGTCTGGCATTGATGGCATACCGCGGTTGAAGCAGAAGGCACACGAGAGAGTGCACCGAAGCGTCGGGTAGAACTGTATGTAGTCAGGAGCTGCACGCATTTTTTAGAGATGAAAAGTGTTTTTCTTTTTTTGAATAAACCCTTCATCACAAAGGCGAACAAGATTATTCGTCACCCGCTCTGGATCAATCTTAGTTTTTTTAGCGATTTGAGCTGCCGAGAGTGGTGATTCTTTCACAAGCACCTTTAATATCGCTCCCCGCACCTGTCTATTGGAATTTGCAAAAGGACTTTGGCGGGCATAATGTGCACTTTTTTTATTGGGGTTCTCAGAGGTCTGTTTCAGCATACTGCCATAGTCCATCAATGCATTGTACCAGAGACGAGGATTTTCTTTATAAAGCGTCTGTTCAAGAAGAGGCAGGATATCTTGGTCTTTTACATTCTTTTTATCCTGAAAAAATTCATGAATAAATACTCGCCGGATATTGGTATCCATGCAGAGTACCGGCATGTTGAATGCAAAGGCACAAATAGCGCCGGCAGTATAGTTGCCGATTCCGGGAAGCGCAATCAAGGTCTGCGGATCGCAGGGAAGTTTTCCGGAATAGCTCTCCATAACCTTTTGCGCAAGAGATCGCAGTGCCAAGGCGCGGCGGTTATATCCCAGGCCTGACCAAACTCTCAGCACTGCTCCAGGAGTTGCATGAGCAAGAGAGTGAAAATCGGGAAATACAGCAAGAAACTCTTTATATTTTTCACACACCCGATCAACCTGGGTCTGTTGCAGCATAATTTCAGAGATGAGAATTCGATAAGGATTTTTCGTTTTTCTCCAAGGCAAATTGCGCCCATATTTTTTATAATAGGAGGTAATTTTTTTCTGGAATGTTCTTACAGCAGGAGCGGTTAATATTTTTTTACTCATTTTTTCTTTAACAGGACATATAAGGCGCCGAGGCCGCCATCACACTGCCGCGCCGTCACATACGCAATGATGTTTTTTCTGTACCTGCCTGAAAGCCTTCTCATGACCGCGCCTTTGATCTGCGGGCCTTTAGCTGACCGGAGACCTCTTCCATGAATGATCTTAACGCAGCGTAATCCACGTGAGAGAGCATCCTGCAGAAAAAGTTCAAGCTCGTCTTCTGCCTCAACAACCGTATGGCCGTGAAGATCAAGAAATTCCTGGATTGAGAATTGCCCTTCATGCATTTGCTGGGTGACGTCCGTTTGATATTCAGGATTCGTCCATTCAACATATTCCTGAGTATCCGGAAGATTCACAGGCCGCTGCCCTCCTGCAATCTCAGCAAGTATGCCGAGGACTTCCTGCTCTGAATCTTTTTTCTCATTACGAAGCGTACTTTTTTGACGTCGATTTTCAGGCGATATAATCCTGAACTCCTTGATTTCCTGCACACCATGCATTGCAGAAGAAAACAATTCTTCTTGCGTAAATTGTTGATTCGCTGTGATTGGAACAGGCTGCAACGTCGGAATCCGTTCCCGTTCAGCAATTTTCTTTTTAAGTTTTTCGAAGGGATGAAAGGTAAAGTCTTTCTTATTCATGACCTAACAACTGTATGAGGGAGTAGAAAAAAATCAGAGCGGGTCGTAAGCCGAGTTCTGTCTCCTGATCACTCAGGATGGCGATCATTTATCTGGGCCTCCGATTGCTCGAAGGCACAAGCGACCTACCCGGAAGTCTTGGACGGGCCGTCCTTACTCCCTTGCGGGAGATGCTTCCCTATGTGGTCTTGCTCCAGGCGGGGTTTTCCAAGCACGTTCGGTCACCCAAACGTCTGGTGGGCTCTTACCCCACCGTTTCACCCTTGCCCCTGTTCGGGGCGGTCTTCTTTTCTGTGGCACTCTCCATGGGGTCGCCCCCTGTCCCGTTTCGGGACCGCCTTGCCCTGCGGAGCTCGGACTTTCCTCCCCCTGTTTCCAGGGAGCAATCACCTCACCCGCTCTGATAAATACAACCTCCAAATTCCAAGAACCAAATAACAAATAAGCCCCAATAATCAAAGATCAATTTCCAATGTTTGGTTATTGAAAACTGGACCTTGAAAATTATTTGTTATTTGAAATTTGGATTTTGGGATTTACTTTCTCATCTATTGCCTTGTTCGCCAGCGCATCTGCTTCTCTGTTCATCTCTCGTGGAATGTATTGTACCTCAACGCTTCCTATATGCGCCATTAATTTTTTTGCCTGCAAATAGAGCGGCTTGAGCCCTTCGTTTTTTACCTTATACTGTCCGTTCAGCTGTTTTACCAGCAGCTCTGAATCAGCCAGAAGCGTAACTCGCGTGGCAACATGTTGAACCGCATATTCCAGCCCCATAATGGCGGCAGAATACTCGGCAATATTATTTGTCGTCTTGCCCAGATACCTGGCAAGCTGGATAACCGGCTTATTATTTTCCATGATATGCACCCCGGCCCCTGCTTCACCAGGATTGTTTCGGGATGCGCCGTCTGTATACATAATCAGTTCTTTAGCCATTGATGTATTCCTGTATGAATAATGCAGCGGATTGTCGAATTATTCCTGAACAGGCACTATTACCTCTTTGTAATACAAAATGCGACCACACTGGGGGCAGGTGATAGTTTCTTCGTTTTTCTTTACATTCACAAAAACCTGGGGGGGAATGCTCATAAAACAGCCGGAGCATGATTCACCTTTGACCTCAACGATGGCGGTACCTGATTTGGCTGCTAACAGGCGCTGATAGCGGGCGAGCAGTGATGGTTCTATGCCCGCAGTAATTTCCATTTTCTGTTTCTCCCGTTCTTTGAGCTGCTCATCAATCCTTGCAACGGCAGCTTCCTGCTCTTTTCGCTCTGCTGCAATAGCAGCTTCTTCCAAACGGGAGGCCTCTTCAGCCTCTTCAATTGCCGCATGAGCGGCATCGATTTTTTCCATAAACTCCAGAATGGTGTCTTCTTGAGCCCTGTTCTCCTGTTCTACGGTTTCAATCTCTTTAAGAAGCGCCTGATATTCTTTGTTCGTTTTTATCTCAGATGTCCGTGCCCTGAGTTTCTCCACTTTCTGGATTCCCGCCTCTAGTTCCTGATCTCGTTCGCGCTTGTTTTTCTGCGCAACAGTGAGTGATTCTTTTGCAGCATCTAATTTTGCCTTGTTTGCCGTTTGTCTCCGTTCCAGCTCTTTCAGAATTTCAGGAAGTCGGTTTCGTTGGTTCATAAGACCTCGTATTTCAGTATCCATCTCCTGAAGACGTATCAGCATGCTCAGCTGTTCATCCATCCTGCCTCCAAATAAAAATGCGCCTCATGGGCGCATTCTCATCTTCAATCAGATTTTTGTAATCCATTTCATAAAAATTTTGTTCCGTCCATTATGGTTGGTGGGCCCACCAGGACTCGAACCTGGGACCAACCGGTTATGAGCCGGTAGCTCTACCAACTGAGCTATGGGCCCCTGTTTATTACAAATTCTAATATCCAAATTACAAATAATATTCAATACTCAATTTTCAATAACCAAACAGGTATAATAATATTTAGTCATTGGTGCTTATTTTTTACTTGATATTGAATGCTCGCGCATAACAATACATAATGTCAGAACACGACTAAAATGTCAAGTACGCATGATTATTCCATAAAACTTTTCAATTGTTTGCTTCTGCTCGGATGGCGCAGTTTCCTCAGCGCTTTTGCTTCAATCTGGCGAATACGTTCGCGCGTTACATCAAATTCCTGGCCGACTTCTTCAAGTGTATGATCGGTATGTTCACCGATCCCAAACCGCCAGCGGAGCACTTTTTCTTCTCGTTCGGTGAGAGTATTCAGCACCTTCCTCACCTGCTGATGAAGATTTTTTCTAATTGCCGATTCAAGCGGTGACGCGACTTTTTTGTCTTCAATAAAGTCACCCAGATGGCTGTCCTCTTCTTCGCCGATCGGTGTTTCCAGAGAAATCGGCTCCTTCGCGATTTTCATGATCTTTCTGACTTTTTCAACAGGCAGCTTCATGGATGCGGCAAGTTCCTCGGTAGTTGGTTCCCGACCGAGATCCTGGACTAGACTCCTCGATGTGCGAATCAGCTTGTTCATGGTCTCAATCATGTGCACGGGAATCCGGATCGTTCTCGCCTGATCCGCAATTGCCCGGGTAATTGCCTGCCTGATCCACCAGGTTGCATACGTGCTGAATTTATATCCCCGCTGCCATTCGAATTTATCCACGGCCTTCATGAGACCGATGTTTCCTTCCTGAATCAGATCAAGGAACTGCAGTCCGCGATTCGTATATTTCTTTGCAATCGAAACCACAAGCCTGAGGTTTGCTTCCACGAGTTCGCTCTTTGCATACTTTGCGCGTTCTTCCGCCCGCTCGTAGGCACGGAGCCCTTTTTTAAGGTCTTCCGCTGATACACCGCTTAGCTCTTCGTTTTTCTTTATCTGTCGGACAGCATGCCGGTATGTTTTTTCCAGCGCCAAAAGCGTTTCCTGTTTCATGTCATGTCTGCGTGCAGCGTTTTTGAGCTCGCGCTCTCCCTGCCGCATTTTCTTAAACAGGTCCTTGATTCCGTTGTTATCCAGACCGGTTTTCCGGCTGACGGTATGAATATCGCGCTCCGCCTGGTGAATTTCACTCACCATCTCCCGCAGTTTGACTACCAGCCGGTCAGTCTGGCGGCAATGAATGTTCAGGGCTTCTAGTTTGCTGAAAAGGGCATACCGTACTGAAGGAATTTTTTCTCGGAGGCTCTTCTTTCTCGCATCCGTGCAGCGGTTGCTGAGAATGGCAGTGGTGAGTGTTTTCAACTCCTTGCTGTGCCGGTCAATCGCGGCAATCAACCTGATGACACGCATATGAAGCTCTTCTTCATTCTGCGTTTGCAGTTCGTCAAAATCATCGTCTCCTGCATGAACGATTTCATGGATGCTGATTTTTCCCTTTCTCAGTTTTTCACCCAGTTCGTGCACATCACAAAGCGAAAAAGGAAGCCCGTAGAGGATCTGGGCAGCTTCGCGCTTGCCTTCTTCAATCCGTTTGGCGATTGCCACTTCGCCTTCCTTCGAGAGAAGCGGCACCGTGCCCATTTCTTTGAGATAGAGTCTGACCGGGTCATCGGTCTTGCCCACTCCGACCTCGATCTCTTCTTCCTCCACTTCCTCTTCAACGGCATCCTCGGCAGTCACTTCTTCCTGCTCAATCCCCTCTTCCATATCTTCTTCAAGGGATTGGCGTGTCTTTCCGTCGTGCCGAGAATCCCCCATGTCAATATCAAGATCATTGTCGCCGAACAGGTGGATGATGCTATCAAGCTGTTCGGGGGAAACATCTTCATGAGGAATTGTGTCTCCGGATTCCTCAAAGGGGAGAAAATTCCGTTCTTTGCTGGCGGTTTCTGGTTTTTTTGCACTGCCTGGCTTGTCCCGCTTTGACATACGTCGCTGCTCCTTTTTGAACGTAACGTTCAGGAAAATATATTGCACTATGTAAACAGTCGTACTGTCTGTTATTTGCCGGGAATCCTTCTTCCGGGTCGTTTAATAAGCTCGTTCTGTTCCTGCATAAGCCGAAGCACGAGTGTTTCATCGCCCTGTGTTTCGGCTTCCCTGATTTCGCGAACCAGTAATCGTATTTTTTTTTCCGGATTCTGCTGCTTGAGAAGATCAACACAGTCGCGGCAATGCTTTTCCGGATCATCGTAATTCATTTCCAGCACGGAATAATGGGAAATAAGCCGGTTGACTTCATGCTCCTCTTCCTGAAGAAGCGCCTTGATATCAACCGTGCCATTCACTCCTAGGACTGCAAAAATTTTCTCGGCTACCCGTCGATACAGCGGGTCTGTGAAATCCTCCGGCTGAATCTCCGTTTTCAATTGCAGCGCCATATTGGAGTTATTCAGCATAAGATGAATCAAAACTTCTTCTGCACGAGGTTTGTTTTTTGCAACTCCACTGTTTTCCCTCTGCTCACGTAAATCGGGCAGGTGCTGGTGTGTCTGTCGCGGGATCTCCTGTCGCACGATATTTTCATCAAGATCCAAGGCTTCTGCGGTTCGTTTTAGATAGTAGTCACGTTCAATTGCGCTGGACAGCTTTGCAATGAATCCCAGCATCTCGCCTGCTTTTTGCACTTTCTGATCAATCGAGGCAGACGATCCTCCCTGCACAATCTGCCCGAGAACAAAATCCATGAATTTGACCGATCCTTTCAAGTGTTCGGCAAATGCATGAGAACCTTTTCTCCTGAGAAATGTGTCCGGATCTTCGCCATCCGGCAAGGAAACCACATTTACTTTCATGCCGCTCTCAATAAGGGAATCAAACCCACGCATGGTTGCCTTGATGCCTGCAGGATCTGGATCAAAGATCAGCACCAGTTTTTGCGCAAACCGGCGCATCAGCCGAAGATGCCCTGGTGTCAAAGCGGTTCCCAGGGTCGCAATAACGTTTCGCACACCATACTGATGGCATGCAAGCGCATCAAAATATCCTTCGACAATGATGAAATATCCTTGTTTCTTTGCCGCCTCTTTTGCGCGGTCCAGGCAGTAAAGAACATTGCTTTTACTGTAGAGCGGCGTCTCGGGAGAATTGAGATACTTGGGCAGTGCATCATCCAGAACTCTTCCACCGAAAGCGATGACATGACCGGACAGGTCTCTGATGGGAAACATGATCCGTGCCCTGAACCGATCATAATATCCCTCACCTTCATTCCGCTTGATAATGAGCCCGGCCTTCTCGATGAGAAATGCCGTATGCCCTTTCTGTTTTAAAAAGCGGAAGAGGTTTTCCCATTCCGCACGCGCATACCCAAGTCCAAAATCGTTCGTTATTTCGTCGTTGATTCCCCGTTCGTTCAGATACGCTCGTGCGGAGGTACCCTGGGAACCTGCAAGTTCCCGCTGAAAATAGTTGGCTGCGTCCGCAAGAATCTCAAAAAGTTTTTTATGCTCTTCTTCTGTCTTTGTATCTTGAGCAATACGGTCAGGATTTTTAGGAAGCGCCATCCCTGCCCTGTTTGCAAGCGTTTCCACGACAGCCGCAAAATTTAGTCCCTCATGCATCTCCAGGAAAGTGAATACATCGCCGCCTACACCGCATCCGAAACAATGGAATATTTGTTTGTCCGAATTTACATTAAATGACGGGGTTTTCTCTGAATGAAACGGGCAGAGTCCGATATGATTCTTCCCTGTTTTTTTAAGGGACAGATACCCGGATATGACATCAACAATATCGGAATGATCCCTGACCCGGTTGATTATGTCCTTGGAATACACTCTTTCTCCACCTTGAGGATACCCACCATAATACATGTTGTAGAAAAAAAATCCAGATGCAATTTCATCAAAAAACTTTTTATTTCGGTGCCTTAAATTCCGCCACGGTAACCCCTGCGCCACCTTCCGCCTGCTCTCCCATGCGAATTGAGACAATCTGAGGGTGCTTTTTTAAAAGTGTTGTTACTGCCTTTTTCAAGGCTCCGGTTCCCAGACCGTGAATAATGGTCACGATCGTAAAACCCTGCAACAATGCTGCATCAAGAAAGCGGTCAACCTCGTCAAGCGCTTCATCAACATGAAGCCCAATGATGTTAAGCCGGTTGGGCACTCCCGATATTTCTTGAAGGTCCGCGCTCCAGGAGGCGCCACCATGGGCTGTTTGCTGAGCAGAAGAATTATTTCCAATCGGTGATACTTCATTCCGGGAGAGTTTCAGTTTCTTCCCGTTGAAATCAATCTCCAGCATGGTCGGTTTCACACTCAGCACAATGCCTGTCTTATTTACGGCAAGAACGCGAACCTTGTCGCCAGATTTATACGGATAATCCGGATTCGAATCCGCATGTTGCTTCGGTCCGGGATTCAGTTTGTTGGCAAGCAGTTCAATTTCAGATCTGGTTTCCCGAATTTCAGCAGGGACAAGAAGCGGCTTTTTGGAAAGGTCCTTCAATTTTTGACGGAGAGCGGCAACTGTGTCTCGGGTTTCCTGGCGAGCCTTTTCCTTCAGCGTACGCATTTCCTCCTTCGTTGTCTGCAACAATACCGTTGCTTCCTGATGTTTTTGCTCTGTGAGAATACGTTCCTGTTTCAGCGCCTCCCGTTCAGAAGCAAGAAGGATCGAGTCCTGTTCGATTTGTTTGAGGAGATCATCGAGCTTCGTATCTGCATCTCCGAGCCGAGCAAGTGCTTGTTGAATTATCTCTTCCGGCATTCCGAGCCTGGTTGCCATATCAAGTCCGTAGCTTCTTCCCGGTCTTCCGGCTATAAGCCGGTACGTGGGCTTCAAGGTCTGAAGGTCGAATTCCATGGCGGCATTTACTGCGCCGCTGGTTTGTGCCCCGAAAAGCTTGAGCGCATTGTGGTGAGTTGTGACCAGGGTAACAGCGCCCCGTCCGATTAATCCATCGAGCACGGCCGCTCCAAGGGCGACCCCTTCTCCGGGATCGGTTCCGGATCCCAGCTCGTCCAGCAAAACAAGCGATCCGTGCTCTGCCAACCTGAGTATTTCCGCAATTTGACGAATATGAGAGGAAAATGTGCTTAAGTCCTGTTCCAGACTTTGCTCATCACCAATGTCGGCAAACACCGATTTAAAGCAGGGAAGTGTACTCCCTTCTCGGGCCGGGATGGGCAAACCCGCCTGCATCATCAATGCAAGAAGACCAACTGTTTTCAGAATGACGGTTTTTCCGCCTGCATTCGGGCCACTCAGAATTAAAGCGCGTTCCTGCTCATTCAGAATAATATCGTTCGCAATAGTGCTGCTCATACTACCGCTGTTTTTCTGCTTTTCCAAAAGCAGCGGATGTTTTGCCTGATACAGCCGGATCAGGGAGCCGGCCGCAAGCGTGGGAACTGCCCCTTGAAAATCGAGCCCGAACAATGCACGAGCAAATATGGCATCGATAGCAATCAGCGCATCAAGTGTTGCAGTTAAAGAAGGAATTTCCTGGGCAAGAAGCGCGGCAAGTTCTCGCAAAATACGCTCGACTTCCTGATATTCATCCATACGAAGTTCGGCGAGCCGGTTATTGCTTTCCAGAATATCAAGCGGTTCGACAAACAGCGTGGATCGTGAACCGGAATGGCCGTGGACAATACCCTGCAAACTTTGGCGAAAATTCGGTTTGAGGGGAAGCACATACCGGTCATCCCGCATGGTGATCACCGGTTCCTGAATAATTTTTTGAAGACTGTCGGTGTGAAGGATATCGGTCATCCGTTCGAGAATTTCTTCACGGTTTCTCGCAATCTGTTTACGAATTTTCCGGAGTTCCGGACTTGCTGAATCTCTGACTTCCCCTTTCTCATCAACGGCGGAAGTAATCGCTTCTTCAATATTCTTGAGCACGTAAATGGAGGCAGCCTTGGCAGAAAGGAGCGGGACAGAAAGCAGGGAAACAGTTCCTTTTCCCTCGAATCGGCTGAAAAATTTTTTTATGCGCCTTCCTGTTTCAAGCGTTTGCGCAATCTGCAGAAGTTCCAGCGGAGAAAGCGTGGTCCCGGAAATTTCAAGTTTGCGGAGAGAAGGCTGAATGTCCTGAATGCCGTGCAGATCCGGCGAATCCCCGCTCTGAAGAATGCGGACACCCTCAAAAGTTTCCTGAAGCCTGGTTTCGACAAGGGAAACCAACGGGGAGGGTAGCAGCGCACTGACAGATACCCTGCCGGGTTCTGAGGCAGCATATCGTGAGACAATGCTGATCACCTTCCGGTATTCAAGCACCCGTAAAGTATGTTCATTCATAGTAAGAAATCATGATCAGGAAAATGGTGAAGCTAGGAACATCAGTGATGAGTCGTGCCAGCTGTCGCGATGTAGAGCATGCTCAAGCAAATCATCGGTTTTTCATCTCATACTCGTGTAATTCTTTTGAATCCCGAACATTCAATAACTTCGAATGGCATGCGGGATACCATCGCATCAAGAAGCAGATTCAGCCCAAGGGTGTCGCTGGAAATATGTCCGGCAAGGACGACATGAAGATGATGTTTCTCCGCCTCTTTCCGATGATCTTCGGAAAGATGCATAACCACGAGGGTTCCCACGCCCGATTGCGAAAGCCGTTCCATGATATTTTTCGATCCCTCAGTCCCTCCGGTCATATCGACGAATATCTTGCCACACCGTTGATCGGCAGATCCGAGCAGAATTCTTGGCCCTGCATTATTTTTCATTGCTTCCTGATATTCCGGAATCGATTTGAGAAGACGGATGACATCACGAAGCCGCTCGGGCTGTTCACGCACAAAAAGATCATGCAGATATTTCACCACCATATTATCAGCCGGAGTATGCAGGCACATAAAAGGGATATCGAGAAGCCTCGCAGCATCAGCAGCCCGCATGTGATTTGCCGGAAGAACTTTTCGTTCCACTTCCTTCCTGCGTTCTTCAAGAAGGTTTTCCGCCACGGAAATGGGAACCCCATACCGATTCAGAATATCCGCCTGCATCTTCATGACATCGTAAAAGTTTGCATATGCCCTGCCCTCGGGATGATGGGCAAGCACGAGGTCAATTCCTGCGCCGTGTTGATTCAAACGATCGGCAAGCATGAGTTCGGCTGTTTCGATATCGATTCCCACGAGAATTTTTTTGATTTCACGTTCAGGGGACCCATGCAGAAGTCTGCTGTCCACATAGGGATTTTCAAATTGTTCCTGGTCAAAAAAACGTTGTTCCTCGGGTTTCAATGCCTCATAGGAAGCACGGTTTGCCTGGAGCTCTTTTTGAATTGCTTCAATTCCCCTCGGATCTGCCTCACTACCCGCCTGAACGGCCATCCGAAAAAATTCTTTCAGTTTCACCACGGAGCTCCTTAAAAAAAATCAGGGGGCCTGTCGGCCCCCGTTCAACTCGAACGATCGTATACTACGTCAATCGTGGAACAGGTATTTAACCTAATGCATTTTTTACCAGTTCGCTTATCAGCTTCCCATCCGCCCGGCCGCCCACCAGAGGAATAAGCGCTTTCATGACCTTGCCCATATCTCTGCTTCCCTGTGCTCCTGTCTGGGACACAGCATCGCGAACCATTGCCTCCAGTTCTTCGCGCGATACTTGTGCAGGCAGGTAGACCTCGAGAACGGTTACTTCGGCAGTTTCCTTGTCAACTAGATCCTGCCGGCCTCCTTTGGCAAATTGTTCGATGGAATCTTTACGCTGTTTGATGAGCGAGCGGACCGTCTCAATGATTTCTTCTTCGCTAAGCGTCCGTCTTTTATCAATTTGTTTGTTTTTTAAGGCCGCACTCAGCATCCGAAGGGTTGATACCTTTTCCTTTGCTCCGGCTTTAAGCGCATGCTTGGTTTCGCTATCGATCCTCTCTCGTAATTCCATTGCATCCTCTTATTTAAAAAATATATTACCGCATGGTATGCTGATGCTAGCTTTGTTTAAAAATCCGGGCGGTTTTTGCCGCTTTTTTTCGAGCTGCAAGCGCTTTTTTCTTTCGTTTCACGCTCGGCTTCTCATAATGCTCCCGTTTTTTTACTTCCGAAAGTACTCCTTCTTTTTCAATGCTTTTTTTAAATCTCCGAAGCGCGGCTTCGAAAGGCTCGTTTTCGCGCAATCTGATACTGGGCACCCTCGCTACACCCCCCTCCTATGTCACGTAACAGCTTTTCGAGAATATAAAAAACAGTGGTTAACCTCTAAAATTGGTGGATTAAGACTAAAATTAACAACTCCATCCTTGATTGTCAAGGGAAAAATCATCGAATTTTCAATGGTTTCAAAATATTAACTTCGATATGCAGCATTTATTTTTATATATTCGTACGACAGATCGCATGTCCAGATCGTTGAAGCTGCTTTTCCTTTGTGAAGATCAATGATAATCTGTATCTCTCTCTGCTTGAGCGCCTGAGTGGCTTCGCGGTCTGCTGCTTTCCCCTGCCCAAGCCCTTTTTCCACGAGCTTGGTCTTGCCGATGGTAATATCTGTTTTTGCAGGATCCATATCAACGCCGGAATATCCAAGCGCTGCCATAATTCTGCCCCAATTGGCATCCTCGCCGAACAAGGCCGTTTTAACAAGACTCGATTTGGCAATCGTTACGGCGGCGCGTTTTGCCTCAACAGGTGTCCTGGCGTTTTGAATCTGAATCTCGACGAATTTGGTTGCGCCTTCTCCGTCGCGGACGATCTGTTTTGCAAGAGACATGGCTACCGCGCTAAGACATGCCTGGAATTTCTTATGTTCTTTACTTGCCGGTGCTATCCGTTTATTTCCCGCAGCACCGTTTGCCATGCAAAGAATCATGTCATTGGTGCTCATATCTCCATCAACAATGATAGAATTAAATGAGTTTTCTGTTGCCGATACAAGGCTTTTCTTGAGAAGCGGCGCGGAAATTGCTGCGTCCGTTACGATGAAGCACAGCATAGTCGCCATGTCAGGATGAATCATGCCTGATCCCTTTGCAATTCCTGCGACCGTGATCGTTTTTCCGCCAATCTCTTCCTGTTGAACGGATACTTTGGGATAGATGTCCGTCGTCATGATGGCTTCAGCTGTTTGTTCCCATCCTGTTGCGGACAAGAGTCCTGCTGCCGTGGAAATCCCTGTTGCCAGTTTCGGCATGGGCAGGAATTCCCCGATCACGCCGGTCGATGCCACATACACGGAATGCGACGAGATTCCCAGTTCTCGTGCAGCAATTTCTGCAGTGGCACGTGCATCGCCGAGTCCGCGTTTCCCGGTGCAGGCGTTGGCACATCCGCTGTTTGCAATAATAGCCTGTCCTTTTCCGGATTTTATTTGTGCCATGTTAAAAAGGATAGGAGCCGCTTTCACCTTGTTTTTGGTGAACATGCCGGCGATCGAGGCTTCGCGATCCGAGTAAATAATCGCAAGATCTTTTTTATCCGTCTTCTTGATCCCGCAGTGGATACCCCACACTTTGAAACCAGGAACGGAAAAACCTTTCGTATCTACCATTCGCATTCATCAACTCCTTTGACAGAGAGAATCAACATTATTCTGACAGGAACGCCATGAAGCGTTCAGGGGAATAACCCTGCATCACCAAGCCCGGCATCCTCTTCAAATCCCATCATGAGGTTCATATTCTGAATTGCCTGGCCAGCCGCTCCCTTGACAAGATTATCGATCGCGACGAGCACAATCAGACGTCCGGTCCGAGGATCCACAGATATGCCGATATCGCAGAAATTCGATCCGCGAACATTCCGGACATTGGGAAATTCTCCGATCGGCAATAATCGGATAAACCGCTCTTCTTTATAAAATTCCTGATACAGCTCATGAGCTTCTTTGGTATGGAAAGGTTTCGACAAACTGGCATAGATCGTCGAAAAAATCCCCCGGTTCATCGGAACCAGATGAGGGGTAAAGGAAATCACAACTTCTTTGCCGGCTAATCCTGATAATTCCTGTTCTATTTCCGGTGTGTGCCGATGCGTTCCAATCTTGTATGCCATAAATCCTTCATTTGCTTCCGCATAAAGAGAGGCAAGCGACAGCCCGCGTCCGGCGCCTGATACACCTGACTTGGAATCGACAACAATACCTGCAAGGTCGATCATATTATTTTTTATTGCAGGCGCAAGACCTAAAATCGCACTCGTTGGATAACACCCGGGATTGGCAACAAGCGATGTTTGCATAATCCGTTTTCTATGCAGTTCCGGAAGGCCATACACAGCATGATGAAGCAGTTCAGGATATCCATGACGATGTTCATACCAGTGTTCATAGAGCGTTGGATCGGAAAGGCGGTAATCAGCGGATAAATCCACTACCTTTTTTCCAAGTTCATGAAACCGGGCCGCCGCTTCCTGGGAAGCGACATGAGGAAGCGCAAGAAAAATGAAGTCAGCTTTTTTTGCTATTGGTTCGTACTGAAGCGTCTCGCACTGCAGTTGTGTCAACCCCGCAAGGTTCGGGAAAAGCGCAGTAATCGGTTGGCCAGCTGATTTTTCCGATGTTATCGCGGTCACCGTTACATCCGGATGCTGGAGCAGAAGCCGGTACAATTCTCCTCCGGTGTATCCGCTTGATCCGACAATTGCTATGGGCAATTTTTTTCCGTTCATGCCGTTACATTTCTCGTCGAGAGCAAACCGTTATGCTGAATGGATATTTACGTAAAATAAAAGGGAAGGCATCTCTACCTTCCCTTCTTTTTTCAAACAGAAGCACCGTACCATATAGAACACAAAACAAGGTATAATGAGTCCCTTATCTTTTCGAGAACTGGAACCGTGCCCGTGCACCCTTCTGGCCATATTTTTTACGTTCCTTGGCTCTTGGGTCCCGTGTCAACAGCCCTTCCTGGCGCAACTTACTCCGGGAATCGCCATCCACTGCAAGAAGAGCTTTTGAAATTCCATGCCGGATTGCTCCGGCCTGGCCCGAGGAACCACCACCCAGCACGCTTACCAGCACATCGAATTTATCGACCGTACCGGTAATCTCAAATGGCTGTCGTATGATCATTTTAAGAACATCACGACCAAAATACTGATCCATGGACCGGTCATTGATCGTTATTTTTCCGCTCCCGGGCATCATCCATACGCGAGCAATTGAGTTTTTTCGCTTCCCGGTTGCATAATATCTTGATACGGATGCTGACATTAAATCCTCCTGCCATTACCTTCGTTGTTATTGTGCAATATCAAGTTTCTTCGGCTGTTGAGCGCTGTGCGGATGGCTGTCGCCGGTATAGACTTTAAGTTTTGAGAGCATTTGTTTGCCAAGCCGTGTTTTCGGAAGCATGCCTTCAATTGCTTTTTTAACTACATCTTCCGGTTTAGTTTGCATAAGTTTTCGCGCTGTGATGGACTTCAAGCCGCCTGGATAACCAGAATGGCTATAATATGTTTTTTGATCAAGTTTTCTGCCAGTTAAATGTATTTTATCTGCATTCACGACAATAACAAAATCGCCTGTATCAATATGCGTAGTATAAATTGGTTTGTTTTTACCCTTCAGCACTGCTGCAACAACTGTAGCCAGCCGACCAAGGGTCTTTCCATTTGCATCTACAACATGCCAGCTTCTTTTGATATCTTCTTTTTTTGCCGAATAAGTTCCCATCACTGCATCCGCCTTGTTTAGGTTTAATTATTTTAGGAATTTTAGGAAAAGCGAATATAAACAATTCGACCAGATTTGTCAAGCATTTTTATTATTAAAAACAAGAAATTAAATTCAATTGATTATAAATATTTATTATATTTCAATAGATTAGCATTCTCTCAAAGAGTCACTTTAAGAAATAAGGATATGATTTTTATCACACTCTTTAATAAGAAGCCAGAAAAAGAGATATTTTTGTTGTAATCATAGATAAATTATGCTATTTTTGCGATTGCCTTTTGATTAAGGCATATCTTAATTACACACGCATTCAGACCTGAAGCAGGGTGTTTCGATGATAATCGAGATCTGCTGCAGGAATGAAGAATGCGGAGGTAAAAACCAGAAGGAGGACACATGTCCACGATTACTATGAAGGAGTTGTTGGAAGCAGGGGTGCATTTTGGCCATCAGGCAAAACGCTGGAACCCCAAAATGAAGAAATATATATTTGGCGAACGGAACGGCATTTACATCATCGATCTTCAGAAAACCCTGAAACTGTTCAAGGAAGCATATGAATTTGTCCGGAACGAAGCTTCCCAGGGAAAGGATATCCTGTTTGTAGGCACAAAAAAGCAGGCTCAAGACGCGATTACCGAGGAAGCAAAGCGGTGCGGCATGTACTATGTTTCAAGCCGTTGGCTTGGCGGTATGCTCACCAATCACACCACCATTCGAAAAAGCATTGACCGGTTGAAAAAAATCGAGAAAATGAAGGAAGACGGCACCTATGACAAGCTGACCAAGAAAGAGGTCGCCGGGCTGGAAAAAGAACGGGCCAAGCTCGAGAAAATTCTTTCCGGCATTAAAACAATGCCTGCTTTACCTTCAGTCGTATTTGTTATTGACCCGCGAAAAGAGGACATTGCCATTCATGAGGCCAATACGCTCGGAATTCCCGTGGTTGCGGTTGTTGACACGAATTGCGATCCTGACAATATCGATTATGTGATCCCCGGGAATGATGATGCGATCCGCGCCATCCGGTTAATGGCCTCCAAAATGGCCGATGCGGTCCTTGAAGGAAGACAGGCCATTGCAAAAGAGACCGGCGAAATGCTCGAAGCAAGCAGGACCACGGGCGAAATACCGGCAGCAGATATGGTTGTTCCCACGAAGACGACTGAAGAAGAGGCCGAAGATACTGATGACGAGGCAGCACGATCATAGCGTCTTTGTTTTAACAGAGTATACTCATCTTGAGGGAAACGAAGGGAGTTGTAAGAATGGCAACAATTTCTGCCAGTGCAGTTAAGGATTTACGGGACAAAACGGGCGTAGGCATGATGGAAGCAAAAAAAGCCCTGGAAGAATCTGACGGAGATGTTGAAAAGGCTGTTGATATTCTTCGCAAGAAGGGGCTTGCTGCTGCTGCCAAGAAGGCAGGGCGGATAGCCGCTGAAGGGATAATTGCTTCCTCACTCTCAGGAAAAGCCGGAGTAATCATTGAAGTAAACAGCGAAACCGATTTCGTTGCAAAGAATGAAGAGTTCCAGCTTTTTGCAAAGGGTCTTGCCGATCTGGTGAGAGAGAAAAAACCGGCAAGTATCGAAACGCTTTCCGAACTTCTTTTCGGTAATGAGACCGTCGAGGCAAAACGCCAGGTACTTGTTCAAAAAATAGGTGAGAATCTGTCAATCCGACGGTTTGAACGATATGAAACAGACGGGAACATTGCGTTGTATGTCCATGGAACGAGAATCGGCGTGATGGTAGATTTTTCCGGCGGCGATGACCAGCTCGGAAAGGATATCGCCATGCACATTGCTGCAGCCAACCCGCTGTATCTCTCAAGAAAAACAGTTCCCGCAGATACGATTGAGCGCGAACGCGCGATTTATGAAGCCCAGGCAAAGGAAACGGGCAAGCCTGTGGCAGTCATTGCAAAAATCGTGGATGGGAAAATGGAGAAATTTTATGGCGACACCTGTCTTCTGGAGCAGATTTACATCAAGGATCCAGACGGGAAACTCAAGGTCAAGGATGTCGTAAACAATGCGGAGATCCGCAAATTTGTAAGGTATCAGCTCGGTGAAGGAATAGAAAAAAAGAAAGAATGTTTTGCTGAAGAAGTAGCTGCGCAACTCAAATAATCATGCAGAACCGTTCTCGATATAAACGCATTTTGCTTAAGCTTTCCGGTGAAGCGCTCATGGGCGATCAGAAATTCGGGATCGATCATTCCGTGCTGGATGCAATTACGTCGGAAGTGAAGGATGTCTGTAGTCTCGGCGTTGAAGTTGCCATTGTCATTGGCGGGGGGAATATTTTTCGGGGCATTTCCGGGGCAGCACAGGGCATGGAACGGGCAAGCGCTGATTATATGGGCATGCTTGCAACGGTATTGAACGCGCTGGCCCTGCAAAATGTGCTTGAGAACAAGGGGATCGTCACCCGTGTGCAGTCAGCCATAGAAATGCGGGAACTTGCCGAAACGTATATCCGGAGACGCGCAGTACGGCATCTCGAAAAAGGACGAGTTGTTATTTTTGCTGCAGGCACGGGAAATCCCTATTTCACCACGGATACTGCAGCGGCTCTGAGAGCTATGGAAATCAAC
The DNA here is from genome assembly GCA_041650055.1 of Nitrospirota bacterium. Lineage (GTDB taxonomy): Bacteria > Nitrospirota > UBA9217 > UBA9217 > UBA9217 > JBAZLV01. Next base: position 77,088 of record JBAZLV010000003.1, on the reverse strand, counting down.
GCGGATGTCATCATGAAGGCGACCAAGGTGGATGGCGTTTATAATGCGGACCCCATGAAGGATGCTACCGCAACCAAATATGACCAGTTATTGTACATTGATGTCCTTCAGAAAGATCTCAAGGTGATGGACGCTACCGCCATTTCGCTGTGCATGGACAACAAGCTTCCAATTATCGTATTTAATCTCACGGTTCCCGGCAATATCAAAAAAATTGTACTCGGTGAAAAAGTCGGGACACTGGTAACCGGGAGGGACAATGCATAATGAACAGAGGAAAAAAGCAGAAGACAAAATGAATAAGGCGCTTGAGTCCCTCAAAAAGGACTTCGCTACCCTGCGGACGGGAAGAGCGTCTCTTGGATTGCTCGACGGAATTATGGTTGATTATTATGGGACCCCTACTCCCTTGAATCAGGTCGCCAACATGGCTGTTCCGGATGCGCGACAGATCACGATTCAGCCCTGGGAACCCAAAATGCTTGGAGAGATTGAAAAGGCAATCCAGAAATCGGATATCGGCATCAATCCCAGCAATGATGGGAAGCTTATTCGCCTCAGTATTCCTGCCTTGACCGAAGAACGCCGGCAGCAGATTGTCAAACATGCAAAAAAAATAGCTGAAGACGCCCGGGTTGCCATACGAAATATTCGAAGAGATATCAACGATGAAATAAAGAAAAAAAGCAAAGACAAGGACGCCCACATTTCAGAGGATGAAACCAAGAAACTACAGGATGAGATTCAAAAAACCACCGATCTCTATATTAAAAAAATCGATGAGCTGCTGGCTCACAAAGAAAAAGAGATCATGACGATATAATTTTTTTTGATACCCGTATACTGAAAATGCCCTCTTAAAAACAAGAGGGCATTTTTTTTGAGCGCACGCGATAAAAATCAGAAGAAAAAAATTGCGCTATTTCCCTTCCATGATTTTTTTATAACATGCGGTTTCACGCACAAAGGCAAGATCGGGATCTGTCTTTATCCGGTTCCACTGCTCATATCCGTTATCTATGGCCTTTTGAAGAGCATCGCAGGATTCCTGAGCCTCCTTTTTGAGAGAATAAAGGCACGCCATATTGTAATACGCCGCACTATTATCCGGGTTTATTTCGATTGCCTTTTCATAGTCAGCCAGGGCAGGCTTAAACTGGCCTTTTAATTGATATGCGGCTCCGCGATTTGCATATGCCTTGCTGTCATTTGGATTTAATCCAATTTTCTTTGATAAGTCAGCGATCGCCTGGTCAAATTCACCGTTGATCATGCGAGCCGCGCCGCGATTCCCGTAAGCCTCATCGTCATTTGGATTGATCTCGATAACTTTGGTAAAATCACTGATTGCCGAATCCGTTTTGCCAAGCAGCAAATAGGTATTTCCGCGATTTAAATAGGCCTTGTCGTATCGGGGATTCATGCTGATTGCTTTGCTGAAATCAGCGGTTGCCTTGTCCAGCTGTCCTTTGGCCTGAAAGGTTAGTCCCCGGTAAAAATATGCCTGATACATGGCCGGCTTGAGGGTAATTACCTTGTTAAAATCAGCAACAGCCTTGCCAAATTCTTCTTTTACGTGATAGGCGACCCCACGGTTAAAATATGCGTGATCAGCTTTGGGGTTTATTTTTATTGCCTGGGTAAAGTCTTTGATTGCCTGATCGCTCTTTCCCTGAAGCAAGTACGTATTGCCGCGATCGGTATAGGCCTTATCGTATTTTGGATTCAATTTTATTGCCTTGGTAAAATCGGCGATTGCAAGGTCAAACTGAGCTTTGGCCTGATAGGAAAGTCCGCGATAGAGATACGTTCGTGCGCTTGAAGATTTTTTAGATACTCCTGATATCTGGCGTGTACACTCCTGAATTGCATCGTCAATCTGCCCGTGCTGAAAATATTTCATGCAGCGATCATTCTCGGCTTTCTCTGCTTTCAGAACGTACGGAAAACATACCAATGCCATCACTGTGAACACGAGAATATTTCGTCTCATACTCCCTCCTTGTCAATACAAATGAATGAGGGAGTATACCATATTCAAAAAGAGGGAAAAAGAATTTAATCGTTCTCTTATTTTCAGATAACGCGCTATCTGCTCATGCTGCTTTTACGTTTCTTCTCTTTGATTTTGACTGCACAGACGTTTTGGTTTCTTGATTCGATTTCTGATGCCGGGACATTACAATTTTCTCAGCATCAAACCAGTCTCTTTGGTCATCCCCATGTTGACCGCCTCGTTTTTGATGTAGATCATAAGCAACCTTGGCAATTTCTTCTTCATATCCTTTTGACATTTCATTCCTCCTTGAGTGAAGTTCATGCAAAATTTATCGTCTTAACAAAAAAGGTTCTCGGGCATCCCCTTCCTGCAACAAGACAGGGTCGAGTGTAATAAATGCGGTAACCATCTTCCCCTCTACGGTGTACGACGAAATCAACGGTTCTGCAACCCGGACCTCGAGTGGGCGATATATCGGCTTTATCTCATATGCAATGATCGTATCGGCAGAATCCTTGATTTTCCTTAGCACGGTGTGCCATATCGAGTATGAACTGCACTGCACAAAAGCAAACGCTTCATTCAGCGCTTGATGCCCTGGCATTCCTTTTTTGGTTTTATACATAAATTCTGGCGAATATACCGTAAAAGTATAGCCGCTTTTTTCATTGACAAGAATCGCCATGTTCTCAATATCCTCCGAATATCTGCATCCATATTGAATAAGAGTAAAGGTCCCGCTCACTTCAGCAGAATCTGCAGGTTGTGCAATAATCTGCCTTCCTGTCGCACAAGCCGAAAAGCTCATTACTAGAAACGTAACAGCGACAAGGTCAAGCAGCAATGTACTTTGTTTCATGGGGAACTCCTTAGTATTATGCACGATAAATTTCTTTGAGCTCTTGAAGCCATCCATGATATTCTTCATGTTTTCCAGGGCCAATGACATTGCGTTCCAATTCTGCAAAACGTTCCTGCATCTCATTCTGTACAGCAAGGGGCAATTGCTTGTCTGCTGCTAAAAACAATGGGGTCTCCTTTTTGATATGCTCTGTCAACAAGTTCGTGTAACCTCGGGCGTTAACCGCTATATGGAAGGCGTCCGAGTTTCCCGCTTCATAGTGTTCAAACGACTCGGCAATTCCTCTGATAAAATCCCGGCCGCTTTTGTGCTCGCCTAGTAATTCGTTAATCGCGTGAATGTTTGCCGTATTTTTCAAAAGTTCAGGGAATAAAATATTTTCTTCCTTCCCATGATGGCATGTATCAGCAAAGTTTTGAAAAAAGTCAATTATTTTAGCAAGGTGTTCGTGTTCAACCGGTTTCCCCTCTTGTAATCGGGCAGCGACTTTTTTCATGATCGAAAGCATACGGAGGATGCCGCCATGTTCTTCGTACAAATCCTGAATCGGTTTTTTCATAGTTTAATCTTTATCATAGAAATGAGCTCAGAGTAATACCGCTTGTTAGGAGTATCACTTTAAGTATAGCAAAATCCGGCACAAGATGGATTTATGGAACCCATTAGCAGAACAACTATCCAGGATTTTCAAATAACCCACCTTAAAAAAATGTGGTATAATCGACCTCGCTGAGTATCGCAGAATTTTATACAAAGTCATTTATTTGTTCATTTAAATACAGGATACGCATGGAGGAATTGGTATGAAAAAACTGGGAGGAGTTATTGAAGCTCAGCAGTTCGATTCAGAGACAATCAACGCAATTTTCCGTATAGCAGAAGAAATGGAAAAAAAACCAGATCAAGCGTTGCTGCAGGGAAAACTTATGGCATCACTATTTTATGAACCGAGCACACGAACCCGATTCAGTTTCGAATCTGCCATGAAACGCCAGGGCGGGGCGGTCATCAGCACGGAAAACGCTCGCCAATTTTCCTCCAAGGCAAAAGGAGAAAGCCTCGAAGACTCCATTCGGGTCATCAGCGCGTACTGCGATGTTATTGTTCTTCGGTATCACAAGGAAGGAGGGGCAGAACGTGCCCAGCAATTCTCTCGTGTCCCGGTCATCAACGCAGGAGATGGAAAAGGCCAGCATCCAACGCAGGCGCTGCTTGATCTCTACACGATTCGAAAGGCTTTTAAAAAAGTAAAGGGCCTGACCATTGCCATGGTTGGAGATCTGGCAAACGGCCGTACAGTCCGATCGCTGTCTTATTTTTTGGGGAAACATTTTCCGGATAATAACATTATTTTCGTTTCACCCGAGCAAACAAAAATGGCCGATGACATCAAGGCCTATTTAAAGGAACACAACATTTCCTGGAACGAGACGGATGATTTGCGGGCAATAGCACCGGAGGCTGATGTCATTTATCAAACGCGCGTTCAACGAGAACGGTTTCAGGATGACGAGCAAAGCACCTATGAACAGGTCGTGAAGGCAAGCGAACGGTTTATTATTAATGATGAAGTACTCGGACTTATGAAAAAACAGGCAATTATCATGCATCCGCTTCCCCGTATTACGGAGATAAGTTTTTCCGTTGATAAAGATCCGCGCGCCCGTTATTTCGAGCAGGCGGAAAACGGTTTATATGTACGCATGGCGCTGTTGAAAATGATTCTTGCAGGTTATTAACGTGGTCAAGGCTCTATTTCAAGTTAGCGCAGCAATACGGCATAGCTGATGGGCCGGTCTCGCTCCGTTGTAAATTCAGGGAAAGAAATCAGCGCAATGAGCACCGAGAGCAGGATCAAAACCGTAACAAGTTTCATACGTATCCCTCCTTATCAATTTTAATGATCTTTTTTGCATGACTCATGCCAAGTGCAGAGCGAGAAATGTAGTGAAAAAATCAGGGCTTGCTGGAAAAGAAACCGATTAGGAAAGATACGAGAATAGGAAATTCGAAGAATACCATTCGATTTTCGAATAAAAAAAGAGCCATCAGTAAAATAGATGGCTCTTTTTGTTTGAACAATGCGATTCTTATTTCTTGATGCTTTTGATGTCGCGCGGATGCAGCATGTTTTCAGGGGTCAGAAGGTCACTTAATTTCTCTTTGGTCAAGAGCTTCTTTTCCAGAACCAGTTCTGCCACTGACTTGCCAGTTTCAAGCGCTTCTTTTGCAATCATGGTTGAGTTCTCATAGCCGATTGCCGGGTTCAGCGCCGTCACAATACCGATGCTGTTTTCAACTAGTTTGCGGCAATGATCTTTGTTTGCGGTAATACCCTTGACGCACTTGTCAACAAGAATATGGCAGGTTCTGCTCAACGATTCGATTGACTGGAACAGATTATAAGCAATCACCGGCTCCATAACGTTCAGCTCAAGCTGACCATTCGAGGATGCAAAGCTAATCGTTACATCAGCCCCGATAACCTGATAGGCTACCTGGTTCATGACCTCGGGAATCACCGGATTCACTTTGCCGGGCATAATGGATGAGCCGGGCTGCATCGGTGGAAGATTGATTTCGCGGATACCCGTCCGAGGTCCGGAAGAAAGCAGACGGAGATCATCGCAAACTTTCGAAATTTTCAAGGCAAACCGTTTCAATTGACCAGATACCTGTGCGTAGTCAGTTGTATCCCAGGTGGCTTCAATAAGATCCGAAGCTGTGGTAACCGGTATGCCGGTTATTTTTGCCATATGTTTTGCAACAACGCGTGCATAATCCGGCGGTGCATTAATTCCCGTGCCGATTGCCGTTGCACCCATGTTGACCACAGCCATTAACTTCTGTACTTCACGTATCTGAGTGATCTCGGATCGAATTGAGGAGGCATAAGCGGTAAATTCCTGGCCGAGCGTCATGGGAACCGCATCCTGAAGCTGTGTGCGGCCCATCTTAATTACATTCTCCCACTCCTTGCCTTTGGCGGCAAACGCCTTCTCGACAACTTCCATGCTTTTCATAAGTTTGTTAAGCAGGACATAAACGGCAAGTTTAATAGCTGTGGGATAGGCATCGTTCGTTGATTGCGAAAGATTGACATGGTTATTCGGATGGACTTTGTCATATTTCCCTTTTTCCAGTCCCATGAGTTCAAGTGCTCGGTTTGCAATGACCTCGTTGGCATTCATATTGGTTGACGTTCCAGCACCACCCTGGAATACGTCGACCATAAACTGATCGAGCAATTTTCCCGCAATAATTTCATCGCAGGCGCCCACAATGGCCTTCATGACATCATTTTCAAGGATGCCTAATTCATTATTGGCAAGCGCCGCAGCCTTCTTTACATATGCGAATGCCTGAATGAATTCAGGATAGTGTGAAATGGGCATTCCCGTGATTTTAAAATTTTCCACTGCGCGCAACGTCTGTACGCCACAGTAGCAATCGGCAGGAATTTCCATTTCTCCGATTAAATCGTGTTCAAGTCTCGTTTTCTTCTCCATTTTTTACTCCCTCCTGTGCCTTTATTTTATAAATCACTGTAAATAGATTATACAGCGTTATAATGCTTATTTTACTTCTTCAAAAAATCATATTCCTGTCGTTGTAAGAGCACTATTCCTTTTTAAAGTTGCTACAATTTTTACGAAACAAAAAGTGACTTTATTGTTAACCCACCCATGGAAGTTACGGTTTTTAAAAAGAAAGCAATCACGAAAAGGATCTCGGGGGAGAACGAGGAATATCGGGACTTCCCGGATACGCAAGGTAAAAAGGGAAGGTATTAAAATTTTGCGACGTCCAATGAGCTTTTCCATGACCGACTATGGAGCTGCGTGGTCGGTAATTCATGGACCGCATTATGTATATTCTCGTTACTACCATGATCAGATTCATCTCCCGTTGGAGCGGGTATTTGGATATGATGGAAGAATTGCGAGAACCGTCGACTACTGTAACACAACCGGACGCAAAAATCACGCTTTTATTTTCCACATGCGTGATTTCATAAGACGGAACAAAAATTTTGTGTTTGAACTGTTTTAGGGTTTACATGAAGGTGACTGTTTTGGTACAGGGAGATACCACATAGCATCGATCGTTGTTGGATTGCGGATCAAGAGGAAAAACAAAAAATCCGGGACGGCCGGGTTGATATCCTTGGGTAGTTCCAACGAGAACTTCATTGTCTTTAAATACAACTCTGATTTTTCTTCCCACGAGCGTTTTTGACGGTTCAAATTCCTTCTTTTCGTGATAAGCAGGATTTCCAACGAAATCTTTTACAAAAAAAACCGCTTTTAAATTTTGGATCATAACAGAAAGAGGTTTTGAATTCGGCTCAGCATCCACGGGAGCAAGATGCAAAATATTCTTCGTTGGCATAAAATCGCTGGTAAAACCTTTTAGAATTTTTCCATCCTGATAATGCACAACGATTTTATTCTGGATCATGCTCCACCTCCTTGCATGTTTGAATTATAGAAGCAACCAAGGAAGAGTCAAGAAAATAAGAGATAATGCTTCAGCAAAAGCAGGACAGGGGAACCTTTGTAGAAATAAAAAAGGGGCAGCTTCTCAAGCCACCCCGCTGAAAAAATTATCTTCCGGGACCACCTGTTCCTCCGGTTGTCCCTTGCGTACCTGTTGCTGAACTCCCTTGTGAAGCAGGCCTGCTGCCTACGCCCCCGCTGTACATCCCTTCTCTAGGTCCACCAGGTCTATGCATTCGACCCTGGGGGTCTTCAGCACCTCGTTTTTTCATATCTTCCCGCATCAAACCTTTATGATTCATCATATATTCCCTATGTTTTTGTTTGCAGGCTTGAATATCTGCTGCATTGTCAGCCTGATCTATGCATTGTCTTGCAGTCTTCATGCTGTCAATGCGCTGATCCATGTTTTTTAGCAGCTGAGATTTTTGCTGATTAAACGTCTGTGATTGATCGCTGTTCGCGGCAAGCGCGGGTACTGCAAGTGCAAGAGATAATGCTGCTGTTGTAATAAGTACTTTTTTCATCATCTGTTCCTCCTGAAATGTGTGTTAAGCGTTGTGCAATCTCATTTGATTGCTCTTGCTGAATTGGATTATTCATTGAGACACGCAGGATGCAAAAAAGATAAAATCATTTCCAAAAATATAAAAACGAAATAAAAAAAATTGCAATACGTTTTAAGTATAGAACGCATCCAGACTTTGTCAAGCAAGAGGGCTTAAAACGAAAGGGAAACCTAAGTATTAAGGAGAAAAGAGAATTCAAAAACGGAGATGATTATTTATAAGGATAGAACAAATAAAACATCAACGCTAAGATTCCGAATATCCACATCCCCGGAGGGACTTCGCGATATCTACCGGAAACAACTTTAAGAAGAGGATAAGATAAGAGACCGGCCGTTAAACCGACACCAATATTGAAGGTAAAAACCATAAGCGTAATCGTGAGAAAGGACGGCACGAGTTCAGTGTAATCCGTAAAATTAAGATTGGTGATCGGACTGATCATGAAGATACCGATAACAATAAGAGCTGTGCCGTAGGCATGAGGAGGTACTATCGTCGCGATGGGTGCAAAAAATAATGCGACCAGAAATAATCCGGCAACAACAATCGCTGTAAAACCTGTTCGTCCGCCTTCTTCTATTCCTGCTGCTGATTCAATAAACGCGCCTGAAGTCGTCGTACCAAACACCGGCGCTGCCAGATTTGAAAGCGCATCTGCAAGCATCGGCTTTTCAATATCCGGGAGATTGCCGTCTGCATCAAGCAAATTTCCGCGCGCTGACAAACCAATAAGCGTTCCGACCGTATCCACAAATGCCATAATAAAAATGATGAGAACAACAGGCCAGTTTTTGAGGCTCAATGCTCCAAGAATATCAAGCTGCATGAACAAAGGTGCCGGATTCGGAGGCAGATCTATCCAGACCCGGGGAAGCGGTGTTATGCCCATGAAAAAAGAGAGAATGGTTGTTGTAAGCATGCCGATGATGATAGCGCCATGGACTCGTTTTATAATCATCCAGATAATGATAAAAAAACCGAACAAGGCCAGCAATACCGTAGGATGCAAAAGGTTTCCCAAACTGACCGGAGCCCCCTGGACGCCGAGCGCAACGATCCCGGTTTCATTCATGCCGATAAAAGTTAAAAACAATCCGATTCCGACGGCAAAGCTGTATTTCAATGACCGCGGCAGGCTATCAGCCATCCACCCGCGGATTTTCAGCACGGTTAAAATCGTAAACAGTACCCCGGCTATAAAAATTGCGCCAAGCGCCACCTGCCAAGAATAGCCGAGCACCTTTACAACGGTAAATGCAATAAACGCATTTTCTCCCATGTATGGTGCAATAGCAAACGGCCGTTTTGCGTACACGCCCATGATCAGCGTCCCGAATACTGCCGAAATAATCGTGGCAGTCATGGAAGGTCCCTTTGGAATACCTGCAATTTCAAGAATAGCGGGATTCACCACAATGATATACGCCATCGTAAGAAACGTGGTAATTCCAGCGAGCGTTTCTTTTTTGTACGTCGTTTGATATTTTGAGAATTCGAAATAGTCTTTCAGGTTCATGGGTGGCCTCTTGTCTCGTTTTGTGTTTTGAAAGATAGTATAACCATCTGAAAAATGCAAGGCCTTTTCGTTCGCAACAAAGGCAGTTTCCGCATAAAGTGCGCACCAATGAGCATGCATAACAGACATAAAGATTGCGTTGGATAGGAAAATTCACTATACTCGTTTTTTAAGTAAGCTTGAATTGAAGAGGAGCATCTGCGATGAGTATTCTTGATTGCATTGGCAACACCCCCCTCATACGGCTGGAAAAAATAAATCCCAACCCGAAAGTCAGACTGCTTGCCAAGCTGGAAGGAAATAATCCCGGCGGATCAATAAAGGATAGAACTGCATGGTTCATGATAAAAACCGCTGAAAGAAACGGCGAGCTTACAAGCGGTTCGATTATCCTTGAAGCAACATCCGGAAACACGGGGATCGGCCTTGCCATGGTAGGCGCAGCAAAGGGATACAAGGTAAAACTGGTAATGCCTTCCTGTGTCAGTTTTGAACGGAAAAAGATTCTTGAGGCTTTTGGCGCAGAAGTGGTGTTAAGCCCGGGCAACGAAGCAACCGATGGCGCCATCCGTCTTGCACATAAAATTCTTGAAGAGAAACAGCATTCCTACTTTATGCCAAACCAGTTTGACAATCCTGCAAACATCCAGGCGCATTACGAAACTACGGGAAAAGAAATATATGAGCAAACAAACGGCGAGATACAGGTTCTTGTTGCCGGACTGGGAACGACCGGGACCATAATGGGAACAGCAAAACGGTTGAAAGAATATGATCGATCCATTACCATCGTGGGAGTAGAACCCCATCCAGGACATAAGATACAAGGGCTCAAAAACATGACAGAAGCGATTGTCCCTAAGATTTTTGATCCAAAAGCTTTGGATGAAAAGCGAACCATAGAAGACAATGATGCTTTTCAGACCACGCGCCGACTGGCGCTTGAAGAAGGCTTGTTTGTGGGCATGAGCAGTGGTGCTGCCATGTGGGTGGCAATGCAAAAGGCAAAGGAAATAAAGCAGGGAACCATCGTCGTCATCCTGCCTGACCGCGGAGATCGATATTTAAGCACTGCATTATTTACCTCAGTGTGCGCGAATTGTCCTCCGTGATAAGGAGCGATATCTGAATTCATTTCTCATGAGGTGAAAACAAAATGAGCGTATTAATTGGTGAAGAAATCAAGAACGCACTGAAACAAAAATTTATTACTATCGAGCCGCTGGATCCGTCCCAAATCGGTCCTGGTTCAATCGATCTCACTCTAGGCAATGAGTTTAAATTTTTTAAGAGGGAAACGGAAATTTTCCATATAAAAAATGATTCCGATTTTCATGACATTACCGAAGATGTGCATGTTGATGATGGAAACTACATTATTATCAATCCCGGCGAAATGATCCTGGGTATCACCAAAGAAAAAATTTCCCTGGCAAATACAGTTTCCGGCAGGCTGGAAGGCAGAAGCAGGTTTGCGCGGTTTGGACTTGCCGTTCATGTGACTGCAGGATTCATGCATCCTGGCATTGCGAATCATCAGGTTTTGGAAATGGTGAATCTGGGTCACCGGCCGCTCGCATTGTATCCCGGCACCCGCATCTGTCAATTTGTTTTTGAGCGGTGTGAAGGATCGGCGAAATATCAAGGAAGATTTGTCAATCAAGTAAAACCATAAGGAACTTTCCCTATTGACGCAGCTTCCTTCCCGTGGTATATATAAAATAATTTTTATATGTTGAGGGAAGGTCATGCTCCAGGAACTTTCGAAGTACATTACCTATCATATCTTTCAGCTCGATCCCGGAGCTCACTTTGCAGCTGCCCTTGAATTCTTCATCTATGACTCCATAAAAATTTTTCTTTTGTTAAGTGTCATCATCTTCGCAATATCCATCATCCGCAGCTTTTTCCCCCCGGAAAAAACAAGGCAGGTTCTGTCACGAAAAAAAGAATATATGGGAAACGTTCTTGCAGCACTACTCGGTGTGGCAACCCCATTTTGTTCCTGCTCCGCAGTGCCGTTGTTCATAGGATTTGTGGAGGCTGGAATACCTCTTGGTGTAACGTTTTCGTTTCTCATTTCTTCACCCATGGTAAACGAGGTTGCGCTTATTCTTTTGTGGGGAATGTTCGGATGGAAGATTGCACTTCTCTATATGGTAACTGGTTTGTCCGTTGCCATTGTTGGCGGTCTCATCATCGGAAAGCTCAAGCTAGAAAAATGGGTTGAAGAATATGTGTATTGTATTCGAGTACAGCAGGCCGCTGAATCCTCATCCATGACATTTCGCCAACGTCTGGAATATGCGAAGGAAAATACGCTCGATATTCTGAAACGCATCTGGCTGTATGTGCTTATTGCAATCGCTATCGGCGGTGTGATCCATGGGTATATGCCTGAAGATTTTTTAGCGCGTTATGCAGGACCTGATAATCCTTTTGCCGTTCCTTTGGCCGTGGCATTGGGAGTTCCCTTGTATTCGAATGCAGCGGGAGTGATCCCCATTGTCTACGCACTGATGGAAAAAGGGCTTGCCCTGGGAACGGTTCTCGCATTTATGATGGCAGTAACTGCACTGTCGTTTCCGGAAATGATTATTCTGAAAAAAGTGCTCAAGATGCCGCTCTTAGTTGTTTTTGTAGGCATCGTGACCGTTACGATCATAGCAGTAGGCTACCTGTTTAATGCTATTCTTTAAGGCATATCGGAGGAATGAACCATGGAAATAAAAGTATTCGGGCCTGGCTGCGCCAATTGCATAAAACTGGAAGAATCAGTAAGAACTGCAGTGCATGAACTCGGCATTGATGCGCAGATCGTTAAAATAAGCAACATCCAAGAAATCATCGAACAGGGCATTTTCCTTCCGCCGGGATTGATGATAAACGGCAAACTGAAGCACTCGGGCCGGCCATTGCCGGATATTAAGAAAATAAAACAGCTGATTCAGGAAGAAATCAAATGAAGGAAATATTGCCTGTCTTTAAAGCGTTATCCGATGAAACACGCTTACGGATAATAAAATTGCTTGAGCAAGGAGAATTGTGCGTTTGCGATATTGTTGCAGCACTTGATCTTATCCAGCCGAAAATTTCATTTCATTTGAATATATTAAAGGAAGCAGGCCTTCTCAGAGGCAGAAAAGATGGGAAATGGATTCATTATCAACTGGACAATTCTGATTCCTTTAAACGATTTTTGATTTCTTCTGTTCTTGAACAAATAACGAATAAAAACATTGCGGGCGACAAAGCAAGATTGAAAAAATGGCTGCTTCAAAAACTTGATATGGAAAAGGCATGTTGTCCTGTGACGGCAAAGAAAGGAAAATGATGACAGAAAGCACAAGAAAGAGACTTTCATTTATTGACCGGTATCTGACGCTCTGGATTTTTATCACGATGGCGGTTGGCGTTGGCATTGGTTACTTCTTTCCCCATGTTGAAAAAATCATTAACAGTTTTCAATCAGGCACAACGAACATCCCGATTGCAATTGGACTTATTCTCATGATGTATCCGCCCCTCGCCAAGGTGCGGTATGAAGATCTGCCAAAAGTCTTCAGCAATTATAAAATCCTTGTTATAAGCCTTGTTCAAAACTGGATTATCGGTCCGATTATCATGTTTCTTCTTGCTATTGCTCTTCTTCCAGACATGCCGGGATACATGATCGGCGTGATCCTCGTAGGACTTGCCCGATGCATCGCAATGGTTTTGGTCTGGAACGATCTTGCCTGCGGCGATCCGGATTATGTTGCTGGACTCGTTGCCTTCAATGCACTCTTTCAGGTTTTTACGTATCCGCTCTATGCCTGGATATTTATCACGATTCTTCCCCCGCTCTTCGGGTTAAGCGGCGAAATCGTGAACGTATCCATAGGACAGATTGCAAAAAGCGTTTTTATCTACCTTGGCATTCCTTTTCTGGCCGGCATGATAACGCGATTTGTGTTTATTAAACTGAAAGATAAGAAGTGGTATCACGAAACGTTTATCCCGAAAATCAGCCCCATTACCCTGATTGCACTGCTCTTTACAATTCTCGTGATGTTTTCACTCAAGGGAGAATATATTATTAAGCTGCCTTTGGATGTGCTCCGGATTGCTATTCCGCTTTTTATTTACTTTGTTTTTATGTTCTTAGTCACGTTTTTTATCGCAAAAAAAGCAGGCGCGGACTATCCAAAATCGGCAACGCTCAGCTTCACCGCCGCTTCGAATGATTTCGAGCTCGCGATTGCCGTTGCAGTAGCCGTCTTCGGGATCAATTCAAACGTGGCTTTTGCTACCGTCATCGGCCCGCTCGTGGAAGTTCCGGTGCTTATCGGTCTGGTCAATGTGTCGTTCTGGATACAGAAAAAATATTATCGAGATCAATATTGCCAAGTCAAGAGTACAGAACCGATTTAAACATGCTCTCTATTCGTTCTTTAAATTTTGGAGGAACCATGAAGAGAAGTCTTGCAGTAGCTATTCTGTTTTCGAGCGTCTTGTTTCTTTCTCAATCCATCCAGGCAGCCGAGATTGATGATCTGCTCGCCAAAGCAAAAAAAGAAGGTAAAGCAGTCATGCTGGAACTCGGCTCCGTGGGCTGCATTCCCTGCGAGCAGATGCGACCGGTGATGAAAAAACTTACAGAGACCTATAAGGGAAAACTCGAAGTCATCTTTGTTGATGTCAGGAGAGACCGCTCGGCTGCAGGCCGCTTCGGCGTGTATGGAATTCCTACCCAGGTTTTTCTCGATCGGAAGGGAAAAGAGTTTCACCGTCATATCGGATTTTATGCGTATGAAGAAATTGTTCCTGTTTTAAAAAAATATGGATTATAACCAGGCGTGTGTTTGAAATATTCATGGAATCCCTTTTTATCAACATACAGTCAATCATACAAAACCAGACGGGTCTCGCGTTCCTTGCCGTGTTTCTGGGAGGAATTCTATCTGCAGCAAGTCCTTGCGTTCTGGCAGCCATACCACTCATTATCGGTTACGTAGGTGGTTATTCTGAAGGGAACAATAAGAAGGCAGCGCTTTATTCGCTGGTTTTTATTCTCGGCCTTGCAATTACGTTTACTCTTTTGGGAGCCGCTGCTTCTGCCATGGGTGGACTTCTCGGGTTTTTGGGACAGTGGCTTTATATCGGCCTTGCTATCATTGCAATAGGCATGGGACTTCATCTCATGGGTCTTTTGGAGATTCCACTTCCCTTTCAAAAAACGCATCAGATAAAAACAAAAGGATTGTGGGGCGCATTACTGCTTGGGCTTCTGACCGGAACCGTTTCATCTCCCTGCGCCACACCGGTGCTTGCCGTGATTCTCGCATATGCCTCGACGCAGGGTGACATGCTCTATGGCGGATCTCTTTTATTTGCATACGCAATCGGACATTGTGCTTTGATCTTTGTTGCAGGTCTTTCCGTCGGGCTCACTGAAAGTCTTATGCAATCCCGCGGAATCCAGAACTTCTCACTCTATGCAAAAAAATTGAGCGGCGGCATTCTGATGCTCGCCGGCATATATCTTGTAGTTACTCTGTTGTGACATGACCAGGAGATTCATATAATAAAAATCGAAATCCTTGGCACCGGGCGCCCTCAATGCTAAGATTTAGCAAACGCCCCGTTTTCTGTATTCCCCCAACTGATAAGGGGAGGACATTCTCTCAGGGAAGAATAAGACGTCGGAGTAATTGCGGAGCGTTTCAAAAAGCCACTGATCTTAGCTCCGTTCACTCGCGTGAAGGTGTGTCAAATCTCACAATATAGAGAAAGGCAAATCAACTCATGCTGGAATTAAAGAATTTATATTTTACCGTGCAGGATAGCGGAGAAAACGGTGGAGGTTCGCGCAACATCATCGACGGTATCGATTTTACCTTCGACGATGGTAAATTTTACGCCATTACCGGTCCCAACGGTAGCGGGAAAACCACGCTGGCCAAATTGATCATTGGCATCAATCCCGTATCGCAGGGCTCTATTGTTTTTAACAAGCAGGATATTTCACCCTTAACGATTACCGAACGGGCTAAAGCGGGTATTGCCTACAGCTTTCAGCAGCCAGCGCGCTTCAAAGGCATCACGTTTCGTGATCTGCTGGCGATTGCCGCCGGAACCGAGGATAAAAATAAGCTTTTGGAAATCATGAGGCGAGTCGGCATTTGTCCTCTTTCTTTTTTGGATAAAGAAGTGGATGTCAAATTATCAGGTGGTGAAATTAAAAAGATTGAACTGGCAATCACCATCGCGGCCAATCCCAAATTGGCAATGTATGACGAGCCGGATACGGGAATTGATTTGTGGACGATAGATCCGATGGTCAGCCTTTTAAAAAAAGAACTGGCGGATAACCGCACAACCAGCATTGTAATCAGCCATAACAAAGCTTTTTTGGAGGCGGCGGATGTAATCTTGATACTCGATTCGGGCAAGATTGTTTATAGTGGAAATCTGGAAGGCGCTCTGCCGCTACTGGATGATTTGCGAGTGTGCACATATCGGGACAGCTGTGAAGGAGATCAGAATGCTCAATGCTATAGATAAATCACTATTAAAAACGGTCGCCGATCTGGAGGGTCTGCCCAAGGGTGCTTTCAATATACGAAAAAACGGCAAACTCCTCAGCCGGCAGGTATCGGCCAATATCAACATTGAAACCAACGCCGAAGGAACAGGCATCATCGTAACCATCAAACCTGGGACGAAAAATGAATCCGTCCATATCCCGGTTATTCTGAGTCAGGCCGGTCTTTACGATGTGGTCTATAACTTCTTTATCATTGGAGAAGACGCGGACGTGACCATTGTCGCCGGCTGCGGCATTCATTGCGGAACATCCGAACCGGAAGGTCACGCCGGAATGCATGAATTTCAGGTCGGCAAAAGGGCAAAGGTGACATATGTTGAAAAACACTATGCCTCAGGTGACGGCAGGGGGCGCAGAACGCTCAATCCGACCACGAAGGTGTTTCTGGCAGAAGGCGCCAGCGCGGAGATGGCGTTAACCCAGATAGGCGGTGTGGACGAAGCCAACCGGCTCAATGAAGCGGTGTTGGGGCCGAACAGTCTTTTATTGATTACGGAAAGAGTTTTAACGGATGGTGAGCAGAGGGCCGTTTCCACGAACAATATTGTTTTAAAAGGCGCGGGAAGCCGAGCCAACATGATATCACGGTCAGTGATGAAGGGAAATTCTAAACAGACTTTTTACGCGACCATGGACGCGCAAAATAAATGTTTCGGTCATATTGAATGTGACGCGATTATCATGGACAATGGTGCGAATGAAACCATGCCGTCGCTCAAAGCCGGTCACCCTGACGCAGAATTGACGCATGAAGCCTCGATTGGCAAAATCGCGAGTGATCAACTGACCAAGCTGATGAGCCTGGGCTTGACGTATGACCAGGCGGTGAACCGGATTATTCAGGGATTCCTGAAATAGTTTCGCTTGGCAGATTATTGCGAGGAGCAGGTTCATTTAAGAAGGCAAGAGGGGTATGCATGAAGAATCGCGGAACAATAAATCTGATCATTGATCTTTTCATGGTGCTTGCGCTTGCATTCATTGCCGGTATCGGTTTCCTGATCAAGTATGTATTGCTGCCGGGGAGAGAGCAGGTGACCGCATATGGGGAAAATGGCACCTTGCTGTTTCTCGGCTTGGATCGGCATGCATGGGGAACGATTCATCTTGCAGGCGCGTACGGTTTTATTGCGCTGGTGGTGATCCATATCATTTTGCATCGAAAAATCATTGTTAGCCTCATTCAGCGGGCAGTGCCGTCATTGCTTTATCAATGGATACTGACCGCCGGTTGTGCTGGTCTTGCTGCTGTTTTTTTACTGTTCCCTTTTCTGATCCAGCCTGAACAAAAAGAACGGGATTATTTATTCAGAAATATCGGTGATCCCCTTCAACGTATTGAGGATACCCCTCAGGGGAAAAACCAGGGGAAATCCGGTACGGTGAAGCTTGGCAGGGGAAACAGGCTCAATACGGATAGGGAAAAATAACGTAATCCTGGCGAGTTACTGCGTTGTGCTGGATGAACATTTTTAATATGAATACCTGAAAGGATTAATTCGTCCGTGCAATATATCAAAAAATATCGTAGCACAATTACTATCCTGCTTGCATTAGCAGGCATTGCATTAATGGTTTTTTACGCGGTCTGCGACACATCATGCAGGTATCTCAAAGGAGATATCTGGGGGATTGATCTCAAATGGATCGGGAGCACTTATATGCTGGCGCTTATCGCCTGTGCCGCATGTAAACAGTCAGCATTCGTTCGTATGCTGTTGGCGGCCGGCCTCGGCGTTGAAGCGTATTTATTTCATTTTCAGTGGCAAAACGACGTCTATTGCCCCTTTTGTCTTGCTTTTGCCCTGATGGTAATCGCGGCCTTTATTGTTAACTATGAAGCTCCTTCGGCCTGGCGTGAATCCCGGCGCAGGATGTGGCTCTATTTTCTCGGGGAGGTTGATGTGCCTATGATAAAGCTTGAAAAAATACCACTGCTCATTGTTTCACTTCTTGGATATCTTATAATGGTGCTGACTTTTTCGGGTTTCGTGACCCCTGCATATGCCGATGAGAGACCGATTATCCCGTTTCTTGGAAAAGGCGCGCAGGAGGTATTCTTCTTTTCAGACTATTTCTGCCCACCTTGTCAGGCTCTCGATGCCGACATTGAGCCGATCATCAAGGATTTTCTTTCCCGCGGAAACGTAAAAATAACTTTTGTTGATGTCCCTTTCTCGCCGGAAACTCCCTTGTATGCACGTTATTATCTGTATGCGATCCATGCTGGTGCCGATGCCCATGAGGTCCTTCGAATCCGGAAAGCTCTTTTTCATGCGGCAAAACGGCAAGATGTTCGCTCAAAAGAGCATCTTGAAAATTATCTGCGGGAGCAGAAAATACGGTGGAAACAATTTGATGAAAATCCGGTTTTTTTGGAGATAAATACTATTATGAAACAAAATAGGATAGACAGCACACCTACATGCATCATTAAATACTCTTCTTCTGATATGAAAAAATACACTGGAACAAAAGAGATATTAGGCGGCTTGCAAACATTAAAAATGCACCTAAGCACAAGAAAGTAATTGTTGAATATAGATACTCTTATAATGAATACAAACGACAATTTGATTTTAATGTAAAATGATTTTACATCGGTATTAATATAATGGAAAAAATTGTTATTAAAAAAATACAGAGCGTCAATTCATGCTGCTCTCCTCAAAAAAGTTCTGAGGCGCACACATCAAACGCCTGTTGTTCTTCAAAAGAAGGGCATCCTTCTTGGGTCACGGGAATGATTACTACACCCGCAGGCACTGTGAAAAAAGTTTCGAGCCATGTATCTTCCAACGACATCTGGGGCATGATCAAATGCAGGATCAGCGCGTTCCGGAATAACTATACAATATCTCCTGGCCTCTATGCGATTGGTGAACCGACAAAGGATTCGGATATCTTCGTGACTGCAAATTATAAGATGAGCTTCGATCTTCTGCGGCGCGAACTTGCGGGACTGAATGCATGGATACTGGTGCTCGATACAAAGGGAATCAATGTCTGGTGCGCGGCAGGCAAAGGCACGTTCGGTACGAATGAACTTATCAAACGAATTACCGAAGCAAAGCTCGACGCTCTTGTGAACCACCGCAGGATCATTCTGCCGCAGCTCGGCGCGGTAGGCGTAACAGCGAGCATCGTCCAGAAAAAAACCGGATTCAGAGTTCTGTTCGGCCCTGTACGAGCTGAAGACATACCTGCTTATATCAATAATGGATATAAGAAAACACCTGAAATGAGCACAGTACAATTTTCCCTGATTGATAGGCTTATCCTTACACCAATAGAGATAAATCCATTCATGAAAAAATATCTTTCGTATGCTGCTTTTATTCTGCTCATTTTCGGCCTTCAACCTTCGGGTATTCTATTTCAACAAGCATGGTCCGGAGGATTACCGTTTTTGACTCTTGGTCTTGTATCCATAATTTCTGGGGCATTTTTAACTCCAGTCCTGCTTCCCTTTATTCCATTCCGTTCTTTTGCAATCAAAGGTTGGATCATGGGACTTGCCTCTGTATTCTTTGCAACACAATTGATTCTACCACTGGCGAATCCATTTTTAATTGCAGCTGCCTTCATGTTTTTTCCTGCAGTAAGCTCATACATCGCGCTTCAATTCACCGGAGCTACAACATTTACGGGCATATCAGGAGTAAAGCGGGAGCTTAAGTTCAGTATTCCTCTTTATTTTGCAGCTACGGGAATCTCGCTTGTTTTGATAATTCTGTTTAAGATTAAGGAAATGACAAACGTTTTATGAAACTTGAAAGAGTTTTTACCACTGAGGGCACAGCGGGGAAAAATTGAGAAATCGATTAACGTATTGTAATGCGAGATTTTCTCCGCGTCCTCTGCGGTGAAAAATATAGAGGCTTGTATGAAATATCTTAAGAATGTTGCTACACTTCAATATTGTTCGGACAAGTGCACGGGTTGCGGCAGATGTGTTGAAGTTTGCCCGCAAGGAGTCTTTGTTCTGCGCGACAAACGTGCCGTTGTTATTGATAAGGATTTATGCATGGAATGCGGTGCCTGCGCCCGGAACTGCGAGTTTGGCGCTATTACTGTAAATGCAGGGGTCGGCTGTGCTTCTGCGCTCATCAATAGCATGCTTACTGGCGGAGAACCAACGTGCGATTGCAGCGGGTCGTCGGGGAATTGCTGTTAAAATGGAGCCCTCCAGCAGAAGTTGGAGACTCCTCTATTATTATATATCAATAAATTTCTTCGGCTCAAAATTCGTTTCAAAAGTCCACATAACCGCCTTCCCTTTCCGCAGATAATACGGCGCTAATATATCATAGCCATATTTCTCCACTGCAGGTTTCAGAAAAGGAAATTTAGCAAGAACCTTTTTCTTGGTATCCATATCTTCGGTTAATTCCACGGTTCCGTTGACTCGTATTTGCTTATTCATCTTGGGATCATAAAAACATAATTCTACGTGCTGATTTTTGGACAATTGTTGATGCAAGTCTTTCTGTTTCCCAGTACTGAACAGAATACCGTTTTCATTTGCTTCAATAATCATCATCCCGCGAACATACGGTTTGCCTGCATCTTCAGTAGCAAGAAAGAACACAGGATTGGCATTTATAAAATTTAAAATTTCTTGTTTTATCATGTTGCCTCCGTAAATTCATTCTCCGATAATTTTTACCAGCACTCTCTTTTTTCTTCTTCCGTCAAATTCACCGTAGAATATCTGTTCCCAAGGCCCAAAGTCAAGTTTGCCGTTTGTGATAGCGACAATAACTTCTCGTCCCATGACCTGTCGTTTCAAATGCGCATCTCCGTTATCTTCTCCTGTCCTGTTGTGCTGATACTGTGATACTGGTTCATGCGGAGCTAGCTTCTCAAGCCAGACCTCGTAATCGTGATGCAGACCGGATTCATCGTCATTGATGAATACCGATGCGGTAATATGCATTGCATTGACAAGAACCATGCCTTCTTTCACACCGCTTTCCCGTAAGCAATCTTCAACCTGAGGAGTAATATTCACAAATCCTCTTCGTGAAGGAATATTGAACCAGAGCTCTTTGCGATAGCTTTTCATAGGTAAATTTTACCGCTGAGACACGGAGAAAATATATGACCTTTAATGATCAAATTCACTCTGTGACTCAGCGCCTCTGTGGTAGATTTAGTTTCTAAACAAATTTTACAGCTTTTACCGCCTTCAATCCCACAGACCCTCGCGTCATCACTCCATAATGTTTAAGATCGATTGTCTTCTCCTTACCTTTGTCATCCAGCACTTTCACTTGATCGCCTTTTTTCACTGGCCGGAAAAGGACAACCTCGCTTTTTTTCACATTCACCAGTTTGACACCCTTGCCTGCGCCGGAAAGGAACGGCACATCTTTTGCTGAAATCACTACGGCCTTTCCTTCGCCAGTAAGAAACAGGACGTTTGGCGTGTCCAAAATATCCACACCAAGGATACTGTCTCCGGATTTTAATCCGGCAAATTTTTTCCCTGCCCGTGTGGTCACGGAATTATAGGGGCCAAGATCAAATTTAAAACCGATGCCCTTTGTAGAAACACTCAATGCCATGATGCTTTGTGAAGAGAGGGAAAGCTCTTCCTGCCCTTTTCCTGATTCTCCGCCTCCTCCGAAGACTGTTGAGAAATTCATCGCAGTCACTGGCCGCTCGCCGTCTCCAAATTTGAACAGGCTTTGTACCGGCTCACCGAACCCGGATCCGGTCGGCAGGTCATTCGCCTTCAGAACATAGACCTTGCCCGCAGAAGAGAAGATGGCGATATTGTCGCGGGTATTTGCAGGCAAAAGAGCCATAAGATCATCGCCTTCTTTGAAGCGCAGATTTTCACCCACGCTTTTTACTCGCCTGATCCATCCCATCTTGGTCAGGATTACCGTGACATCTTCATGCACGATAAAATCTTCATGAGAAAACTCGACATCTTCTGCTGCTTTTATCACGGATTTTCGCTTATCATCGTATGCATCTTTGATCTCATGAAGCTCTGTCTTGATCAAGCCCCATATTTTTTTCTGGCTTCCCAGAATGGCTTCAATCTCTTTTTTCTGTTTAGTCTTTTCGGCCTTTTCCTTAAGAATTCGCTCGATTTCCATGCCGCTCAGCTTATACAACTGCATATCAAGAATGGCCTTTACCTGCTCATCATCCAGCTTGAAATGCTTCTTCAGCTTTCCTGCCGCGTCTTCACGGGATTGTGCCTTCCGGATAATCTTAATGGCAGTGTCAAGATCATCGTACAGAATTTCGAACGCCTTCAGAATATGCAGCCGGGCCTTCAGCAGCCGCAAATCATGGTTAAGCCGTTTGGTTGTAGTTTCAAACCGGAAATCGAGAAAGTACTGCATGATTTCCTTGAGCGATAACCGTTCAGGCTCCATGTTCGGCTTAAGCGCCGTAAAATTCATGGGGAAGGTCGATTCCAGGTCTGTATGCTTAAACAGGTAGGCAGTCACGAGCTCAGGATTGGCTTCGGATTTGAGTTCAAGCACGATCCGGATAATGTCCGTTGACTCGTCTCGAGCAGCGGTTACCTGTGGCAACTTCTTGTCTTCCATAATACCGATAATCTTCTCAAGCAACTTTGCCTTGTTCACCATGTAAGGAATTGAGGTGAACACAATTGCCTGTTTCCCGCGTGGGAGATCTTCAATGGTATATTCTCCCCGGACTCTGATTCCTCCGCTGCCGGTTTGATAGATTTCCTTCATTTCTTTTTTCGTGTTCAATATCTGACCAGCCGTGGGAAAGTCCGGGCCCTTGATATATTTGAGCAGGTCCTTGATCTCGATATTGGAATTATCGATCATTGCTTTCAAACCATCGATTACTTCTCCAAGATTATGCGGCGGAAATGAGCAGCTCATGCCAACGGCAATGCCGGAGGTGCCGTTTATCAAAAGCTGAGGAAAACGAGCCGGCAGCACACACGGTTCTTTCAGGGAATTGTCATAATTCAGGCGAAACTTCACCGTTTCCTTGTCAATCTCTACAAGAAGTTCTTCAGCAATCTTCGAGAGCCGTGCTTCCGTGTACCGCATGGCTGCGGCCGGATCTCCGTCGAGACTTCCGAAATTGCCGGAGCCTTCAACAAGCGGATACCGAAGCGAGAAATCCTGAGCCATCCGTACCATGGCATCATACGCTGCCTGATCGCCGTGAGGATGAAACTTTCCGAGCACTTCGCCGACAACCGCAGCGCTTTTCCTGAATTTGGCAGTGGGGCCAAGTCCCATTTCCCACATTGCATACAGTATCCTTCTATGGACCGGCTTAAGCCCGTCCCGAACATCCGGAAGAGAACGCGATACAATGGTGGAAAGCGCATACGTGAGAAATCTGCTTTCAACCTCGGAGTGCAACGCGGTGTTTAAAAGTGTATCTTGTTTCATGAGCATAACATTCCTCTCTTAAAATAAAGGCTAAAGTTTTATTCCATAATGCAGATAACAGTACATGAGACAACCCGTAATTGCACAACTGCAAAATGACAAGCTGTAATCAAAAATGTTGAAAGCTATATTACCATAAACAAGAGATTCTTTTGAAGCTTGTTTTTGGCAAAAAGAGTGTATAATAAAATTATGCTGAAACTGCTCGCAAAACTTGCAGAAGCCTACAGCACCGAAAATTTCCGGTGCCATAACTGCTCCCAGGATTTTTCTGCGCGGGTCATCACCTGGGTTGATGTTACCAAGGCTCCGCAGGCAAAACAAGCGCTCTTTAAATGGGAATTCAATATTATTCAATGCGTCCATTGCGGCTATCAGCATTTCTCAAATACGCCGTTTTTTTATGAAGATTTTGAAGAAGGACTTTTGATTGCCGTTTTTCCCGTCATTCCGGAAAAACGTGCGGAAATGGAACAGGCAATTCGTGAAAAATATGATTATTATCCTCTGCTTGAATTCTTTTATGATATGACGCAGATCTGGATGCTGGTGTATTTCCAGGAACAGTATAAGACCAACAAAAACCTTCGTGCACTCTCCCGTTTTCGGCGAAAAGAGGAGCGGCTCAGAAAAATCCTTCATTTCCTCAAAGAAAACACCCTGATGATAGAAATTCGAAAAAAACTTTCAGAGAGCGTTCTCGGCTATACAACGAACGATGAGCTTGATGAAATTCTGGATCAGGCGTTGTATACGCTGGAAGAAATGCTTCCCTGGCCGCTCGATGCCCGCTGCCTGTGCGGTGCTGATCTGAAAAGCGAATTTATCTGCTGTGAGGAGCCCATTAGCTTAAAAGAGCACGGTAGCCGCCTTTCCCGGCATTATGTCATTTATTGCAATACCTGCAAACAGTCTTTTTCAGGCGCATCCTGCGAAAAATGCGGCAAAGCATATACTTGGAAGCTCGGCACTATTCCGACGTATATTCAGGATATGCCTCGCATGAAACGCATCCTGTCCCGATCCGTTCAAAAAAGCGCAACGCGCTGGTAATCATTCCCTGCTCTTTTCTTCTCCTATAATTCTCTTGACGCCTTATTTCTCTTGTGGTACTTTTTATGCTGTTTTCATTTCATTTTGTCGCCGTGTTGTTTCTATCTATTCGTTTTTATTCACGCAGTGTATGGAATCATACTAACGTAAATACTGGCATAATCGTACGATCGTTGTTCATGCGTCCTCGCTGCATGTGCTTTTGATCATACCTGCTGCACTACACTGTATATCAGTTCTTCCGATTCACGGTTTTGCAAATCAAATGACAGGTCCGGCTTTCGGAGGCCGCGTTGGTAAACACCATTCCCGAAGAAAACCTGAGGGATCTCTTTACAAGTGACATCTGGCAAGGTTATTTTTGGATCCTGTCCGAAACGCTGGGCTTTACGTTAAGCATTTACTCTGAAAGTGGGGCGCCGCTTCTTGTTTCTTCCAGAAAAAATCCACCCTGTTGTGCGAAACCTGCTCTGGATGCCTCTTTTGAAGGCCGCTGTTATGCATCCTGTCAGCCTTCCCTTATGAAGGCGCTTGCTGCAGGCAAACCTGAAATTTTTAAATGTTATGCCAAAATAATGAGTTTCGCTCTGCCTTTTCACGCCTTGCAGGAAAAAGCAGTCATTCTTGGTCAGGGGTCCTATGCATCGTACGAAGATTTTCGGGAATCAATGGATCTGATGAGCAGTTCAGGACTTGATACAACAATTCCAACAACGCTTTCCTTCACGAGCACGCAGGATGCAATGCGCGCATGTGATTTTATTTCAGAATTCATTCCCCGCTTGTTAAAAAATTCCCGGGAAGCCCTCCTCATGAGAAGAAAGTTTGGGAATCTCAAACAGGTTCTCGGAACCTGGCAGAACATATCGGAAGAAAGTCCTGAAGCATTCTTGCAGGATTTGATGAACAAGCTTGCCGAACTGCTCGATATAGAAAATCTTGCCATTCTTCCCTTTGATCCTGAACAAAGCTCATATATCAGCAGACACAACCTCGCAAAAGGCTCCACTCCTCCGGAAGCAATCCGCATTCATGCACATGATGCGCTGGTGCAGGACCTGCTGAAAAATGACTGGGTTCTTTCAGCAGAACCCGTTCAGGATCCTACCGCCGATTTTCTGAATGGTATGGGTGCCTTGTATTTTTTCCCGATCAGGGTGAATCAGAAGCTGGCCGCAATCGTTCGAATATGCGATATGGTCCTCATGGAAGACGAGAAACACATTATTTCGTTGTTCTGCCGTCAGGCCGGTCTTTCCCAGGAGCGTTGTCAGCGGCATCAGGAATTGCAGGTAAAATTCAACCGGCTTGCCTCGGTTCCCGAGCTGACGAAAACCCTTGCACCCATTCAGGATCAGACAGCCATGCTGCACGCCATTCTCGAAAAATCAGCGACATTGGCCGCGGCCAGCCGCGGATCGGTCATGCTGCTTGACCATGAAACGAATTGTCTTCGTATCAAGGCAACAAGAGGAACCATGCATGAGGCAGCGACCGAACAACTCAAGATCCAGAGGGGTACAGGGATTGCCGGCAAGGTGGCTGAAACCGGGGAACCTCTTGTCATCGAAGACATCGAGCGTGATCCACGGATCAGGCAAACCAGGAGAAGCCATTACAAAACTGCGTCATGCATAAGTCTGCCGTTAAAGGTGGGAGACCGCATACTCGGTGTTGTCAATCTGGCAGACAAGGAAAACGGAGAACCTTTTCAGGCGGAAGACCTCAAGATTATCCAGTCCTTCACGACCCATGCCGCCATAACCATGGAACGGAACGCCTGTTTCAATACATTACAGGACATGAAAAAACTTGCTGTTACCGATCCCCTGACCGGGCTTTTTAACCGTCGTTACCTGCTCGAACAGTTACAGAATGAATTGGCACGATGCAAACGGCATGGTCACGTCTTCAGTCTCTGTATGCTTGATCTGGATGAGTTCAAATATTGCAACGATACCTTCGGCCATTTATTCGGTGATACCATCCTTCAGCGCATTGCGCAGCTGCTGCTCCAGAATATACGCTCAACAGATGTTCTTGCGCGAATCGGCGGAGATGAGTTCCTTGTTCTCCTGCCGGAAACTCCGCAAGACATGGCGCGGGAACTTGCTGAGCGGCTGCGAACCAGCGTTGAACAAACGACGGTTCTTCCGTTCGATGCGCTTCATCCGCGGCCGCTCAATCTGACCGCAAGTCTGGGAATTGTTTGCTATCCCGACCATGGAGATACCAGTGAACTGCTTCTGGAGCATGTTGACAAAGCCCTGTACCGGGCAAAAAAAATGGGCAAAAACGTGATCGAGGTACATGCATAGCATGCCCTTTAATACGCTTCCAAATAGTGACTATATCGGACGCCACAACGAACTGACAAACAGGTACGAAAAAATTTGTCAGGCTGGTATTGGTATGACTCGAAGCATAATGCTTGCCGGCATGCGTGGAATAGGCAAAACAGAATTCCTGAAGCAGCTTTTCGGTTTGCTGTTCTGGAAGCAGGACCGGGTTGCCCCTTTTTATTACTCAGTACATGACGCGCTGCTTTCGGTTGAAGCGTTTTCCAGAACGTATCTCGTACAATTCCTGTGTCAAAGGCTTGCATTCGAGAAAAAAGAACAGGCGCTTTTTTCGTATGAAGGCATGTCCCTGCGGGACGTATCTCTGCTGGCTGAGGATCGCGGCGCCTCGTGGGTAAAAACAATTATCAGGGAGTATGAACGAGCTGCGGATCCAATCAGCGCTCTTCGAGTTGCCCTCGAAGCTCCGCATCAGTCAATACTCAAAACAGGCATTCCAGTTGCAATTCTACTCGATGAATTTCACCGGTTAAAAGAACTTTCCCTGGGAGCGGCTCCGGATCACCGGCTGGTTTCCCTCTTTGATGATCCGATCACGCGTAACAAAGCGCCATACATCATCACCGGAAATACGAATGAGATTCTTGAAATGCCGGTTGCAGGTTTGCTCGAACATGTGGCACTGAAACCTCTTGAATATGCCGATGCCTTGTCTTTGGCGCAGTCTCTTCTGGAACGGCAGCAAAGCAAGGGAGCAATCCCTCCCCTCCTCGTGCGCCGGCTCGGCGGAAACCCCTTGTATCTGACCTGCCTTTGCACAAAAGCAGGAGTAACCGCTCAGAATACGGACAGGGACTTCTGGAATGCGTATTGTGAAGAACTTATTGAAGGACGTCTTTCGGGTTTCTGGACCTCTGTTTTTAAAAATAGTTTTTCCAATTTCAGCAGCAGAAAAATCGCTCTTTCTCTGTGTTATAAGACGTACCACTCTCGCGAACCGCTTTCCCTTGAGCAGATTGCGGAATCATTTGAGGGAACAACGGCTGAACTTGAAACCATCGTGCATGGTTTGTATGGTGCAGGTTTCATTGAGGGTGCATTCGGAGTCATGCGGCCGGTTGAAGACCTGGTGCTGCGGGATGTTATCGAGGCTCTGTTTCAAAAAGAAATACTTGCACAACCGGCTCATGATCTGCAACAGGAATTCCTGGATCGTCTGCTGCCGCAAAAATCAGACATGACCCGTTTTGATTTAGTATTGCCCATGGCAAAAGAGGCGGAGCTCGTTGCCGCACAGTGTCTGGATCAAATAGGAAAAAACCTTGGCTTTGACCAGGACACGATAGGCCAGCTCCAGATCGCTGTTATTGAATCGTGCATTAATGCCATAGAGCACAGCGGAGGAGCTGAACGAAAAATCTACCTGAGCGTCATTGTGGAAGAAAACCGTATGGAAATCGGGATTGAAAGCAGCGGCCGGGAATTCGTTGTCCAGCAGACCGGGGAGCCGTTTGGAGACCGCGAGGGGATGAAAACGCCGGGCCGGGGATGGGGAATTAAACTGATGAAGCGCGTTGCCGACGAAGTCCGATTTGAAAAAACCGCCCGAGGAATGAAAACTGTATTGATCAAAACCTTCAACAAAGCAATGTCTGGTAAAAAAGAGGAGTTCAAAAACCGTGAATAATTTTTCCATATCATCTCGATCCGCCCAGGATGTGGCCGTTATCACCCCCCGGGGATATATCAACGATATGGGTGCCATTCGGCTTGAAAAGACAAGCGAACAGTTTCTGGGCCGGGGAATCAGAAAGTTAGTGGTCAATTTTGCGGATGTTCAGTTCATCAACACGATCGGGATTTCCATCTTTACGGGAATTGTTCAAAAAACACGCGAGTACGACAGCCTTTTGTGCTTCACCAATCTCAAAAAAATTCATTGTGATATTTTTGATATGGTTGGCCTGATAAAACACGTTAAGGTTTTTTCCAACGAAGAGGAAGCAATTACGTTTTTGAACGGACGAGGTTAAACAAATGAATAAAAGTGTTCAGCTCAAGCGGTTGTTGTTCAGCATGGAATCTCTCGTTGACTTGGGCCAGGAAGTGAGTTCTTCAAAAGAACTGGCAAAAAAAATGAAAGCAGCCCTGTATATGGTAACCGGAATATTTTCCGTTCCCACGGCAGCGGTGTTTGTTTACGATCCTCAAAAAAAATGTTTTCTTCACCTGGTGGACAAAGGTCTTCGTGGTAAAAGCAAAAAAGAAATCAGGCTTACGGTGGTGGCCCGCCATATCAAGCGTCTTAAAATGAACGACCCGCATGACATGCATGCTCTGGCCAAAACAATGTTCTATCGCCAGAACCAGGAGCTGTTTGCAAAACTACAAACAAAGATTTTTATTCCGCTCTGGATCAAAGGAAATCTGGTCGGAGCCATAACGCTTGGGAAAAAACTTGGGAATGCAGTCTATCGTTCCGAAGACAGGGATATCCTCAGGATCATTGCGCATCAAACGGCAATGACCTTGTATAATGCCCGCCTGTTTCTCGAGCTCACCAAAAAGGTATCCGAAAACAAGCGGCTCTACACCACCATGCAGAAAATATATCATGACACGATTCAGGCGTTTGCAGCCGCGATTGATGCAAAAGATGACTATACGAAAGATCACTCCTCGCGAGTTGCAAATTATTCCGTTGCCATTGCGCGGGAACTCGGGTGGAAACCCCTGGCACTGGAAGGCATGCATGTTGCCGGTCTTTTGCATGACATTGGCAAAATTATCGTTGACCGGGAAATCATCAACAAGGGCGAAAAATTGACAACCCCCGAGGAATGTGAGATTAAAAAACATCCGCAGATATCTTATGATATCCTTTCGAAGGTCAAATTCCCCTGGAAAGATATTGAGTATTTTGTCCGGCATCATCATGAAAGGGTGGATGGAAAAGGATATCCGGATGCATTGGGATCAAGCGAGTTGAGTGAAGGAGTAAAGATTCTTGCACTGGCCGATGCCTTTGATGCCATGACAACCGACCGTCCATATCGAAGGAAGTTGACACTCGAAGAAGCGTATTATGAAATTCTGAGATGCAGCGGCACGCAGTTCGATCCGCATATCATTCATACGTTTTTTATGGTTCTGAAAAAGGAATTACAGGGAAACGTAAAAGATCCGCTGATTCTTCCCTCCTTGAACAGCGGCCAGCCCCTTCCGGATCCTGTTCTCTTTGATCAGATTCCCGAGCATCCTGTTGCAAGCTAGATTATCTGAACGCCCTCATGCTCTTTGGACAGCATTAGCCGCGTAAATGACAGGCAACGAAATGGCCGCGACCAAGGTCGATTGTTCTGGGAACGATCTTGTCGCACGGCTCAAATCGATACAGACAGCGGGTATGGAACCTGCAGCCGGGCGGAATGTTTACCGGGCTCGGGATATCTCCCTTCAACAGAATATGTTTTTTCTGTGCGGTTGGATCCGGCACAGGAATATCGGCAAGCAGTGCCTCCGTATAGGGATGAGACGGGTTCTGATAGACCGCTTCAGCCGGCCCTGATTCCACGATCTTTCCCAGATACATGACAGCAACACGATCGGAAAAATGACGGACAATGTTCAGATCATGCGCAATGAATAAAAAGGAGATATTCAACTGATCGCGCAGATAGCCGAGCAGATTCATAATCTGTGCCTGTACGGAAACGTCCAATGCGGATACCGGCTCATCGGCAACAATAAGCAACGGCTCGCTTGCAAGCGCCCGTGCAATTCCGATCCGCTGTCGCTGGCCTCCGGAGAATTCATGCGGATATCGTCGAAGCGAATCAGGACTCATTCCGACTTTTTCAAGCAAAGCTGCTGCACGCCCTTCCAATTCGACTGGTGATGCAAGCTTATGGATGACAAGGGGCTCGGTCACAATTTCCTGAACGCGCATCCGGGGATTGAGCGAAGCAAACGGGTCCTGGAATATGATCTGCATTTTTTTTCGAAGCGATCGAAGCTCGTGCTTGGTGAGCGTTCCGATATCTCTGCCTTCAAAAAAAACCGTTCCGGACGTTGGTTCAAGAAGCCTCAGGGCAAGCCGTCCGAGTGTTGATTTTCCGCAACCACTTTCTCCCACAAGCCCGATAACGCTCCCGGAATCAACCGTCAAACTGACCCCGTCCACAGCCTTTGCCACCAGCTTTTTCCCAGGACCGGATTTCACCGGAAAAAATTTATACAGATTTTCAAGAACAAGAATTGGATTCATCATTCCTATCATATTACGATTCTCATATTGTTCGAGAAATCGGATCAGCTATGCATATATATGCCAACAGCGAACCCAATGTCCCGGTTTCACTTCAACAAGCTCTGGTTCTTGTTCACAATGAGCTGTTTTTAGATCGCATCGAGTTTTAAATGCGCATCCAACAGGAAGGTTGTTCAGCGGAGGCACTGAGCCGGTGATGGTTTGCAGCCTTTTTTTCCTTTCCTGTCCCGGCCGGGGAACCGAAGCCATCAGCCCGCGCGTATACGGGTGGCGCGGATCGCTGAAAAGTTCGCGTGTCTCTGCCTGTTCAACAATCCTGCCTGCATACATAACAGCAACTTCATGCGCACGCTCGGCGATCAATCCGAGATCATGCGTCACGAGGATCATGGCCATACCCATCTCAGCCTGGATGCTGCCTAAGAGTTCGAGAATATGCGCCTGGATCGTGACATCAAGCGCGGTTGTCGGTTCATCCGCCAGAACAAGAGACGGTTTGCATGCAATGGCCATGGCAATAATGACCCGCTGCCGCATGCCTCCTGAGAGCTGGTGCGGATATTCATGCACGCGCTTCTCCGGAGACGGAATCCCCACAGACCGCAGGAGTTCGATGGAGGCATGGAGAGCCTCGTCTCGTGTGCTCTTTGTATGGGTGGTCAGAACTTCGGAAATCTGGGTTCCTACGGTAAGGACCGGGTTGAGCGCGGTCATGGGCTCCTGAAAAATCATCGCAATGCGCGCACCCCGGATGGAACGCAGTTCTTCCTCTGAAAGGGAAAGGAGATCGCGGCCTTCAAAAAAAATTTTACCAGTGGCGATTTTTCCGGGAGGAGGAACCAGATTAAGAATGGAAAGCGCGGTAATAGTCTTGCCACATCCTGATTCTCCTACAAGACCAAGCACCCGGCCCTTTTCAAGTTTCAGGCTGAGATGATTGACCGCCGTAAGAATGCCGGCTTTCGTGGAAAACTGCGCCGTGAGGTCCTGTATATCGAGAAGAGGCACTGCTAAAGCTCCGTCAGGCTTCTTTGGGTCGGATGAAATTCAAATAGGCACGCACCGTAGCGTTGTCAGGATCAAAGATCAGGGCTTCCCTCCACTCTTCCTCGGCGCGTCCATAAAACCCCTGGGAATAATAGGCAATCCCGAGATGAAGCCGCGCGGGAATATAGCGAGGATTATTTTCTTTGGCTTTATTGAATTCAGCAATCGCATCATCATAGCGCCCTTTGTCCCGCAGGGCGATTCCCAGCTGGGTAATGATATCAACAAAATTCGGGGAAAGACGCAATGCCTTGCGATATTCATCGATCGCTTCATCCAGAAGACCCAGTTGAGAATACATGTTTCCGATACGCAGATGCTCATCAGATAACTTGCCGCGGATAAAAGGATCGATCGCTCCGGATTCTGATTGAGCTTTTTCAACCGGCTCCTTCATGAAATGGGCAGCCCGTTCAAACACCTTTCGCGACTGTTCGTATTTTCCGAGATTGCTGTACGTGATGGCAAGGTTCAGAGATGCTTCCGTATAGGCGGGGTTTAACGCAAGGGCCTTCTCGAATGTCTTTGCCGCTTTTTGCAGCCGGTTTGTATGGTGATAAATAATGCCCATTTTATTTAAAATGTCGGCAAACTGCGGATTGATAATGAGACATTCTTCAAACAGACTCTCGGCCTTTTGATAATCATTTTTCTCGAATGCTTCCATTCCCTGTTTATACAATTCGTCGAACTTCGGTTCCATTATCGCTCCGTTTGTGTCCATGATTTCGTCAAAAAAATTTATCACACCCCTATACAACCTGTCAATGAAAATCAAGTCCCTGATAACTCATACAGAACGTTGGAAAAAAGAGTTATCTCTTTGCACCCGGAATAAAATGGTGTTGCAGTGAAGCAACAGACAGAGAATTGTTGTTGTTTTATTACCACAGAAAAAACAACTGGTTTTATAAACTAGTTGTTTTTCTTTATAACGTTCATAAAAAGATCGTGGCATATATATTGCTTTAAGACGTTTAAAAGAGGAACATCAATGATGCGATTTCAAAGAACAATAAAAAGCAGTGTTTCCTGCCAGGGGATTGGTTTGCATACCGGCAAAACAACGTTCTTGACTCTGAAACCAGCTCCCGCAGGAACCGGTATTGTATTTATCCGAATGGATTTGAACAATATGCATATCAGGGCTCGCGGATCAAATATTGCGACAACGGGATATGCGACCATACTCTCGGAAAACGGCGCTTCTGTTAAGACCGTGGAGCATCTGCTTGCTGCATTCGCCGGACTACACATTGACAATGCGATTGTTGAAATAGATTCCGAAGAAGTGCCGATTATGGATGGGAGCGCAAGGTCTTTTGTCCGTCTCATTGCTGATGCCGGCGTGCAGACTCAGGAAAAAATTCAGCCGGTCTTGAAAATCCTGAAACCGCTCGTTGTCCGTGACGAGGACAAACAGCTTGCAATCTGGCCTGCGGATATGATCAGCATTTCCTGCTGTATTCATTTTCATCATCCCCTGCTCAAGGAACAGAGCCGGCGCCATGAACCAAACGAAGAATCGTTTTTGCGGGAGATTTCCGATGCCCGCACATTTGGGTTTTTGCAGGATTTCAAAACGCTTCAGGCAAACGGCCTTGCAAAAGGCGCCTCCCTTGATAACACCGTGGTCCTCGACGATTATACCATCGTGAACAAGGAAGGGCTTCGCTCCAGGGACGAGTGTGTCCGGCATAAAATTCTCGATCTCATCGGCGATCTTTCCCTCATCGGGATGCCGATCATTGGTCACGTGGTTGCCTATAAATCCGGTCATTGCCTGAATGCCAGGATGGTCAACACCGTGTTGAACCATCCTCAGAATTGGATCACCCTGGGCCTTTCCAAAATAGACGATTTCCTGTATCGGGAAAAACCCCTTCCCCAGCCTGCAGTGGTTGCATAAAAACACAGGCTCCTGTACCCTGGCCGACGCCTTTTTGGGTCGGCTTTTTTATCCTTTCTGCATACACTCCTGTAAAGAAACGTATTTTTTTGCCGATAAATAGCTTGTATTCGTTAATTTTTCTTTGATGAATATCAAATCCATGAGAGACAGAAAGGTACAACCGACATGAGAATCTTGATCGTAGAGGATGATTTCATATCCCGAAGCTTGATTGCCAAGTTTCTTGCTCCGTATGGAAAATGCGACATGGCCGTAAATGGAAGAGAAGCGCTGCTTGCCTTTGATATGGCCCGGGAAGAAGGCAATCCCTATACCTTGATGGCGCTCGATATCATGCTGCCGGAGATAGACGGACATGAGGTTTTGCGTCAGATCCGGGAGAAGGAAGCTGCGCTCAAGGTGCCGCTTGATGACTGTATCAAGGTTGTTATGACCACCTGCCTTGGCGACTCGAAAAACATGATTAAATCATTTAATTCCCTCTGTGAGGCATATCTTATCAAGCCGATAAGCAAGGACAAGCTCATCGAAGTTATTAAAAAACTTGGCTTGGACGCAAATACATAATAGGTCCTTCTTAAAAAAACGGTAACCATGAAGCGCCGTTCTCAATAACCGCATTATCCGAAAAAAGAAGGCGGCACATGACCACAGGGGAAGCATGGATACAATTTTACTTGGTTCAGCCCTTGTTGCGCTGGTATCTGGAATAATTATTTCCTTTTGTTTTGGCATAGGGTCCAGATATTTGCCTTTTTTGGTCATCATAGCGGCGATGCTTTCTGCCGGATGGATAACCGCAGACTGGACGGCGTCTCGGGAAGCAGTGCGGCAGCAGACATTCATGCTCGACCGCACTCAATTGAACGCAGAAAGTATAACCGTCGCAAATCTGAAGAAACTGTCGGGAAACCGTTCGGATACCCGCAATCCTGCATACCATCGGATAAAAAAACAACTCCAGACCATACAACAGGTTATGCCTCAGATAGAACGACTGTATTTGGTACGGTTTACAAAAAATACAGTCGTCTATCTTGCAGATTCTCTTCATGCATCTCCTGGCCAGCCGTACGGCGAATTGCCGTTGTATCTTCAGGAGCTTGCGCAAAACGGTGGATCAAAAATAATCATTCCTCCGGCTCATGCAGAAGTTGCCGTTCTGTCGTCGTTTATTCCTCTGTACGATGCCTATGGTACCCGGGTTCTTGCAGTTCTCGGGATCGACTTTAACGCCGCACCGTATCATGCGGCCTTGAAAACCGAGCGTGTCCGAACCGTTATTTTATTTCTGCTCCTGTGTGCTGCTCTTGTTCTTATTGTGTTCTATTTGCAGCAACGCCGATTATCAGAACAAGGCGGAATTTTCGAATTCCCCCGCTCTTCCCTGCTTCGCTGGGGACCAACCAGTGCAATCATTCTGGTCGGAATTGTTATTACCAGTGTTTCCTTTCACGAAGCACGCCGGTATGAGCTGGATTATTTTCGCACGGTGTTCTGGGAACAGGCCACCAGCAGAACCGAGACGCTCGTCCAGTCTCTGTTTTCCTCGCTTGATGAATTAGACAGCGTCCGCCGTTTTCTTGAAAGCTCGCCCTCGATCAACCGGACAATGTTTGACCGCTATACCGGCTCAATTACGGAACACCAGATGAAAGGCATGGCGTGGATCCCCCGGGTAACCAGATCAGAGCGTGCAGTATTCGAAACACGCGCGCACAAGGACGGTTTTAGTCAGTTTCGCTTCCAGGAAAAAGCACCGCTCGGCGACTTTGCTCCCGCAGCTGATCATGAGAACTATTATCCTGTTTATTACGTAGTACCGCACAAAGAGAACAAGGAAGCGCATGGATTTAATCTCATGTCGGATCATGAGCGGAGAACAGCACTTGAACGCGCTCGGGATGAAGGTCTTCCTACCGTCACAACGCCTCTCCGGCTCATTACAGAAAAAGAAAATCAATCCGGCTATCTGATTTTTAATCCTGTCTACGCACCTGGAAAAACAGAGTCAATCGAGGCACGTCTCCGGACCGTGCGCGGTTTTGCCATGGGTATTTACCGGGCAGGTGACATGATCGGCACTATTATTGCCAGACACTACCCCACGGGACTGTCCTTCAAGGTCGAAGATTGGGATGCTTCTCCTGAGAACAGGCTTTTACATCTCCACCTTCCGCGGATTGGACATATAAACTGGGAGCAACCTCACCACTCAGCACGTTTTGAACGAATTATTGAATTTGCAGGGCGCCAGTGGGTCATTCGTGTTCTTCCGGGAACCGCTTTTATTGCAAGCCACCTTTCCCAATGGTATTGGTGGATTATTCCTCTGGGCATGGGGCTGACCACGCTCGTCTGTTTTTACTTCAACGGGGTTCTGGTAACGCGGTTTAAACTTGCCGGGCTGGTCAAGGAACGAACCGAAGAGTTGGCGAATGAAAAAGACCGCCTGAATATCACGCTTCGTTCCATATGTGACGGGTTAATCGTCGTTGATGGCAAGGGCCGCATCGCCATCATGAATCAAGTGGCTGAAAAATTGACCGGATGGAAGGAGGCGGAGGCAGCAGGCCGTCCTGTCGAAGCTGTTTTTTCAGTAAGCAAGGACAATGCAAATCGGAATACGCTGGAAAACGATGATCTCCCTGGACGGACCGTGCCTGCTGTTCTTGCTGCCCGGGGAGGAGGAAAGCACCGCATTACCAACTGCGCATCTCCTATCCGGAACAGGGAAGGGACCGGTATCGGCACCGTCCTGGTTTTCCGCGATGTATCACGGGAATATGAAACAGAAGAACAGATACGGCGGCTGAATATGCGTTTTATGCTTGCTGCAGAAGCAGCCGGCATTGGGGTATGGGAATGGAATATTGCGGAAAACCGGCTGTTGTGCGACCAGCAGACCTTTCATTTGTACGGAATGCAGGAACGAAACTTTGTCATGACGTATGAAACCTGGGCGGCATGTCTGCATCCTGATGATACGGTTCGTGTGCATACAGAAATGAAGCAGGCTCTGGTGAGCGAAAAGGAACTTGACACTGAATTCAGGGTTCTGTGGCCGGACGGGTCAACGCATTTTCTGAAATCCTCAGGCAGAGTTGAACGGGATGAAACAGGACGGGCCCGTCACATGACCGGAATCAGCCACGATATTACCGAGCGAAAACGAGTGGAAGATGAACTGCGGGAAAGTGAAAAAAAATACCGGGGAATTTTTTCTTCTCTCGTGGATATTTATTATAAAACGGATTTACAGGGCACTATTCTTGAAGTATCCCCTTCGGTCAGCCGGCTTGCAGGATATGATCTTGAAGACCTCATTGGAAGAAACACCGCCTTCCTGTACCCAAAACCGGAAATCCGACAGAAAATGATCGAACTCTTAATGAAGAACGGATGGATCAATGATTATGAAATTGTTCTCCGGAAAAAAGATGGGACATTGACTCCGGTTTCCGTCACCAGCAGAATTATTATGGATGAAGCGGGAAAACCCCTCTATGCGGAAGGGTCTCTTCGTGACATTACGGAACGAAAAAAAGCGGAAATGGAATTGCGAACAACCATGGCCAATCTGCAAACCGCAAACAAGGAACTGCAGGATGCTATTGCTCATGCAAATGCAATGGCAAAACAAGCCGAGGCGGCAAATGTGGCGAAGAGCGCATTTCTTGCAAATATGAGCCATGAAATCCGGACTCCGATGAACGGGGTAATCGGCATGACAAGCCTGCTGATCGAAACAGAGTTAACCACGGCCCAACGCGACTATGCGGAAACCATCCGTTTCAGCGCAGAGAATTTGCTCACTCTATTGAATGACATCCTGGATTTCTCAAAGATTGAAGCAGGGAAATTAACCATGGAAACTATTGACTTTAATTTGCGTGCCATGCTTGACGATTTTTCCACCATGCTTGTTTTGCAGGCGCGAAACAAAGGACTTGCGTTTGTGTACTCCATGGCTCCGCAGGTCCCGTCCGCGCTTCGTGGAGATCCCGGGCGGCTTCGCCAGGTGCTGTACAATCTTGCGGGGAATGCGGTTAAATTCACTGCAGAGGGCAAAATCGATCTTCGTGCAACGCTCCTTTCTGAAACAGATACTCAGGCGATTCTGCGTTTTTCCGTTCGGGATACAGGCATCGGTATTCCGGAATCCATGCAAAATAAATTGTTCCACAGTTTTACCCAGATTGATGCATCAATCACGAGGAAATATGGGGGAACCGGTCTTGGTCTTGCCATTTCAAAACAGCTTGTAGAACTCATGAATGGAGAAATCGGTGTGCTGAGTCACGAGAGGAAGGGGTCAGAATTCTGGTTTACCGCAATATTCGAGAAGCAAAAAGAAAAAAAAGCAGAGCCCCATCGTGCAGATATAACCGGTTCCCGTATTTTGGTAGTGGATGGAAACGCGGCCGGAAGATCGGCTCTTGTCGATCAGCTTGCTTCATGGGGAGCGATCGTTTCACAGGCAGAAAACGGATCTGCGGGGATCGATCTTCTTCATGCGGCAATAACAACAAAAAACCCATTTCAGGTAGTGATTCTCGACAAACATTTGCCCGGCATGGACAGTGAGACATTTGGAAAAACGGTTAAGTCGGATCCAGCAATAGAATCAACTCGTCTGATTATGATAACTTCATGCGGAGAGCGGGGCGATGCAAAAAAAATGACGGAAATCGGTTTTTCTGCGTATCTGACAAAACCGGTTCAGCCGAGGGATTTGTTCCAGGCATTGCGGCTCGTTCTCGGAAATACGCGCGCATCGGAACGCGGAACGCAGATCATTACCCGGCATTCCATTCAGGAACTTCGGCGCAAGCAACTTCGAATCCTTCTTGTAGAAGACCATCTGATCAATCAAAAAGTGGCCCTCAAAATGTTTGAAAAACTGGGATATGCTGCCGAGACCGTGGCAGACGGAATGCAAGCGATCAAGACGCTTGAAACAAGTGTGTATGATCTTGT
This sequence comes from Nitrospirota bacterium, assembly GCA_041650055.1. Taxonomy (GTDB): domain Bacteria; phylum Nitrospirota; class UBA9217; order UBA9217; family UBA9217; genus JBAZLV01. Next base: position 38,080 of record JBAZLV010000003.1, on the reverse strand, counting down.
GTTCATGGATATTCAGATGCCTGAAATGAATGGTTATGAGGCAACACGAGTCATCAGGGACAGGACATCAAAAGTGCTTGACCATGCTGTTCCCGTAATCGCCATGACCGCTCATGCAATGCAAGGCGATCATGATAAATGCAAGACAGCAGGAATGAATGATTATCTTACGAAACCGATTAACATTGAAGTTTTGCGAGACCTCATTGAAGCGTATGTCAGAGGGCCTTCCGCTCATGTGCGAGATGCCTTTCAGACAGCAGATGAAAAGCCCCTTGTTGAGAAAAGTATTTTTGATCAAAAAGAACTGAGAAATCGGTTGGATGGTGATGAAAAGCTGATTCGGGAAATTATGGCGTATTTTCTCAAAACATTTCCTGGTCAGATTGCTGATCTTCAAAAGGCAGTCAAAACGAACAACTATAAGCGTATTATATTGTTATCGCACACAATAAAAGGAGCAGCTGCAAATATAAGCGCGAATGTCCTGGGGAAGGATGCTGCACTGCTTGAAGATGCAGGCCATGAAGAAAACTTTAAAGAGTGCAACCGCCTTATCCATGCAATGGAGCATCATTTTCATGAACTCACAAATGCTGTCCCCGAGGCATGGAAGGCAAATGGCAATGGTTGTGCTAAGCGGGTTTCTGAATTTACCAAAGGTAATTAAGCGGATTCTGGGGAATTCCATTTTTACGGATTTCAAAATGGAGGTGCGGTCCGGTGACGCGTCCCGTGCTGCCTGATTTTGCGATGATCTGACCCTTTTTCACTGTTTTCCCTGGTGCCGTAAGAACCCGGGAACAATGACCGTACACAGTCGTATAAGAATCCTTGTGTGCAATAATAACAAATTTCCCGATATAATCGCCTTCACCGGTTTGCATCACCGTTCCTCCAGCGGCTGCCGCAATGGAGGTATTTTCACGGGCAGACAGATCAATACCCGTATGTTTTCCCCGGAAACCGCCGACCGGATGTTTGCGCATTCCCATGCCCGAGGTGATGCGTCCTGGCAAGGGTGATGCAAAAATCCCCCGAAGCATATAGTGTGCAGCCAATCCTGAAGACAGCTTTTTCGGTTTTGCGCCAGGGATAAACACTTCCAGTCCTGCCTGCAGGGTGTCATCAGGCATGATATTGTTCATCTGCAAAATCCCTTCAGCAGAAACCTGATAGAGGTCTGCAAGCGTTTGAACATTTTCACGCTCTTCAGTTCTATGCAGAACACCCCGCTTGTTTGATACGCGTATTGTCTGGCCAAGAGATGCGGTCAATTTCCCCAGTTCTGGATTCATTCCGATAATGGTGTCGATATCAACCCCGTAGACCCGGGCAATCCTCCAGAAATTTTCCTTGTGCCGAACCGAATGTTCGGCCATCTCAAGCCCGGCAGCTTTCCATGCTTCTGCAATATGCGCCTGCGTTATAATGCGGAAGGAAATCGGTCCTTGTTGCATGCAGATACAGATACAGGCGAGCCCCGCAACAGCCGTGAGAGAGACCAGAAGCATTTTCCAACGCAGCTTCAGGGCGATAATTTTTTGAGAAGCATGTTTTATGAATAGTCCGGTTTTTAAAAAAATCGACATTATGACTCCATTGTTCTCTCTGATAATTGAATGAATGTGAACGAGGACAGGGTTACAAAAAAGTTACCGATTGTTTCCGAGGTATTCCTGCATAATCGCCGGGCCGGAACTTGTCCCGACGCGGTCAGCGCCTGCTTCAATCATAGCCATAACCGCGGCAAGATCTTTAATGCCGCCCGATGCTTTGATCCGGCATGCAGAACCAACGGAATCACGGATCAACCGGATATCATCCACAGTGGCGCCTCGCGGCCCGTATCCAGTCGAGGTTTTAATAAATTCTGCACCTGCGCGAAGCGCACAATGAGAGGATTGAACAATTTCCTCCTGCGTAAGACTTCCTGTCTCGAGAATAATCTTGTGCACCTTCTGCGGAGTCAGCGCGATGATATTCTTAATATCGATTTCAGCAGCATCGAGACGGCCTGACTTGACCAGTCCGATATGAATGCAGATGTCCAGCTCGGATGCCCCGTTTTTGATTGCTTCCATGGCTTCAAAAATCTTGACCGTTGTTGTATTTGTGCCATGAGGAAAGCCGACAACGCAGCAGACTTTGATCAGGGTGCCGTCCAACAGGCGACGCGCCTGGGCGACCATGCTGCTCGATACAACAACGCAGGAAAACCCATACTGCCTGGCTGCTTCACATGCGGAAGTAAGTTCTTCGACCGTTGCATCAGGTCTGACGAGTGTCTGATCAATCCGGATTGCAAGATCAGTAGCATCATAAATCATGCGGGATCTCCTTACTGTGGCATGAATGCACGAAGGTAGCATTATTGCACAGGAGTGTCAAGCGTGAAAGAAAATGCTAATGTGTTTTTTACGGATCAGCACACAAAACTATTTCCGAATTAAATCTCTTTTGATATACTTCTCTTGTGTTCCAAGATATTCGTTCCAGGAAAGGAGACTATGTATGCATGAACTATCGCTTCATGATTTGATTCCTATTCTCCAAACAGCCATCGGGCCGATGATTCTTATTTCGGGCGTTGGATTGATACTGCTCACCATGACGAATAGAATGGGACGAATCGTTGATCGAGTAAGAAATTTGTCTGCGGAACAAATGCGGATTGTTGATGCTCGACAGAATGCACGGGAAGCGCAGATTCAGATTCTCCTCGTTCGAGCTCGTTTGGTCAGAACTGCCATTGTCTTGATAACGATCAGCGCCTTGATTGCCGCAGTCATGATTATCGTGTTGTTTTTCAGCGCCGTGTTTAATTTCAACAGCGCGCTCGTGACCGGCGGCCTTTTTGTCGCGTGCATGATGTCCATCAGCGCATCCCTGCTCTTCTTCATTGCTGACATCAACCGATCCCTGCTTGCGTTGAAATTGGAAGTGAGTGAAACAAGCAAGATCCGGGATGCACAGCCATGAATGATACCCGACCTATTGACTGCAGCCATCACTCCGAAAAAGTTCATGCAACCGCTTTTATAGCAGCGGGCGCAGTCGTGACAGGCAATGTAACCATAGGCATGGAATCAAGTGTCTGGTTTCACTCGGTTGTCCGCGGTGATACGGAAGCAATTGTTATCGGAAATCAGACTAATATCCAGGATGGAAGCATTTTGCATGCTGATCCGGGAACACCGTGCATTCTCGGAAACCGGGTGACCGTGGGACATGGCGCAGTTGTCCATGGTGCAATAATTGAAGATGACGTTCTGATCGGGATTCACGCAACGATCTTAAATGGAGCGGTTATCGGACAAGGAAGTGTGATTGCTGCAGGTTGTGTCATTGCGCCGGGAACGGTCATCCCTAAGCAATCTGTCGTCATGGGCATTCCCGGAAAGGTTGTGCGGCCGGCCGGGAAGGATGAGGAACGAATGATTGCGGATGCGGCCGAACATTATTGCGAATATGCGCGAATGTATCGAACGTAATTATTGTATCCCGATAGTTTTCCACTTCCGTGCCCACTGCACAAGGTTTATCATGAATTCCTGAACCAGTTTTCTGACTGCTTCATCAATCACCTTGCCACTGGAATTAACCTTTTTTTGCGCGAATGTGACCATAACTTCCGGCTGGTTCATGGGATACATGTTCAGAAAAACACACGACTGTCGGAGATGATATTGCGCTCGTGCTGTCCCAATATTGCCGATTGATGCGCCCATCATTCCGAGTGGTTTATTATCGAACGCATTGTCACCGTACGGTCGTGAGCCCCAGTCGATCGCGTTTTTGAGCACCCCTGGGAGTGAATAATTATATTCCGGGGTAACAATCAGCAGTACGTCAGCGTTCCGAATCTTTGTCTTGAACTCTTTTACCTTTGCCGGAGGATCCTGTTCGTGATCCTCATTAAACGAGGGAAATCCCTCAAGGTCGATTGTCTCGAGCTTTGCATCGTCTGGCACAAGCTCTTCGGCAAGCCTTAAAAGCGCTTTATTATACGAACCCTTTCTGAGACTGCCGGCAAATCCGAGAATACGAATAGCTTCGGTCATATCGTTTCCTCCTTGTAAATTTATGTGCTATGAAAGAATTCCACCCTCGGTCATTTTTGTTGGATCCAGCAGCCGGCTCAATTCATCTCGAGAAAGTGACGTCATTTCTGCAGCAACATCCAGGAGCGGACGTCCTTCCTGATACGCTTTTTTTGAAATTTGAGCTGCCAAATCATATCCAATGAGCGGAGTGAGCGTTGTTGCGATAATGGGATTTTTGCTCAAGAGCTCCGCAATCTGTTTTTCATGCACGACAATTCCCATCACTGCCTTGTCAGCCAGGAGCCGGGAAGCATTCGCCAGAACAGTTATCGATTGGAGAAGATTATACGCAATAACCGGAAGCATGGTATTGAGTTCAAAATTCCCCTGCTGGTTCGCGATCCCGATCGTGACATCGTTTCCGCTCACCTGAGCACATGCCATCATCATGACTTCACACATGACCGGGTTCACCTTTCCCGGCATAATACTCGATCCCGGCTGAAGCGCGGGAAGCGCAATCTCGCCAAGCCCGGCAATCGGTCCGCTGTTCATCCATCGGAGATCGTTTGCAATTTTTGTGAATGACGATGCGGCGGTTTTCAGGTGCCCGGAAAGCTCCACAGCCGTGTCCATGACCGCCTGTGCTGCAAAATGGTTCTCTGCCTCTACAAAGGGGAGATGAGTGTGCCTGGCTAGCGCAGCAGCCATCCGGGTTCCGAAGTCAAGAGGAGCATTGATTCCGGTCCCTACTGCCGTTCCTCCGATCGCAAGCCTTGCAAGCCGCGGAAGGCAGGATTCAATCCGCTCCTTGCTCTGGGCAACCTGGTATGCCCAACCGCTGATTTCCTGGCCAAGGCGGATCGGCATTGCATCCATGAGATGCGTGCGCCCGGTTTTTATAATAGGGGAAAATTCTGTTTCCTTTTTTTTCAGCGCTGCATGAAGATGAAGGAACGCGGGAAAGAGCAATGTCGTAATCTGCAGATACGCACTCACATGAATTGCCGCTGGAATAACATCATTGGATGACTGGCATTTGTTCACGTGATCATTCGGATGAACTGTTCCACGCTCTTTACGCAATGTCTGACATGCCCGCGTTGCAATCACTTCATTGGCATTCATGTTCATCGAGGTTCCCGAACCGGTCTGGAATACATCGAGTGGAAACGAATCATGCCAGGTTCCCGCCGCTGTTTCGAGCGCTGCCTGTTCTATCGCTTCAGCAGTTTGCGGATCAAGAAGCCCGAGTTCCCGGTTTACTTCCGCTGCAGCAGCCTTGATGAGACCGAGAGCCTGGATGAATGCCGGGGGAAAACGGATTCCGCTCACCGGAAAATTTTCGTAGGCACGCTGTGTCTGAGGCCCGTACAAAACAGTTTCGGGAACCTTGACTTCCCCCAGGGTGTCTTTTTCAATGCGGTATCCGGTCATTGCAGAGCTTCCTTCATGCCAGTTCAGTGAGGTCAAAAGGTCTTGTTTGAGTATAGCAAGCAAATGAGGCATTTTGTTCTTAAAAACGCTTTCAAACCTCTTGCCTTCTGAACAAAATTATAGTACCGTGACAAACAACCGGGGATATCGCAAGGAGGCCTATGAAAAAAATCGTCGTATTTGTCCTGGGACCCGACCAGCCAGGCATCATTGCTGCAGTTTCAAAAGCATTATTCGAACAGAATTGTAATCTTGAAGATGTAAGCCAGACGATATTGCAGTCGGCATTCGTGGCCATTATCATTGCGTCCATGCAGGACTCGCAAACAGAAAAAGAGGTTCTTGCGGCGCTGGAACAAAAAACGAAGCCTCTCGGGCTTTTTGTGCATCTGCGGCCAATGCATGCACATATCGTGCATGAACAGCCGGCGAGCGAATCATTCGTCATCACGACCATCGGTCCTGACCGCGCCGGTCTTGTCGCGGGTATTACCGAAATTCTTGCGCAGTATAAGGTAAATATCACGAATCTCAAGGCGGTTTTTCGCGGAGATCCTGATCCGCTGCATAACATCATGTATTATGAAGTCGATATTCCTTCGTCCCAGGATCATCGGATATTAAGGGATGCATTGTTTGAACGTGCGCATCAACTCGGGTTGGATATCACAATTCAGCACCGGGAAATTTTTGAACAAATCCACAGGATATAACCATGATAACAGAACGAGAAATTATCGCAACGCTTGAAATGCTCAAGAATGAGAATCTGGATGTCCGCACGGTAACGCTCGGGATAAGTCTTTTCGATTGTGCCAGCGATGATGTTGACCGATTTATTTCGAATGTTCAGAAAAAAATGAACCGGCTTGCTTCCAACCTTGTCGAAGTCTGCGACGAAGTCGGGCTTCGATATGATATTCCTGTTGTGAACAAACGCATTGCAGTCAGTCCTATCGCTGTTGCTGCGTGCGGCTTTTCTGCGGAAGGCATGTGCAAGATTGCTGCTGCTCTGGATGAAATCGCATCAAAACTAAAAATCGATTTTATCGGCGGGTTCAGTGCTCTTGTTGAAAAGGGTTTTACCAAGGGAGACCATGCCCTGATTGAGGCTATCCCTGATGCGCTTGCCCAAACAGCCCGGGTGTGTTCTTCCATCAATGTAGCGTCAACGCATGCAGGAATCAATATGGATGCCGTTGCGCTCATGGGAAAAACGATCAAGCGCACTGCCGAGCGTACTGCTGATCGAGACGGTATCGGTTGTGCAAAACTTGTCGTGTTTGCAAATATACCCCAGGATGTGCCATTTATGGCGGGAGCATATCTTGGCGTGGGAGAACCTGACGCGGTCATTAATGTAGGCGTCAGCGGCCCCGGTGTCGTCAGAAATGCAATAGATCGTGCTCGTGCGGCAAATCCAAAACTTGATCTTGGAATGCTCTCTGAAACAATCAAACGGACAGCGTTCAAAGTAACACGAATCGGCGAAATGATCGGCAGACAGGTCGCAAACAAATTGCATATTCCCTTCGGCGTAGCAGATCTTTCGCTTGCGCCAACGCCCAATGTCGGTGACAGCGTGGGTGAAATTTTTCAAAGCCTTGGCCTTAAAAGCATCGGCAACCCGGGTTCAACCGCTGTCCTGGCCATGTTGAACGACGCAGTAAAAAAAGGCGGGGTCTTTGCCAGCTCGTATGTCGGCGGATTGAGCGGCGCATTCATACCAGTAAGCGAAGATTTAAATATTGCGGAAGCAGCAAGAACTGGCCAGCTCACGATCGAAAAACTCGAGGCCATGACCAGTGTCTGTTCGGTCGGGCTTGATATGGTCGCCATTCCTGGTGATACGTCAGCAGAAACCATCGCAGGAATCATTGCAGATGAAATGGCAATCGGCGTTATTAATAGCAAAGCGACCGCGGCACGGCTCATTCCGGTACCCGGGAAAAAAGCCGGCGACAAGGCAAGCTTCGGCGGCCTGTTGGGTGAAGCAACTATTATCAATATACCGAATGATGGCGGGTCCGCAGGATTCATATCTCTGGGCGGAAGAATTCCGGCACCAATTCAAAGTTTTAAAAACTGAATACGAACTCAGCGCCTAGCCTCGAAGTGACACAAATTTTCATGCATTACAAATACCATACTTCGTATCAAAAAATGATCCGGCAACTGGTCGATTCGTTGGTACACTTCCCATCAGAAAAGACCGGGTAACAATCTTGTTTCAAGATGCTTATATTGAAGGACAAGTATGAAACACTCCCTGACTGATCAGGATCGCGCGAGGTTGGACAAGCGCATTGCAGCAGCGGAAAAAAAGACCGGAACGCAGATCGTAGTAGCGGTTATTGATCGCAGTGACTCGTATCCCGAACTGCCCTGGAAGGCCTTTGCTCTTGGAGCAGCTCTTGCAGGATTACTGGTAGTCATCATGGATATTTTTTATCTTAGTTGGATTTTAACCGTATTCATTGCTGTAAATGTCATCCTTTTAACTGGCGCTTGCTCCGCCTTGCTCACCATTATTTTTCCGGGATTCGCACGATTATTCCTGCATTCGCATCGTGGAGAAGTGGAAGTACACCAGTATGCAAAAGCTCTTTTCCTGTCCCGTGAGTTGTTTGCCACGAATACCAGGACGGGCATATTGCTGCTTATCAGCATGTTTGAGCGAAAAATCGTTCTCCTTCCGGACAGCGGCCTGAATAAATACCTTCCTCAGGCTGCGATCCAAACAGTTATTGCGCGCATGCAAACAGCGCTTGCAGCAGGGCAGATTGCACATGCCTTTGGAGAAGGGATTAATGCCCTTGAAACATTCATTCCTGCTCAACCGACAACAAGCAAACAAAATGAACTGAGCAACGAGATTATTGAGGAGAAAGGGTTGTGATACTCCGGCGTCTGTTGCTTATATGCGGAATACTCTGGGCTTCGTTTGCGATTGCCGCTGATATCCCCTATCTTACCGGACGAATCAATGACCATGCGGGAATTCTCTCGGATGGAATGCGTCGTTCCCTGACTGAACAACTCAAGGCTCATGAAGACCGTACGAGCAACCAGATCGTTGTCCTTACGATTCCCTCACTCGAAGGCGAAAGTATTGAAGAATATGCTGCTTCTGTTTTTAAAGCCTGGAAACTGGGACAAAAAGGAAAAGACAACGGGATTCTCCTTGTCATTGTGCCGAATGACCGGCGCATGAGAATCGAGGTTGGTTACGGCCTTGAAGAAATGATACCGGATTCTCTGGCAGGAAGCATTATACGGAATGGTATGACCCCCAAGTTCAAGACCGGAAATTACAACGGCGGTATCGAAGCAGGTGTGAAAGCCATTATCAATATACTTGAAGGAAATAGTATCCCGGATAGTTTGAATGACGCAAGCAGCGCTCCGCAAAAACAATCCGGATTTCACATAAACGTACCTGATATGCCGCTTATCGAACGGATTCTTATCGGTGCCTTTGTCTTCGGGATTATTGGATTATTCACGGTAATCGGCGTGGTAACGCCCGGGGTTGGCTGGTTTCTCTATGTTTTTCTGATTCCGTTCTGGGCCATGTTTCCGGTTATTATTGTAGGAACAACCGGGGCATTATATCTGCTCATAACGTATCTGGTGCTTTTCCCGATCTCAAAACTGGTGCTCAAAAATACCGCATGGTACCAACAGGCACAAAAGAAACTGAGAACCAAAGGACATGCTTCCATCGGCGGGTTCATGATATCGTCCGGCAGTTCAGGAGGCGGATGGAGTTCGGGGAGTTCCGGTTTTTCCGGGGGTGGTGGTTCCTCCGGAGGCGGGGGTGCTTCCGGTGGCTGGTAACAGTTCCTGATTTGCTTCTAGTGCTCTTTCTGGTTTTTGATGCAAGCCTGTTTTTTCTTTCACATCACATTGCAAATCACGAATCCCTTTCTGGATAAACCAATTGCATACCTGTTCTAAGATCGGATTTCCATTTTCATCCCGATCAACATAAAGAAGATAATGAGCGGCCTTAAAAAGGCTTTCCTGAAGAGCATCGCTGTCCAGATGTGGTGCATCACTCGGCCCGTCTCCGGTTAATTTATAGCGCGTAGGTATTGAATTCACGACTGCAGACAGTTCGGAAATATCTTTTTTTAACGCTGGGTTCTTTTGAACCACATCGCCGCCAAATTCCCCTGAATAAAGCCGTTGAAGGCTCAAATGCCAGACAGCGCATTCTACTTGTAGATGGTCAGATGGATCTGGATAAATGGCATCCGGGCCGGTATTCGGTTGAAACGGATCCATGCCTGGTTCAAGCGGGTAAATATTGAGTTGATTGAGAAGATCGATCCGGCGGGCGCTTAAGAGAGCATCAGATGCCGCAGAAACATTACGCGCATAAAAGAAATCAAAATACTCACGTGTATCAGCAAGGCGGCTTAATTCAGAATTGACATGAGCCGGATAGGCATCAACAACAAAAAGAAAACATCCTTTCGGTTTAACAGGCTCTCGATACAGATGGGAGACCATTGAAAGCAGTGTTGTGGTCCCCAGATTGTCGGACGGCCCGGCATCAATGATATGTTCATACTGCTCCTGATCTGTAACCGCATAATTTTTTAATGTCATGTCGTGAAATGCCCCAGGATAGGCGCTGGAAGCCATAACCGCATTCGCAACGGGGAACGTGTCGATCCGGGAATGCAGCGACCGAAACCGGTCTTCGCTGAAAACGAATCGCTTCCCCTCTGACAAAGTTGTAGCATTGATAAGAATGCGCGGGAATCCGTCTCCCATGTCCGCAAAGGTGCGGCCGTGAAATAAATTGGCATCCAACGCTTCCTTCATGATGTCGCTGCGGTTGTAATTTGTGTACCAGTAGAGAAGAATATTATGCGGCAGAAACCATCGTCCAAGCCATCGTATTTCAAAATCCTTCCCCATCTGATGACGAACCGCCTTTTCATTCCACCGTTTTTTGTCCCGACCGTACAAGCCGTAATAGGCAGCAGGAAGAGAACTGCCGGACACGGATGAAATGGCTGTTGTTTTGTTCAGAATTCCGATCTTTTCCAGCTCAAGCAGCACTGCTGAAGAAAAATTCGCAGCACGGCTTCCTCCTCCCGAGAGAGTAATCCCGATAAAAACACCGTCTGAGAGGCTTTCAGTCGCAATATGTTCCTGAGCGCGGATTTTTTTCTGTTCCGACTGCGCATCCATCGGCTGGTTGCGCATGGTATCAATAGTCACGAGGGAAATGGAACACCCGCTCACGATGCACAAAAGAAATACGAGCCATATAAACCGATACATTGCGCGGATTGTGAATACGATGATCGGTGCCGCCACGCTCAACAAGGCATCCATTTGAAAGCCTCCCAAAAGATACTATAGACAGATGCTTGAAATCTGTCAATATGCTCTGAATGTTTTGTTTATCCCGCTTTATGCAATCGATGAATATTTCCTTTACATTTTTTCCAATTCTGAATATAGTTGCTTGTAAAAAATGGATAGACATTTTTTACTTCTAGCGGGGCCGGCTGGACTTTTTAATTCATAAACTCAACGCTGTTCGCTCGAATGACCGGAAAATGTTGCGACTGAGGAGGGAAGGCAGATGAATTCGACGTGGATAAAATTTTCGCTTGTTATAATAAGCGCGGGTTTTCTTGTCGGATGCTCACCTCAATACAGATTCACAATCAATGAACCCCTTGTATCAAATATAAAATATGATATTGGCCAAAAAAAGCCGCATGTCATCAGGATTCTTGATCAACGTCCGAACACGATGTTTCATAAACAAATTTCGACATTACGGGAAGTACAGATTACGCTTGTAAATATGGATGATCCTGTTGCATGGCTTTCACAATCCCTGGAAAAAGAGTTTGCAGCACGGGACATTCCTGTAAAAATTACTTACAAAAATGCAAACAGCCATGCAGACATGGTGCTTGCCATCAAAAAATATCAGGTGGTAAGCAGGCAGGTTGCCTGGTTGTCGCCGTGGGAATCCTATCACTCTTTTCTTGCGGAATTAACTTCTGAAGGCAAAACTTGCAGCATCCGCGCTTTTTTTTATGCCGGCAAAGTTTACAGCGGCACAATGAAGGAAGTTGAAGAACCCTGTTTTAATACGCCACTGTCAATCCTGGTAAAGGAAATCGCTTCTAAAATTAATCGTTGTTCATTGCATTATTTCGCAAGTGAAGCATCATTGGAACCATTCCACATGCTTGCTGAAAAGAAAATTCGGTCTCGTGATGAAGACGCGTATCGACCGATAATGGACCTGGGAAACTCTGGCAATCCGATTGCCATGAAATCGCTGATTGCCTTTTCCGATGCCGAAAATCGATTTACCCGAGCAGCTGCAATTTCCGCCATGGGCACGCTTGGCGCGCAGTATCAGTTTGCATTCTTGAAAAAGAAATACGAACAATCTATCGAGATAGAAAAATATATGGCGCTTAAATCCATCGGCGACATCGGGACCTCTGAGGCAATCGATTTTGTCAGGAAGGCCCGGGAAGATCAGCTCTATACAAGAGAATATGGCTTCAAACATCTCGTTGATCTGTATCTGGAACGGTAGCCATTTATGTTTCTTTTGGTCATGAATTTCTTCCTTCATTCTTCAGCCTGATTTCCACCCGCATTTTTCAAAAATGTTATACTGACAGTAGTTTTCATCAAAATTCCTTCTTGGAGGGCTCAACATGGCGAATCTTGGCTTTATCGGCCTGGGCATTATGGGAAAGCCCATGGCTGGCCATCTCATTAAGGCAGGTCATACAGTACATCTCTATAATCGTTCAGCAACGTCTATTCATGAGCTTGCTTCACAAGGTGGAATCCCGTGCACATCGTGCCATGAAGTGGCTATGAAATCGGATATTATTTTTACTATCGTACCGGATACACCTGATGTTGAGAAAGTGATTTTCGGAGATCAAGGTCTTATACATGGCCTCAAATCAGGCTCGATGATCATTGATATGAGCACAATCTCTCCGGTTGCAACAAAGGAATTTGCAAAACGGCTATTAGAAAAACAGGTCGAGATGCTGGATGCACCGGTTTCCGGAGGCCAGATCGGCGCAGAACAGGCAACACTTTCAATTATGGTTGGCGGCAGCACAAAATCATTCGATCGCGCAAAACCGTTTTTCGAGCTCATGGGGAAAAATATTGTTCATATTGGCGAGAACGGAGCAGGCCAGATATGCAAGCTGGCAAATCAAATTGTTGTTGCCGTCACGATTGAAGCAGTGAGTGAAGCGCTCGTTTTTGCATCAAAGGCTGGCGTAGACCCTGCAAAAGTCAGAGAGGCCTTGCTCGGCGGTTTTGCTGGCAGCAAGATTCTCGATCTACATGGAAAACGAATGATCGAACGAACATTCGCTCCTGGATTTAAAGTCAGCCTGCAACTGAAAGATCTAAACCTTGTATTGCACACAGCACGCTCAATGGGTATGAGCTTACCCGGCACTGCACTTGCCCAAGAATTGTATAATGCTGTTTCAGGCCAGGGCAATGCAAGTCTGGATAATTCTGCATTAGTATTTGCTTTGGAACGACTGGCAAATCACAGAATCAAAACCAGCACATAATTTGCCTTTGATTTCCAGTTCGCTTGAAAATTTTTCGCATCTATGCAATACTACCGTACATGAAAACAAAAAAGAATCTCATCATCGTTGGCGACCGCGTGTTAGTTGATCCGGATGAGCGGATGGATAAGACCCCATCAGGACTGTATCTTCCACCCACCGTCAAGGAAAAAGAAAAGATTATGGGAGGATCCGTCGTAAAGGTTGGTCCGGGATATCCTATTCCCGACAATACGCCGGATGAATCCTGGATCACAGGAAAAAAAGAGGTAAAATATCTCCCGCTCCAGGCCGTAGAAGGTGATTATGCAATTTTTTTGAAGGAATCATCAATGGAGCTGGAATTCGAAGAAAAGAAATATCTTATCGTTCCCCATTCAGCTATTCTTGCCCTGGTCAGAACTGAATTGGCAGAAGATACCTGAGATCGTGTTCAAAGCAATTCCTTAATATCCTGAATAACCGCTGTAACCGCCTGTTGGGCGCTTCCGTACAGCATGCGGGTGTTCTCTGCATAGAACAACGCGTTCTCAATACCTGAATATCCTGCGCCTTTGCCGCGCTTGATCACAATCACATTTCGTGCTTTATCTGCATTTAAGATCGGCATGCCGTAAATCGGGCTCGATTTGTCCGTCCGCGCAACGGGATTCACAACATCGTTCGCGCCAATGACTAAGGCAACATCCGTCTGAGAAAATTCTTCGTTTATCTGATCAAGATCAAAGATATATTCATAGGGAACCCCTGCTTCAGCAAGAAGCACATTCATATGTCCCGGCATCCGCCCGGCAACCGGATGGATTGCAAATTTAACCTCCACGCCTGCCTCTTCAAGCAGCTTTGCCAGTTCCCACACCTTATGCTGCGCCTGGGCAACAGCCATTCCATACCCGGGTACGATAATCACCCTGCGTGCATATCGCATCATAGATGCTGCATCGAGAGCGCTCGCTTCTTTCATGGTGCCGGTAATTCCCGCGCCACCTGCCTGAACTTCCCCGGTAATCGGGTTATACAGAATGGTAAACAACGATCGGTTCATTGCCTTTGCCATAAGATGGGTAAGGAGCGAGCCCGCCGATCCGACCACGATTCCTGCAATGATAAGAGCTGGATTCCCCAGTACAAACCCTTCAAAACCAACAGCAAGTCCGGTTGACGCATTGAAAAGAGAAATGACAACTGGCATATCCGCACCACCGATCGGCATGGTAAGAACGACCCCGATTGTTAACGCAAGGACAAAAAGAATCGCGATGAGGAGTGGTGATGGATTTGGTGTGATAATAATCATGATTCCGGCAATGATTCCTAAAATATTTAAAAGAGTATTGACCACATTCTGGGCCGGCAGCCGGAACGTTCTTTCAAGAATTCCCTGGAGTTTAAGAAAAGCAATGCACGAACCCGAGAAAGAGACCGTTCCCATTAAGGCGCCGAGTACTGCCATGGTAAGAACAACCGAACCGCGAAGCGAGCCTTGAAGCAGTTCAATCGCTGCAATCGCCGCAGCAGCGCCTCCGCCCATGCCATTGTATATCGCGACCATCTGCGGCATGTCCGTAATTTTCACAACTCTTCCAGACCACCATGCCGCTCCTCCTCCCACAGCCAGCGCAATGATGATCAGGCCATAATTCTGCATCTGCGGCCAGCCAAAGGTAACCAGAGTGGCCAGAAGCATGCCGAGTCCTGCCCACAGGATGCCGCGCCGGGCAGTTACCGGAGAAGACATTCCGCGCAAGCCAAGAATAAACAGGACAGCAACAATGAAATAACAGGCATTGATCAGCGTAAAGCCCTTCATGTACGATCCTTTCCACTCTTAAACATTGCGAGCATCCGTTCGGTAACGACGAATCCTCCTGCTGCATTAGCGGCTCCGAACAGAACGGCGAAAAATCCAATGATTTGTTCATACGGAGTGTTTGCCCTTCCAAGCACCACCATTGCTCCGACCAGAACAACGCCATGAATAAAATTTGAACCAGACATGAGCGGTGTATGCAAAATAACCGGCACCCGTGAAATCACTTCATATCCGGTAAATACGGCAAGCATAAAAATGTAGAGTGCTGCATATCCTTCCATAAAAACCTCCTGAAAAAATTGAAATCTCAAATTCCAAAATACAAATAAGCACCAAAATCAAATTTTCAAACTGTTTGTTTGGTTTTGAATTTGATGATTGAATATTATTTGTTATTTGCAATTTGAGATTTTTATATCTGCTCCTGGTAACTCTTTTTTACTGCTTCATTACGTACGGTTCCTTCATGCGTAAAAAGACTTTCCATCAGAATCTGGTCTTTCCAGTCAGGTATAAACTCGCCATTCACAAGAAAAGGAGAAATAAAATTGAACAAATTGCTTGCATACATCTCAGATGCGTGGACCGGCATCCGGGAAACGATATTTGATACGCCCACAATACTGATGTCATGCATGACTATGGTTTTGCCAGGTTGGGAACCGGCGACATTTCCGCCGGTATCTGCTGCAAGGTCAACAATGACAGACCCTGGTTTCATACTGCCTACCACGTCCTCGGATATAATGCGCGGACTTTTTTTCCGGGAACAGCCGCGGTCGTAATGAGCACATCCACTTGAGCAACGGCTTTTGCAAGCCGTGCCTGCTGTTGTTTTTTCTCTTCTTCAGTCAAGTCACGTGCATACCCGCCTGTCCCTGTTGCAGAAACACCGGTTTCAATGAATCGCGCTCCGAGTGATTCCACCTCTTCGCGAGTCTCCGGACGAACATCATATGCTTCCACAATCGCTCCGAGCCTGCGTGCGGTTGCAATTGCCTGCAAACCTGCCACCCCTGTCCCGATGACAAGGATCCGTGCTGGACGGAGCGTTCCGGCAGCATAGGTGATCATCGGAAAAAATTTTGGGCAGAGTGAAGCGGCAATCATGACACACTGATAACCCGCCACGGTCGCTTGGGAAGAAAGCGCATCCATGCTCTGCGCGCGGGAAACCCTGGGAATCAATTCCATTGCAAAGCTGGTTATATTTTTTTTGCATAATATCTCGGCTAAATTCCTATTCTGGTACGGAGCCATAAGGCCAATAAGAAATGATCCCGGCTCCATCATCTGAATATCCTCACGAGAAAGAGCCTGGACAGTCAGAACCAATTTCGAGGTAAAAACCTGGCTCCGATCCTGAGCAATGAGCGCACCTTCAAAATCCTTATCGCGGAAATAACTGCCTGCTCCGGCTCCCGTTTCTATCAGGATTGCCACGTTCAATGATTGAAACCGCTTTGCAATATCAGGTGTTATGGCTATGCGACGTTCTCCTGCAGCAGCTTGACAAGGAATTCCTATAATAAGAGACATGACAGCTCCGTGGTTCTTCCGTAAGATGACATCTGGGTAAAGTATACCACTGCCACCTGGTTTTTTTACCTTGCATTGAAGGGTTGTATTGAGTACTATTCTGAACCAGTTTAGAATAAGGATCGACGTTATGTTTGATTTATTCAAATTAAAGGCCGAAGCAGCAGGCAGCGAAGTTCACCGGTTTAAAAAAGATGCCGATGCGCTACAATTCATTCGTGGCTTTTTAAAACAGGAAGAGATTCAGGATACTCCCGGATTATATGCGGTATGGGCAGACAACGCCTTGATGCCGAAAGCAGGAACAGTGTCTTTTGAAAATCCTGGAGTGAAATTTCTGGTTACCCGTGATTCTGCAAACAACGCTAAGCTCGGGATTACAAAAATGGACTGGGGAATGGCAGAAACAGGAACCGTGATCCGGAATTCCACCTCGGTTGAAACAAGGCTGGCATCCAGCCTTCCTGAGATTCATATTGCTTGTTTGGAAACAGGACAAATTCTTCCTGATCTGCCCACGATTTTAAAAAAAATACATCCTCACGAACCAAGCTGCTTTTCCTTCATTACCGGTCCCAGCAGAACAGCTGACATTGAACGGGTACTCGCTATCGGCGTTCATGGACCGAAACGTCTCGTGATTTTGTGCATTGATACGTTGGAAAGTGCCGGTCAATGATAAAAGAATTCAAACAATCTGTAGATGCAGCATTACAGAATCACAATCTTTCGGATATTCTTGACCGGTGGAACTACCCAGCAAGCCGGGCCAAAGCATATGCAGGCATTGATATCGAAGCCCTCAGAGATAGAATCGCTGAAATAAAAAGCACCGCAGCAACAAAACTGGATGCGCTCGCAGAACAATTTACCCAATCAGCAACAGCAAAAGGCGCAGTCGTTTTTCGTGCGAAGACTCCTCAGGCAGTATTGGATTATATTACGAACCTGTGCAAAGAGCGAAATGTCACTCGTGTTGTAAAATCCAAATCCATGGCTTCCGAAGAAATTCATTTAAACAGCCATCTTGCTCATCACGGCATTCAGGCAGATGAGACAGACCTCGGAGAATGGATTGTCCAACTTGCCAAACAGCGGCCATCACACATGGTCATGCCGGCTCTGCATCTCACCAGGCAAGAGGTTTCAGACCTTTTTAGTACTGCTGTAAGAAGAGAACTCTCCCATGAAATTTCGGAGCTTGTAGATGTTGCTCGAAAAGAGCTCAGAGAAAAATTCCTGACTGCTGAGATGGGTATCACCGGAGCAAATATTGCCGTGGCTGAAACCGGTTCATTGGTCATTGTTACCAATGAAGGCAATGCCCGTCTGGTAACCACTCTCCCCCCGATTCATGTGGCAATTGTGGGGATTGAAAAACTGATTGAAAATTTTGAAGACATATCCCCTATTCTGACTGCCCTGCCAAAAAGTGCGACGAGTCAGCTGTTAACAAGTTATGTTTCAATAATAACCGGTCCAATCCCGAATACGGATGGAACGCAAAAAGAACTTCATATTATTCTTCTTGATAACAAAAGAACGGAAATGGCACGTGATCCGAAATTCAGGCAGGCGCTTCAATGCATCCGTTGCGGATCGTGTCTAAATGTGTGTCCGGTCTTTCGTCTCGTGGGCGGCCATGTCTTCGGTCATATTTATACCGGAGGAATCGGGACTATTCTGACCGCATGGTTTCATGCCTGGGAAAAAACGAAAAACCTTCAGGGACTCTGCATTGGATGTGGAACCTGTAAGGAAGTCTGTCCCGGCAAAGTTGATATTCCCGGATTGCTTCTTGAAATGCGCAGGCGTCTCGCAGCAAAAGAAGGATTACCGTTCATCCAAAAAACAGCTCTCCAGATCATCAACAATCGTCCAATCTTTCATGCAATGCTTCGGACTGCCGCACTCCTGCAAAAACCGATTGTTAGGGACGGCTTTATCCGGCATCTCCCTTTATTTTTATCCGGACTTTCCGAGCACAGAAGTTTGCCGTCTATTGCCATTGTTCCTTTTCGTGAGGTATTTAAAACAATCAAACAGCCTGCGAGCAAAACAAAGGTAATTTTTTTTGCAGGATGTGCAATTGAATTTGTTTTTCCCGAGATCGGAGAAGCTGTCGTCAAGATTTTAAACAAAGCAGGAATAGAAGTGTTATTTCCCGAGGGCCAATCCTGCTGCGGGATCCCGCATTGGGGAAGCGGTGCATTCGACTTGGCATCTCTTGCAGCCGAGCGGAACCTGGAACATCTGCTCCGTACTGATGCAACGCATATCATCACCGCATGTGCGACCTGCGCAACAGCCTTAAAAAAAGAGTGGATTCACGTGCTGACCGAGCAAAATAAAAAACACCTTGTCTCCAAAGCAGAAGACCTTGCTTCGAAAACAATGATGTTCTCTGAATATGTACATTTCCTGCTTGAGGAGAAGAAACTCCTCATAAAAGATACACCAGAATATCCTACCCTCACCTATCATGATTCCTGCCATGCGCGACAACAGGGAATTTGCAAAACACCTCGCTCTGCTCTGCAAAAATGCGGATATCAATTGAAAGAATTGCAAGAACAGAATGCCTGCTGCGGCATGGGTGGTGCATATACCATAAAACAACCGGCTCTTTCCATGCGCATGTTAAAACGGAAATTGAACAATATCATAAATACCGAAGCGGATTATGTATCGGCAGAATGTCCTGGTTGCCTGATCCAGATCCGAGGCGGGCTTGATAAATTACATTCCAAGACCAGAGCAAAACACCCTGCAGAATTAATTTTGGAACGGCTTCGGTAATAATTACTAGAACCTATCTCAAAATTTGTCATGTCTCAATAAGTCGTCATGCTCGCCCCTGCTCTAATCATGCTGGGGCAGGCTCAGCGGGCATCCAAAAAAGCCTCAAAAACCTGGATTCCCGTTTGCACGGGAATGACTTTAAAAGGTTGTATTTGCAAAAAAGTGATTTTGAGATAAGTTCTAAACTCATTCTCAATACCCTTCCTTTTTATTGTATCTATGATACAATAACCTTACTTGGGGCAGTAGAAGTATGTCATCTTAACGATTCTCTTTCGAAAGCAGATTGCATGACACTGGATTATCTTAGGAAGCCAGGTCTTGTACTGGCTGAGAAGTTAATCACGTATGCTGTCCGCAAAAAAAACGGCGAAACCTTAGCCTTTGTCCCGTCCCCTTCGCTCGCGCTCGCGCCACGCCTAAACAGCCTTCCCATCGGTTTGTATTTGCACATTCCCTTTTGTGAAGAATTATGTCCCTACTGTTCTTTTAATCGCGTAGAATTTGACCGCGTGCTTGCCCAACGGTATTTCGAGGCATTGCGCAAAGAAATTCAAATGTACCGCGATTTAGGATATGATTTCTCTACCGTATACGTAGGCGGTGGCACTCCGACGATTTTGATCGAAGAACTTGCCAAAACCATAGAGCTGGTTCGGAGCATGTATCAGGTCACGGAAATATCCATAGAAACAAGTCCAGCACACCTCATTGCGAAAAATATCGCTCTTTTAAAACAAATGGGAGTGAACCGGCTTTCGGTCGGTGTGCAAACCTTCAATGACAATCTACTAAAGCTCTTAAAGCGTTACCATAAATACGGGAGTGGGGAAGAAATTGCAGAACGGCTTAAACACGTTCAGGGGATTTTTCAGACCTTGAATATTGATATGATATTTAATTTGCCCACACAAACACTCGCAATGCTCGAACAAGACTTGGAAACCATTCTCCGCCTCAATCTTGATCAAATAACATATTATCCTTTGATGTCCTCTTCCAGCAACCAACAGCTTTTGAGTAAAAATTTCGGAGTGTGTATTGATCAAGGACGTTTACGGTCTTTTTATGATACGGTCATCATGATGCTTGCGCAGCATTATCAGGCAAGCACTGCGTGGTGTTTTTCTAAACACAGAACAGCGATTGATGAATATGCCGTTCACCATGATGAATATGCGGGCTTGGGAAGCGGCGCTATTGGTCATATCGGGAACAGTGCATATGCAAATACCTTTGATATTGAAACCTACATTCAACAGGTCCTGAAAGGAGTATTGCCTCTTGCAGCAAAAAAAGATTTCAGCGTGCGCGAACGGCTTTGTTATGATTTTCTCCTGGAGCTCTTCTGTTTGCATCTCGATGTAAATTCCTTACAAGCAAAGCACGGTGTGAATATCTATACACATCTCTGGCCTGAATTATTGTTTTTTTGGCTCTTTAACGGATTGAGGAAACGGGGGAATAGCATTTCACTTACCAAAACAGGACGCTATTACTGGTTTCTCATGATGAAGGAATTTTTTACGAGTGTTAATAACTTCAGAGATTATTGCCGTGCGCAAATTGCTGGAAGCAGAGACCCCGGGTAGCATGAGGCATGAACGCTTCCTGCGTCATTCATGCGGGCATTGAAATACAAGCTTGCCTCCCAGATATCCTAAATAAACAACAACGGGGAGGAGCGCAAAATTTAACAGGAGAAAAACGAAATGCCCCCCTGATTGATCATGTGCAATCTCAGGATAAAAAGCATACCAAATCGTACACAACGTTCCGAGCCCGATTAAGATCAGCGCATATCTTTTTTTTTGCATAAAAATTCTAATGCGTGCCCCTTTATATTTTTGTTTCCAATCCACAATGCCGGTTACATGAGAAACCAAGGAGGAAAGGGTAGCCAGAATCATGAGGTGAAAATACGCGAAGCTTGAAAAATCCTTTTGGTAAAAGTAAGAAAGAATTAAAAAGAAAAGTGCGACAGGGTAGAGTGCATTGGTAAAATGAACGGCTACTGCGTGAGCTTGTACATTATAAGATCCGATTTTCATCGTAGTAGGATTGGTTGAATGTTGCTCATACAATCATTCTATTCAAAAAGATGTTTTACGTAAAATCCGGTAATAATGAGCCCACCGAATACTGTTCCTCCAATAACAAAGAGAGAGGTTTTTGACCCATCTATCTTTTTTGCTAGGGGACTAATTGACAGCAAATACTCTCCGATAATAAAAAAAATAATGACAAAGATGCCATGCGTTGTCCAATGGTGTCCAAAAAGAGATTGCATCCATTCCTTCAATGCAGGGTTATTTTCTTTAACAATGATCAACAGTGCATTAAAAAGGCTGGCGATAAAAAATGCCATGCCCAATCCGGTAGATACTGTATCTAATTTTTTACCTTGAGGTTTTTCGACCATATTACTTTCCCTCCAATAAGCCCATTTTAACACCCTTCGTAATCATAGCGCCAAAGCTTTCCATGCTTAACCCCAGGACTGCAATGGTGAGTCCAATCACAATGGTAAGATTTTTGGCGTTCCTATTATTAAAAATTTCATTTCGAAAAACCACCACGGGAAGCAGAATACTAAGAAGAATGATCATAAAAAAAATGTGCTCTTTCGCTTCCATAAAAAAGGTATGAGCCCACTTCCAAGGTCCAGATAAAATGATAGCCTTATCACTCCGACTGCCAACGCCATAATACACAACATACCACCATCCACCAAAAAGATAGGCAAGCCACATGAATCCCGTTGTACAAACCGTGGCTATCTTTACTCTGCGATAATTTGCAACGCTGCAATTAGCCGCTTCAACAGCAAGCCAGAATGCAGTAATGATTCCCAGAACGCCGAATATTACATGAGGTATTGTCATTAGTTCTATAAACATAGGTAACCCTCCTCTGTTTGTAATCGGATAAAGGGCATGCATTTCATATACTTGGATAGTATATAAGGTTTGGTTCTTGATTAAATATAGCAAAGTTTTTCTCTAAAAAACCGAAGGCGCGTAAAAGAAGTTGGCTCGAAAAACAATGCGCCCGTTCGTTATGGAATAATGAAAAAACGGATCGAATAATCAGGAAGAGCCAATGCTATACTCAATCTCAAAATAAAGATTTAAATCGGATCTTTCCCCACTGGATCCGAATAGTTGGAAAAATTGGAAGAAGAAAATGAGCAAAAAAAGAACGGACAATCCAATATATGCATTGTTTCCCTTCGAAATAGAAGGATTTGATGCTCTTGCCGAGTTGGCGCTGGACATGCATTCCTATTGGAATCATTCTGCCGACGAAGTCTGGAAACAGCTTGATCCGGCATTATGGGAACTCACGCGCAATCCCTGGATCATTTTGCAAACGGTTTCAGCGGATCATCTCCGTTCTCTGTTGTCTGATTCATCTTTTTGTAAAAAAGTAACCGATCTCGTGCAAGCGGGGCATCGTGCCGAGGAAGTGCCTGCCTGGTTCCAAAAAACATTCGTTCATCCGCCATTTACTTCAATTGCCTATTTCAGCATGGAATTTATGCTAAGTGAAGCACTTCCTATTTATTCAGGGGGTCTTGGTAACGTAGCAGGTGATCATCTTAAAACAGCAAGTGATTTGGGCGTGCCCATAGTCGGCATAGGATTATTGTATCAACAAGGATATTTCCGTCAGATGATAAACAAAGAGGGTGCACAGCAAGCGCTCTACCCCTATAACGATCCAGGGCAACTGCCCATTTTACCGGTACGAACTCAGAATGGAGAATGGCTGCGGTTAGAAATTCAATTGCCGGGTTATTCGGTGTGGCTGCGAGCATGGGAAGTCAGAATAGGCCGCGTGAAATTGTATTTGCTGGACAGCAATGACCCTGCAAATTTCCCCATACGCCGGGGAATCACGAGCGAGTTGTATGGTGGCGGACCCGAACTGCGTTTGAATCAGGAACTTATTTTAGGAATTGGGGGATGGCGTTTGCTTATGGCTTTAAATATCAAGCCGGAGGTATGTCATTTAAATGAAGGGCATGCTGCCTTTGCAGTTTTGGAACGGGCGAGAACCTTTATGCAGGAGACCGGTCAACCGTTCGATGAAGCATTAGCAGCAACCCGGGTAGGTAATCTTTTTACCACGCACACTGCCGTGGCAGCAGGCTTTGACCGATTTGCACCTTCTCTGATTGAACAATATCTCAGTTCTTATGCTCAGGACATGCTTGGTATCTCGATAAATGAATTATTGGCCTTAGGCCGCCAGAACTCGCAAGATTCATCTGAGTTTTTTAACATGGCTTATCTTGCCATGCGGGGAAGCGGCGCTATCAATGGAGTAAGTCAACTTCATGCAAAGGTAAGCAGAAATCTTTTTGGCTCTCTGTATCCACGCTGGTCTTTGGCTGAAGTTCCGATTGGATATGTTACCAATGGAGTACATATGTCAACCTGGGATTCGGAACAAATGGATACGCTCTGGACTGAAGCGTGCGGGAAAAACCGTTGGCTCGGAACATTGGAAAATCTGAAAGAGGATATCAGAAAAATACCGGATGCAAGGATTTGGGAATGCCGCTGTTCTAATCGGCAATTGCTCATTGAATATGTACGAGAACGGCTTTCTTTGCAACGCCAATCTGCCGGCGCGTTGCCGCAGGAAGTAGAACGTGCAAAACATATTTTTAATCCGAATGCTTTAACCATGGGTTTTGCCCGGCGATTTGCCACATACAAAAGACCAAATCTGTTGCTTCATGATTCTGAACGATTTCTTCATCTCCTTATGAATTCTGAACGGCCAATGCAGCTTGTTGTTGCCGGGAAAGCACATCCTGCAGACAACAATGGGCAAACTCTCATTCAGGAATGGACTCGCTTTATTCATTACCATAAAGCATATGATCATGTAATATTTTTGAGCGACTACGACATGCTTTTGACAGAGCATCTGATACAGGGAGTAGATATTTGGATTAATACACCTCGACGGCCTTGGGAAGCGTGTGGAACCAGCGGAATGAAAGTTCTGGTTAATGGAGGAATTAATGTTTCGGAATTAGACGGCTGGTGGGCAGAGGCATATACGCCGGAAGTCGGCTGGGCAGTTGGTGATGGGAAGGAACATGGTGATGACCCGGCTTGGGATGCTCTTGAAGCAGAAGCGCTTTATACATTACTTGAAAAAGAAGTAATCCCTGAATTCTATAACCGAGATCCAAAGGGAATTCCCAGAGCCTGGGTCAATCGCATTCGAGAAAGCATGGCACAGCTCACGCCGAGATTTTCATCCAATCGCAGCCTGCGCGAGTATACAGAAAAATATTATGTACCAGCGGCACGTGCCTATCAGAGACGAAGTGAACAAGACCAGTCTGTCAAGATATTAAACTGGAAACATGAATTACAAAAAAGCTGGCCGCATATTCGCTTTGAAAAAATGAGTGTTACGACTAATGAACAAGGACATTCTTTCGAAGTGCAAGTATATCTTGATAATCTGGATACAAATTCTGTTCGTTTAGAGTTGTACGCAGACGGATTAAACGACAATAAACCGACACGTCAGGAAATGAACCTAAGGAAACCATTGAGTTCAAGTAGGTATAGTTACAGTGCTCATGTACAGACAGATCGTCCTGCATCAGATTTTACAGCACGAATAATCCCCCATTTGAATGGAATTAATGTTCCCTTAGAACTCGGGCTTATTTTATGGCAAAAATGATTCATTGAAGAGGAGACCAATGATTAAGCTTAAAAGAATTTATGAAAAACCTGAGAAAGGCGACGGCTATAGAATTTTGGTTGATCGATTATGGCCACGAGGCGTATCCAAAGAACGAGCCGCCTTGGATCTCTGGCTAAAAGAAATAGCGCCTTCTGATTCCTTAAGAAAATGGTTTTCTCATGATCCTGAAAAGTGGTCAGAATTCAAAAAAAAATATAAGGCAGAGTTGAAAGCAAATGAAGAAGATGTCACCCAATTAAAATCCCTTGCCAGAAAAGGAACCATAACGCTTTTATATGCTGCGAAAGATGAAGAGCATAATGAAGCGTTGGTCATAAAAGATTTTATCAGCAAATGATTCGTTATCAATTTCGCAACGCAAAACTCTTGTTTGTTGGAATAAATCCTCACCCCGGTTCCTATGCACGGGGTGTACCCTTTTCTAACAACAAAATGTTCTGGTATCTTCTAAGCCGGGCCGAAATAATCCATGAAGACATAACAGATTTAAAAGATGATACCAAACTGAAAAAAATCTACCGAACCAAATTCAATAAGAAATATAAGTTAGGTTTGGTTAATGTTATTACTCGACCGACGCACGATATTACACAATTAAGAAAAGGAGAAGAAACAGAAGGTCAGAAACGCACCATAGAAATAATAAAAATTCACAAACCAGACGTTGTCTGTTTTATTGGTAAAATTGCTTATGGAAAATTCACCAATAAGAAAAAGTTTTCGTTTGGCTGGCAAAAAGACATTTTTTCTTCAAAAGCCTTTGTCATGCATTTTCCGTTGCACGGAAAAGCAATCGTGAGAATCAAAGAATTGAAAAAGGTCGCAAGAGCAGCGCAATTATTTTCCTAAACATAAATTCTGTGATTATTGAATACGAAGATTGGTGGTCCCAACGGGAATCGAACCCGTGTCTCCGGCGTGAGAGGCCAGCGTCCTAGGCCGCTAGACGATGGGACCAAAAAGTAAAAGAAGAACCAGTGCAGGAAAGAAGTAGTATGCACTGAAGGTTTTATTTGGTTGGGGGAGGAGGATTCGAACCCCCGTAAACAGGTTCAGAGCCTGTCGTCCTACCACTGGACGATCCCCCAGGCAGAGATAGAGTACACACTATAGCCAAAACCTATTTGAGTGTCAAGGTGAAAAACGGCTTTTCAGCGCCTATTTTATGGTTTTTTTTGGAAAAAACTCGCCAATTTCCCATAGTCTTCAACTGATAATGTTTCAGCCCTGCGGTCAAGGTCAATTCCCGTCACTTCCAGAACCTGCTTCATTTTTTCTTGCGGCAGATCAAGTTGTTTCAGTGCATTCCTAAGCGTTTTCCTTCTTTGAGAAAATGCAGCCTTCACAAGACGCATAAAAAACGCTTCATTCTCAATCATAATAGGTGCCGTATCTCGAATGCCAAGCGTAATGACTGCGGAATCAACGTCCGGTTTGGGAGTAAATGCTGCAGCAGGAACTATAAATTCTATTTTAGGTTCAGCATACAACTGGACAAGCACAGATAGAAACCCATATTCCTTTCCTCCAGGAGGAGCGCAGATTCGAGCGGCAACTTCCTTTTGGAGCATAAGCGTGAGGCTTATAAATTTCTGGCGATCAACGAGAAGTTTTTGAATAATAGGAGTAGAAATATAGTATGGTAGATTAGCAACGACCTTCCACTTTCCTTGAAGTGATGCATAAGAGTATTCAAGTGCATCAGCATGAACAATCTCAATATGCGGCTGATCTTTGAATTCCTGTTGAAGAGGCGTAATGAGCCGCTCATCGAGCTCAAGAGCAAGCACCTTTTTTGCGCGTTCTGCAAGTTCCTTCGTTAAATGGCCAAGTCCAGGTCCGATTTCAAGCACCTGATCAGCAGAAAGAATGTCAGCCGCATCCACTATTCGTTTCAGATAATGCGGGTCTTTTAGAAAATTCTGACCGAGAGATTTTTTTGGGTGAAAGTTTTTAATCATTCAAGGTAATTAATGTTATTTCTTTATTGAGTCAGTTGCTGGTCGTAACGCAATAGAGGCTTCTTTATTTAAATCTATTCCTCTTTTTCTTCCTACTTCAACAGCTTTATTTGTCAACTCAGCCCCTGATCGTATAATTTCATGGATTAATTCTTTATTTCTACATACAACTGCATAAGACAACGCTGTCTCTTCATTTTTTGCCTTCGCATTAATATTCGCACCATGTGCTATAAACCACTTCACAGCTTCTATGCGATTCTCGAATGCTGCGACCATTAACGGAGTTGCTCCATATTGATTTGTTTCGTCCTGGTTTAAACCCTTAGATAAAAGGAA
The DNA here is from genome assembly GCA_041650055.1 of Nitrospirota bacterium. Classification (GTDB taxonomy): domain Bacteria; phylum Nitrospirota; class UBA9217; order UBA9217; family UBA9217; genus JBAZLV01. The sequence continues at coordinate 10,794 of JBAZLV010000003.1, read as the reverse complement.
ATCTAAAACATCATTTGATGCATAATGGGCAGCGTGATGAAAAAGCGTCCCATCCTGTACTTTCAGGCTCGCACCTTTATTCACAAATTTTTTTACATGGCTAATGTCATTAGCCATGATTGCAAAAAACATTATGTTATTACCTATTTTATCTGTTAAATCTTCCTTGTATTCATATTCAGATACTATTTCCCTTAATTTTTTTTGTTTTGTTTCGTATACTTTTCCATACTTCAGGCAAATTCCATCATAGTTCTCTTGTAAATGTCCGCTAATAAATTCATACCCGGTATTTGAGACTTTTTGAAAATCATTATACGCACAAGAATTAATATTTAAAAAAAGAATTATACCTATAGTATAAAAACAATATATATTTATCCCTTTTAAATTCTTTTTTCTCATTGTTTCTCCTTTAAATTTAAAAAGAAGTTACACCTGCATCCTCGGATCAAGTTTATCCCGCAAAAAATCACCAATAACATTAAAACAGATTACCGTGATGCTGATCGCCAAACCAGGAAAAATCACCATCCAAGGAGCCGTATTGATATAAGCGCGGTTCAGACTAATCATCGAACCCCACGTTGGTGTGGGAGGTTGAACACCAAGCCCAAGAAATGAAAGCGCAGCTTCGAGAAGAATGAACCCACCTACGCGAAGGCTCGCTGCAACGAGCAGCAAGGGCAGCGCGTTCGGCAAAATGTGTTTGTAAAGAATGCGTGTTGATGGTGCTCCGATTGCCTTTGATGCCTCAATATATGTTTGCTCTTTGAGCGACAAGGTTATGCCCCGCACGAGTCGTGCAAATCCAGCCCAACCAACGAGTGTAATTGCAAGCATTGCTGAAACAAGCCCAGGCGCCATGACGGCACTAATCCCTATCGCAAGTAAAAGACTCGGAAATGCCAGAAAAATGTCAAAGAATTGCAAAAGAATTGCATCGGTTTTTCCTCCAAAGTATCCGGCAATCAAACCGAAAAAAATACCGATGCAAAGCGATAATGCCGCCGCAATAATGCCAACTGAAAGCGATATTCGAGAGCCATATACAAGCCGTGAAAGGATATCTCTGCCGGTGCTGTCAGTGCCCAAAAAATGAGCTCTGCTTGGTGGCTGCTTGAGATTGTCAAGATCCATGGCAAGCGGATCGTAAGGAACAATAAAAGGACCCACAATCGCAGTGAAAATAAGCAGCACAAGAATAACCACTGCTATCAATACGATGACATTCGATGTAAGGTCTTTATATGAAAAGTTTCGTTGCATAAATTATATTTTTCTCCGGCATCATGCATCCGGGATCCGGCATCATGCCTCTATTTTTTCACCCTCACTCTCGGATCAAAAAAATGATATGAAATATCAACCAGGAGGTTCATAGTCACAAAAATGCCGGCGCCGAACAACACCACGCCCATGATCACCGGGTAATCGCGCTTCATGATCCCTTCAAGCGCATACCGGCCAAGACCGTCCCATCCGAAAATAGTCTCAGTCAAAACGGCTCCGTTTAAATAAGAGCCGAGATCAAGTCCAATGAGCGTGATAATAGGGATCAATGAATTTTTCAGAGCATGTCTGAATATTATTTTCGTTTCTGAAAGCCCTTTTGCGCGGGCAGCAGCAATGTAGGGTTGAGATAGCGTCTCAAGCATGGATGAGCGCGTAATGCGGGCGATATATGCAAGGGAAAACGTGCCCAGCGTGGCAGCTGGAAGAATAAGATATCGAAGATCCCCGTTTCCCATTCCGGATGGAGGAAGCCAGGTAAGATAAAAAGAAAAAATGAGCATGAGCGCAAGCCCAAGCCAGAAAACCGGAATCGATATGCCGCCCACGGAAATAAGCGTCACGAGCCGATCCCATGCAGTTCCCTGATGAACTGCAGCAAAAGCACCCATCAAAATTCCCAAAATAGACGCAAAGAGCATGGCAGCAATGGCAAGTTTTATGGTATTGGGAAATTTCTGGAGAAGATCGTCGGTAATTTTCCGATTCGTATAATACGAGCGGCCAAGTTCTCCGGTTACGAGCAGCTTGAGATAACCGACATATTGAAGAACAAGCGGCCGGTCCTGGCCAAGTTCTGCTCGAATTCTCTCAAGGGTTTCAGAATTTGCCCGCTCTCCGGCCATGCCGAGCACGGGATCTCCGGGCAATGATTGCATGAGAAAAAAGGTGATAAGTGTTATGCCAAGGAGTGTGGGAATAAAGAGAAAGATTCTTTTAAGAATATAAAGCGTCATGTTTTGATAACGTTACACAATAAAGGGAAAGATACAATAGCATTTCTATCTCATGCTCGGTATGCGAACATGTTCAGAGCATGTGAACTTATCACAAATTGTGATATCTTCAAAATCTTTTCAAGGTTACCGTTTCCCCGATTTCGGCACATAATACTGCGTGCCCTGCTTCATACTTAAAATCTGTTTCAAGAGATCATCGAGATCTTCTCGATGTTGAACAAAATCAATATCCGAGGTATTGATAACAAAAAGAGGCGTATCCGTGTAATGGAAGAAAAACTGATTGTATGCTTCATTCACGGCAGCAATATACTCGTGATTTATTTCTTTCTCAAACGGCCGTGCCCGCTGTCGGATTCTTCGGAGCAGGGTGTCGGTATCTGCCTGAAGAAAGATCACCATATCCGGTTTCACAATCTTCGGTTCGAGAATCCGGTAAAATTGTTCATACAGCGCACATTCATTTTCATCCAGATTCAAATACGCAAAAATCCTGTCTTTTTCGAACAAGTAATCGCTGATCGTAAGCTGGGTAAAAAGATCGGGCTGCATCATTTCCTGCTGCTGACTGAATCGGTTTAAAAGGAAAAACATCTGCGTCTGGAAGCGGAAACGGGCGGGATCTTTATAGAAGGACGGAAGAAAAGGATTCTCTTCAGCGCGTTCAAAAATCACTTGAGCGCGCAGTTTTTCGGCCAAAAGCGTGGTGAGGCTTGTCTTCCCGACGCCGATGGGGCCTTCCGTGACAATGTAATGTGCATTGTGTATGCCTGTTTTATTCATGCCTGTTCTCGCTGCTTGTATAACTTGACACGATGACTATCCTGCACTTCTTCCAAAAGAGAGGAAACCGATTTCTGCAACAGGGGGTGCATAACTTCCGGCGCAATTTCGCATAAGGGGATAAGAACGAACTTCCGTGATGCCATGCGAGGATGCGGAATGATCAAATATTCAGCCTGAATAATCTGATTTTCATAGAGAAGGATGTCGAGATCAATGATACGCGGCCCTTTCAGTACCGTTCTTCTACGCCCGAGCATATTTTCAATAGCATGACATGCTTCAAGCAGGTATTCAGGAAGCAAGCCTGTCTCGATCATGGCAACGGCATTTACAAAATCTTCCTGATCGGGATATCCTACCGGCTCGGTACAGTAGAATGAAGAAACCGCTTTGAGCTTCCCGTATGCTTCGAGAAGCTCAAGTGCCTTACGACAATGCTCAATCTTGTTTCCGATGTTGGAACCAATACCAATATATGCAATAGGCATAATTACTGATGCCAAGAATCAAAATTCGAACTGGAGACCGCTCATTCTTTTTTTGAATTCCTCAAGCACCCGTTGTTCGTCCTGTCTTCCTTTTGACTCGAAAGTGGCTGAGAACCGGATATACGATCCCACATCATCCCAGGGAACCGTACTGATCAGTTTTTCCGTGATAAGAAATTCTGAGAATTCTTCGGCATTGACAAATCGTCTTCCGCCTTTGATGCCTTTCGGCATCTTAACGTACAGGTAGAATGATCCTGCAGGCATCTTCGCATTGAATCCCATATCAGACAGAACCGAAACCATAGCCCGAAGTCTTCTCTCATATTTCGCCGTAATCTCATCCGTCATCTCAGGATGATCCAGCGCATACGCGCCTGCTTTTTGAATAGCCTTGAACTGACCGGAATCATAATTATCTTTTACATTCCCATAACCCGCAATGACCCGTTCGTTTCCAACCACAAAGGCAAGCCGCCAGCCGGTCATATTGAACGCCTTTGAGAGGGAATGAATTTCAACACCAACATCCTTTGCCCCATGTATGGAAAGAAAGGAAAGAGGTTTGGAACCATACATAATCCCTGCATACGCTGCATCCTGAACCACAATAATGTTGTTCTCTTTGGCGAATGAAACAACCTTTTCAAAAAATGGTTTCGTAGCTCCTGCTCCGGTCGGGTTATTTGGATAATTAATGTACAAGAGCTTTGCCCGTTTTTTGATATCAGCCGGAATCATGTCGAGGTCAGGAAGAAATCTTTTTTCTTCATGGAGCGGCAGATTGTATACCTCGCCGCCATACCAGCGAGTATGCGTGCCAAGAACCGGATATCCGGGAACGGTCATGAGGGTGACATCACCAGGATTGATAAATACCGCCGGAAGCATGGCAAGCACGGGTTTACTCCCGATTCCGTGAAGGACTTCCGTCTCCGGATTGATCCCACTAACGCCATACACTTTCTGCATATAGCGAGCTGCCGCATCCTTGAATTCCTGAATCCCGTTATCCGAATATCCACGGTTTTCCGGCTTTGCTGCTTCCTTTTGGAGCGTCTCGCGAACTTCAGGAAAAGCCATTTCATCCGGTTCGCCTACACCAAAATCGATTAACTCGGCGCCTGGATTCGCAGCGAGTGCAGCTCGCTTGGCTCGCTTGATTTTTTCGAATTTATAGATTTTCTGTTCTTTACCGAACATCGCGCCACCAAGACGTTCGGCAAATAGGGATTGAATATACGATTCATTATTCATGGATAAGCCGGATCCTCCTCGAGAGATACTGAATAATACGATACAGTGTTCGTTTTACTTGGGTTGTTTCCGGTCGATCCATTCGATCAACTTTTCTTCCGGAAGGTATCCGGAGAGGACAACGCCATCATCACGTACCAATGTAGGGGTTCCATTAAACTCAAGTGTCTTGGCGAGCTCATTGTTCTGGCCGACCAGATTTTCTTTACACGTTGGAGCAGGAACCTCCTTGCCCGCGAACGCATCATCAAGAATGTCCTTTGATTTTGAGCACAGAATTGATTGTACTTTTTTATTCGCATCAGGATGCATGGGAAGTGCAAGCGGAATGATCGCAAATGCGATGTCCGTCCGTTTGATCAGGATCTGTTTGATGATGGTATGAAGCTGCCGGCAATAGGGGCAGTCGGGGTCGGTGAATACAATGATCGTCTTTTTTGCATTCTCAGTGCCAAGCGTAACCGCATTCTTGAGCGAAATTTTTGAGACATCGACCTTTCTTTGCGGCGGCTGTTTTCCGATGGACTCAATGGGAATCACCTGACCGGTGAGATATTTTTTCGAATAGTCTATATAGAGAGAACCTTTTTGTTCGCCCCGTTGAACATCAATCTGCCACAGGCCCTTTGCCGGTGCATCCTTTATTGCCATAATCTTTCCACCTGGCACTGCCTTTTCGATAATTTTTTCCGCATCCTTTTGCTTCAGCTTATGACAGTCCATACACTGTTGCCCTTTTTTCAATTTGAATGCATCTGCAGGACCGGATAAAAAGACAAGAACAAAACCAATAAGAATCGCGGTATAGACTTTCATGACACACTCCTTTTGATTTAATTGTTTATAATAAATCGACTTGGGTTGCTATTTTAAACCAAGCACATCCTGCATATCATACATTCCTGGTTTTTTCCCGACAAGCCATTTCGCGGCACGAACCGCCCCTGCAGCAAACGTCTCGCGGCTATGGGCGCGATGGGTTATCTCAATCCGCTCACCAATGCCTGCAAACATGACAGTATGTTCTCCGATAATATCACCTGCACGCACCGTCTGGATCCCGATTTCTCGGGAGGACCGCTCTCCAATCATTCCCTTGCGCGCATACACGCCGACCTCATCAAGATTCCGGTTAACTGCTTCTGCGATGATATGCGCCATTTTCATTGCTGTTCCGGAAGGTGCGTCTTTTTTGAGCCGGTGATGCGCTTCAATAATTTCCATATCGTAGTCATTGCCAATGGTCTTCGCGACCTCTTCCAGAATTTTAAAACAGAGATTGACCCCGATACTCATATTCGGGGACAGGACGCAGGGAATAACCCGGGCATACGCTTGGATTTGCTCAAGCTGATGTGGAGAAAATCCCGTGGCTCCTATTACGATCGGTACCTTTTGGTCTGCGCAGATTTTTGCATGTTCGATGCTGGCATTGACTGATGAAAAATCGATCAAAACGTCGTTTGCCTTGCATGCCTCGGAAAGATCGTCCGTAATCAAAGGAAGCACGGTATTCGACGGAAGCCCTGCAATGCTCCCGGGATATTTACCAATCAGGGGATGACCTTTCTGTTCGAGAGCGGCTCCAAGAGCAATACCCTCTGAGGATGAAAGAACGTGAATAATGTGCGTTCCCATCCTGCCGGCAGCGCCCGACACAATAGCTTTTATCATGAAATGCTCCTTTTTGAAGCGAATACAATCACGTTTACTGCATTACAGGAGACCATATTGTTTTAATGCATTCTGAAGCTTTTCCTTATTCGCATCTGATAACGGACAGAGAGGCAGGCGGAATTCTTCCTTGATCTTTCCCATAAGCGCAACTGCAGATTTGACGGGTATCGGGTTGGTCTCAAGAAACATGGCACTATGCAACGGCTCAAGCCGGTAATGAAGCTTCAATGCCTCGTCAAATTTCCCTTCAAAATGCGCATCCATCATGGCCGCGCAATCACGGGGAGCCACGTTTGCCGTAACCGAGATCGATCCCACACCGCCAAGCGCAAGAAGTGGAAGTGTTGTAAAATCATCCCCGGAAATGACATCAAAATCCTTGCCGCACAACCGGATGATTTCGCTTATCTGTTTCAAATCTCCTGTTGCTTCCTTGATCCCGACAATAGTCCGGATTTCCCGAAGACGCGCCACCGTGCTTGGGAGCATATTCACACCCGTTCTCCCTGGAACATTATACAAAACGACCGGAATATCCACGGCCTGCGCCACATATTTGAAATGGCGATATAATCCTTCCTGGGTCGGCTTGTTGTAATACGGCGTAATGAGCAACACTCCGTCAACACCTGCTTTTTTTGCAAAAGACGTAAGTTCGAGCGTTTCTGCGGTACTGTTCGAGCCTGCGCCTGCAATGACGGGAATGCGTTTTTTTACTGCCTCCACCGTGAATGCAACAACCTGGCGATGTTCTTCATGTGAGAGCGTAGCTGATTCGCCAGTCGTCCCGCAGGGAATAATGGCATCCGTTCCATTCTGTATTTGAAATTCTATTAAGTCGCCAAGCGCTTTTTCATCTATTTTCCCGTCGTGGAACGGTGTTACCAGCGCAACCATCGATCCTTTAAACATATGCACCTCCCATGCGGAATCCGCATGCACAGTCGTTATGCGTACAGGATTCCTTCACAAATAACCTGTGCTTCTCCCTCAAGATGAATATTTTCAAATCCATCGGCAGTCCTTATATAAAAGACATTGAGTTTTTCCCCGCTTTTTGTAGTAACTTCCACCGGAGAAGCGCCGCCAGCAACTGAGCCGGCAATGATTGCCGCGGCAACTGAGCCGGTTCCGCATGCAAGCGTTTCGCCTTCGACACCTCGCTCATAGGTTCGAATGCGTAGTTTATGCGGATTCTGAACTTCAATAAGATTGACATTAGTGCCAGCGGGTTTGAATAATTCATGGTAGCGGGTTGAACGTCCAATGCGTTCGACATCTTCATTCTCAATATCTTTCGAGAGATACACAAGATGCGGTACGCCAGTGTCAATAAAATGCCCCATGCGAAGACCATCTTCAAGCGGAACCGCGATATTGAGCTGAAGCCGGGAAGCGTTTGTGAGCTGCACATTAACCCGATCATGTTTCACCTGAGCATGAATGATGCCAGCCAGGGTTTCGAACGCCATATCTTTTTTAGCTATTTTTTTCAGGAATGCAAAACGAGCGGCGCATCTCGAACCGTTCCCGCACATCTCAGCTTCACTGCCGTCAGCATTAAAAAAACGCCATTTGAAATCCGCTTTGCGGGAAGGAATAATCACGATCAATCCATCTGCGCCGACAGAATAATGCCTATCGCAGACCTTGCGTGCAAGGTCCTTCAGGTTTTTTCCCTTCAAAACCCCTTTTCGGTTATCAATCAGGATAAAATCGTTCCCGCTGCCCTGCATCTTAAAAAAGGGTATTTTTTTGGTTTTTTTCATAGGGCTCCCTGTTTAAAAGTATATCGTTTTATGGGAAACTGCGCTTCTCGAATATCGGATGAAACCACTGTTTACCCTTCAAGCCAGAGGGGAATTTTTTCACCCCGAATAAGATCATTGTAGGTTTCGCGTTCCCGCACCAGAGAGAACTCATTCCCATGCGCCATCACTTCTGCAACGCGAGGCCGGGAATTATACGTAGAAGACATTGAAAAACCGTACGCCCCGGCTCCCATGACCGCAAGCAGGTCGCCCTGCTTCATTTCCGGAAGCTCCCGTTCTTTTGCAAGAAAATCACCTGACTCGCAAATAGGGCCAACAATATCAAAGACACCAGCCGCAGCTTCGGCCGTTTCGATCACCGGCTTGATTTCATGATAGGCTTCATAGAGGCTCGGCCGGATCAAATCATTCATCCCCGCGTCAGTGATCAGGAAGCGTTTTTCACCGCTGCTTTTTTGATACAGAACGCTTGTCACGAGAATTCCTGCATTTCCGACAATCGCGCGCCCCGGCTCCATAACAATCGTGCATCCGCAGTTCTTGAGCATCGGCTGGATTGCCTGGGCAACATCCTTCGGCAAAGGTGGGGTTTCATCGCGATACGTAATGCCGAGTCCCCCACCGATGTTGATGTATTGAATCTGAATTCCCGCTGCTTTGAGTTCGTCTACAAAGCCAATCAGTTTCTCAAACGCATCCACGAACGGCTGAACTTCTGTAATCTGCGAACCAATATGCTGATGAACGCCGACAATCTGCACATGCGGAAGTTTTTTAGCGGTTTCATAAAATTCGATGGCATGCTCGATCGGAATCCCGAATTTGTTTTTTTTGAGTCCGGTTGAAATATAGGGATGGGTTTTCGGATCAATATTCGGATTGACACGGAGCGCGATCCGCGCTGTTGCATGCATCTCTTTTGCCGCCTGTTCAAGCGCAAGCAGCTCATCTCCTGATTCCACATTGAACATGAGTATCCCGATCTTCAGGGCATATTCAATTTCATCTCTTCGTTTTCCCACACCAGCGTATACGATTTTTGAAGGGTCGATGCCAGCGCGAAGCGCACGGAACAGTTCCCCGCCTGATACAATGTCAGCGCCTGCTTTTTCACGCCCCAGAAGACGAAGAACCGCGGCATTCGAATTTGCCTTGAGGGCAAAACAGATAATATGCGGAATGTCCGAATATGCAGAATCAAACGCACGATAATGGTTCGCAAGAGTACGGCTGCTGTACAGATAAAAAGGAGTGCCTACCCGTTTGGCAATAGTCTTAATCGGAACATCTTCGCAGTACAGTTCTCCATTGACATAATGAAAATCGTGCATAATCTCTGTTGTGACCTCCTTCACCTATTAGGAAACACCCGGCGCATCCTGCAATCGTTATCGAGTCCCTGATGGTCCGGTATCCGGGGCAAATCGTTTTCCGATATTTTCCACAAATGCTTTGTGCTCCCGTGAATGGGCGCTTTCATTGCCGTACTTGTCAACCGAGGTAACCACGTAGTAGTATGTGGTTCTCGCTTTCACGGTTTCATCTGAGAATGTGGTCCGGTTCAGCGGTTTTTCCGTAAGCCGCTCATACGCTCGTCCGCTCCTTGTTGAACGGTACACAGAGTATCCGGCAAGGTCGCTTTCCGTTCCTTCAGCCCACGTGAGAAATACCCGGTTAATGCCAGGCACTACTGTCAGGCCTGTCGGTCGCTTTGGCGGTGTTAATTTCCGCGGCGTTGCGGATGCTTCACGCGAATCAAGGCTTTCATGCCAGGGAGGAGTCGGGCTGTCAACGGAACGCACAATGTAATAATAGGTCCGGCCGATTTCAACGGCACTATCCACATAAGAAGGAGTTCTGAGCGGTTCCGTGTTCAGCTGGGCTTCTTCATATCGATTCTGTTCTGTGCCACGGTAGACATTGTAGCCCACGAAACCCGTGTATGTACTCCCATCCATACGGGTCGTAACTGACTCCCAGGCAAGCAGGTTCTTTGTATCTCCTCCTTCTGCAACAAATCCCTTGGGAATCGCAAGAGAGACAAGAGGAGCCACCCGCGCCTCTTCTGACCAGTTGCTTACACCACCTCGAACGCTGACTGCGCGGATCCGATAGCCGTAAACCTGCCCGTACCGTAAATGATGGTCACTCCAGTACACCACACCGTTTCTTATCACTGCGGGCGCTGGATTGGCCATATCAAGCTCTTGATACAGTTTATATCGTGCTTTTTTCCGATCGCGCCGGAATTCCGCCCGATAAATGCGAAACTGCTGAATATCAGCAGGGCTCATGCTTTTTCCTTCTCTGTTTCTGGTGGGTATGGGCCAGGACAAGAATGCGCTCGAATCCCTGCTAACGGCCTTGATGTCTTTAATCGCTTCCGGCCTCGGGCTTTCAGGCACCTGGGGAGCGGTTTTCCATCCACAGCCCGGGATCGAAACGAGCAGACACCATACTACTAAAAAAAGGATTGAGCGAATGGTCATCGGATTTTCTTTATTGACTTGAGCGTTTTAAGCCGTTTTCGAACATTCACCGGCGCAGTTCCACCCAGCGACG
>JBAZLV010000002.1:0-161823 GCA_041650055.1 Nitrospirota bacterium | reverse complement strand
CTTGAACAGGCTGCGCTTACATCCGGCCTCACTCTCTATCAAACGGTAGTCAATCCCGATTTGGCTGCAATCACTTCGGGTGCAAGAAAAAAACTACAGGACTTTTCCGGGCTCATTGAACGGCTTCATACCAGCGCACACGCTCTCACCGTAACGGATCTTGTGCGGAAAATAATTCATGAGACCGGATATATCACTGCGCTTGAGCAGGATAAAACCGTTGAATCCAGAATTCGCATTGAGAATTTGAACGAATTAATGACTGCAACCGAGGATTTCCAGGAGCAGAATCGTGATTGTTCATTGTCGAATTTTTTGGATCAAGTTGCCCTTATCACGGATATTGAACAGCAGACTGCGGGAGAACGAAAAAACAGGAATGCGGATTCCGTGACGCTCATGACATTGCATAATGCCAAAGGTCTTGAATTCGCACTCGTCTTCATGGTCGGCATGGAAGAAGGTTTATTCCCGCATTCCCGTTCTGCGGAAAGCGAGGAAGAACTCGAAGAAGAACGGCGGCTTTGCTATGTCGGCATAACGCGGGCAAAAGAACGACTGATCATGACCTGCGCATTTGAACGAAGATTATACGGATATCCGCAAGCGAACCTTATGTCCCGTTTTTTGCAGGAAATCCCGTCTGAACATATTGAAATGTCAAAAACCGGTTCAGAAGAGGTGCATTATCACCGTTCTGCCAAGTGGAATAACGGTCTTTTTGCCACAACGCGAAAAGAAACATCTGAAGCAACCATGCTCTGGGATCGTGCGCCGGCAGTTCCTTCCCAGAACCGGTATTACAATGGTGCTGTTGTCCGTCATACCCGCTTTGGCCTGGGAACAGTCCAACGTTCCGAAGGAGCAGGGGACGATCAGAAAATCAGCGTAAGTTTTCCTGGCCACGGTGTGAAAGTGCTTGCAGTAAAATATGCAAATCTGGAAGTGATATAGAATACGCGATCACATTCTTAGGAGTTCATATGAAAATAACAAAGCAGGAAGTGGATCATGTTGCAAAGCTTGCACGACTGGAACTTACCCCGGAAGAACAGGATCATTTGACCGAACAGCTTTCGAACATCCTGACCTATGTCGGGAAACTGAATGAACTCGATACCAGCGGAGTTGAGCCAACGTCCCATGTTCTGGATATCCACAATGTGTTGCGCGAGGACGTAGTATGTCCCAGCCTGCCGCGTGAAGAGGCTCTTGCCAATGCCCCTGAAAAGGCAGCAGGTCATTATAAAGTTCCCAAGATCATTGAATAAAAAATTAATTAACATGAAAGGACAATGACATGTTCAGACAAATGTTACGCTCAAAGATTCATCGTGCAACGGTGACAGAATCGAACCTCGAATATGAAGGAAGCCTGACTGTTGATCCGATTCTTCTCGAAGCAGCAGGCATGATTCCGTTCGAGCTCGTGCATGTTTCAAACCTGCATAACGGCGAGCGGTTCGAGACGTATGTAATTCCCGGCAAGCGTGGTGCAGGAGAAATGATACTAAACGGCCCGACCGCCCGACGGGGTATGAAAGGCGACAAGGTCATTGTCTTCTGTTATGAATATTTTAATCAGGAAGAAATAAAAACACACAAACCGCGCATTATTCTGGTTGATAATCAGAACAGGATAACAAAGGAGTTATGATGGAGCTTTTTGACCACACAATTCATGAGCTGCGCGATATGATAAACCGTGGAGAGACAACTTCTCTGGCAGCGACGGAATCGATTCTTGGAAGAATCAAAGCCGTAGATGGAAACGTACGAGCGTATTTGACCGTAACGGAAGAAATTGCCCGTAAACAAGCGACAGAAGCGGACAAACGCATCAAGGCAGGAGACCGGTCAACGCCGCTTCTCGGTATCCCGATTGCTGTGAAGGATAATATGTGCACGACGGGGATCAAAACAACCTGTGCATCAAAAATTCTGGGTAACTTCGTACCACCTTATGATGCAACTGCAGTTTGTAACTTGAGCAAGGCCGGTTCTATCCTCTGTGGGAAGACAAATATGGACGAATTTGCCATGGGATCGTCCACGGAAAATTCAGGATTTTTTGTTACAAAAAATCCGTGGGACCTCACCAGAATTCCCGGGGGATCGAGCGGTGGCTCTGCAGCAGCGGTAGCTGCTGGAACCTGTATCGCCTCGCTCGGTTCGGATACCGGAGGATCGATCCGCCAGCCCGCTGCCTGTTGCGGTGTTGTGGGATTGAAACCAACGTACGGCAGAGTTTCGCGATACGGGCTTGTCGCGTTTGCATCCTCGCTCGATCAGATCGGACCTCTTACCAAGGATGTGACGGATGCGGCGATTCTTTTAAACGTCATAGCAGGACATGATCCCAAGGATTCAACGTCAGTTAATATACCGGTTCCTGATTTTACAGCAGCTCTCAAAAAAGATATTCGTGGACTCAGAATCGGTATCCCGAAGGAATACTTTATTGAAGGAATGGATCCTGATGTTGAAAAGGCAGTAAAGGAAGCAATAGCAATTCTCAAGAACCTGGGAGCCGCTGTTTTCGAAATTTCGCTTCCGCATACGGATTATGCGACAGCAACCTACTATATCCTTGCGACGTGCGAGGCAAGTTCGAACCTCGCGCGCTATGATGGGGTTAAATACGGTTTCCGGGTTCCAAATCCAAAAGATCTGCTGGATTTATACATGCAAACACGGGATCAAGGGTTTGGTTCAGAAGTAAAACGCAGAATCATGCTCGGCACGTATGCGCTCTCCGCCGGCTATTATGATGCCTATTATAAAAAAGGGCAGCAAGCAAGAACGTTGATCAAAAAAGATTTTGATGATGCCTTCAAAAAGGTTGATGTGATCGTCACACCCACAGCACCGACACCGGCATTCAAAATCGGAGAAAAAACCAAGGATCCGCTCCAGATGTATTTATCCGATATTTTTACGATCAGCGTTAATCTTGCGGGCATTCCGGGAATTTCAATTCCCTGCGGATTTACCCGGAATACTCTTCCGATCGGGCTGCAGATCGTTGGGAAACATTTTGATGAGGAAGCGGTTCTTCATGCGGCTTTTGCGTATGAACAGGCGACTGATTGGCACCAGCGAAGAGCAAAGCTCTGATTTTAACCACTGCGTCACTAAGAACACTAAGTAGACAAGTAAAAAATTGTGAAAAAAATTCTCTGTGTCTTTGTGCCTCTGTGGTGGATTATCTGAAAGGATAAATCATGAACTACGAAACAGTCATAGGACTTGAAGTGCATGCTCAGCTCCAGACAAATACTAAAATATTCTGCGGATGTGAGATCAAGTTTGGTGAGGAACCGAATACCCGGACCTGTCCGGTCTGCATCGGGATGCCGGGAGTGCTTCCGGTACTGAACCGAAAGGCACTTGATTTTGCTATCAAGACCGGGCTTGCCATGAATTGCTCGATCAATTCGTACAGCCGGTTTGCCCGAAAAAATTATTTCTACCCGGATCTTCCGAAAGGATATCAGATTTCCCAGTACGAGCTTCCCATTTGCGAAAAAGGTTATGTCGAGATCGTTCTTGATGGAAACAAAAAGAAGATTGGAATTACCCGGATTCATCTCGAAGAAGATGCAGGAAAAAACGTTCATATCGGAGACGGTTCTGCCAGCCTTGTTGATCTGAATCGGGCAGGCACTCCGCTCATGGAAATCGTGTCAGAGCCGGATATCCGAACATCGGATGAAGCAGTCGAATACCTTAAAAAACTACGGGCCATTCTACGCTCTATTGAAGTATCAGACGGAGACATGGAAAAAGGCAATTTTCGCTGCGACGCAAATGTCTCGATCAGGCCGATCGGTGCCAAAGAGTTCGGGACGAGGACCGAAATAAAAAATGTGAATTCTTTCAAATTTGTTCAGAAAGCTCTGGAATATGAGATCAAACGACAGACACAGATTCTTGACGACGGCGGAAGAGTGATCCAGGAAACACGACTTTTCGATTCGAGTAAAGGCGTAACGTTTTCAATGAGGAGCAAGGAGGAAGCGCACGACTACCGGTATTTCCCGGATCCTGACCTTGTGCCGCTGGTGGTATCAAAAGAAATGATTGAGTCGATCCGGCCTTCCATCCCGGAGCTCCCGGATCCCAAACGCGAACGGTTTGTGAGCGCATACGGACTTCCTGAGTATGATGCTGGTTTGTTGACCCAGGACAGAGACATGGCTGCTTACTTTGAAAAAGCGGCTTCTCTCTCCGGCCAGCCCAAGACGGTTTCCAACTGGATGATGGGGGAACTCATGCGATTGTTGAATGCAGATAACAAAGATATAAACGAGTGCCCGATCAGCCCGGAAAAACTGAGCGGCATGATCAAATTGATCGATGCTGGGACGATCAGCATCAAAATTGCCAAAACAGTGTTTGAAGAAATGTATGCATCCGGCAAGGATGCTGAAACCGTTGTTCAGGAGAAGGGACTTGTTCAGGTTTCAGATACCGGATCACTGGAGGCCATTATCGTAGATGTGATAGCTGCCAATCCGGGGCAGGCTGCGGAATATAAATCGGGAAAGGAAAAATTGTTCGGTTTCTTTGTCGGACAGGTGATGAAAGCGAGCAAAGGCAGGGCAAATCCTGATTTGGTAAACCAGCTTCTGAAAAAGAAACTGGCTGAATAACGGGTTTGGTCATGAAAAAGTGGTTGGCTTTTTTTTCGGAGTGATTTAAAATACGTTTCGTAATTATCAGTACCGCACAAGGGGGCGTTCTCAATGCTTGAATCAATGCGAAAAAACATGAAATGGCTGATGTGGATTACCGTCAGCGTCATTACGGTTACCTTTCTTTTCTTCGGGATTTATCCTGCTGATATTGGAGGAGGAGCTGTTGCCAAGGTGGGAGATGATGTAATCACCAAGGACGATTTTTATCGGGTATACCGGAATACGTATGAAATGTACCGTGCCATTATGAAGGACCAGTTCAATGAATCAATGGCAAAAGAGCTTAAAGTTCAGACCGTCCGGGATATGATTTCGGAGCGGCTGCTTCAGAAGGAAGCCGAACGAATCGGATTAACGGTCAGCGATGCTGAACTTCAGGCAGTGATCATGAAGGAACCATCGTTTCTTCGTGACGGGAAGTTCGACAGAACCCGATATGAACGGGCTTTGGACAGCATCAATATGAGACCGGCTATTTTTGAGGCGAATCAGCGGGGAGTATTACTCAGACAGAAGCTGATACAGCTCGTGAAGGATAGTGTTGCTGTTACGGATCCGGAGCTTGCTGCTGCATACCTCAAGAGTCATTCACAGGCAAAACCTGAAGATTTTGTAAAGAACAAAGATGCGTTCCGTGGCTCTCTTCTCGCTTCAAAACAACGTGAAGCGCTTACCGGCTATCTGAAGGAACTTTCGAACAAAACACTGGTAACCGTAAACGAAAAATTGCTTGGATCCTGATCCCGATTGACCGGCAATCAAAGAGTTGCTTCCCACTCGAGATCGCCGGTCATTTCCCATTCCACAAAATTTCTTATCCTGATTAATACGTCTTCCTGCATATCAATGAAATGAAGTCCCATGCCGGGATCCGATGTTAGCTGGCCATCGAGTTTCAGTGTTCGAACAACTTCAGCAATAAGGTCAATCGACTGATTATCGTGTGGGAGGTTGAATTTTAGATGAAGGCAGGTTCCTTCGGGAAGTGGGTTCATTGTTCTGAGATACATTCCGCCTTCCGATATATTTACGCAGGTTAATGTCTTTTCCGGAGTACCTTCCAATATTTCGACCTTGATTTTAACCGCAATGCGAGGGGCATTTCTGGGTTGTCCGCTCAAGCGATGCAGCACGCCATACAGGATGGTCAAATCGAGCGGTTTTACGAGTACTGCAGAGCATCCCTGGTTGACCAGTGATTCCTGCAGGGAAGAATCTGATATAAAGACAACAAGCGGGAGTTCCTTAAGCGCGGGGTCAGTTCTCAAAAGCGCAAGAGCAGGCTGTAATTCCGTTTGCGGGATGTCACCATCGAAAAGAATGAGGGAAAACTCTGTTCTTTGCGCGAACCGAATCCCTTCTTCGACCGTTCGGACGAGAATAGGCGAATACCAGATGCGGTTCAGGAGAACACCGAGATACATCTGTCCTGCAGCTGAATGGCAAATAATGAGTACGGAATGTTTTTCCGACATACACGCAATTCCTCCCGGTTGCAATTATCTTAGATTAAAGCATGAGTATGCCGCAAAGTCAACCGTCAAGCCGGGATAATCCATCAAGGAGATACATAAGGCTCCGGCAGCCTTTTTGCCAGTCTGAGATCAAGATGCTTTCATTTTCCGAATGCTGAGCGGAATAAGGGTCTCCTACTCCGAATAAAAGGGCAGGGGCATTTCCTAATGCTGTCGTGATCGTTTTTACAAAAGGAATAGACCCGCCTGCGCCGATAATAACCGGTTTGCGCCCATATCCCTGTTCAAGCGCGTTAAGCCCTACCTGAAACAAGGGGTCTTCAATATTCATTTTCCACCATCCTGCGGGAGTTTCTGGTTCTATCGTAACCTGCACGCCCCAGGGAGCCTGATTCACAAGATATTGTTTAAGCTGCTGCAATGTTTCCTCGGGATCCATGTCAGGAACGATCCGGATGCCTATCCGGGCCCAGGCAGCGTCATTGATGATATTTGCAGCTTGTTTTCGGCTGCTTGCTTCAAGAGCGTTGATTGCGATAGAAGGAAGATGCCACATATTTTCATACGCAGTTTTTTTACGGGTCATCCGGGCGCTTTCCACCAGACCAGCTTGCTTCCGGAATACAGACTCCTCAAAGGGCAGCTTCTCAAGTTCCTCACGTTCGTATGAGGAAAGGGGTCGGACCCGGTTCATCATTCCCGGGAGAGCAGGCTTTCCATCTGCATCCACGAGTCCTGCAATCATTTTTGCGAGCGCAAGAGCCGGATCAGGGATAGGGCCGCCCCAGGTGCCTGAATGAAGGCTTGAACGAAGCGATCGCACTTCTACGGTTACCGTGACGATCCCGCGGAGCGAAGCAGTAAGCGACGGCACGGTGCTGTCGAAATTTTCACTATCCGCAATGCAGATCACATCAGCCTGAAAAAGGTCCGGATTGCGTTTCAGCAAACTATCCAGATTCCGGGAACCGATTTCTTCCTCACCTTCAATCACTACTTTGACATTCACCGGCAGCGTTCCGACTGATTCAAGAAAGGAACGCACTGCGGCTGCGTGCATTACTACTCCGCCTTTATCGTCAGCGGACCCTCGTCCATACAATCGGCCGTTTCTTTCCTCAGGTTCAAATGGCGGGCTTTTCCAAGATGCTTCTTTGCCCGGTGGTTGAACGTCATAATGGGCATACAGCAATATCGTTGGTTTGTTCCCGGCATTCATCCATTGACCGAACACGGTTGGGTATCCGCTTTCTGCTTCGAGCAACTGCATATCCTGCAGCCCGCTTTTTTTGAGCAGATTCATGACTGCTTCAGCGCATTTTTTTACTGGCTCAGAATCAAATCCAGGAAAACTGATGCTGGGGATGCGTATAAGATTTTTAAGATTTTCCACATAGTGTGAAAGATGATTATCCAAATATGTGCAGGCACGAGCAGGAAAGTTGTCAGTCATAAGAAATCCCTTTGCGTTGCATGGTTATTTCAATTGAGCTGTATCGTCTTCAATATTGTAACGAAAAGACACCCGGAAAACAACCAGCTTTACGCGTAAAAAAGGCCGGGATGTTTTCCGGCCTTGATGATAAAAATTACTTTTCTTAGAGAGACGGTTTTCGTTTTATGGTTTTATAGTGATATAGAGAGACCCCTTATTCCGGTAAATAAGCAAAAGCGCCGAGCTCTTTTCCTTGATTTTTGAAACCGCCTGATCATACTCTTTGATATTTTGTACCGGATGTCTGCTTATCTCCTGAATAACATCATGGATTCTCAATTGACTGCGGGCAGGACTATTCTGGCTCATTCCCGTAACAATGACTCCTTCGATATTTTCAGGAATGTTTAGTTTTTCTCGTACATCCTGGGTTAATTCCTGTACGATAACTCCTTTCATCACATTCGCATAATCCGATTTTCCGAGTGCACTTTTTTCCTTGGATTCCCCGAGCGTAATCGCAAGCTTCTTTTCCTTGCCTTCCCGTATAAGGGTAACGTCTGTTTTTGTTCCCGGAGTTGTTGATGACACCATGTTTCGTAATGCGCTCGAATCAGCGATTTTTTTGCCATGCAATGCCGTGATGATATCTCCACGCTTGATCCCTGCTTGATCCGCAGGACTATTCTTTTCTACTCCGGAAACAAGCGCTCCGCTGGTATCTTTGATCCCGAGCGATTCAGCCAGCTCGTTTGTAAGATTCTGAATGCTTACACCCATCCACCCGCGGATCACTTTCCCGTTTTTAATAATGCTGTCCATGATGGATTTTGCCATATTTGAGGGAATGGCAAATCCGATACCCATATACCCGCCGCTGGTCGAGAAAATCGCGGTATTGATGCCGATCAATTCTCCCTTTGCGTTCACCAAAGCGCCACCTGAATTTCCCGGGTTAATGGCAGCGTCGGTTTGGATAAAATCCTCGAAATCCGCGATGCCGACGTTTGATCTTCCTACAGCACTTACAATGCCCATGGTGATGGTCTGGCTTAAACCGAAGGGATTCCCGATGGCAACTACGACATCACCGGTTTTCAAAACTCCTGAATCTCCCATTTTGACGGTCGGCAGTTTTTCTGCATCGATTTTGACAACGGCAAGATCGGTTTTTGGATCAGAGCCGACAACCCTGCCTTTAAATTCTCGTTTGTCATTCAGAACGATCTTTATTTCGTCAGCCTCTTTCACAACATGATTGTTCGTAAGGATATAACCATCCTCGGTCACAATCACTCCCGAGCCGAGCGCTGATTTCTTGAATTTCTGTTTTTGGTCCCGATGGTCAAATTGATCCCCGAAAAATCGACGGAAAAAAGGATCATTGAACATGCCGCCGAAAGGATTTTCTTCCCGGGTGACTGTGGACGTTGTCGAGATATTCACGACCGCAGGACGTGCCGTTTCCGCTACCTCCGAGAGGGCATTGCCTAACGTACTCAGAAATTGTGTTGTTTCAGAGGAAACGCCGAAAGACTCTTTGGACAGAACAAACGCACACGACACAACAAGAACGAAGATGATCAGAATGGTGCTTTGCAGCTTTTTGATGGTCATTTTCATACCGGTTCTCCATGTAATAAAAGTTATTCGATACCAATGCCGGCAGACATGGAGCCTGCCGGCATGATCGAACATGTTACTCCGTTTTTATGGGTATTTTTTTTACATCAGCCATTGTTTTGGCTGATTTGGGAAGCGTGACGGTCAGGATTCCCTTTTTGAAATCAGCGGAAATCTTGTCCGCATTGATTTCGCGTGGAAGGGGAATTGACCTGTTGAACGATCCGAAGGACCGTTCCGAATAGTAATAATTTTTGCTTTTTTCCTCTTTATCCTCTTTCTTTTCACCCCGGATGACAAGAACATCTTCAGAGATCGATATGTCGATATCTTTTTCACTCATACCAGGAAGCTCGGCCGTAATCAAGATTGCCTTGTCATTTTCAGATACATCCACACGCGGCATGAACGATCCAGAAAATTCAGGAGCAGCACTCATACTCATCGTATGAGCAAAGGAATCAAACATCCGGTTCATTTCACGTTGTAATTGGGAAAAAGGATTTTCTTCTGCCTGGCTGCTTGCAGGATTCTTTTTCCTGAAGGGGATAAGGTTTTTAATATCCATAACGCACCTCCTGCTTATTGCCCTGCTTTGACTGAAATTTTTCGGGATATTGCTACGGTAGATTTTGGAAGAAGCAGTTTCAAAACTCCATTTTTGATCGTTGCCTGGATATTTCCCTTATCCACTTCATCGGAAAGCGTAAACACACGCTCATAATCGCCAACCGGGTATTCAGAGTAAATCTGCCGATAACCCTGGGGGATTTCCGGTTGCACGGACCCTTTGATGGTCAGCATATTTTTTTCGAGCGTAATATCGAGTGATCGTTCATCGACACCCGGCATGTCCGCGGCAAGCAGTGTATCATTTTTCCGTTCTACAATATCGACGTCAGGTTTATAAATCCTGCGCTGGCTTGTACGTTCAACGCCTTCGGGAACAGGCGCTTCCTTTTTTGTCATATCTCGATTTGTATCCGTCATGGCATCCTCCTTATTCCGTTTTGATGGCAATCTTGCGCGGTTTATCTGATTCCGCTCGTGGCAGAACCACTTGAAGCACGCCTTTGCTGAAGATTGCTTCGACTTTGTTCTGGTCAATCACATGAGGAAGCTCAATAGATCGTGTGAATTTACCTTCCCATCGTTCCTGACGATGCACACATTCGCCCTCACATGGCTCATCCGTTTTCCGTATTCCACGGATTGTCACTGATCTTCCTGCAATTGAGATTTCAACGTCTTTTGGTTCAATACCGGGAAGTTCTGCAGTAAGGACATGATTGTCTCCATCAGCCCATACATTGATAGCAGGAAAATCACTCGTTGATTGGGAAAGAACCCCCGATGTTGTGCGATGGAGACGATCAAAAGCACGCCACGGACCATATAACCCAAATCTATCAAAATCCGTCCACATCGTATTACCCTCCTTAACCAATTGAAATAGTTGCAATATTTATTTCTAGCACTCTATGACAGAGAGTGCTAGTAGGTTTTTTTTTAACAAATTTTTTTTTAATTGTCAAGAGGTATAAAAGTAATTATGCAAAAATATCGTTTATGAGACCTCGCAAAATCTATAAGGATAAAATTATTATCAGGGATAGAAATTATTTTTAGTAGATTTCAGTTCGTGTGCAAATAGGCGTTACAATACCACCGGTTCAGGCAGCAAAGGCATCTCATAGGATAAGGGAAAATATCTTTTGAGATGCCTTGCTATGTTACCTGTCTTGAATTTTAAGAAGACTTTTCACTGATTTTACACCTTCGATCTGCTTGATTTTTGCTATAAGGCGTTGTTCGGTTTCTCTGCTGTTTACAAAGCCCTGAAGGACAACATCTCCCCGGGTTGTCGTTACATCGATCTTGAGATAGTTTGCATCCGAATCTCGTACGATGACCGCATTTGCTTTCGCTGTAATTCCAACATCGTCAATGTATTCACCTGCGGTTGACCCGGTCATGGAAGGATCAACTTTCAAAAGGCTGCGGACTGACTTTACACCTTCGATTTGCTTAATTTTCGAGATAAGCCGCTGTTCAGTTTCCCTGCTGTTCACAAATCCCTGAAGAACAACATCGCCATTCGTTGTTGTCACATCCGTCTTAAAATACTGTGCATCTGCATCTTTCAGGATAGCGGCATTGACTCTTGCCGTGATAGTCGAATCATCAAGGTACTCACCCGCTGTTTGACCTTTCATTTTGGCGCAGCCTGCGAAGAGCGCTAGTGCAAGAATCAATACTACTGATACAAGAATAATTTTCTTCATTTCATCCTCCTTTTTAATGAGATTGCTTCATTGATGCTGGAATACAGTATAGCAGCAGCATGTCACAATAGTGTCGAGATCATAAATTGTTCTTCAGATAATACAACAATAGTTGCAAACAAAAGATTCACTTCTGAATTGCTTATGGATAATTATATTGATGCTTAAAACAAACGTCCGCTGTTAAGAGTCAACTGCTCGCCAGCGGCAGTATGAGTGCAGCACGAGCAAAAGGACATTTCAGGCTTGAGGGAAAGACCTATGAAGTAAAGGACGGGGATATGATCGAGTTCCGGTTTAATGTGTAGGTCACAAGAAAATCTCACTAACCAAAATAAATCCTATCAGCTATCGAAAATTCTTTTGTGTCTTTGCGAGCAGAGCGAAGCAATCTCATGATTCCGTCGGTCATTCCGAAGAGCGAAGCGATTGAGGAATCTTGAAAGATTTCTCACTTTGTTCGAAATGACAATAACATGTGTTCAGATTGCCACGTCGCAAAAACGCTCCTCGCAATGACGAAATAGGTGCAAATAATTTGTAAATATCCGGCCTGGTTTTATGCCAATACGTTCCAACACTCACGAATAGTACTCATCTCTTTTCTGGACTTTTCTATATGCTTATAGTAATGTTTTAAACAATTCGGGCGATTGGCCATGGTCAAAAAGAGGGCATTGGCTGATTGAGAATCCATCCAGAAATGAATTATCTCCTTTAGTAACGAACGAAACATGAAGGTCTCTTCTTATGCAGGTTGATGAAAAACTGCGAACCTGGAACCGGGGAAGCTGTAGAAGAGGGAAACTATGAAAGAAAACTCGCTTGCTGTATTTGAAAATTATAAAATTCGCAGAGTGTATAATGAAGAATCCGAAACCTGGTATTTTTCCGTGGTGAATATTATTCAGGCGTTAACCCAGCAACCGGATTATCAGACGTCACGCAAATACTGGAACAAGCTGAAAGAACGCCTGAAAAAGGAAGGAAGTCAGTCGGTGACAAATTGTCACCGACTGAAACTGAAAGCTGCCGATGGCAAGCAATATCTTACCGACATCCACCGTCAGATAGCAGAGACTATGAACGCAGTCGGCGTGGACGAAAACAAGGTTGCCGGTAAAAAAGGCGGTGGCATTGCCAAAAAGGCGAGACGTGAACTGGAAGCAAAGACAGGGAGAAAGTTTTCTTCCTCCATCGTCAAGAAAAGAAATTGACCAAAAGTAAGAAATAGCGAGCGATAAGGAATTTATGAGTACTAAAAAACAAAAACTCGAACTAACCTGGATAGGCAAGGAAAACAGGCCGAAGCTGGAACCGCGTATTCTGCTCGAAGACGCAGAGAGATCCTATCACGCCCCACACCATATAACGAAAAAGGACATCTTCGATAATCGGCTGATCTTCGGCGACAATCTGCTTGCATTGAAGGCGTTGGAGCAAGAATATGCCGGAAAGGTCAAATGCATCTTCATCGATCCGCCATACAACACTGGTAGTGCGTTCACCCACTATGATGACGGTGTGGAACATTCTATCTGGTTGTCGCTAATGCGCGATCGGTTGGACATTCTTCGAAATCTGCTCTCAGATGACGGTTCATTGTGGGTCACTATTGATGACAATGAGGCACACTATTTGAAAGTATTATGTGACGAAGTTTTTGGGCGCGCTCAGTTTGTCGGTACGGTCATATGGGAAAAATCAGATAGCCCGCGGATGGATGCCCAGTTTCTTTCCTCAAGGCATGATTTTTTGCTTTGTTTTGCGAAGAATATTGAGGTGCTTTCTTTTAAGAAAATATCACAAGATAATGGCGAAGTACCGAGTCACTATGGCAAAAAAGATGTTTCTGGGCGTTCATATTACTTAAAGCCACTTCGCGCTATGGGCGGACAAGGCGATAGTAGAGAAGCAAGACCGAATCTCTTCTATTCACTTATAGGACCAGACGGCTCTGAGATTTATCCAAAAAAGCAAAACGGAACGGATGGGGCATGGAGATGGAGCAAAGAAAAAGTTGAAGCGGAACGAGAGCGAATTGAGTGGAAAAAAGGAAAATCAGGATGGACACCTTATTTCCGCATTTATGCAGATACGTCTGAAGGCCGTCCTGTTGAGACAATTTGGTTCCATAAGGATGTTGGTAGTAACCGAACGTCGAAGGCGGAAGTGAAAGCCTTTGTAAGAGAGATATCTCAGTTCGATACGCCTAAACCTGAACGTTTAATCAAGAGAGTGCTTGATACAGCAACCAACCCTGGCGACTTCGTCCTCGATTCCTTTGCTGGTTCCGGTACAACTGGTGCCGTCGCTCACAAGATGGGCCGTCGATGGATCATGATCGAACTTGGCGAGCATTGCCATACGCACATTATCCCGCGCATGAAGAAGGTGATAGATGGGCAGGACCAAGGTGGAATTACCGAAGCCGTGGGCTGGAAAGGTGGCGGGGGGTTCAGGTATTATCGACTTGCGCCATCGCTCCTTGAAAAAGACAAGTGGGGTAACTGGGTCATCAATAAAGAATACAATGCTGCGATGCTGGCAGAAGCTCTCTGCAAGCTTGAGGGCTTTACCTACGCTCCAAGCGATTCAATCTACTGGCAGCATGGCCGTTCAAGTGAACAGGACTTCATCTATGTCACGACACAGAACTTGAACCATGACCAGCTACAAGCACTTTCTGACGAAGTTGGTGAAGCGCGGTCGCTTCTGGTTCTGTGCTCAGCTTTCCGTGGTAAATCCGACAACTATCAGAATTTAACGGTTAAGAAAATCCCGAACGCAGTGCTGAAGCGCTGCGAATGGGGACACGACGACTATAGCCTCCAGGTCGAGAACCTGCCGAAGGCCCCGCCGAAGCAGGGGCAGCAAAATCTTTTCGACGAGGAAGAACAATGACCAACAGTGGAGAGGTTCTGATCTATCAAGCTGAAGATGGAAACAGTGCGCTTGAAGTGCGGCTTGACCACGAGACTGTTTGGCTGACCCAGAAGCAGATGTCGGAGCTGTTTGCTAAAGATGTTCGAACAGTCAACGAGCATATTAAAAATATCTTCAATGAAGGTGAACTGGCGCAGGATTCAGTTATCCGGAAATTCCGGATAACTGCAAGGGATGGGAAAAGCTACGAAACGACCCACTACAATCTGGATGTCATCATCTCCGTAGGTTATAGGGTGAAGTCTAAACGCGGTACGCAGTTTCGCCAGTGGGCCACACGGATGCTTCGGGAGCATCTTGTGCGAGGATACACGATCCACGAGAAGAGATTAAGGGAGCAGGAAGAAAAGCTAGTTGACCTACGCAGGACGGTTGCTCTTCTGGAAAAGACCGTGGCACATCAGGTCGTTAGTCTGGACGAGGCTAAAGGCCTTTTAAGCGTTATTACGGATTATGCCTATGCCCTGACCACGCTCGACCGGTATGATCATGGTACGTTGTCTATCGAAGCGACGACGAAGCCTGCATTCGTGCTCATGCATACGGTGGCTCATGATATCGTCTTGTCGATGAAGACTGAATTCGGCGGGTTGTTCGGAGTGGAAAAGGATGAAGGATTCAAGAGCGCGCTCGGAACGATCTACCAAACCTTCGGTAAGAAGGAGCTGTATCCGAGTGTTGAGGAAAAGGCTGCTAATTTGTTCTATTTTATTATAAAAAATCATGCTTTTATCGATGGAAACAAACGCATTGCAGCGGCGATCTTCATCTATTTTCTTGCCGGAAACGGCATAGCGTACCGCGCCGACGGTTCAAAACGAATTGCGGACAATGCACTTGTGGCGCTTACACTTCTTATCGCCGAGAGCAGACCGGAAGAGAAGGATACGATTGTCAAGGTCATTATCAATTTGATCAATCGACAGAACGACTGAGGGGGGACTATGAACCGTCACGTAAACGCCATTGCAGGGCGGCTGAGCCTTCGGCAGCCACAAAGACGGTCCCTTGAAATTCTTGATCGAATCACCGAGATCGTACCGCCGCGCAAGGGCGCAGATATTCAAGCGGCCCTTCAAACGATCAAATCCGAGTTTCCAACAGTGACGGATTTTGAGCGGGATTTCCCATCGCTCTGCTTTGCCCTGGCAACAGGAGTCGGCAAAACGCGGCTTATGGGCGCCTTTATCAGTTATCTACATCTTGCTCATGGCATGAATCATTTTTTTGTCCTTGCTCCGAACCTCACCATCTACAACAAGCTCATAACTGACTTTACGCCGAATACTCCGAAATACGTTTTCAAGGGGATTGCGGAATTCGCTGTTGAGCCTCCGCTCATCATCACTGGAGACAACTATGAATCGGGTGTGGGTGTCAGGAAAGACACGTTGCCAGGCATCGACTTATCAGTCCACGTCAATATCTTCAATATCTCGAAGATTAACTCCGAAGTCAGGGGAGGTAGATCGCCGCGAATCAAGCGCCTTTCAGAATATATCGGTGAAAGCTATTTTGAGTACCTCGCAGAACTCGATGATCTTGTTCTTCTTATGGACGAGTCGCACCGGTATCGCGCATCAGCCGGCGTTCGTGCAATCAACGAATTAAATCCGGTTCTCGGATTGGAGCTGACGGCAACGCCTATTGTGGAAACCGCCAAGGGCGCTGTCTCGTTCAAGAACGTGATCTTCGACTATCCTCTGGCCAAGGCAATGGCGGATGGCTTTGTGAAGGAACCGGCAGTTGTTACGCAGAAGAACTTTGATCCCAAGCAATTCAATGCAGAACAGATCGAGCAGATCAAGCTTGAAGACGGAGTCCGGCTGCACGAGAACACCAAAGTTGAGCTGGAAACCTACGCACGCCAGACCGAGCAGCAAATCGTAAAGCCGTTCATGCTGATTATCGCCAGGGACACAACCCATGCGAGTCAACTGATCGAGCGTATCAGGTCAGACACGTTTTTTGAAGGCCGATATAAAGATAAGGTTATCCAGGTTGATTCGAGCAAGACCGGAACAGAAGAAGACGAGATGGTGGCGCGTCTGCTCAAGGTCGAAAGCCCGGATGAACCTACTGAGATTGTTATTCACGTGAATATGCTGAAAGAAGGCTGGGATGTTACGAATCTGTATACCATCGTTCCACTTCGGGCTGCCAATGCACGGGTTCTAATCGAGCAGTCAATTGGTCGGGGGTTACGGCTGCCCTACGGAAAACGCACCGGCGTCGCAAGCGTTGACCGATTGAATATCGTTGCCCATGACCGATTCCAGGAGATCATTGATGAAGCAAATAAGCCGGATTCAAACATCCGGCTCCAACAGGTTATTCTCGATCCGGCTACGGATGTGCAGAGAATGCAGACCGTTGTAGTGCAGCCAATACTATCGTCGCAGATAAGAGACCCCATAAATTTTGCGAATGAAGATGAGCTTGCTATTGCACTTGCAACTGAAACTATCATCAAGAAATATGAGCAGCTGCCTGGCTCAAATCATCTGCTTAAGAAAGAAATCCAGGATAAGATCGCTGAAGAAGTTGCTGAATACATATCACCTATGCAGCAGGCTTTGCCGGAAATCTCTGAAAAGCAGAACCTTGTTGCTGTTGTAGCGAAGATGGCAAAGCTGGTTGTTCAGCAGACTATTGATATTCCGCGTATTTTCGTGGTGCCGAAAGGTCAGATTAGTGTCGGCTTTAATGCGTTCACTCTTGATTGCTCCAGCATCCGTTATCAGCCTGTTGAACGGGACTTGCTGATCCAGCACCTTCGGACGAATGCGCAGGAAACACTGGAATACAACGGAAGCGGGGAGAATGAAAGCAGGTTGGAAGACTACCTGGTTCGGGGGTTGATTGATTTTGATGATATATCCTATGAGGAGCATGCAGATATTCTCTATACTCTCGCTGGGCAGGTCGTGAAGCATCTTCAGTCATATCTTTCTGAGGATGACACAAAGAATGTGCTTCTTTACCATCAAAAACAACTAGCTTCATTCATCCATGCCCAAATGCAGGCGCACCAGTGGGAAAAAGCAACAGACTACGAAGTGATCGTGAATAAGGGATTCACGGAATTGAAATCAAGTGCATTTACGAACAAGGCGAATGAGCCGGTTCACGATTTCCGTAATTCAGTGGAGGATAGAACCAGAATTGGACAGATGCTGTTCGGCGGTTTTAAACATTGCCTCTATCCGATTCAGAAGTTCCACTCTGATACGGAGAGGAAGCTCGCCATCATCCTCGACCGGGAAACGAAGAAGTGGTTCCGCCCGGCTGTTGGACAATTTCATATTTCCTATAAGGTGGGAGTGGCACAAGGGGATTATGTGCCGGACTTCGTGGCTGAGGTGGATACCTGCATATATATGGTTGAGTCAAAAGCACGAAATGAAATGGAAAGCGCTGAAGTTCTAGCCAAGAAAGATGCTGCCATTAAATGGTGTGCGCATGCAAGCACGCACGCAACAGACAACGGCGGCAAGCCGTGGAAGTATGTGCTTGTTCCTCATGATGCGGTAATGGAGAATATGTCGATAGCGGGTATAGTGAGTCAGTATGGTTGTTAATTTCATTATTAAAGCAGATATTTAACGTCAGGTTATTGGCTAAACTCATGGGAACCAGTCAGCAAGCTGTCTCCCGTATTGAGAGCGGAGAGTATGAAGGCTGATCTCAAGACTCTCCGATAATACTTATCACATTTTTATTACATCAAAATGAAAATGGGCTATCCAGTGATGGATAACCCTGTGAAAACTTGGTGAAGCTGAGGGCTGCGCGTCACGAGAGGAGGTGTCCCCTCGCTGGCTTAGCTGTTTCATTCATTTTTACAATAGATAGAAAGCAAGTCAAACTTCATGCTGTTTAATTTATCAAGAGGGAGTGTAAGAAGTTCGACTGTGCACCTGTGCTATCGTAAATAGTCACCCAAAATTGATATGCGTTATCTATTTTTATTTCAAAATCAAAACTAATTGTTCCAGTTGTCTTACCGGCATAACCTGGAATTGATATGGGTTCTTGCTGGCAACCAGTGAAAGGCTGATTATGAACAACAATGTGCATTCTCGTGATATCAGCACCAGCATCCATGAAATTAATAGTTCCGCTGACCGTAGATCCTTTTGGGCATGTAGTTCCACCAGGTACGCCGCAAGACACAAACGTCAGGTTAGAAATAACAGGAGTATGTGCTGGAGCAGAGTTTGCTCCTCCTTCGGTTCCACCGCTGCCGCAATTCGTAAGAAAAACGCATAAAACTAATAAAAGAATAGAGAAAAATAAGGGTCTATATGAACGATTCATGTTTTTTCCTCCGCTCCGCTATGGAGTTGCCATAAAAGTGTTCTTGACCAATTAAAAGAGGTTCCGTTTATTTACACAAAAGGCCGGTCATCAAATGACCAGCCTTTTAATTTGTTTAGTGGAGCTAAGGGGAATTTAAATCTTTTCCCTCAAACTTCCTTTAATTCGATCCGCCTAAACATAAATAAAAAAGGATTGATAATATCAATCCTTGTGAATTTCTTGGTGGAGCTGAGGGGGATCGAACCCCTGACCCCAAGACTGCCAGCCTTGTGCTCTCCCAGCTGAGCTACAGCCCCGTTCAATTGCGGGGCTACTCTAACATCGCATATTCATGTTGTCAAGAAAAAAACAGGTTTTAATCATGCCTAATCCTCGCATTTACAGCGACTTGCGGTTTGTGAGAACGATTTCTTCTGGAAAATTCAAGGAAACTGGTTATAATACGCAGCAATCATGGATGAAGCACCGAATAAGACTCCTGATCAGTCCGTTGATCCGCCCTCTGCACGCGAATTACCGCTTGATACGAGGCTTCTTTCTGAAGCCATTATCGAACTGAATATTTCTCGCAAAAACGTCGGTATCTATCCTCCCGGTCATATTCAGATCATCAAGAGCATTCAACGGGCTTATTCCATTCTCTCGAAAATATTCGAAATTCGTTCTGAGATCACTCTGGGCATTGCTAAAGACACGCTTCTGGTTGGACATGATTACCTGGATCAGAAGAATCCCGTATACCGCGATTTTGCTTTGTCATTGAATCAGCAGGGAATTGCAGCCGTCACTTTTCTTAACGGCTTGAACATGGATGAACTTACTGTATTTCACCAGTTGATTACCACAAAGCCGGACGATATTCGCGCCTGGGGAGGGATTGAACAGGTAATGGCAGGCGCGTCACTTGCTCATATCAGGATCAAGGCGATTGATTTCAGCCACCTTCATGTAACGGAAGAAGAAAAGATCACCCGTTCAACGGTTTCCCCGTCGAGTGCAAAAACCGGAACAGGCCTCTGGCAGGATTTTATTGCCCATCTTTCCGCAGGAACACTTGCAGGTCGCAATGAGCAGGGAGTTTCTTTAGGCCAAACAGCAGATATCGATCCTGTTGAACTGGCACGGCTTTTAAATGAGCAAGAACTTGATTCCACAATCGCGTTGGAATCGTATGACCGGATCATTTCAGATCATATCCGGGAACACGCAGAGAAAAAGGAACTCACGCGTGAACAATCGGAAACGCTTGCGAATCTGAACACGCTGCTTCTGGATCTTCATCCTGCGCTCCGAAAACAATTTCTCTCTGTTGCATTCCGCAGGATATCGTCGCAAGCGAGTGCGGCGGATCGTGGCGGCGTTTTAGGCGGATTTACGGACGACATGGTTGTGGATATGCTGAAACAGGCAAGTGCCGAAGGGAAAGAAATATCGCCTGCATTAACCGGTCTTCTTGCGAAGCTGACCAAAGCGCATGCACAAAGCGCAATGGAGGAGACGATGCCTTCTCCGGGAACTGCCTCGTCTTCGGATGATCAGCCCGGTGTTTTTCTTCCCGAGCATATGGAGAAGCTTTTTAGCAGGGAAAAACATGAAGAATATGTGGGAGAAGACTATGAAGCATTGCTCCAGGGATTGCGGGAAGGGGCTCCCACAGGGCTCGGACAACTCTCACTCGAGGAATATGCAAAAAGCCTTGAAGAGGATCATCTTGATTTTCAGATGGGAAGAGCGCTTCTCGCATTCATGGAGGAAAATCTCGATGAAGAGGACTACCGGGAATTTGCAAAGAAACTGATGACTATCATGCCGGGATTTCTGACAACCGGCAACTTCTTTCTTTTGTGGGACATCTATGAGTCATTGCGGCGTCATACGCTTGAGAAGCCACTCAAGGGAATCCGGGAATGCGCTCTTGAGGCGCGAAAGGCATTTTTGACGCCGGAATTCAGAAGCCAGGCTTTACATGCGTTTGAAGTGTGGATGCGGGAAAAAGGGCAGGAAGCGGCTGGTTTTATACAGGCGCTTGGTTCTGAATGCGTGCCAGGTTTGATGGAGATTTACTGTAGGGATGAGACTGCCGCAGGAAGGCGCATTCTTACGAATCTTCTGTGCATCTTCGGCAATCCTGCAATACGGGAAGCTCATAAACGGCTTCGTGATGTCCGGCCGCATGCTGTTAAAAACCTCTTGCTCTTTCTTCGCCGGGCCGGTAACCAGACTTCCCTGACGTATATAAGACCGTTGCTCAATCATCGGGATCCCGGAATCAGGATGGAGGCGCTCAGCACACTTTTAAAATTAAAAGACGCTGATGCCATTACCATGCTCCGGAAGGGGATCAATTCCTCTGATCCTGATATTGCGTTTCAGTCAATTGCTCTGGCAGGCCAATATCAGATCAAGGAATCGGTTGGAGACATTCTTGCGAAGATAAAGCACAAAATTCTGTTTGAGCCTGATTATGAGAGAAATGAAGAACTCATCAAAGCGCTCGGTGAAATCGGTGATCCGCGCGCAATACGGGAACTCGAGCGGCTTGCACAGGCAGCTTGGCCGCTCTATCCCCGCAGTTTGCTTCACATGAAAGAGATACTTTTTCACTCTTTGGAACGTTATCCTCGTGAACAGATAACGAGACTTCTGGAAATCGGGGAGAGCCTTGGCCATGAGCCTATCAGGCGCTCGTGCCGCAAGCTCCAGGAAAAGAAATGACAGCGATTCGTCCTTCAGAAAGAGATGCTGCATGACCGTACCTGACCTCCATACACGCCTGTGTCTAGTGATTGCTCAATTGACGAGCGCAGTTACCAACATGGCCTTATATTCTCCCGGCCATCCGCAGGTCGCACAATTCCTTGATAAGGCATTCAGTGTTATCAAAGATATTCTTGCTACGCAGCCAGAGGTAACGATTCTACTCGTTGGCGAGGATTTAGTTGGAGCAAACCGTCCGCTTCCCAATAGTTTTTTCATTTCGCAATTTGCCAAGATCATGAAAAAAAAGTCGTTTGAACGGCTTTCATTTTTCCCGAATGTGACGAGGCCGGAGCTTGAAAAATTGATACGCGATCTTGCTTCTGTCCAGGTTGATACGCTTCAATCGAGTCCCGGTATCAAGCTTGGGAAAATCGAACTGAGAGTCAAAACAGCTGACAGCCCAGAAACCGGAGAGGCAACCAACGGGAAACCCGGAACGGGAACTTCTGCTTCTCCCGAGATTATCCAGGAGCTGCTTGCACTCACGCAAACAGAACTCGATGGACTCAAAGAGTTCTATCTCTCAGCAAAAAAACATCGCCAGATCGATGTGCGGGGATTGGACGACATGGTGAAAGGGTTTATCAAAGGATTTCGCCAGGAGATCAATCCGTTAAGTCTTCTTGCCTCCCTGAAATCCGTGAATGAATATACCTTTACCCATGCCACGAATGTCTGTATTCTTACCATGAGCCAGGCTGAAAACATGGGATTTACCGGGGAGCATCTGCATGCGATGGGCATTGCATCATTGCTCCATGATATCGGGAAAATATTTGTTCCTGAATCCATTCTCACCAAGCCGGGAATTCTCACGAATGAAGAACGAAAAATTATGGAGTCCCATACCGTCAAGGGAGCCCGGTATCTTATGGGACTTGAGGGAATTCCAAAGCTTGCCGTGCTTGCGGCATTGGAACATCACAAGAAATTCGATGGGAGCGGCTATCCCTCCATCAAAGCAGGCTGGACTCCGAATGTAACAAGCCAGTTGATTACGATTGCAGATGTTTTTGACGCCATGCGAACCCGGAGATCCTACCAGGAGCCGGTTGCTCCTGAAAAAATCGAGGCTTATTTTCGCAAGGGAAGCGGAACCATATTTAACCCTGTGTTTGTGGAGCGATTTCTTAAAATGATAAAACGATAATTGCCATAAGGAGGCTGTATGAAAGTAGTTGCTTTTAACGGAAGCGCACGTAGTGAGGGGAATACATCAATTCTTTTGCAAACTGCCCTGAATGAATTGAACGATGCTGGATTTGAAACAGAATTGATTAATCTTGCAGGAAAACCGATTCAAGGCTGCCGTGCCTGCTATGTTTGTTTTGAAAAAAAGAACAAACAATGTGCCATAACGCAAGACATCATTAATGAATGCATTCGTAAAATGGATGAGTCACAGGGAATTCTGCTTGGTTCTCCAACCTATTTTGCTGATATTTCCGCCAGTATGAAGGCATTGATCGAACGGTGTGGCATGGTCGGCCGGGCGAATAATGGCTTGTTCAAACGAAAGGCAGGAGCGGGCATTGTCGCTGTGCGGCGTGCAGGGGCCATTCATGCGTTTAATTCACTCAATTATTTCTTTACCATCAGTGAGATGATTATACCAGGATCAAGCTATTGGAATATCGGGATTGGTCGTCAGCCGGGAGAAGTAAATCAGGATGAAGAAGGGATCAAAACCATGAAAGATCTGGGCAAGAACATGGCATGGCTGCTGAAAAAAATGCATAGTTAGGCTTACGTCGATCAAAAAATTCTTGACACTCCCTGTAATGCAGTGTATTGTACAAGCGTTTAGTTAACATAACGAGCAATTATTCCTCTTTAAATCTGGTCCCGAGAGGCCAGAAAGGGCATGCATGAATAATACCGTACGACAATCAAAAAACCTTCTCCATTTGGATGAAGGTTTTTTTTGTGTCTGTTGAAACTTGATTACAAAACTTTCAGGTAATAGATGAACTTATGAGGGATATTCCATGCATTTAAAAGAAAAAGCAACTGTTCTTGACAAGGCCGGAATCGATCGGGTGCTTACCCGGATTGCTCATGAGATTCTGGAAAAAAACAAAGGCCCAAAAAATCTGATTATTGTTGGTATTCAACGAGGCGGCATTCATCTTGCCAGAAGGATCGCTTCCCGTATCAATGACATTGAAGGTATCTTGCCTTCAGTGGGCTTTCTTGATATTACAAAATATCGAGACGATCTTGCAACGCATAAACCTCTCGATACAAAAAAAACAGATATTCCCTTTGATGTAACAGACAAAATCCTTGTTCTTGTGGATGACGTTCTTTTCACGGGAAGAACGATCCGAGCTGCGCTTGACGGTATTATGGACTTCGGCAGACCGCAGCGAATTCAATTGGCGATTCTTATTGACCGGGGACACCGGGAGTTGCCAATTCGAGCGGATTTCGTTGGGAAAAATATACCGACGTCAACAAAGGAAAAGATCAAGGTGATGCTCGCTGAAGAGGGATATGAAGATAAGGTCGTGATTATGGAAGTAGGTGAAAAATGAACATCCTCCTCAAAAACGGTTTCGTGATCGATCCGGCCAATATGATTGAAGAGCGGCTTGACCTTCTGATTGCAGAGGGGAAAATTGCGCAGTTTATCAAGCCGGGCGATCAGTCATTCAATGCAAAAGTCATTGATGTTTCGGGTAAGTGGATTGTTCCCGGGCTTATTGATATGCACGTGCATCTTCGTGAGCCTGGGTTTGAATACAAAGAAACAATAACAACGGGCATGGCCGCTGCACAAACAGGCGGATTTACATCCGTATGTTGTATGCCGAACACGAACCCGGTGAACGATGATCCCTCAGTTACCCGATTTATTCATGATAAGGCACAGGAAGGTTCTGTTCATGTTTTTCCGATCGGTGCAATTACCAAAGGATCACTTGGGAAAGAACTTGCGGATTTGCAGGCGCTTCATCAAGCTGGTTGCGTTGGGTTCTCAGATGACGGGAAACCGGTCATGGATTCTGACATGATGCAGCATGCCATGAGGGAAGCGCTGAAATTAGGGCTCTTAATTATTTCTCATTGTGAAGATACGGGGTTGGTTGCAGGCGGCGTCATGCATGATGGCGTTGTTGCACGGAAGCTTGGCCTAAAGGGAATACCTGCTGAAGCAGAAGAGACGATGGTTGCCCGTGAAATTGCTCTTGCGCAGTTGACTGGATGCCGGGTGCATATAGCACATGTGAGTACAGAAGGTTCTGTTCAACTGGTTCGTGATGCAAAAGCGAACGGTATCTCGATTACGGCCGAGACCTGTCCTCATTATTTTACCTTGACTGACGAGGCGGTTCTTGATCACGGAACCCTGGCTAAAATGAACCCGCCGCTCAGAACCGCGAATGATGTTGCTGCCATTAAGCAGGGGCTCAAGGATGGAACGATCGATGTTATAGCAACTGATCATGCCCCTCATGCGGAATATGAAAAGGCAGAATCTTTTTCCAAAGCACCGTTTGGCATTGTGGGGCTTGAAACCTGCCTGGGGCTCGCTATGAAGTTGGTAGAAGAACGAATCCTTTCCCGCTCTGACATGATTGCAAAGATGACGATCAATCCGGCAAAGGTGCTTCGTCTTCATAAAGGAACATTAACTCTGGGTGCTGATGCAGATATTACGATTATCGATCCTGAGAAAAAATGGGTTGTTGATGCATCGAAGTTTAAATCAAAGTCGCATAATACGCCGTTTAATGGATGGAATATGACAGGAAAGGCAGTATTCACAATGAGAGGCGGGGCGGTTTTTGCAGATAGCATCAAGGACTGAATTTCCTAGATTTCCGCTTTCGCGGGAATGACATTATAGAGTGAGGTTGATAACATTCCAGAAGGTATGATTATGAAAAAAGCATTGCTTGCATTGGCAGACGGACTCGTATTTGAAGGATATTCGTTCGGTGCTGAAGGTGAAACATCGGGCGAGGTTGTTTTTAATACCAGCATGACTGGATATCAGGAGATATTGACCGATCCTTCGTATAAAGGTCAGATCGTGACCATGACCTATACCCAGATGGGAAATTATGGAGTCAATCTCGAGGATGTGGAATCAGCCCGACCTTACGCAGAAGGGTTTATCGTAAAAGAACACATGGAAATTCCGAGCAACTGGAGAGCCCGAATGTCGCTTCATCAGTATCTGAAGGAACATGGGATTGTCGGGATTCACGGAATCGATACTCGCGCGCTTACGCGACATCTTCGTGATCATGGAGCTCAGCCGGGAATTATTTCCACTCGTGAACTGGATCATAAAAAGCTGGCAAATAAAGCAGCGTTGTTGCCAAAGATGAGCGGTTTTGATCTGGTGAAAGAGGTGACCTGTAAACAACCGTATGCATGGAGTGAAGGATGCTGGAACCTAGAATCGGGATATGCGCAGGCGAAGTCATCTCGCTATAAAGTCGTTGCCTATGATTATGGAATCAAACGAAACATCCTTCGGCTTTTGACTGATGCTGGCTGCGACGTTACCGTTGTTCCGGCAACTATGAGCGCGGAGGATGTTCTTGCTCTCAAGCCAGACGGAGTTTTCCTTTCAAATGGTCCTGGAGATCCGGAACCGGTTACGTATGCAATCGAGAACATTAAAAAGCTTCTCGGGAAAAAACCGATATTCGGGATCTGTCTCGGACAGCAGCTTCTGGGTCTTGCGCTTGGCGGACGGACCTACAAGCTTAAGTTTGGTCATCACGGCGCGAACCAGCCGATCATGGATCTCGCAACCAGGAATGTAGAGATAGCAGCAGAAAATCATGGTTTTGCCGTTGATATGAAAACAATTGAGAATCAGGTTGTGATGACCCATGTGAATCTGAATGATAAGACCTGTGAAGGGTTTCAGCATAAAACGCTTCCTGCTTTCTCGGTTCAATATCATCCGGAAGCTTCTCCCGGGCCACATGACAGCAGGTATTTATTTAAACGATTTATTGAGATGATGGAGCATAAAAATTAAAAATGCCAAATGTCAAAATCCAAAGTTCAAATCAAACTGCAAGAAGATAATGCCAAATTTATGAGTTGTCATTTTGTTTTTTGATTTGAACTTTGATCTTTGTCATTTGAACTTAACCTCATGGTTTCCGATATCGAATTACATAAGCGCATTGACGCTGCCTATGAACTTCTAAAATCATGCAGAGTTTGTCCGCATGCCTGCGGTGTAAAAAGGCTGAAGAACGAGAAGTCCGGATTATGCAGATCAGGTTTGCATGCGGTTGTATCGAGCGTCACTGCGCATCACGGTGAGGAACCTCCGCTTTCCGGGACTCGTGGTTCCGGCACGATATTCTTTGCAAATTGCAATCTACGCTGTGTGTACTGCCAGAATTATCCGATTAGCCAGATGGGAAATGGGAATGAAAAAACTTCGGATGAACTTGCAGCTGATATGCTCTGGCTTCAGAATCAGGGCTGTCATAATTTGAATCTCGTGACGCCCACCCATACGATGCCGCAGTTTCTAAAGGCATTCGGGATAGCACGAAGTCAAGGCTTTCGTCTTCCTATTGTGTATAACACAAGCGGGTATGAATCGCTCGAGTCGCTTCAGTTGCTTGACAGCATTGTGGATATTTATCTTGCGGACATGCGGTATTCGGATGACACAATCGCAAAAAAATATTCCCATGCTCCTCATTACCCGGAGGTTAATCAGGCTGCAATCAAAGAAATGTTCAGACAGGTCGGCAATCTTGTTCTGGATGATCAGGAAATTGCACAACGGGGACTCATCATACGGCATTTAATTCTTCCAAATGGTTTGTCAGGAACAGAAGAAATCATGAAATTCCTTGCGCAAGAGATTTCAACAGATGTGTACATCAGCCTCATGTCCCAATACTTTCCGGCATATAAGGCACAATCCATTTCTGAATTATCGCGCAGGATTACTCACGAAGAATACGAACAGGCCTACCAGTGCATGATGAAATATGGTTTGGAGAATGGATGGATGCAGGAACTTGTTGATTGATCCCTTGTCTTCTCCCCCGCTGGCGGGGGACACTGCAGCGAAACTTAATATTACGAGAATCAAAAATTTTAAGAGGTTTAAATGCCAAAGCGTATTGACATCAAAAAAATTCTGATCATTGGCTCCGGCCCTATTGTCATCGGCCAGGCATGTGAATTCGACTATTCAGGGGTTCAGGCTTGCAAGGCGCTTCGGGAAGAAGGGTACGAAATCGTCCTGATGAATTCAAACCCGGCCACGATCATGACTGATCCGGAGATGGCGCACCGGACGTATATTGAACCCATCACGCCGGATATTGTGGCAAAGATTATTGAACGCGAGCGGCCGGATGCTCTATTGCCGACCATGGGTGGTCAGACCGCGCTGAATACAGCGGTTGCTTTGGCAGAAACCGGTGTACTCGACACATATAACGTAGAACTGATCGGAGCAAAACTTCCTGCGATCAAAAAAGCAGAAGACCGGGAGCTTTTTAAAAAGGCAATGGAACGCATCGGGCTGGATGTTCCGAAAAGCGGTTTTGCCACAACTCTTGAAGAGGCATATTCCATTCTTGATA
Source organism: Nitrospirota bacterium (assembly GCA_041650055.1). Lineage (GTDB taxonomy): Bacteria > Nitrospirota > UBA9217 > UBA9217 > UBA9217 > JBAZLV01. Next base: position 133,689 of record JBAZLV010000002.1, on the reverse strand, counting down.
TTGTTGGCTTTCCCGCAATTCTCAGGCCGGCATTTACACTCGGAGGAACAGGCGGCGGGATTGCGTATAACCGAGATGAATTTACCGAGCTGATGACCCTGGGTTTGGAAGCGAGCCCCGTCCATCAGGTATTGATTGAAGAATCGGTTGTCGGATGGAAAGAGTTTGAACTCGAAGTCATGCGTGACACACATGACAATGTCGTGATCATCTGCTCCATTGAAAATCTCGATCCCATGGGCGTGCATACTGGTGATAGTATTACGGTTGCTCCTGCTCAGACGCTCTCGGACAAAGAATACCAGATTATGCGGAATGCATCTCTCCGCATCATACGTGAGATCGGGGTGGATACCGGTGGTTCGAATATTCAATTTGCAATAAACCCAAACAACGGCAGAATGGTTGTTGTTGAGATGAATCCGCGAGTGTCCCGGAGCTCTGCTTTGGCATCAAAAGCAACGGGGTTTGCAATTGCAAAAATAGCAGCAAAGCTTGCAGTTGGATATACACTTAACGAGATAACGAATGATATTACCCGGGCAACTCCTGCGTCGTTCGAGCCCACGATTGATTATGTTGTTGTGAAATTCCCGCGATTTGCATTCGAGAAATTTCCCCAGGCTGATGCAACGCTCACGACGCAGATGAAATCCGTTGGTGAGGCCATGGCAATCGGGAGAACATTCAAGGAAGCTTTTCAAAAAGCGCTTCGTTCTCTTGAAATCGATCGGTATGGATTTGAATCGCGCCGCGACCGGGATGGCGACCTTAATAAGGGAGTAGTCGATGTTCGCCAGAAGATCAGCGTCCCGAACTGGGAGCGAATCTGGTATATTGCCGATGCTTTGAGAATGGGAATTGATATCGAAGAAATCTTTGCAATCTCGAAAATCGACCGGTGGTTTCTGTATCAAATACAGCAGATCATTCACGAAGAGCAACATATCAAAGACGCGGGTCAAATGATTCTGCAGCACACTTCTGAACTCGATCATCCTCTCAGAAGAGCAAAAGAATTCGGTTTCTCAGATCGCAGACTTGCACAACTTCTGGGAACGACTGAAACTGCAGTCAGGCGAAAACGTCTTGAACTCGGGATTCTGCCAGTCTTCAAGACAGTGGACACCTGTGCTGCTGAATTTGAAGCGCATACTCCCTATCTGTATTCAACCTATGAAAAACCGTTTTATAAGATTCAGAAGGAGCAGATCGGAGCACCGGTATCTGAATCTGAAGCCAGTCCAACAGACCGCAAGAAAATCATTATTCTCGGTGGTGGGCCGAACCGGATCGGGCAGGGGATCGAATTCGATTATTGCTGCGTCCATGCCGCGTTCGCGCTCAAGGACGATGGGTATGAGGCCATCATGGTGAATTGCAATCCTGAAACCGTGAGTACTGACTATGATACCTCAGACCGGCTGTACTTCGAACCCTTGACACTGGAGGATGTTTTCCATATCATACAACGTGAGAATCCGGAAGGCGTGATTGTTCAATTCGGCGGGCAGACTCCTTTGAAGCTTGCTGTGCCGCTCGAGCAGGAAGGGGTCAGGATTCTCGGGACATCACCCGACAGCATCGACCTCGCAGAGGATCGTAAACGGTTCAAGGAACTTTTGGACAAGCTTGGTCTCTTGCAGCCCGAGAGTGGAACTGCAGTATCGCAGGATGAAGCTGTGCAAATTGCAAACCGGATCGGGTATCCGGTCATGGTGAGACCTTCGTATGTTCTGGGAGGCAGAGCCATGGAGATTGTGTACGATGAGGAGAGTGTACGCAATTACATGACTCGTGCGGTCAAGGCTTCGCCTGAGCGGCCGGTCCTGGTTGATAAATATCTGGAAGATGCTATTGAAATAGATGTTGACGCAATTGCTGATGGGAAACGTGTTGTTGTGGCGGGAATCATGGAACATATTGAGGAAGCAGGTGTCCATTCTGGCGATTCTGCATGTTCTCTTCCGCCGTTTTCCCTGCCTGCTCATATTATTCAGGAAATCGAACGCCAGACGCAAGCGCTTGCTCTTGCTCTTCGCGTGATTGGACTCATGAACATTCAATTTGCGGTAAAGGACAGCAAGATTTATGTACTGGAAGTAAATCCCCGGGCATCAAGAACCGTTCCGTTCGTAAGCAAGGCAACCGGCATTCCGCTTGCAAAACTTGCTGCAAGATTGATGGCAGGAAAGACACTAAACGAGCTTGGTTTTACGAGCACAAAGAAATTAAAACACATTGCGGTCAAAGAAGCGGTTTTTCCCTTCACGAAATTCCCGGGTGTGGATACGCTTCTTGGCCCTGAAATGAAATCTACGGGCGAGGTTATGGGAATTGATACTGATTTCGGAATGGCCTTTGCCAAATCCCAGATTGCTGCCAATAATCCCATGCCGATAAATGGAAAAGTGTTCCTGAGCGTGAAAGATAAAGATAAAGCCGATCTCGTTGAAGTAGCGAAGGCACTTGAAGGAATGCAATTTTCACTTGTTGCAACGCGGGGAACGGCTGCTTATTTACAACGGCATGGCATCGCAGTTGAAATAGTGAATAAGGTTGCCGAGGGCAGGCCGCATATTGTGGATCAGATCACTGATCTACAGATTGATCTTGTAATCAATACGGTTTCCGGTTCACAATCGCAGAAGGATTCCTATTCCATACGGCGTACCACTCTCATGAAAGGGATCCCTTATTTTACGACTCTTTCTGCTGCAAAAGCGGCCGTACGTGGAATTGCGACTATTAAAAAAGGCACGATTCGTGTAAAATCTCTCCAGGAGTATCATACAGAATGACACAGAAAATTCCGATGACCAAACAAGGATATGACAAATTAAAGCAGGAGCTCGATCGTATTATGAAAGTCGAGCGGCCCAAGAACATCAAAGATATTGAGGAAGCGCGAGCGCACGGTGATTTGTCCGAAAATGCAGAGTATCATGCAGCGAAGGAGCGTCAGGGTCATCTTGATGCAAAGAAGCGCGAGCTGGAATCCAAGCTTGCTCATGCACAGATCATTGATGTTTCAAAACTGAGCAATGAAAAGGTTGTCTTCGGATGCACGGTGACTTTATGTGATACTGAATCCGGCGATATCAAAAAATATACGTTGATCGGCCAGGAAGAGGCTGATCTTAAAAAAGGGAAGATATCGGTTCAATCACCGGTTGGAAAAGCGCTTATTGGGCATAAGGTTGGCGATGTTGTAACAATCAAAACGCCTGCAAAAACGGTGGAATACGAAGTTCAGGAGATTCAGATTGAATGCTAAACGGCTGCATACGGGAATTATTCTTGAGCATAAGCCTGCCGGCAGAGGGTATTTCCGCCTGATCCTGAAAGCCCCTGAAGCAGCCCGCACTTCACTTCCTGGCCAATTTGTGATGCTCCGGGTTTCCGATACTATTGATCCGCTCCTTGCGCGGCCGTTCGGGATTGCGTCAATTCCCACACGTTCCTCTATTGAAATTCTGTACCGCATTGCCGGAAAGGGAACTGCTCTTCTCAGTCATGCGAAAACAGGAGAAACACTTCAGTTCCTGGGACCGCTTGGAAACGGATTTTCACTCCCGGAAAAGGGAACAACCGCCGTACTCGTTGCAGGAGGAAGCGGGTTCCCGCCACTTCAGTTTTTTTCACAGCGTGTATGTGTTCCTATCCATCTTTTTGTCGGCTCTCGTTTCAAGGAATGCCTTCCGCCTTCAAATATTCTTTCCGCATTCAGAAAAAACTGTGCAACCGTTCATATTGCAACCGAAGATGGAAGCATGGGTGTAAAAGGAATGACAACGGATATTCTGAATGCATTCCTGACCAAAACGGAAAAAAAGAAGCATCTGGTGATATATGCCTGCGGGCCTCATGCGATGCTTGCGGCAATAAGTAAGATTGCTGCCGAGCATTCTCTCCCGTGTTTCGTTTCCCTGGAGGCGCGTATGGGATGTGGGCTCGGCGCATGTATGGGATGCTCTGTACGAATAAAGACAGAAGGATATAAGCGCGTGTGCAAGGAAGGGCCGGTATTTGATGCACGAGAAATTGACTGGTCAGAAGAAGTACGGTTACCACTTCCTCAGCTTTTACATTCACAAAACGCAAGGCAGCCATGAACCACAGAAAGAGCAAACTTCGGCTGGCACTTATCAGAAATTTCACGATCATCGGCATCATTAGCGCGGTAATCAGCCTGGCGACGTATACCGGCATTACGTATCACTCCATCAAAGAATTTGCTTATGAGAACCTTGCGATTACACGAACCCAGCATGAAATGTATATAAAGAGCTGGTTCCATGAGCGCGTCCAGGATATAACCCAGCTTACCCTTTCCCGGGCGGTCAGAGAAAAAGATCTTGTTAACATAAAAAGATTACTGAGTGCTTACATGGAAAAGGTAAATACCGATTTCGATGGTTTGTACTATGTGGATAGCAGGGGAATTCTTTTGTTTGATGGAGAACGAATTCTTACTCGAGGTATTAATGTAAAAGACCGCAGTTATTTTCAGGCGGCGTTGGAAAAAAAGCAGTATGTTAGTGAGATTATTATCTCCCGTGTTACTGCAAAACCTACGGTTATTGTATCCAGTCCGGTGATCAATGATCAGGGCGCATTTGCCGGAGTGATCCTGGGACCGCTCGATCTGAGTAAAATTCAGGAAATTACTTCTTCGCTTCAATTCGGAAAAACCGGAGAGACCTATCTTGTAGATGTGAACGGCCGGATGCTTACGGAATCACGTTCCATTCTTAAACTTAACAAACACGGGGAGGACGCTGATGTTTCTCGGCCATTTCTGATTCAGTCAGAAGCGGTCAAACGTGTTTTGAATGGAGAAACAGGATTCGGTGATTATATTAGTTATCGTGGTGCTCCTGTATTGGGCGCATATCAATGGATTTCGGATCGTTCATGGGGACTTATTGTTGAGATCGAAAAAAATGAGATAATCGGCAGCTTGTTGCATAAAATCGGAATATTTATCCTCATTTTTCTGGGCATGATTCTGCTCATTATTTTTCCGCTTGCCCGATATACAACCCAAAAAATTGTCGAACCAATTGATGTGCTTACTCAGGAAGTCTCAAGTTTCTCTGAACATTACCGTGAACTAGAGCCTTCGATGAGTCACAAGGAATCTACGTATGAAGAAGTGGACATTCTGGACAAGTCTTTTCATCGCATGCGGGAAAAAATCGGCCAGCTGATGAAGACACTGGAATCACAGGCGCTTCTTGATTCTTTGACCGGGCTTGCAAACAGGCGTTGCTTTCAAAAAAGGGGACAGGAAATCATCGAGCTTGCCCAGCGCACAAAACAGTCTTGTACCATTATTTTTCTGGACATCGATAAGTTTAAGGAAATTAACGACAAGTACGGCCATAAAATCGGGGATGAGGTCCTTGTCCGGCTTGCAAAGCTTCTGGAAGAAAATGTTCGGCTGAATGATGTGGTATGCAGGTATGGTGGAGAAGAATTCATCATTATCTCTCCTTCCATGGACATGGACGGGGCTTATCAGTTTGCCGAACGCCTGAGGGAACTTGTAACAGCCATGCCTTTATACCATGCACCACTTTTAAAGATGAGCATCAGTCTGGGAGTAAGTGCTTTCAAAGGAGCAAAAAAAGGGTTCAAGGCATCCGATATTCTGAATGAGCTAATCAAACAGGCTGATCAAGCCATGTATGTTGCCAAGAAAAAAGGACGGAACCGTTGTGAAAAATATGTTTCATCATAATATGTTCGAGGTTGGGTGGAGATGAGAAAAAAAACAGTGTATAAACCCGATCTTTCGGTGAGCATAGCTGGCATTCATCTCAAAAACCCTATCCTTACAGCATCTGGTACATTCGGATATGGCAAGGAATATGCGGAGTTTGTTGATCTGAATAAACTGGGCGGCATCATTGTAAAGGGCATATCACTCAAGCCGATTCATGGAAATCCGCCTCCTCGTATCTGGGAAACGCCAGCAGGCATGTTGAATGCCATCGGGCTCGAAAATCCAGGAGTCGATATTTTTATAAACGAGAAACTTCCCTATCTGAGGCAATTTGACACCGCAGTGATTGTGAATGTCTTTGGCTACAGTCTTGAAGATTATGTCGGTGTTGTAGAAAGGCTTGACGACGTGCCGGGCATATCCGGACTTGAAGTGAACATTTCCTGTCCGAATGTGAAAGCAGGAGGCATGGTGTTCGGTACAAATTGCGCATCTGCTTTTGATCTCCTGTCCGCTGTCAGAAAAGCGACCAAGCTTCCGCTTATTGCAAAACTTTCTCCTAATGTTACTGATATTGTCGAGTTTGCAAAAGCAGCTCAAGACTCGGGATGTGATGGTTTGTCGCTTATCAATACCTTATTGGGCATGGCCATCGACGTCCGCTGTATGAAGCCGCGATTAGCAAACTGCACCGGTGGTCTGTCAGGACCAGCAATAAAACCTGTTGGTGTTCGAATGGTATGGCAAGTTGCAAAATCAGTTACACTTCCCATAATCGGCATGGGAGGAATTGTCACTGGCGAAGATGCCCTGGAATATATGCTGGCCGGAGCTTCGGCAGTCGCAATAGGAACCGCGAATTTTATAAATCCTCGTGCAACGCTTGATATACTGAACGGCATGGAGTCATTGTTAATGGATCAGGGGATTTCTGATGTGAAAGAAATTGTCGGAAAGGTGGCAAAAGGATAAAACAGGTTATCTTAATGCAAGAACATACCGTTGCTCATTTACTTCCTTGCCCCATTGCGACCCTCTCTGTTGTTCAACAAGCTTAAATCCGACTTTTTCATAAAGATGTCTTGCAGCATGAAGCCCTTCGAATGTCCAGAGATAAACGCGCTTATAATAAGATTTTTTGCAAAAAGTTATTGCAGAATCGATAAGCCGGTTGCCAAAACCCTTTCCGCGTAAAACATCAGAGACGATAAACCATCGCAAATGTGCTCCTTCATCGTTGGTATGCAATCCATCAATGATAATCGAACCTTCAATCCTTCCTTCGAACGCGACGGTCCATAAACCATCCCGGTTCTTATCATATCGTTTAATAAATTCAGATAGTTCCGTTGCCACTTTTGCTTCAAAAAATGATCCAAAGTTCCAATGCTGATTATAATAGGTACCGTGTAGTTCGGCTATGCGGCCGATTGAACCGGGGATATAGTCTTTTAGGATATTGACAGAGGGCATATTGCGTTCCTTGGTTTAGGCAGTATTCTGTAACCGACCTCTCATTCAGCTTGTCCTTTCCAGACAATCGTGCGGTTTCTTCCTTCGTTTTTTGCCTGATACAGAGCTTTGTCTGCCATACGAAAAAGTGTTGTGCATGTTAACTCTGCGTCGAAAGGAGGTTTGAGCTCGGCGATGCCGAGACTCAAAGTAACAGAGGGAGCAATCTCAGATCCTTCATGGGGAATATTGTATTGCACGACAGCCATCCGGATTTTTTCGGCAAGATGAAAAGCTCCTTCCGTTGGTGTATTCGGTAAAACCACAACAAACTCTTCACCTCCGTAACGCGCAACAAAATCGCCGGGACGCAATGCAATCTTACGGATAATTTGTGCGACGGTATGCAAACAAATATCTCCCTTTTTATGGCCATATCGGTCATTATATTTTTTGAAATAGTCGATATCGCAAATGATAAGTGACAAAGGAGTGTTGTTGCGCAGCATCCTTTTCCATTCAACTTCAAGATATTCGTCGTATGCCCGACGGTTCGCGATACCGGTTAAGGCATCTGTCGTGGAAAGTCGATACAGATCTTCATTCGCTTTTCGCAACATCTCTTGCGTGCGGACCAACTTTTCATACTTTCGTGCATTTTGAATAGGGAGCTCGCAAATATCAACAATACTGAACGCCAAATTGAGGTATTGATCAAGGTATTCAGGTAAAGCAATATCTTCCAGAGCAATAACGCCCCGGATTTCTCCTCTCCTGACGATGCGCAGATAAAACCCTTTTCCGGATTCTGTGTACCCGCTATTTTCCTGCAATGCATCCAGCTTTTCTTTGAGGGCTTCTTGTTCTGCCTCATCAATGAGCCCTTCCGGCTTAAGCCATAATTTGTTAGGAACGCCGTCTTGAAAACTTAAATAGCAAAGTCGTTGAGGGGCAAAAAGAAAGGTATATACATCCAGCATTGCATGCACTGCTTCTGTTTCTGTAACAATTTTTGCCAGATTGGAGAGAAGATCAATGGCCATTGCATGTGTTGCTGCCTGCTTGCGAATTTCCTTAATTTCCTTGGCAGCCTCTTTCCGCTGCAGTTCCATCTGTCGTACCAGCGCTATTTTCCCAAACAGCAACCGCAAAACGGATACTCCTGTATGGATAATCTCAAAAGGTCTATGTACATATTCAGCAAATTCCTTCACATGCTCAGGATTGTGTCCGTTAACGCCGGTTTCCAGCATGACAATACCGGTAGTTGTTTCAGCGAACATTTCGCTCGCTGTTTCCTGATTGAGACCCAGCCGTTCTATATTCGTACGCCAGTTTGCAAGCCAACCCGGAGTGGCTAAATAGGCGCCTTTTTTTAAACAATAATTAATCAAGGAGAGATCAGCCACAAGGGTGAAACACTGATCTCGTTTATGAACATGTACTTTATAGTCCTGTGAAGTAAAATCAGCGATGCCGGTGAGGCAGGAAGCTCCAAAGACTTCCACCTGATCGATATTTCCCAGCGCATTAATTTTTGCAGTAAGTTCTTCGGTCGTCAAAGGAGGGCGGCCGCATCGGGCGGGAAAGCCTATTACTACGGCATCATCTAATTGTTCCGCTTCGATCGCGGCTTGCGCTTCACGTACATAATGTTCACAGACTACAAACAGGATTTTATTTGCCATAGTGCTCTGGTATGTTCAAAGGATAGGAACCCCATCGGCGGGCAGCTTCACAGATCGCCATCAGCGTTTTATCAGGGACAGACCAGGGGATCTCACCATGATTATCAGACAGAATAAATCCTCCGCCAGGTCCGGCCTGGGAAATAGCTTCTTTCACTTTTTCCTCCGCTTCTTTTGGAGTCCATCGGCGCATTTCGATTCCATTCAAATTTCCTAGAATGCTAATTTTTCCGCGGCAGATTGATTTAATTTCTGCCAGATTTTCAAAACAACTCACGCCCACGACCGCGGTTCCTGTCTGGATTAAATCATTAATAATAGGAAGTGAGCGTCCTGAAGCCAGGTGAATGGTGGTAGGGCCTTTAATTCGGCGTAACATATTCTTGGATATTGTAAATCCCGTACGAAGGTACACTTCCCGGGGAATGATGGTAGGAGAGGATACCGGATCAAAATAACAGATCGCCGTAGCGCCCGCTTCCAGCTGCGCATTGGCCCATTCCACGCAAAATGCCTCGTTGACCTGCATAAGCTTTTCAAATAAGTCCGGCCGCTCCACCATGAGATCAAGATACGGGCCAAAACCCATCTGCATTACCGGAACTGAGAACGGAGATACAACCACACTAACAATCGGGCATTCATCTCCGACTCGCTTCTTTAATAGCTTGATGGTTTTCAGAACTTTTAATAAACAGGGATTTTTCCCGATATCAGGAGCTTTAAGCCGAGGGATCATTTCAGCATTTCTAATAAATGGTTGTCCAGAATTGGGCGGTCCATCTTCAGCATAAATAACTTCACCGCCCCATGCTTCAACTTCAAGAGGGGCGTACAGAAAACCAACAAGAGAGTCATGTCCATACTTTGCACGAAGGCGCAGTTGCCCTTCAACTACATATTCAGCCTTGGAAAAGTAATCCTGAATGGAAAGCCCTAGTTCTCGTGCCCCCTGCATAACAACCAGCAGAAACAGCGGAACTCTGTCTGGCTCCTGGTGCCCCAGAGTGGTAAGCACACGCTGCATGGAAGTCATTGCTTCTTTTTTCATGCAAGACCTCCCATCAAAGAGCGAATGAGTTTCGCTGCATCAGACGCAGAGCGGCCCATTGCATCAGCCTTGACTTCACGCCAGAGTTGATCGTCATACAGAAAAGGAGCTCCGCCCACGATAACCTTTACATCCAGATTCTCGGCTTTAAGTCTGGCCACCAGGTCCTGAACATGCAGTGCAGAGTGCAGCATTAATGTTGAGATCAAGAGTATGCGGATATGATCTTCTTTTACTTTGGCAATTACTTCGTCAACCGTGACCCGGCCGTAATCTTTGAGGTCAAAGCCTTCAGCCCGCAATACCGAGTAAACAATTCGCTTGCCAAGCAGGTGATAATCCTCGAGCACTCCTATTGCCATACGCGGCTGATCCTTGCGTTGTGCATCACCCGGTGGAAGGAGCCCGTCAACCAGTTCTTCACAAATACGGCCGCTCATATACACTTGTGAAAGAGCAATATCACCTCGCTCCCAGCCCTCGCCAATACGGGTAAGAGCTTTCATAATGACCTGATCTACAAATTCTATTGGTGTATAGGTATTTTGAGCTGCAGTGACAAGCTGTCTGGCGGCCAATCGGTCAAGAGATAAAAGGGTCTGTTCAAAATCATGGGAAAGGTCTGTCATGAGGGATGTCGTTCGAGTGTGAATTGAACAAATAAAACTCATTAACTATATCATACGAATAGGGGATTATCAATGATGTACTATCGGACTGTTCTGCATTTTAATTGGCTCATGAGTTGCCTGCGCAAAGGGCTCACGACTTTTCTGCAACGATCAGCATTTCAAAATCTTCCGTTGTCAAGGTATCGTTGCGGCTGAACGCACCCAGTTTTGCTCCAAATATAGCTATTGTTTGAAACTGCAATGATTTCAAGAGCCAGGTTATTTCGGAAGGAACGTAGAACCGTTCATTGCATTGAAGTGTTTTTTTATTCCCGGAATCATCAGTGAATTCTACTACACTATGATCGCGAAAAGTCATAAGATTAAACGTATTTTCTTTGCTTGTCGAAGCACCTTCTTTTTTTTGCGAATCGAAAAAATCTTTCACTGAATGAAAGAGAGGAAACAAGCCGTTGAGCGTTGTAAACACGATCTTCCCCCTGGGTTTTAACGCTCGTGCGGCGTTTTCCAGAATTTGAAAATTCATTTCATCGGTTTCCATGAGAGAAAAACCGCCTTCACACAACATAATGGCCAGATCAAAAGCATTTGAGAAATGCGGCATCCGCGCGTCATGTTTTCGGAAATCAATCGTGAGTGATAGAGCAGACGCTTTCTGCCTTGCATGTTCCAGTTGTGATTCTGATAAGTCGATTCCTGTTACCGAGTAGCCTTTTTTCGACAGCTCTATTGCATGCCTGCCGGTTCCACATCCGATATCGAGTATCTTTTTTGTTTTGTCTGAATTGATTTCTTTCTCAATGAAATCACATTCTCCGATCGTTCCTTGCGTGTACACTTCTTTATCATAGGTTTGAGCGTAATTTTTGAATAATTCTTCGTACCAGGGTTTCAAAGTGTTCTCCTTATCGTTTCATCATATTTAATGTGAACGTATTTGACGCTGCAAAGAATTCTCTAAGTAAACATTGCCATGTTTATCAGACTGTAGCAGAAGTCTTTCAATCAGTCAATGCATCGAGAAAAGAAAGGAGGATTTTAATCCTTCTGATGACCATGCATTCTTGCTTTACGCTCGTTGGATCGTGAAGGTTTTGTAAGTCGTATAAACGTCGGCAGGTCAAACCAGAAGCGTCGCCAACTGTCAGGAGATTGCCAGATCATTTTGATATAATTGAGCAGCATTGGTAATCGAGAAAAATATCGGCGATAAAATTCTCTATGCCGTTCTTCAAGTTGTTCTTTTGTAAATCCTGTTGGCACAAAAATAAAATTAAGAGCATTCATCTGCTCCCAGTTCTCATCGAAACTTCCATGCTCACGAATATCCTTATACATGGGCGCACCAGGGAATGGCGTAAGTTTGGAAAGATTGAAATCATCGAGCGGCAGGCTCATGACATAATTCATGCTTTTTTTGATACTCTCTTCTGTTTCGCCAGGAAGGCCGAGCATGAAGAGTCCCTTGACGCGAATTCCTGCTTGTTTGATCTGATATACCATTGCACGAATATTTTCGAGCGGGTTCTCCATGCTCCTGCTTGGCAAATACGAGCGGTGTTTTTTGAGCAGCTCTGGATCGCCGGTTTCAATTCCCAGACTGATCATCCAGCAACCTGCTTTTTTGAGCATAACAAGCATTTCCTGATCGAGTTGTTCAGTTCGTGCAGCACAGTTAAAAGTCATCTTGTTTACATTTGATTTCATCTTGAGTTCACAGAATTCCATAACCCGATCGCGTTTCAGGGTAAATGTATCGTCATAGATATTTACATGCTTGATTGAAAATCGTTTCTGAAGGTAGGTGAGATATTCCACCATATATGCGGGTGAATTATAACGATAGGTTCGTTGAAAAACAGAACGGTCGCAGTACGAACAGGTATACGGACAACCCCGGCTTGTAATAATGGTAGTGTTCGGTGCTTTGGGATAACTGAAAATCGGTAATTTATAACTGGCAGGGAATCCCCGGAGTTTTTCATAGGCGGGAAATGGTAATGAGTCCATAACAAGCAAATTTTTTCGATAGCCGGTGAAGATCGTTTCTCCGTTTTTCCGAAAGAGAAGCCCCTGAATCTGAGCCAGATCACTCTGATTTGATTCAAGCAGTTCCCGCAACGTTTCTTCGCCTTCTCCAGGCACTCCGTAATCAATCACCGGAAAATCATTCAATAACCGTTCTTTTAAAGCTGATATATGAACACCGCCGAAAATGATTTTTGCGGTAGGCAGAATATCCTTGGCTATGGTCGCGAGTCTGATCCCGTCTAAAAAGCTGGAAGTGGTTGTAGAAAAGCCGACATAATCCGGTTTTTTTTGTTTCAAATAGGCGGCGATGGAATAATCCATTTTAGGGAATGCATAACAGTCATGTACGTCTGCTTGATGGCCATGTTTCTCAAGCCAGGCTGCCAGAGACAGGAGTCCCAGCGGAGGCATGATATTCATGACCCGAGCCATGCTTTGCTCTCCAGGAAGCAGTGTCTCACCAAGGGGATGGATAAGCAGTATATTCTTTTTATGTGACATCATATGTGTATGTTATCGGACGGCAGGTGATGATACAATACGCTGCTCAGGATATCAAGCAGATTGTCGTTGATCGCTTGCATTTTATGAGTCAATAACATAGAATCTGATCTAGCAGGTGTTCCTTTTATGAATGAAGAACTTCTGAAAAAATTTTTAGATTATCTGACTGTTGAAAAAGGACTCGCACGTAACTCGATCGAATCCTACCAACGTGATTTACGAAAATATTTCACTTTTATGAAAGAGAAAAGTCCGGATTCAATCACTCAATCTGATATTGAATCCTTTCTTGCATCTCTTGCAAAGAAGGGTATTGCACCATCATCTCGTGCCCGTAATCTGGCAGCTGTGCGCGGCTTTCATAAATTTCTTCTCCTTGACAGACTTGCACAGACCGATCCCACCTTGAATATCGATGTTCCGCGTCAATGGAAGCGGCTTCCGAAGTCGCTTTCCTCATCTGATGTCGAGACGCTTCTTCTTCAGCCGGATACGTCCACAAAAATCGGTCTTCGCGACAAGGCCATGCTCGAACTCCTCTATGCAACCGGCCTCAGGGTGAGCGAACTCGTTCATCTTGCGCAGCGTGATATAAACCTCGAGCGGGGATATCTTATTGTGATGGGAAAGGGTTCGAAAGAACGCGCCGTTCCTCTGGGTGAGACAGCAGTTGACTGGCTGCAGGCATATCTGGAGAGGGGACGTCCGGCTTTTCTGCATAATAAAAAATCCGATTCTCTTTTTATCAGTGCAAAACAGCAAACCATTACGCGCCAGATGTTCTGGGAGCGGATCAAATTTTACACAAAAAAAGCCGGAATAGAAAAAACTGTTTCGCCGCATACTTTCCGCCATTCATTTGCAACGCACCTTCTTGACAATGGGGCGGACCTCCGTTCTGTTCAGGCAATGCTCGGGCATTCGGATATTTCAACGACCCAAATTTACACCCATGTATCGCGGGAACGGCTTAAGAAGATACACGAGAAGCATCATCCGAGAAGTTAAAGATAATGACCAAATTACAAGCACCAAATTACAAATAAGCACCAATGACCAATCATCAAACTCTCAACGGTTGATTATTGTCATTTGATAATTGGATATTATTTGGAATTTGTAATTTGACGATTGGAATTTTAAAAAAATATGGAAATTATTACCAGTCATACTAATGCTGATTTTGACGCTCTGGCGTCTATGGTTGCCGCGAAAAAACTGTATCCGGAAGCAACGCTCGTATTTCCAGGATCGCAGGAAAAAAGCATGCGTGATTTTTTTCTTGAATCAGCATTCTATGTGGTGGATATTGAACGGCTGAAACATGTTGATTTAAACGCTATCACCCGCCTTATTATTGTAGACAACCGCAATCCCGACCGACTGGGAAAACTTGCCAGCATCTTAGATCGTCCAAATCTTTCCATCCATATTTACGATCATCATCCTGCCATGGAAGGAGACCTGCGTGGTGAACTGGAAGTTGTGGAAAAGGTTGGCGCTACGATCACAATCCTGATCGAGCTTTTGAGAAAAAAGAATATTTCAATCACACCGATGGAAGCGACGATTCTTGCTTTGGGTATTTATGAAGAGACCGGCTCGCTTCTGTATGTTTCGACCACGGAACGCGACGCACAAGCCGTGGCGTATTTACTCTCCCAAGGAGCCATGCTATCAGTTGTTTCTGATTTTATTACACGCGAGCTTACCCCTGAGCAGACGGCTGTTTTAAACAATCTTATGACCGCGGCAATGAGTTACGAGATCAATGGAGTGCGGGTAGTTATCGCGGCCATGGATACAGCGCATTTTGTCCCAGATCTTGCAAATCTTGCTCAGCGAATGAAGGAAAAAGAAAATCTTGATGTTCTGTTTCTTGTTGTTCAAATGGGAGAGAAGACCCAGATCATAGCACGGTCAAGGACCGCATGGGTGAATGCAGGAAATGTCCTTGAGCAGTTTGGTGGAGGAGGGCATGCAACGGCAGCGTCAGCAGTGACGAAGGACATGACGTATCTCCAGGCGCGAGAGCGGTTGATTGATATCCTGAAAAAACATATCAAGCCTGACCGCTCTGCGAAGGAAATCATGACCTCTCCGGTTATGACGATCCCTTCAGGAAGCACTATTGCAGAAGCAGGCGAAGCCATGACCCGTTTCAGTGTGAATGTACTGCCTATTTTAAATAAAAACAAATATGAAGGGATTATTACACGCGAGGTGGTACAGAAGGCGCTGTTCCACGGCCTGGGAAAACAGGCGGTGAATGAATTTATGACGAGCGGCGGCCCGGTCGCCTTTCCAGAGATGCCGATGGCGCAGGTTGAGCGGATAATGATTGAAGAACGGCAGCGTTTTATCCCGGTGCTCGATCACAACAACACACTGGCCGGTGCGATTACCCGGACCGATCTTCTGCGGTCACTGCACGAGCAGCGCCTGGATGTACAGCCCGAGAATGATGGGCCGCGATCGATCCGGAATGTAAAACGGCTGATCGAGACCCATCTGCCTCAGGACGTGTTAGCATTGCTCACTACCATTGGTACTATTGCAGATGAAGCCGGTTTTCCCGTGTATCTTGTCGGCGGAATCGTTCGCGATCTGATGATGCGAATAACCAATCTCGATATCGACATTGTTATCCAGGGAGACGGGATTACCTTTGCAGAAATGCTTCAACAAAAGACCGGCGGCAGAATCACCATGCATCAGAAATTCGGGACTGCAGTTGTCGTATTACTCAATGGATTAAAACTGGATATCGCGACAGCACGGCACGAATATTATAATGCTCCAGCCGCGCTTCCGACCGTGGAGCTGTCATCGATCAAACGGGATTTGTACCGGCGTGATTTCACCATCAATACGCTCGCAGTCCGTCTGAATAAAAGCCATTTTGGAGAACTCATAGATTTTTTCGGCGCTCAGCGGGACATCAAAGAGAAGACGATCCGGGTGCTTCATAATCTCTCGTTCGTTGAGGACCCGACCCGGGTGCTGCGAGCAATTCGTTTTGAGCAGCGTTTCGATTTTCACTTGAACAAACATACTGAGAACCTTATCAAGACGGCGGTCAGCATGCGACTTTTTAACCGGCTCCGGGGAGAGCGATTCTTTCAGGAAGTGCTCCTGTCGTTTGCAGAAGCAGAGCCGCTTAAAATTCTTGTCCGGATGAAGGATTTCGATCTCCTGAAATTCATTCATCCGGCACTCAAAACCCCCGTGCATGCTGAACGTATTTTTAATGGCATTCAGGAAACGCTTACCTGGTTCAGGTTATTGTATCTCGGTCTGCACCCTGAAAAATGGTTCGTTTATTTTCTCGGTCTTCTTGACCGGCTGAAAGAGCAGGCTGTTGATGAAGCGTTTGACCGAATAGCAGCTCCCCTGCACATCAGGAAACGGGTCCATAAGTCTCGTTCTCATTATTCCAAAGTCCTTCCCATTTTTGTGAAGCAACAGAATCTTCCGCCCAGCAGGGTGTATGACCTGCTTCAGCCTCTTGATATCGAAACAATCCTTTTGATGATGTCGAAAGCCGTTCCTGAACAGGTTAAAAAAAATATTTCGCTGTATCTTACCCATCTCCGCACGGTCGTTGTCGAACTGGATGGAGAGGATCTGAAGACAATAGGGATTTCACCGGGACCGAAGTACAAGAAAATTTTTGCAGAACTCCTCGATGCGAAGCTTGACGGATTCGTCAAAAATAAAGAAGATGAGATTGCTTTTGTGAAATCCCGATTTCTTTAATGACAGTTCCTGCCGCTGCTGCTATTCATCAAGACCTTTCAATGTCCGAACACAACACTATTTGTATATTCATAGCACTCGTCGTTGTTTTTTTCTTTTCTCAAGTGCGATTGATTACGCAAGAATAATCCGAAACTATTTTATCCTTGACAAGAAAAATGAAATTTCTTAGAATGCAACGATTTGGATGCGCATAAGTCTTGCCTGGGGGGGTGGTTATTATAGAATATGCGGTTGTACTGGTACGCGTTGTTGACCTATCCCGATTTTTTCCGATGTTTTTCATGAATATGTGAATACGTTTGTTTGAAAGGAGCAGAATGTGGACAGTTACGTGTTAGGGTTATTGGCAGTAGCTATACTGTTGCCGGCTTTCAGTGCTGCAGTCTGTTACATCATTCGAAACACGGTAGTGCGCAATACGGTGGTTGTAGCAAATACCCTGGTGCTGTTTTTTGTTGCCTGGGAATTTACTCGTCTGATGCTTGCATCGAACGGGAGTATCCGCATTGATGAGGGTGCATTGCCATTCAATGTGGGTGAGATTATCAAGGTTCTGGATGTACTGCTGCTGTTGTTTATCGGGTATTGGGGATTCAAGCTCAAGAAGCCTTTGATTGTGGTTTTGACAGCTTTGCAGCTCATCCCGGTTATTTTCTTTGAATTCTTCATGGGTGTCCATGAACCAGCAACGGCGTTCGTTATCGATTACTTATCGCTTGTTCTCATTTTGCTGATCTCGATTGTCGGTCCCATTATCAGCGTTTTTGCGATCGGGTATATGAAAGAGCACGAGCATCACCTGCATCTCGAGAAAACCAAGCAGCCGGGTTTTTTCATGGTGTTGGTTGGATTTCTTGGCGCAATGAACGCCCTGGTCATGACCAACAATCTCTCCTGGATGTACTTCTTCTGGGAAGTGACGACCTTGTGTTCGTTCCTGCTCATTAAACATGATGAAAATGAAATTTCGATCAAGAATGCCGTCAGAGCCCTGTGGATGAACCTGACGGGCGGCGTTGCGTTTATCGCCGCCATTATTCTGATTTACTATACCCGGGGAACTCTGTCAGTTGAAGAGATCGCCCAGGCCCCTCTTGCGGGCAACTTTGTCGGGTTGTTCCCAATTGCGATCGGGTTGCTGTGTTTCGCAGGATTCACGAAATCCGCACAGTTTCCGTTCCAGAGCTGGTTGCTCGGCGCCATGGTTGCTCCGACGCCGGTTTCCGCGTTACTCCATTCCAGCACCATGGTGAAGGCCGGTGTCTATCTTGTCGTCCGGATGGCCCCGGCATTTGCAGGCACCTTGCTTGGAACCATTGTTGCGGTTGCGGGGGCATTTACCTTTATGGCTGCATCCGCGATTGCAATTAGTCAGAGCAATGCCAAGCGCGTACTGGCTTATTCAACGATTGCAAATCTCGGCCTTATTATTGCGTGCGCAGGCATTGGTAATAACGTTGCCCTGGGAGCTGCCATGCTCCTTATCATTTTCCATGGTGTTTCCAAGGGTCTCTTGTTCCTTTGTGTGGGTACCATTGAGCAGGGAATCGGAAGCCGCAATATCGAAGACATGCAGGGCGTAATGAAAAAAATGCCGTTTACCACGATTATTATGGTAATTGGCGCTGTCTCAATGCTTCTCCCGCCATTCGGCGTTATGATTACCAAGCTGCTTGCAATTGAGGCTTCGATAAATTCGCCGCTTGTTATGCTGTTGATTGTGCTTGGCGCTGCATTTACGGTTGTGTTCTGGGTAAAATGGATTGGACTTGTTCTGACGATGTCCTATAAGCCAAAATATAAAATGGAAAAAATCGATTTCTCCATATCAAGCTCCCTGGCGGTACTTCTGGCGGGAGTCCTGGTAGTATGCATCGGCATTGCACCGATGTTTAATATGTTGGTGGACCCGCAGTTAAAAGCATTCCATCTGATGGATAAGATTATGCTTACGGGTGGCGCTGATGGCGGCATCTGGCTTACCGCCTTGAACGGACATGTCATCGGCGGATTTTCCGTACTTGGTCTTTTTGCTATTCTTGCTGTTCTTTTGGTAATAATGATTTACTATCTGCGCCGGGCGAAACTTGACGAAGTCCGGACGCCGTATCTCTGCGGTGAAAACGTCGATGCTGATATTCGGGGACTACAGTTTACCGGTCCCGGCGATAAAAGCGCTGACGTTATGGTTCGCAATTATTATTTCCAGGGGGTATTTGGAGAAGAAAGACTTACTCTGGGAATGAACCTGACTGCCGTGGCAATAATTCTGTTAATGTTCGGGGTGGTGCTGAGATGATAAACAATATACTTATTGTCGTTGTTGCGATTATTGTGGCGCCGGTTATCGGCGGATTATTAAACGGCATTGACCGGAAATTGACTGCTCGGTTTCAGAATAGATTTGGACCGCCGATTATACAACCGTTCTATGATTTCTTCAAACTTATGGGCAAGGAAAACATCTCGGTCAATCAGACTCAGATGGTTTATGTGTGGGCACATCTCTTATTTGCTATTGCAAGCCTCGTGCTTCTCGTGCTCCAGCAAGACCTCCTGGTGCTGTTCTTTGTCCTGGCATTTTCCACGATTGCCCTGATCATGGGGGCGATGAGCGTTCGTTCGCCATACAGCAAGGTGGGCGCACAGCGTGAAATTATCCAGATGCTTGCGTATGAGCCGGTGCTGCTTCTTATGGTTATCGGGATATACATGGTTACCAAGAGCTTCATGATCGAAAGTGTGTTTACGCACGGCACTCCCTTGCTTTACAGCCTGCCGCTCGTATTCTTTGCATTGCTGTATGTTCTGACCATTAAACTGCGTAAGTCTCCGTTTGATTTCTCGACATCTCACCACGGACATCAGGAGCTTATCAAAGGCCTGACTACGGAATTTTCCGGCAGTCAGCTTGCTCTGATTGAACTGACGCACTGGTATGATCTGGTCATTCTGCTGGGTCTTATTGCCTTGTTCTTTGCCCAGCCGTTGTGGATAGGGATACTGATAGCGTTAGGCGCATATTTTCTTGAACTGGTGGTCGATAATATGTGCGCACGCATGTCATGGCAATGGATGTTAAAGGCGACTTATCTGGTCGGTATTGGAACCGCTGGTATTAATATTATCTGGCTGTATCTCAAAGCCTAAGGACGGTGACGAAAATGGGAATTATGAGCACATCAAGAATTAAATCTCCCTGGGTCATACATGTCAATTGCAGCGCGTGCAACGGGTGCGATATCGAAGTTGTTGCTGCGTTGACCCCGGTATTCGACCTTGAGCGTTTTGGAATTGTGAATGTTGGAAACCCCAAACACGCTGATGTGATGTTGGTAACCGGAACTATAAATCATCGGAACGCGCGGGTTCTGAAAAATCTGTATGATCAGATGCCAGAGCCGAAGGCAGTTGTCGCCATCGGCGCATGCGGCGGTACGGGCGGTATCTTTGCGGAGTGTTACAACGTTGTCGGGGGTGTGGACAAGGTTGTTCCGGTAGATGCCTATGTCCCGGGTTGCCCGCCGAGACCCGAAGCTCTCATTGACGGAGTTGTGGCAGCATTGGGGAAAATGGAAGAAAAAGCCAGGCAAATGAAGCTGAAGGCAAAAGCCAAGAAATGCGCGGCTGTCGCTGAAGCTAACGCAAAGGTATAATCGAGGAGGCGGTATGATCAGCAATGTAACAGAAATTTCCAAAGACCAGCTTCTTTCCGAAGCACAGAAGATGTCGGGCCAGGGTTACCGGTTTGTCACGGCCTCTTGTGTTGATCTCGGAGAGGACAAGCTGAATGTTATCTATCACTTTGACAAAAATACGGAGCTTACTAATTTCCGAATTGCGGTAAAACGGGGTGAAGAAGTACCGAGCATTTCTGCGACGTATCTCTGTGCCGTGCTGGTAGAAAATGAAATGAAGGAATTGTTCGGTCTGAACGTCACGAATATTGCGATCGATTACGGCGGACATTTTCTTCTGACGCCCGAAGCGCTCAAAAATCCCCAGTCAAAGATAACCATTGTACAGAAGGGTGATAACTGACATGAACAACAAAACTACTATACCATTCGGACCGCAGCACCCGGTTTTGCCGGAACCCCTTCATTTAAAGCTCGTAATGGAGGACGAAAAGGTGGTAGAGGCAACTCCCGCAATCGGATATGTGCATCGGGGATTGGAAAAGCTTGCCGAAGTCAAAGATTTCAATCAGAATGTATTTCTGGTCGAGCGGATCTGCGGTATTTGCAGCGTTATGCACGCTCAGTGCTATGTGCAGGGCATCGAAGCCATGATGAATATCGAGATTCCCGAGCGGGCAAAATACCTCAGGGTCATCTGGGCAGAACTACATCGTATTCATAGTCACATGCTCTGGTTAGGGCTTCTTGCGGACGCCTTTGGATTTGAGAGCCTGTTCATGCAGTGCTGGCGTGACCGTGAAAAGATCATGGACATTATGGAAGAAACGGCGGGAGCACGGGTCGTGATATCCATCAATGCTGTGGGCGGCACCAGAAGAGATCTTACGTCTGAGCAAATGGCTAAAATCGTTCGTGTTGTAGATGAAATTGCAGCAGATATGAAGGTCTTGGAAGGCGCGTTGCTGAACGACTATACGGTGAAGCATCGGTTGGTCGGAATTGGCACCCTTACCAAAGAAGAAGCATACGCACTTGGCGCCGTGGGACCGATGGCCCGCGCAAGCGGAGTTGCTCAGGATTTAAGAACCATGGGATACGCCGCTTATAAAGACCTCGATTTCCAGATGGTGGTTGAAAAAGACGGTGACTCATGGGCGCGAACTGCTGTCCGGTTTAAGGAAGTGCTGGAATGCATTCGACTTATCAAGGCTGCTATCTCGAAGATTCCCGCTGGTGCTGAATACTGCGTTCCGGTAAAGGGAAACCCAACCGGTGAAGTAATTTCCCGTGTCGAACAGCCGAGAGGCGAGGTGTTGTATTACATTAAGGGCAACGGGACGAAGAATCTTGACCGGTTGCGCGTGAGAACTCCCACATTCGCGAATATCCCGACGCTGCTGAAAATGATTCCCGGCAGTCATCTTGCGGATGTTCCGGTGTTGCTGTTAACCATCGATCCCTGCATAAGCTGTACGGAAAGGTAGGAGACAATCATGTTTGATTTTTTGGGCAATGTACTGAAAAATGTCGTTTCAAAACCGGCAACACGGATGTATCCGGCTGAGAAAAGACAGCCGATGAAAAATACGCGGGGAGCGCTCGGGGAGATCGATATCAATACCTGCATTTTTTGCGGGTTATGCGCGCGGCGATGTCCGTCGAATGCCATTTCCGTGAGCAAGACCGATCGGTCATGGGAATTAAACAGACTTAAATGCGTAATTTGCAATGTATGCGTTGAAGTATGCCCGGTCAAATGCCTTCACATGGATGAAGCGCATCTGGCAGGTCTCTTTACACGTGAAAAAGTAAGACGCATCGGACCTGCAAAACCCGCTCCTGCAAAAAAAGCGGAATAGTCAACTCACGCATGCTCAGGCGGGGAAAACTCCCCGCCTGGGGTGTTTCCCGCCGATTTTCCCTGGTATGATCATATCAGCGATTTCAATAGATTACCGCAGTGTGTACGAAGCTCTGAGGATCCAGCAATGCATGAATACGCAGTTACACAAGGGATGCTTCAAACGGTCATTCAAGAGGCTACCAAAGCTGGTGCATCCAAGATAACTGAAATCAGGCTGGTGATCGGTGATTTATCCACGATTATCGATGAATCCGTTCAAATGTATTTTGATATTATGAGCGAGGACACCATTGCCCAGGGTGCAAAACTGGTATTTTCTCGTGTGAAAGCCAGGTTCCGATGTACTGTCTGCGGTAATGACTATGAAAAGCCAGCAAAAGGCTTTGATTGTCCTACATGCGGCGGCATGGGGCTTCCAACTGACATAGGAAAAGAATTTTACATTGAAAGCATTGATGTGGAATAACGGATAACGGAGATTGCTCATGAAAATAACCATCATGAAAAATATTATGGAAGCCAATGACAAGCTTGCAGATGAAAATCGTGTGTTATTCAAAGAAAAAGGCATTACCGCAGTGAACGTCATGGCATCGCCGGGATCCGGGAAAACCAGCGTCATACTCAAGATCATAACCTCACTAGGCGCAGAAACTGGCGCCGCAGTTATTGAAGGGGATATTGCTTCGAATATTGATGCAGAGACAATCGATAAACTTGGAATACCGGTCTCACAGATCAACACCGGAGGCGGCTGCCACCTTGATGCAAACATGATCAAGACCGTCATGGCGGATATGCAGGTTAAAAAAGGCGCGGTTTTGCTGATTGAGAATGTCGGCAACCTTGTCTGCCCTTCGACGTTTGATCTTGGAGAATATCTCAAACTCGTTATTGCAAGTGTGCCGGAAGGGCATGACAAACCGTACAAATACACATCAATGTTTATGGCTGCTGATGTGATTATCCTGAATAAAATCGACCTGATGCCGTATATTGATTTCGATCGGGACAGCTTCTACAAAGGCGTTCGAGCAGTTAATCCGGCAGCTCCCATCTTCGAACTCTCTTGCAGGACCGGGGAAGGGATCGATATCTTTATTTCCTGGCTGCGGAAGCGAGTCCAGGAAAAAACATAGCTCATTCACCCTTCATTCTGCCATTTCTTGTAAGGTTAAAATCCTTGACCTTCCCTTCTTTCGAGTTGACGAATCGCCAAAAATTAGGCATAGTTACTGTATGATATTCATAAGCCTTTTTGGCGGCATGCTTCTTCTGCTGTACGGGATCAAGCTTTTAAATGATGGGCTCCAGGCGGCAGCAGGTTCCAAAATACGGTCACTTCTCCGCTCTCTTACCAGCAACCGGTTAACGGCCGTGGGCGGCGGCGCACTTCTTACCGGGCTTATTCAATCAAGCAGCGCGACATCAGTCATGCTCATTGGGTTTGTGAGCGCAGGACTCATGAATTTTCGTCAGAGTCTTGCCGTTATTCTGGGCGCGGACATTGGAACTACGGTTACCGTCCAGCTTATCGCCTTCCATGCGTACGATTATGCTGTTCTTCTCATAGGAAGTGGGCTGGTGTTTGTCTTTTTTGCAAAAAAATCACTCTGGCAAAATCTGGGGCAGGGAATTTTAGGGTTCGGTTTTGTGTTTCTTTCGCTCAAAATCATGATCGATGCAATGATCCCGCTCCACGACAATGAATTGTTTCGCCAGGTATTTGCGGTTCTGACCGGTACCCCGCTGGCCGGCATTGTGCTTTCCGCGATTGTAACCGCTCTTATCCACAGCAGCGCTGCCACCATGGGACTGGCGCTCGCCCTTGCGCAGAGCGGGATGATACCGCTTGATTCAGCGATCTATATCATCCTCGGCGCCAATATCGGGACGTGCTCAACCGCGCTGATTGCAAGCCTGCGTTCTCCTGCGGAAGCCCGGCGGGTTGCCTGGGCGCATACGCTTTTCAAAGTTTTCGGAGTGCTGCTCTTTTTTCCCTTCCTTGGTCTCTTCCAGAACCTTGTAACCGCGACTACGCCTGACCTGGCCAGACAGATCGCGAACGCACATACCTTTTTTAACGTGATCATGGCTGCTGTTTTTCTTCCGTTTATCGGTCTCTTCGCAAAACTTATTATCCGGCTTGTTCCCGAACAGGCAGAGGAGAAAAAATTTGGCCCCTTATATTTAGATGAACATGTTCTGCATACACCGTCACTTGCTCTTGGTCAAGCTACACGCGAGGCGCTCCGTTCTTCAGACATTGTTCGGGAGATGCTTGTTGATTCTCTTAGAACATTCCAGAGCGACGATCAAACCCGCATTGCCATAATCAAGCAGAAGGACGATCTGGTGGATATTCTTGATCGGCATATTCGTCTTTATCTGAGCAGGCTTTCCTCTTCAAATCTCACGGAATCCCAATCGCATCGTGCAATGATGGTTCTTGAAATTTCACGAAATCTTGAAATTATCGGCGATATCATTGATCGCAATATCATGCACAGTGCAATGAATCGGATTGAAAAGGGGCTTACCTTTTCAAAAGAAGGGATGAATGAAATTATCGCTTTCCATAAAAAGATCGTCGATAATTTCGACATGGCTATTTCCGCATTTGCAAGCAATGACCGGGATCTTGCCGACCGGGTGCTCAGGAATAAGGAGGAACTCGGGAACAAAGGCAAAGAACTCGTTCAGGCTCATCTTGACCGGCTCAGAAAAGGTTTTCGTGAATCCATAGAAACAAGCCACATCCATCTTGACGTCATTGGGAATTTAGCTCGTATTAATTCACTCATCACGCATATCATTTATCCTATTGCCGAAGAAAAACCATCTCCAGGACGGGAAGATATTGGAATCTCGCTGTAAACCTACTTCAAAGCAGAAAGCGATGCATACAAGCTCAGGAGGATCAGATGATCAGGCAGCTTCGTATTAAAACAAACACAAAAACAGAGTTTATTGACATCACGGATGGAGTTCGGCGGCTTGTTGCAGAAGACGGCATTTCTTCAGGTATCTGCCATATCTTCGTTCCTCATACCACGGCAGGAATTACAATCAATGAGAATGCTGATCCAGATGTGGTACGGGACATTTTGAAGGAATTGAATACAGTTATCCCCTTTGAGGATCGCTATAGTCATTCAGAAGGCAATTCCGCGGCGCATATTAAATCAAGTCTTATGGGTCCATCGCTCACTGTTCTGATAGAAAACGGGTCGATTGTTCTGGGAACCTGGCAGGCGATTTTTTTCTGTGAGTTTGATGGTCCTCGGGACCGACGAGTGCTGGTCAAAGTAATGAAAGAACAAGATGCTTAAAATTTCAAATAACAAAGCTCAAATGACAATAATAACCAAATCTTAGGGATCAAACAGGTTAAAATATCGTTTAACAGGTTGAGATAGTCTTATTGCCGTCTTTGCGAGCATAGCAAAGCAATCTCGTATTTAAACAAAAAACAAAGTATAGATTGCCATGTCGCAAAAATCGGCTCCTCGCAATGACACAAACGTCGTTTTCAATAGTGTTAAAATTTGATGTTTGAAATTTGTAATTTATTTGAAATTTGTTATTTGATTAGTGGAATTTCTCCTGGAGGAATTATGGATTGCAAGCTTACCATGAATAAAAAGAAATGTACCTGCACGTATGAGCCTTGTTCCCGCAAAGGGATTTGCTGCGAATGCATTTCTTATCATCTCAAATCAGATGAACTTCCTGCATGTGCATTTCCTCCAGAAATTGAACGAACCTATAACCGTTCTTTTGAGAAGTTTGTTTCATGCTACTCGAGGAATACATGAGATATCTTATAAAAATATGCATTGTGGCCGCACTCTGCATGATTCCCGCGCTCAGTTTTTCACAAACAACGACCTATAATAAATTTGTCAAGAGCGGATTTGAACAATTAAAAACAGGAGATTATCGGGCGGCTAAGGAAGCTTTTGAACAGGCAGTATGGCATGATGATACCCGGGGTGAAGGCCATTTGGGTCTTGGCATTGCCTATTTTCATTTACGTGACGATACCCATGCTGAGCGTTCTCTGATCCGTGCTTCGGAAATCATGCCTCAGGCATCCCAGCCGTTCGAATTTCTTGGCGAGCTCTACTACCGTAAGGATGATCTTGAAACCGCTGCCTCATACTGGCAAAAAGCACTTGCGTTGAATCCAGGGTCTGCTGTCATACAGGCAAGGCTCGACCGCATAACCCGTGAACATAAAACGGAAAAAGATTTTAATCGCGATGTTACCAGCCACTTCCTCATCAAATATGAAGGAAGGCAGATGATTGAAGCAGGGAGAATTATTTTAAGAATTCTTGAAGATGCATACGGAACTATCGGGCGAACGTTATCGTGTTATCCCAGTGAGGAAATACAGGCTATTCTGTATTCCAGCAAGCAGTTTCAGGAAGTGACGGATGCGCCCGGCTGGTCAGGCGGTTTATATGATGGAAAAATTCGGATACCGATCGGTGGAATCACTCAGGAGACGCCGGGGCTCAGAAGATTGTTGTACCATGAATATACTCATGCGCTGATCCGCACTATTGCCAAACAAGTTCCCACATGGCTAAATGAAGGACTTGCACAATGCCTCGAAGGACGAGAGCTATCCTCGTACCAAAAAACACTGCTGAAACAGCTTGCCTTGCAGGGAAAAATCCCATCTCTCTCGAATTTGGAAGGTTCTTTTACCGGACTACACGCTGGGACGGCTGGAATGGTTTATCTCATCAGTTTTTCATCAGTTCGTTATATGATTGATACGTACGGCATGTATCGAGTACGATCAATTTTAGATGAGCTGGGTAAAGGCTCAGATATTCGGTCAGCGATCAGCAGCTCAATCATGATTTCCTATGAAGAATTCGAGCGAGGTTGGAGAAGATCGCTTGAATAAAAATTTGAAATTACAAGGTTCAAATAACAAACACCAATTTTCAAAGAACTGAATTATTAACGCCTCAGAGTTGCATTACTTGTTTTTGAATTTGATTTTGAGACATTGTTTGTAATTTGTTTCTTGAGATTTGTGATTTATTTGTATTTTGGGATTTGTTATTTAGAATTTGCCGTTCTTATGGTATTATCCTTCCGATGATTTCACTTGATAAAAAATTAAAGTTATCAGACTTTCATTACGACCTTCCTGAATCGCTGATCGCACAGCAACCAATTCCTGTTCGAGATCAGTCAAAGCTCATGGTTGTTGGCCGGGAAACAGGAATTATCGAACATGGAATCTTTTCTGATCTTGGCAGATATCTTGTTCCAGGGGACTTGCTTGTTGTAAACAATACCAAGGTTTGCTCCTGCCGGATTCCAGCTAAAAAATCAGGTGGTGGAAAAGCGGAGATTTTTCTTCTTGCTGAACAAGAGCGCAATTGCTGGACGGCCCTCGTAAAGGGTACAAGCGGCAAAGGCAAAAAACTAATTATCAAACAAGGCATCGAAGCTGAGATTCTCAAAGAACATGAGGATATGATTAGAAACATTCGTTTCCATGGAATTCATGATATTCGGGATGTCCTTTCAACTATTGGTCAGGTTCCTCTTCCTCCGTATATCAAACGTGATCCAACAACTGAAGATTGTGAACGTTATCAAACTGTGTATGCATCCGACGAAGGGGCGGTTGCAGCTCCTACAGCAGGGCTTCACTTTACTTCTGCGCTGATTCAACGCCTCCTTGGAAAAGGAATTGAGTTTTGTACCATTACGCTCCACGTGGGCCTTGGTACATTCCAGCCGGTTCGGGTTGATACTGTTTCAGATCATAAAATGCTTCCGGAACAATATACGGTTACTTCTGAAGCTGCTTCAGCCATGAATAAAGCGCATAAAGAAGGAAGACGGGTCATTGCGGTTGGAACAACGAGTGTCAGAACGATTGAAACAGCCGCTGATGACCAGGGTATGGTTCATCCAGGAACCGGTGATTCTGAACTATTTATTTATCCGGGTTATCAATTTAAGGTAACTAACGGTATTATTACCAACTTTCATCTTCCGAATACAACGCTGCTTATGTTGATATCTGCTTTTGGCGGCAGGGAGCGCATGCTTTCCGCATATAAAACTGCCATTGAGCAGGAATATCGCTTTTACAGCTACGGAGATGCAATGCTGATTCTTTCCTAGCAGGTGATTTTTCTCAAAAAGAAAGGACGTGCTACATGCAAAATAATGAACGGGGCGGAATCCTGTCTAATCTCTTTATCATTCCTCTGGGAATTGCGCTGATGGTCAGCTTCTTCTTTTTGGGATATTATGTCGGCAAATATCAGTG
The DNA here is from genome assembly GCA_041650055.1 of Nitrospirota bacterium. GTDB lineage: Bacteria > Nitrospirota > UBA9217 > UBA9217 > UBA9217 > JBAZLV01. Next base: position 105,020 of record JBAZLV010000002.1, on the reverse strand, counting down.
TAGTCCTGGATCGCAAGGTGACTTAATACCACCGCTTCCTGAGATTGCTAAAAAGCTTCCCTCCAAGGAAGAGTTCAGTTTCTACAAAACATTGATGGATAAAAGCGACAAAAAGGTTTCTATTGATCTAAAACCCGAATCAAAAGCTGTTTCTGATGAAGGTAAAGAGGATAAAAAACAGGATAAAAAAACAGAAGTTAAGGATAAACAATCGGTTAAAAAGCAAGATGAGGCAACGCCAAAAAAGCAAGCGGTGTCATCACCGAAGGAAAAGAAACCAGAAGTAAAAAAGCAAGCAACATCAGCGCCAGCAAAACCCAAGCAAGTCGCAGCGAAACAACCTCAGACTGAAGTTAAAAAAGAATCGCAACCCGTTGCTGCAACTGCAGCTGGACATTATACGCTTCAACTGGCTTCTTATCAGGACAAGAAGGTTGCTGAAAATGAAGTCAAAAGGATAAAACAAAAAGGTTATCCTGCATATTTTGTTAATGCGGAAATTCCGAACAAAGGGGTTTGGTACCGAGTGCGCGTCGGCAAATATACCACGAAGGAAGGGGCTGAAAAGATACAGAAAAAATTGCAGTCAAAGGATGGTGTCTCGTCGCTTGTAGTGACGGAATAGGATTGCACGATAATTATTCATGCTTGCAATACAGTCAAGTTGGCCTGTTTGGTGACTCATGGAATTACTTACAAAGCGGGATTTTCAGACTGATTGATCGTCGCGTATCAACGTCCCCAAGACGTCTTATGCTATTAAATACGGCGGTACAACACTTGAAATGACTCCCGGTGGGAAATGGCTTAATGAAATGAATTTATTTGGGCCAGCTTCTCCTTTCACAGGTGCGCAAGCAACACAGATTTGGGATGATGTTTCGAGAATAGGTGTTAGTCAGGCAAGTGGCCAAGTTCGGGCTGTTCTTGGTCCAGTTAGCCCCATGAGTACTTATAAACGAATAGAAGTGCCAGAATTATTAGTTAATTCTAATATTACGGGTTTGAATCCGATCTATTTAAAACCGAAAATAGAGATTAAATAAGAGGAAGAATGTTTACGTGGCTTAATAAGCAAGGTGTAAAAAGTGATAAGGGGTTTGAGGTCCAATCTATTAATCGTTTCAAGATAGAATATAGAGAGCACAATAGAAGTATTTCAATACATGTTGAACGTGGAGTTTCTGGAGGAAAGCCATGTGTGATAATAAAAGAAGATGCATTTGAAAAATGGGATGATGGGATAAGAATCACTGCTGATAAACAAATTGAGATTAGCCGTAATTTTTCAGAGGCTATGAATTTTCAAGGCATTGTGGTCATCTGATTGCACTAGGGAAAAAAAAATAGGGGACGTTGATACGTGAGAAACAATAATATTGACAGCCATCGCTAAATCCCATACAATCACGCCATGCCACGCCAAGCACGATTGGATGTTCCCGGCGCCCTGCACCATATCATGGTGCGGGGAATCAACAAAGCCAACATATTCGACGATACTGAGGATAAGGCACGCTTTCTGGAGCGCCTCGAAGAGAACATTACCGAGGGGAAATGCTCCGTCTATGCCTGGGTCCTCATGGACAACCACGTTCACATTCTCTTGAAGAGTGGAAAATATGGCCTATCCACTGTCATGCGAAAACAACTCACCTGGTACGCCCAGTACTACAATCGCCGCCACAAGCGCAGCGGACATCTGTTCGAGAACCGCTACAAATCCATCCTCTGCGACGAAGATAACTACCTTCTTGCCTTGGTTCGATACATACACTTAAACCCTCTGCGCGCGAACATCGTAAAGACCATCAAAGAACTCGACCGCTACCCCTTTTGCGGACACCGAACCCTCATAGGGAAAGCCAGCCATTCATGGATGGACGCCGATTACGTCCTCTTGCAGTTTGGAAGCACCAGGCGAAAAAGCCTGGGGGCGTATCGGAAGTTCATGCAGGAGGGGATAGGGCTCGGCCATCAACCGGAACTGACGGGCGGCGGACTTCTCAGAAGCCTTGGGGGTTGGTCGCAGGTTGTAGCCAAGCGCAGGTTAGGGAAAGCGGAAGAAGGAGACGGGCGGATACTGGGGAGCGGCGATTTTGTTCATGCGATACTCAAAGAGACTGAGGAGCGAGAACTCCGGCAGCTCAAGCTCAAGCGGTCGGGCAGAACCATCCAAAAGATCATCGACGAAGAATGCAGAAAGGCCGGAATTAGCCCGATGGAAGTCATGAATGGAGTCCGAAGAAGGGCGGTAAGCCGCTTGCGGGCTGCCATCGCTTCGCGGGGACGGACGGAACTTGGTTTATCATCCGCAGAGATGGCTCGTCATCTGGGCGTGGCAGCGTCCAGCATTTCTCGTCTGGTTGAAACAATGGGTGTAAAGCGAGGATCATCAGATAAATGATCTTCGCGTATCAACGTCCCCTATGTTTTCCCTGGCCGTCGTGTGTTCAAAAAAGGCTATATCGAAGAATTGGGCCATGTAATGTGGTTTTCACAGAAATTTTGGCAAAAGGTTGGTCGAGGTCTTGCTGATATTGAAGCCTCTGGCCGTTTTGTCTCGATAACCAAAATTGACAGTGTCGATAGAGTTCAATTCCAAAATAAACCTTTTACGAGTGCAAGCGGCGAAGAAGGTTTATTCCAAAATCGACTCCGCTCAATGCTCTTTCCTTAGAGGGAGAGCTTCTATCCGTGCAGCTTTAGCTGCAGTGTCCTAAGTGGAAATAAGGACACAAGGGAATTATTGGGGTCGCTTCTTTAGTCTTGACATAATGGCTTCCTTTAGAGAATCTATGAAGTCAGACTTGAAAATTGCCATTTTGATAACTCCCAAGAGAGATTAAAGGAGGCGCTAAGTGAAGGAAGGGGTTAGAAAAGAGAGTATTATTACCGCAGGGCTATACGTATCACAAGGGCACTGCAAGCGGTGCCACAAAGAAATCATTTTCTACGGCGCAAAACGAGAACAAAAATCAAATCCAATAGGAGCAAAGTGCAAACATTGTGGGATAGTGGTATGGAGCAACTCACGCGTAGGGCCATTGGCAAAGCGCTGGGAGGCACCGAAAAATTTTATAGAAGAGAAAGAAAAGGAAGAGCAGTTCCGACACTGGTTTAAGGCTAATCGTGCTGAGTTTTATTCGTATCTTTCTGATTGCCCTGAATGCGGAGCGCATGATTGGGAAATGTATAACGCAGAGAGTTTTGTACGCAACTTCGTATGTCCTCAGTGCGGGGAACGAGACCCCGTGCAAGACTGGAAGAATGTAACGATTGAACATTATGGGGATCAGGTGTGGTGGTTCGGCCCAGATGGCTGGAGATAGCTAAAAAAGAGGAAAACATAGGGGACGTTGATACATGAGCAATATTTATCTTGACAGCCAATCGCTAAATCCAATATAAATCCAATGCAATCACTCCATGCCAACGACAAGCCCCGCCTTGATGTTCCCGCGCCTTGTACTATATTATGGTGCGGTGAATCAACAAAGACAACATGAAGATAACATGTATTCGAGATTATGAGGACAAGGCGCACTTTCTGGAACGCTTTGAACAGAACGTCATTGGATGTGCCCTCTAATGCACCGTGGTTTTTGTGATTTGTTCAAGTACAAGAGGAACAAGCGTAACTCGTTCATCATCAAGCAGCACTTCGATCCAGTACCTCCCCGGAACAGGAAAGGTCGTATTGTACTTCATAGAAATATTTCTATGTTTTTGTGCTTCATCATGAAGAACCATCTTTATTTCTGATTCTGACAGAATCGTTTTTCTGTCAGGGGTAAGCAATCTTAATTTCACCACAAACTCACCTTTACCACCTGCCCATTCATCAAAAACCACGAAGCGGTAATGAAGCGCCGGAAAAGTATCCGTATAAATACTTTCAAAAAGTCCCATAAGGCTGAACTTGCCACCCATTTCCTGACGCACATCATCACAGAGAAATACATACTGTAATTTTGGTTTTATTCTGCTTTTTGCCATGCTGAACCATACCATATTTTTTTAATTCGTCAATAATTTTTAAGAAAAATTTTTGTGTAGACCCCTTGTTCAGAGAACGGGCTATTTTTTCTTGACAAATTTTATCATTCAACGTAATCTTATCCGCAACTTATGAGTACTCAAGACATTCAAAAACTCCTCGAAAGCTTTCATCCACTCGAAATAAAAGTTCTTCGAAGCTTCGAAGGTAAGGATATACTCTCTGCCTCTGAAATCTTATCGCTATCAGGTCTTGATGCATCGCGCCTTGATATGGCTTCTGGCTGGCTCCAATCAAAAGAACTTCTTCTGGTCAATGAGGAATCAGTAACATTACTCGTTTCTCTTACCGAGACAGGCAAAGAATACCTTCAAAAAAACACTCCTGAAATGCGAATCATCAACGCGCTTCGGGAAGGAAAGCAATTTACGGTTAAAGATGTGATCCAATCCTGGGGTATGGAACCAACTGAAGTAAGTTCAGCAGTTGGCGTACTTAAGGAAACCGGAGTAGTGCGTATTATCCAAGGCGGCATTCTTGAACTCATCCCATCAGGAAGCATCGAATCATACGAGTTTTTGAATACGATTATTCAACAACTGGGAGATACCGAACAGACCGAGCTTGCTTCTTTGCCCAGGAAGGAACAAGATGTTGTTCAGGCAAACTTTCATAAGCGTTCGAAATCTAAGGGGATTTTCCGTATCAGCGAAAGAAAAAACCGATCTTTTCAATTGACCCAGGACGGCAAAGAAGTAATAAGGCTTCTCAGGGAACGGGGAACTTCAGCGGAAGAAGCGTCAATGCTTACGCCGGAAATGTTAAAACAGGGGACATGGAAAGGTAAGAAATTCCGTGCTTATAATATTGCATTGAATCCTCCGCGGCAGAGCATTGGAAGAAAACATCCGTATAAAGAATTTCTCGATTTTGTTAAATACAAGTTTATCGGCATGGGATTCGAGGAAATGCGCGGTCCGCTCGTTGAAAATGAATTCTGGGACATGGACGCACTGTACATGCCGCAATTCCACCCGGCACGAAACATTCATGACGTATATTTTGTAAAAGAACCGACTCACTGCCAAAAAATAGAAGAACCTTTCGGGAAACAGGTTGCAGCTGCGCATAAGAACGGAGGAAAAACCGGTTCTGTGGGTTGGCGATATTCCTTTGATCTTGATCGGGCCAAACGCTTGATTCTGCGAAGCCAGGGCACGGCCGTGTCTGCCCGCACGCTTGCTTCTCAACCAAAAATTCCAGGAAAATATTTTTCGATTGCACGCTGTTTCCGATATGATTCAGTCGATGCAACGCATGCTCCTGATTTTTATCAGGTCGAGGGCATCGTCCTTGGACAAGACATTAATTTTAAGGCGCTGCTCGGTCTTTTGAAGTTGTTTGGAAAGGAAATAGCAGGCGCAGCCGAGTTTCAGTTTCGGCCTGCTTATTTTCCTTTTACGGAACCTTCAGTTGAACTGCATGTCAAGCATCCTGATTTGGGATGGATGGAACTTGGCGGAGCAGGAATTTTTCGTCCGGAAGTGACAAAACCGCTTGGTGTAAATGTCCCGGTGATTGCCTGGGGACTCGGGCTTGACCGGATGGCAATGATTGCACTCGGCATAAAGGATATACGGGATTTATTTTCAAGAGATTTGGACTTTATAAGAACGAAGAAAATTAATTTAGGATAATATTTTGCCTACTATTGATATTAAAAAACGCGACCTCGATAAACTTATCGAGAAAAAGCTGTCTTTGGATGCGCTTGAGAAATATCTTATGCTCGCGAAAGCAGAGTTGAAGGAATATACTGCAGAAACCGATGATTTGAAGGTTGAATTATCAGACAGTAACCGTCCGGATCTCTGGTCATCCGAAGGCATTGCCCGACAGATCAGAATCGCTTTGAAGAAAAAAGGAGAGTCCTATCCTTTTTTTAAACACCCGAAAAAAATAAAACGGGAAATCATTGTCTCAAAAACAATGAAGCAAGTGCGTCCTTTTCTTGCTGCCTGCACGGCAAGCAACGTTAAAATGAACGATGATATACTTGCCCAGATGATCCAAAGCCAGGAAAAGCTTGCAGAGATATTCGGAAGAAAAAGGACCACAGTTTCCATCGGTATTTATGAGCTTGACCGCATAGCATTTCCTGTTGCATACCGGCTGGCAGAACCATCATCCATTTCATTTACGCCACTTGGCATGGAAGAGAAATTAACACTCGCTCAAATTCTCGAACGACATCCGAAGGGAATCGAATACGGCTCGATTGTAAAGCCGTTTCCACGCTATCCGATACTCGAAGATCAAAAAGGCAATGTGCTTTCCTTTCCTCCTATTATCAACAGCAGGGAAATAGGGGAGGTAAAACCGGATTCAAAGAACCTTTTGATCGAAGTGACCGGTACCGACCTCCGGTTAACGACGCTTACGCTTACTATTTTGGCAGCGAGTCTTTATGACCGTGGAGCGCTTATTGAGCCGGTGGCTGTGCAGTATCCGTATGAAACCGAATTCGGCAAACGAGTTATATTCCCCTATGATACTTCTGAAACTATTACGATTCCGCTTTCTCAGTTTTCTTCTGGGCTGGGTGAGGACGTTTCTCCCCAGGATGTCAAAAAATATCTTTCTGCCTACGGCCATATGATTTCAATAACAAAACAGAACGTTATTGTTCGAATACCGCCGTATCGCGATGATATTATGCATCCCATTGATCTCGTCGAGGATTATGCTATCAGCAGAGGATATGATTCCTTCGAACCGTTGATGCCGAAGCAATCAACCGTTGGTTCGCTTTCCGGTATCGAGCTCTTGTCTGATACTATCCGGAATTATATGATCGGATCCGGATTTCAAGAGATCATGTCGAATATTCTTTGCTCACGGGAAGAGCTTAAATATGCTATGGCTGAAGGCGAAAAGCTTGTTGAAGTGGACAATGTGATGTCGCTTGCGTACTCCGTGCTTCGGAATCGTGTCCTGCCTTCGCTTTTGAATGTGGAATCTGCGAGTTCAAAGGCATTCTATCCTCATCGCATTTTTGAAATGGGTGAAGTTGCAGTGCTTGACGCAAATGAGAATATGGGATCTCGTACGGATCTGAATCTTGGCGCACTCATTTCTCATCCCAATGCAAATTTTTCTGAAATGCATTCGAGCCTTGATATTGTGCTCTTTTATCTTGGGATCGATTATGTACTGGAACCAGTTGACCATCCTCTATTCCTCCACGGACGTTGCGGGAAAATCATTGCGCAGGGTGTTGAGCTGGGATTTATTGGTGAAATACGGCCCGACGTGCTTGAGCAGGTACAGATTGCAATGCCATGTGCAGCTTTTGAAATCAACGTAAACAATATCCTGACGTTCTCAAAAAAGACAGAAAAGATCACTTAAACTTCCAAATACTGAAACGTTGCCCTCCATCAAGTCTTCCGGACCTTTATTGACATCCTCTCGGAGATACGATACACTTTTGTATCGGTTTTTAAACGGAAACTGCTATTTTGGAGGAATCATGAATTTATCCCGTATAAGTGTGTTCCTGCTTTTAATCATGATCACCCCGCTCTGGGCAGCTCAAAAACCGGTTCTATCCTCAAAACAACCGAAAGACATTTCTTCTTATATAGCTATTTTTGATTTTGATGTTGCGGGAAAACTCGATAAGGATATCTCACGCCCTCTTTCTGACAGTGTAAGGAATGTTTTAGTACGATCCGGAAAATTCAAGGTAATGGATCGTGCCAACATGGACAGGATTTTGAAGGAACAGGCTTTTCAAATGACCGGAAGCGTCCAAAAGGACCGTGTTGTTGAAGCAGGGCAGTTTTTGGGTGTTGGCAGAATTGTGGTTGGTTCCATCGGCATTGTGGGAAGAACGTATTTTATCTCTCTTTCGATGGTAAATATTCAATCAGGAGAGACAGAGCAGGTCGAGGAAGAGACCTGTAAATGCGAATTGGATGAACTGATTGAATCAACCAGGAGGGTTGCGAACAAACTGCTTATGGAAAAGGCAACGGTTATTCCTGTTTCATCGATTTTGACTCAACCAGCAGTTCCCTTATCCAAAGCGCACCCATCTTCTCCCTCTGGTCAGCTATTTCAAGATCCGGTTACCGGAATGGAATTTCTGCTCGTTGAAGGAGGTTGTTTTTTGATGGGGGATGAGGAGGGAGATCGTGAGGAAAAACCTGTTCATGAGGTTTGTGTTGACAGTTTCTATCTTGGCAAATACGAGGTGACACAGGAGCAGTGGAAGGCCATTATGGGGAAGAATCCATCAAAAAATGATACGAGCGACCAGCTTCCTGTTGAGGATATGAGCTGGAACAATGCAAATGAGTTTATCCAGGCATTTAATAAAAAAACCGGCAGGTATTTTCGATTGCCTACGGAAGCTGAATGGGAATACGCGGCCAGAAGCGGTGGAAAAAAGGAAAAATGGGCTGGAACCAATGATGAATCAGAACTGGGGAATTATGCGTGGAACAAAGCGAATGCCGGCAGAAATTCCCATGAGATAGGCAGAAAAAAACCGAACAATCTTGGTCTCCATGATATGAGTGGAAATGTTGCTGAATGGGTTGCGGATTGTTATGACAGCAGATATTATAAAGAAAGCCCCCGAAATAATCCTCAGGGACCGAACCGTTGCAAGGATCGGGTATATCGTGGCGGTTCTTATAAAGAGAGTGCCAAAAATATGCGTACAGCAAAACGTGAGGAGAAATCCCAACGCCGGGCCGATTCCACAATAGGCTTCCGGATCGCTCTTTCTGCACGATAAAACGAGATGATGCGTATTCAAGGGAGGTTTCATGTTCTGTCCACACTGCGGTAAGGAAATTACGGAAGGTCAGCTATTTTGCTCCTCTTGCGGAGCCAATCTTATTGCACAGATTCCTGAGGTTGTATCTGCTGGGGGAGGGAGATCGAAAACACCCTGGGAAGAGCGGGGAACCATCGGATATGTGAAAGGTTTGTTTGGAACAGTGCAGCACGTCCTGTTTAAACCATCTGATTTTTTTAAGAAAATGCAAATAACGGGTGGATTGACTGATCCGCTTTTATATGCGTTGATTATGGGTATGATCGGGCTGATGTTTTTCTATTTCTGGCAGGTTTTGCTCAAGGGAGTAACCCAAGGCTTTTTGCCTCCCCAGATGGCAGCTGCAGGTCCCCCTATGTTCGAGGGTGTCAGCATAGCATTGCTTGCTATCCTTTCACCTGTTCTCATTATCACGGGACTTTTCCTGTCAGCAGGTATTCTTCATGTCTGCCTTATGATTCTGCAGGGAGCTCGATCAGGTTTTGAAGCGACGTGCCGGGTGGCGGCATACGCTTACAGCGCCCATATTTTTCTTGTCGCTCCTTTTTGCGGTGGGCTTGTTGGTGGTATTTATACCATCGTAATAACCATCATTGGCCTTAGAGAAGTACATGAAATAACCGGAGGAAAGGCTGCAATGGCTGTTTTCTTTCCGTTGATTCTCTGCTGCGGGATGGCCTTTCTCCTCATTGTGATGTCCATGGGAGCGCTTGTTGCATCCTTCGGAACACTGATGCAAATGCAGAGATGAATACCTGATGCATGTTGTTTTTAAAAAACGAGTTCAAGGCAGCATAGAATTCAGCCTTGTTTACGGCAGCATAACACTGCTTCTCTTGTGCGCTGCCAGATTTCCCGAACTGCACGCACTTCTTCCTTCGTGCGTGTTCCAGGATATGAGCGGAATACCTTGTCCTACCTGCGGAACATCACGAGCATTGATTTCATTCGCACAGGGAGATATTATTCATGCATTCGTCCATAATCCGATGGTTCTGATTGTCGTTTCTGGTGTTCTTCTCTGGTTTTTGTACAGTCTTATTACCCTGATTGTTTCGCTTCCTAGAATATGTTTTGAATTTTCGCCGAATGAGAAAAGGAGAATCAGGGCAGGGGCTGTTGTTTTTTTCATGCTGAATTGGATGTACCTTGTTTCCTTTTCTTTTTTTGAACCGCTTTTGAAGTCTTCTTTTCAATATATTCCTTGATCAGCTACAATAATGTTTACATTTAAAGACCAGTATGTTACAATTCTTATCTTTTTAAAAATACATATACTTTCCGCTACTTACAGAATAAAGGGATCATGCCGAGCGTGTTACAACGCTCAAAAAAAATTGTATGCCGAGTAAAAATATCAGAAATTTTTGTATCATTGCCCATATTGATCACGGCAAATCAACCCTTGCAGACAGAATACTCGAATTCACCGGAGCATTGTCGGACCGTGAAATGGCAGCAGCAGGGGGAGGTCAGGTGCTCGATGACATGGATCTCGAGCGTGAGCGCGGAATAACGATCAAAGCCCATGCGGTCCGGCTTCGCTACCAGGCGTCCGATGGTCAGGAGTATGTTTTAAATCTTATTGATACACCCGGGCACGTTGATTTTACGTATGAGGTTTCCCGCAGTATGGCAGCATGTGAAGGAGCGCTTCTCGTTGTTGATGCTTCTCAGGGAGTGGAGGCGCAGACGCTTGCGAACGCATATCTTGCTCTTGATCATAGTTTAGAAATGGTTCCGGTCATCAATAAGATCGATCTCCCGAGTGCTGATATTGAAGAGGTAAAACGTCAAATCGAAGATGTGGTTGGCTTGGATGCTTCAGGCGCTATTCCAGCAAGTGCAAAGGAAGGCACCGGTACACACGAAATACTGGAAGCAGTGGTCAAGCGGATTCCAGCGCCATCCGGACGTGCAGAAGCACCGCTTCGCGCACTTCTTTTCGATTCATGGTATGACACGTATCAGGGAGTCATTGTTCTTGTCCGAGTGATTGACGGCTCAGTCAAGCCCCGTCAGCGGATCAAACTGTATTCAAATGAGAGTGTGCATGAAGTGCAATCGGTCGGAGTTTTTACTCCGAAAATGCAGCAGAAGGAAATACTGTCATACGGAGAAGTTGGCTATATCATTGCAGGCATAAAACGGGTTTCAGACGCAAAAATCGGTGATACGATCATGGATGCTGATCAGATAGCCGAGGCGCCACTTCCCGGATATAAAGATGTCAAGCCCATGGTTTTTGCCGGAATCTATCCCATGATCAGCGATGATTATGAGGACTTGCGTGACGCGCTTGAAAAACTCCGTTTAAACGACGCGTCGTTTACGTTTGAGCCAGAAACGTCTCTTGCGCTTGGTTTTGGATTTCGCTGCGGTTTTCTTGGGCTGCTGCATATGGATATTGTGAAGGAACGGCTCGAGCGGGAATTTAAGCTGGCGCTGATTCCCACTGCTCCGACCGTTGTATACCAGGTGACAAAGAACGACGGAACTATTGTCATGGTTGATAATCCGGCAAACCTTCCGAAGATTCAGGATATTCAACGGATCGAGGAGCCGTTTATTATTGCATCCATTATCACTCCGGAATCGTATGTCGGGTCGTTGATCGCTTTGTGTCAGGAACGGCGGGGAACGCAGCAGGAAATCACATATATTACGAAAGACCGGGTTCTTATCAAATACGATCTTCCCTTGAATGAAATCGTGATGGATTTCTATGACAAATTAAAATCTCTGACAAAGGGATATGCATCGCTTGATTATGAATTTTCCGGATATCATGAATCCGATCTCGTAAAACTTGACATGCTGTTAAACGGAGAACCTGTTGATGCCTTATCGCTTATCGCGCATCGGGACAAGGCGGTTATCCGGGGAAGACAGCTTGCTGAAAAACTCAAAGAAGTTATTCCCCGGCAGTTGTATGAAGTCATTATTCAGGCTGCCATCGGTTCAAAAGTCATTGCCCGGGAAACCGTCAAGGCGCTTCGAAAAAATGTGACTGCTAAATGCTACGGCGGAGACATAACTCGAAAACGAAAACTTCTGGAAAAGCAAAAAGAAGGAAAGAAACGCATGAAGCAGGTGGGAAGCGTTGAGCTTCCGCAGGAAGCGTTCTTGGCCGTCCTGAAGGTCGGCGAATAACATTATGTTCATCTATTCATAAGAAACGGAGGCAGGATGTCTGAACAGCAGGAATCAAAAAGGAAAAAATCCTTTTACAAGGAATGGGTAGAGCCGTTTCTTATTGCAGCCATTATTGCGCTGTTTATCAGGCAGTTTGGGGTTGAGGCATTCAAGATACCCTCAGGTTCCATGAAGCCCACCCTCACGATCGGCGATCATCTTCTGGTCAATAAATTTCTTTATGGCCCCAGGATTCCATTCTCGGACAGCAGAATTTTTTCCGGAAAGGAACCAAAACGAGGGGATATTATTGTCTTTAAGTATCCCGAGGATGAAAAAAAAGATTTTATCAAACGGGTCATCGGCGTGCCAGGCGATAAAATTGAAATCAAAAACGGGAAACTGTTTGTAAACGATCAGCTTATTCCCGCTGAAGAAAAAGGTGAATACCTTGATTCAAAACGGATCGGCGATCAGTCTTATGATTTGAAGGCGAAACTGTATCAGGAAAATCTCGGGGCGGCAAAGCACGAGATGCAATTTTACCGTGATCAGAGAGGATATCACTTTGGACCCGTGCTGGTGCCCAGGGATTCGGTATTCGTGATGGGAGACAACCGTGACGATAGCCAGGACAGCAGGGTATGGGGATTTGTCAAACATGAAAAAATTCTTGGCAAAGCGCTCATTATTTACTGGTCATGGGATGGCGATGACCGCTGGGTCAGGTGGGAACGGATAGGCAGCCTGATCAAATAAATGAGCAGGAGGCGAGTGATGGATATTCATGACAATGAAGCAGGGATGAGCACGATAAAATTAATACTGATCATAGGAGTTCTTTTCGTGATCTTTCATGTCGGGTACAAGCTCGTGCCCATGTATTTTGATGCTGAGCGCATGAAAGATGAAATGGCTGTCAAGGCAAGCGTTGCTCAGGTTTTAAAAGACGAAGAGATCCGTGCTGATCTGGTCAAGGTTGCCAAAGAACTCGAGTTGCCTCTTGGCCCGTCAAGTTTTCTCATCAAGCGAAACGAAGAACAGCGGACCATGTCGATCAGTACCGCATGGGAAGTTGAAGTTCACTTTCTCTTTGATGTGTATGTCCGTACATTTCAGTTTGCTCCTTCTGTATATGAAGATTACTCAAAAGGACGCAAATAGCCACTGCCTTCATTGACAAGTATTTCTTAGTAGTATAGAGTATGTTCATACTCTCAGCGAGGACGACCGTGATCAGAAGTATGACAGGATACGCACGAAAGGAAGCGGGGGAAGCAGGAACCACAGGCTTTACCGTAGAAATTCGTTCGCTCAATAACCGCTACCTGGACATTCAGGTCAAAATTCCACGCAGTTTCGCTTCCCTTGAATCACGGGTAAAAAGGGTCGTCCAGGAACATGTTTCCCGGGGCAGGCTTGAGGTTTTTATCACCAAAAAATCGGACGGCGAGCATACAGAAAATCTTTCGATCCAGGAACTGGTTGCGGAACAATATGTCCGACTGCTCAAAGACATGAAGCAACGCTTTGGATTGAGCGGGGAAGTAGATCTTTCATTAATTGCCGGGCTTCCGGGTGTTGTTGTCAATGAAGAGAAGGAAGAAGATGCAGATACAGCCTGGCATATTCTTTCTCAGGGTTTACTCAAAGCACTTGATGATCTGAACCGGATGCGTGCCGGAGAAGCAGATGCCCTCGTGAGGGATATCAAGGCGAGACTGAGAATTATTGAGACTACCATCCTGACAATCAGAACTCAATCTCCTATCACCATTGAAAATGCACGGCAAAGAATGTCTGAAATCCTCGAAAAACTCATGCAGGAACAGGCGGATCCTGTCCGGCTGGCACAGGAGATTGCAATTCTTGCCGAGCGAACCGACGTTACGGAAGAGTTGACCCGTCTCGAAAGCCATCTGGTGCAATTCCAGAAACTGCTTGAACCGCCGGCACATGATCAGATCGGGAAAAAACTTGATTTTTTACTTCAGGAGATGTTCCGAGAAATCAATACGGTTGGCTCGAAAGCGATGGATGCAAAAATTTCTCTGGATGTGGTAACCGTCAAGGCAGAACTGGAAAAGATCCGTGAACAGGTTCAGAATATCGAATAACGGGAATTCGTAGGATTACGATGGCGCCTTTTCTGGTCAATATAGGATATGGCAATATGGTGATGGCGTCAAAAGTGGTTGCAGTCCTGACGCCTGATTCGGCTCCCATGCGCCGTCTCAAGGATGAAGCAAGGGAACAGAAACGGCTGCTTGATGCAACACAGGGGCGGAAGACCCGGGCACTCATTATTACAGACAGTGATCACGTCATTCTCTCTGCTGTGCAGGTGGAAACACTGCTTCAGAGATTTTCAGGCGGAGTGCATTGTGAATAAAAAACATGGATTGTTATTTGTCATTTCTGCGCCATCCGGAGCCGGGAAAACCACCTTGTGCAGAGCCGTGACCGAGTCGCTTGAAAATATAACGCACTCTATTTCATATACGACGCGAGAACCGCGGGTGGGTGAGATTGACGGCAGAGATTATTATTTTGTCACCGAGGAACGATTTCAAGAAATGATCACGGCAGGCGATTTTGCCGAGTTCGCACAAGTGCATTCCCATTGGTACGGGACATCTCGTCGGGTACTGCAAGACCTTATCTCGAAAAATATAGATGTTATTTTAGATATCGATACGCAGGGCGCCCAACAGATCAAGCAGAAATACGCGAGCGCGGTGTATGTGTTTATTATGCCCCCATCACTGGGGGTACTCGAGGAACGGCTCCGGAATCGCAAATCAAACCGGGAAGATGACATCCAGCGGCGCATGAGTCATGCCCGGGAAGAAATCAAGGATTATCTGTTGTATGATTATGTTGTGATTAATCGTGATTTTGACCGTGCGCTGACGGAACTGCGCTCTATTATAACCACAGAACGATGCAGGACGAATATACTTGACAACGCCTGGATCGATACCATGTTCAATCATGATAAACCCTCAGGAGGAAACCATGCAACAACCCGCTGAAGATCTTATCTCACTTCCCATTGAAGTAACCGGGACCGTCGGTGGTACCAAGTTCCGGCTCGTTCATATTGCTTCCCAACGGGTCCGGCAGCTTTCTGCAGATGCACCCTTGCAGGTTTCAACACGATCTATCAAGGACACGACCATTGCACTGGAAGAGGCTGTCGCAGGGAAATTAAAGATTCTTACCGGCGAAGAAGCAAAAATTGCGAAAGAGGAATTCCACAAGCAGGAAGAACGCGCCCGGATCGAAGAGCAGCTCTCGGCAAAGGAAGAGGAGATTCGGAAAGAACTCAGTGCCTATCTGTCCGAAACCCAGAGTGAAGACGGGAGCGCTGACGAGGAATCAGCTGAAGAGGAAGATCAGGCTGGTGAAGAACCATCAGAATCTGATGATTTCGAGGAAACCGAGGAAAACGAGGAATAGATGATAGCATCGGTGCAGCCGCTTTCCGGCAAGCGCATTCTGCTGGGGATAAGCGGCAGTATAGCGGTATACAAGGCTGTGGACATCCTGCGCCGTCTGACGGAACGGGGAGCTGAAGTTCATGTTGTGATGACCAAGAATGCCGAGCGGTTTGTTCCCCGTCTTACGTTTGAAGCGCTTTCAAAGCGGGCGGTGCTGTGCGACGAATTCGAAAATCATACCCAATCGGCCATCGGACATATTGAATTCACCGACCGGCTTGATCTTGCCCTGATTGCTCCTGCGACCGCCAACATTATCGGGAAAATCGTATCCGGAATTGCCGATGATGCGTTGACATCCTCACTCATGGCCGTAAGCTGTCCGCTTTTGGTTGCTCCGGCCATGAATGAACGCATGTATCGGAATCCGATCCTTCAGAGAAATATACAATCTCTCAGGGAGATCGGAATTCATATTGTGGAACCGGGAACCGGCAGTCTTGCCTGCGGCACGGTGGGAAAGGGCAGGCTTGCGGACACTGATACGATTCTTTCATCCGTGTCATCCTTGCTTGCACCCCGCGATTTGGAAGGCAAAACAATCCTGATAACAGCGGGACCGACCCGGGAACCCATCGATCCCGTTCGATTTATCAGCAATCCTTCAAGCGGAAAAATGGGATATGCGCTTGCTGCGGCTGCTAGGGACCGGGGCGGATCAATTATCCTGGTATCAGGGCCCACGGCATTGACTCCGCCTCAAGGCGTGGATGTTATTCGGGTGACGACCGCGGCGGAAATGAAGGAAACGGTTCTTCGCCATGCGCCGAAATCAGACATCGTGATCATGGCAGCTGCAGTATCCGATTTTCGGCCGGTTCAGACAGCTGTTCACAAGATAAAAAAAGAACGTGCAACACTGACGCTCGAACTGGAACGCACGGACGATATTCTCATGCAGCTCGGAAGTATTCCGGGGGAAAGACTGCTCGTCGGATTTGCTGCAGAAACGGACGCTATCGAGCAGAATGCATTACAGAAATTGAAGAAAAAGAATCTCGACCTTATTGTTGTAAACAACGTGCTTCAACCGGGTTCCGGATTTGAAACCGACACGAATGCAGTGATGATCCTGGATCGGAACGGAAACAAGCATGACCTGCCCACCATGGTAAAATCAGATGTCGCTTCCTACATTCTGAACACGATCACCACTTTTTTGCGTTCAACAAATTCACAAACGGCTTGATGCACAAAGGCCCCGAGCTTTACCTTGACAAAAAAAAGTTGTGACCCTATAATGAATCACGCACTCTGAGTGCATGCCTCTCATACGATTTCCATGGATATTATGAATCTTATACGGAATTCAGCTCTTTTTAAAGGCTGCAGTAATGAAGCCATTGAACTGTTGCTTGGCATGTTTCAGGAGCGACAGATACAACAGAATACAACCATTTTTACGGAACATATGCCTGCTGAAGCCCTGTACATTATCAAAAGCGGCAAGGTCAGAATAACGACCATGTTTGGTGAAAATGAGGAGCTGGGTCTCCTGCTTCTGGGACCAGGCGATTTTTTTGGGGAGCTGGCTCTTGTACAGGTTGCGAACCGCCTGGTTACCGCCCGGGCAGAAACACCGGTTGAACTTCTTCTCTTAACCCGCAAAGATTTCATTGCCTTCCTCGATCTTGATCCGCGTACCGGAGCGAAGGTGCTTATGACTATTGCCAAACTCCTTGCCATGCGGATTCAGGCCTACAGCGAAAAAATCAAAGAACTCCTTGTCTCATGATCCTGGCCGGTATTGATATCGGCACCAATTCTCTTCGGCTGCTGATTGCTGAAGCCGGTCCTGACCGATTGCAAAAAATATATTCAGACCGAAAGGCCACCCGACTGGGCATGGATCTTGACCGGACAGGAACGATTTCCCGTGAAGCGGAAGGACGAGCTCTTGCGGCGCTAACACACTTTGCCGACCGGATCAAATATTATGAAGCCTGCCATGTGGCAGCAGTCGGAACCAGCGCGCTCAGAAATGCTTCAAATGCAGATGTATTTCTCAAACATGTTCAGGAAGAAACCGGGCTTGCTGTTACGGTTATAAGCGGCGAAGAAGAAGCACGGCTTACGTTTCTTGGTGTTGTTCATGCAGGGAAAGCTCAATGGGACAAGGACTGTGCAGCATCGGCGCTTGTTATCGACATTGGAGGGGGAAGCACTGAGATGATCGCTACCTCACCCGGAAGAAAAATTATTTCCACAAGTCTTTCCTTGGGAGCTGTTTACCTTACCGAACGATTTATTAAACACGATCCGCCAAGTACAGGTGAAATACAACGTATGAGAAAATCTATACGAGAAACCCTTAATCAAAAACAGAACGAATTTGAAATTCCAAAAAATATGGCCTGTATCGGGACCGCAGGAACAGTCTCAACGCTTGCGGCAATGGACCAACGGTTAGTGGAATACGATCCGGACAAGATCAACGGATACATACTTACCAGGAAATCGATTCATGCAATCACAAAACAACTTGTTCAAAGTACTCACGCAGAGAGAAGCAGTTTCCCTGGTCTGGAACACGGCAGGGAAGATATCATTGCCACAGGCACCATCATTCTTGAAGAAATAATGCTGCATTTTAATTTTCGCCACCTGCACGTGAGCGAAGGAGGTCTTCGAGAAGGCCTCATCCTTGATATATACGAACGATATGCATGATGCAAAGTCTGATATAATTTACTTGAGATACAAATGAGAGGATTGTGTGACTCACGAAAAATTGGCATCTCGAATTCAGGAAAACCGTTCTGATTTTATAAAACCAGTCCGGCTTGTCTTTTTTTCGCGGGAGAAAGAACGTCAGGCTCACGCCTCAATTCTCGAATTCGCGAAAATATTTGAGGGGCAGACAACCAAGATTATTCTTGAATCCTACGATATGGTCATGGACAAGGATAAAGTTGAAGACTACGGTATTCAACGGAGTCCTGCGCTGGTTGTTGAAGGATTGCAGGAAAAAAAGATATTTTTTTACGGTTGGATAGAACACTTTTCAGATGAAATACTTTTTGAAACCGTGCATGCGCTCTCAGGACCGGGTATATGGCTTCCGCCGGACATTAGGACAGCGCTGGATCGGCTTACGAATAAGGTCGTGGTGAGGGTTTTTGTGAATGACACCTGTCAGGAATGCAAAGATGCGGCGCACCAGGCGGTCGCTTTTTCGCTTTCCAGTCGATATCTTGAAGCTGATATTATTCATGCGAATTACTATCCCGACCTTGTCAAAAAGAATCAGATAACCAGACTGCCGAAAACCATCTTTGGAGAGCTGGTGTCTGTCGAGGGCATCGTGTCCGACGGGGAATTCCTTGAAAGGATATTCCAGGCTGAAGGAACGAAACCCAGATCGGACAGACGGTGTCTCCTGTGCGGTCTTGATTCCCAGGATGCAATTTGCTTGCGGTGCAAGAACCGGATCCAGGCTGAAGCGCTCGAACAGAAGCGAAAACGAGAAAAAAAGACATCAGGCAACAGGGAGACAAGCCGTCATTCAGGATAGGAGCACAGGCGCTTTTCTTTTAGTCCTGCTGCGGGGTCTCGCATGAAACAGGCGATGTTTCAGGAGCAACAAGAAGAAAACAAAGTGCGTTGCAGCCTCTGCAGCCATTATTGCCTGATTGCTTCGGGCAGGCGGGGTCTCTGTGCTGTGCGCGAGAACCGTGATGGTATCCTGTACAGTCTCGTCTACGACAAAGTGATCGCGCGTCATGTGGACCCTGTTGAGAAAAAACCCCTTTTCCATTTCAAGCCCAACAGCCTGACGTATTCTTTTGCAACACCTGGATGCAATTTTCGATGCAAACACTGTCAGAATGCGGACATCTCACAATTCCCCTTGCAGGGAAGCCAACCACTTCCGGGAAACCCGGTATCGCCTTCGGAAATCGTTCATGCGGCGCTTGAAAACAATTGCACGAGCATTTCTTACACCTATACGGAGCCTACCATTTTTTTTGAATTGGCCTACGATACCGCGCGTTTAGCGGTTGAAGCCGGACTTGCCAATATCTTTGTAACCAATGGCTATCTTACTCCTGTTGCCTTAAAAACGATAACACCGTATCTCCATGCGGCGAATATTGATTTGAAAAGTTTTTCCGATGATTTTTACCGTACGGTCTGCGGCGCTCGTCTGGCACCCGTGCTTGAGGCGATTCAGGAATATAAAAATACAGGAATATGGATTGAGCTGACCACACTCCTTATCCCCGGCTACAATGACTCAACGGATGAGCTCAGGAAAATGGCTGGGTTTATTGCGTCCATTGGAAAAGAAATTCCGTGGCATCTCTCAAGATTTTATCCCCGCTATTTGTTGAAAAACGAGCCTACTACACCAATTGAAACAATTTCACGAGCTCGGCAGATTGGTTTGGATGCAGGGCTTCGCTATGTGTATGAAGGGAATATTCCCGGACAGGGTGAAGATACGATCTGCTGGAATTGTCGCAAGACCATTGTAAAACGGTTTGGATATCAGGTACTCCAGCAGACCATGAAAGAAAATCGTTGTTCATTTTGCAACGCTGCTATCGATGGGATTTGGTAGCGGATTGAATTTTACAATGATGCCATCATACGAATTTTTTGAACATGAAGCGGATATTGGTATTCGAGGATTCGGAAAAACCATGGATGAAGCATTTGAGCATGCAGCATTGGGTATGTATGCGATTATGGTGAATACTGCTGCTGTACAGCCGGTTACCATGAGAACGATTTCAGTGTCCGCACCGGATCATGAGCTTCTCTTGATTGAATGGCTCAATGCGCTTCTGACTGTTTCTGATATTGATCGCCTGGTATTTTCACAATTTAAAGTGCAGATTGAAGGGCACGCGCTAACAGGAACCGCCTGGGGAGAAAAATTTGACCCGCGACGCCATGAACCCGGCGTTGAAGTGAAAGCAGCAACGTATCATCTGCTTACAGTTACACCTGCTGATTCGGGATATGTTGCTCAATGCATTGTTGATGTTTAAGAAAATGATAAGGTGACGTGTGAATATACAATCACTTCAAAAAATAAATGAATATGTGTGGGATATCCCTTGTGAAGAGAACATGAATGTTCCGGGGAGAATTTTTGCGAGTGAAAAACTGGTTCAGGACATGGATGAGAAGGTCAGGGAACAGATCCGGAATGTTGCCAGGCTTCCCGGCATTCAGCTCGCTTCGATTGCCATGCCGGATGCTCATTGGGGCTACGGGTTCCCGATTGGTGGCGTAGCAGCCTTTGATCCTGATGAGGACGGAATTATCTCCATGGGCGGTGTCGGGTTTGATATATCCTGCGGTGTCCGTACAATGAAAACAGGATTAAACAAGGAACAAATTTTGCCGAGGCTTCCGCTGCTTGCGGAACAACTTTTTCAGCGGGTGCCTGCAGGCGTTGGTTCCGAAGGGCTTATCAAACTTTCGCCTTCTCGGATCGACGAGATGCTTATGGGCGGCGCTGCATGGGCGGTTTCCGAGGGCTATGGAATCAAAGACGATCTCGCCTATATTGAGGAGCGCGGGAAAGTAACCGGTGCTCAGCCCGAACATGTTTCAGACATGGCAAAAAAAAGACAGTATCGAGAAATGGGCACTCTTGGTTCGGGAAATCATTATCTTGAAGTTCAGGTCGTTTCAGAGATTTACGACGACGAAGCTGCCCTGGCCATGGGACTCAGGAAAGAGGATGTTGTCCTTTCGATTCATTGCGGTTCGCGGGGACTGGGACACCAGATAGGAACAGATTATCTGAAAGACCTTGCCGCTTCCTTAAAAAAATACGGAATAAATATTCAGGATAGAGAACTAGCCAGTGCGCCGATATATTCACCAGAAGGACAGCGCTACTTTGGAGCTATGAACGCTGGCATTAACTGCGCTCTTGCGAACCGGCAGATTATCGCTCATCTGGTTCGAGAAATTGTTATGGATATGTATCCCGAGAGCCGGGTAACCATGCTGTATGACATCAGTCATAATACCTGCAAGGTAGAAACCCATATAATTCAGGGGAGAAAAAAGCGGTTATATGTTCACCGGAAGGGTGCAACCAGGGCTTTCGGACCTGGCCAACCGGATATCCCAGATGCATATCGAAGTATCGGCCAACCAGTGCTGATTGGAGGAACCATGGGTACTGCATCATATATTCTTGCGGGAACCGAGGAGGGAATGACAACAGCATTTGGTTCCTGCTGTCATGGAGCTGGGAGGGCTCTGTCCAGAACCCAGGCAAAGAAAAAATGGAAGGGGCGTGACGTTCTCAGGTCTCTGGCAGAGCAAGGTGTGCTCATTTATGCACATTCCTATAGCGGAGTTGCTGAAGAAGCGCCGGATTCATATAAGGATGTTTCAGAAGTTGTCGATGTATCACATAAAGCAAACCTTGCCCGAAAGGTAGCAAAGGTAAAACCGATTGCGTGTATAAAAGGATAATTTCTAATTTGGAGGATTTTCTATGGTATAATTATTTGGTATTACTAAAAAAATTACACCAGGTTAGAGACGAAAATGTCAAGATTCCCGCATAGAATGCTGATCACGCCCTGCCTATTTTTCTATTATTCCTTCGTAATGGTGTATCTACTATTTAAAAAAATACTAAAAAATTCAATTAGTTGTTTGGTTACTCCGGTCAATTTATCATGAATGATTCCTGCGCTCCCATACGCTTGCTGGTATTCGAGGACCATCCTGAAGATGCAAAGCTCATCCAGGAACTCCTAGCACAATCTCGTGCCGCGTTTGCTATTACGATCTTTGGCCGGCTCGATGACGGGTTAAACGCATTTACGTCAAAGCCGTTTGATATCATTTTGCTCGATCTGAATCTCCAGGACAGCAAAGGTGTAGAGACATTAAACAAAGTTGTTGCTGATATTCCCGATGTCCCGATTATTGTTATTGCAGGCATTCATGATGAAACAATCGCAATACAGTCTATCAGCGAAGGCGCTCAGGATTATCTGGTAAAAGGTCAGTTCGATTCCAGCCTCCTGGTCCGCACAATTCAGTATGCCCGCGAGCGAAAAAAGGTTGAAAATGCATTACAGGAGAGTGAAAACCGCTATAAAAGCTTATTTGCTTCAAACTTGGATTGCCTTTATAAAATCGATAAAAATTCCCATTTTATCATGATGAACCATGCGGGCGCGGAACTGTTCGGATATCGCACGCCGGAAGAAATGATTGGCACCTCTGCCGAGGAAATCTGGGTGGACAGCAAGGAACGGCACAAATTTATCCAGGTGCTGCAACACAACAAGATGATCAAATCATACCCCTTCAAAGCAAAAAAACGAAACGGAGAAATCATCTATCTTGAAGCATCAAGTTATGTCCTCGAAGATGTACAAGGCGCCTATATTGGCCATGAAGGGATAATGAGGGATGTTACTGAAAAACGGAAACTTGAAGAACAGCTGGTGCAATCACAGAAAATTGAGGCTATCGGAACCCTGGCAGGAGGAGTTGCCCACGATTTCAATAATATACTGACTGCAATTATCGGATATACCTATGTTGTTCTCATGAAGCTGAATAAGGATGATCCGTTGAATTATGAGTTGCAACAGGTGCTTGCTGCTGCAGACCGTGCGGCCATGCTGACGCAGAGCCTGCTCGCGTTCAGCAGAAAACAGACGGTCCATCTTGCTCCGATTGATATAAGCGACATTATCAGTAAATTCGGCACGTTTGTGTCTCGACTGATCCGTGAAGATGTCGAACTGCATACGATCTGTGCAAAAGAAGAACTGACCGTCATGGTTGACCGGGCGCAAATTGAGCAAGCCTTGATGAATCTTATTACGAATGCGCAGGATGCCATGCCACGCGGCGGACGTTTGACCATAGAAGCAAAACGCATGCAACTCGATGGTTCCTTTATCCTCGCGTATGGATATGGGAAAGTCGGTGAATATGCACTGATCTCGGTTTCGGATACCGGCATCGGCATGGATGAACAAACCCGTGGGAAAATATTTGAACCCTTTTTTACCACGAAGCCACCCGGCAAGGGAACGGGATTAGGACTTGCCATGGTGTACGGAACCGTGAAAAAACATGAAGGATTTATTAATGTGTACAGCGAGCCTCGAAATGGCACGACATTCAAAATATATCTGCCTTTGACCGATGTCCCGCGCAAGAAGAACGAATTGCAGGAGCTCCGCAAAACAAACAAACCCCACGGTGGAAAAGAAACCATTTTGGTTGCTGAGGATGATGAAGCGCTTCGGAAACTTATGCTCACTGTTCTGACGGATTTTGGCTATCAGGTTATTCCAGCCATGGATGGAATCGAAGCGATCAAACAATTTGCTGATCATAAGGATACCATCCGGCTTGCACTTCTGGACGTCGTCATGCCCAGGAAAAACGGCAAGCAAGTATACAAGGAAATCATTTCCGCTCTTCCTGATTTGAAGGTCATCTTTATGAGCGGATATGCGGAAGGGATTCTTGACGATCAGCACATACAGGCCGGACAAGTTGCATTTCTGATAAAACCTATATCGCCTACCGATTTGCTGCAAAAAGTACGAGAGGTGCTGGACGGGAAACCGCCAGCAGTGTAAACAGTACGAGCCTCATTCACGAGGATGCATCTTTTTGTAGTCACGCGGTGTTTCCCGTAGTCCATCCACCCCCCAGATGCCCCGTTTTTCCCTTCGTGCCGTTTTCTGAGCCATCTGAAACCGTTTCATATATTTCGTATTGGGCTGAATCGTAAACAAGAGGGCATACCCGTCCCTGATCATGCACTCATTAATAAGACTGCCGTCAGTGGTCCACACATAGGCAAGAAGCCGATTATACTTGTCATAGGGTACGATGTCTGTTTCCACGAGTACTTGTTTCTTTTCTTTCTGAATAAGAGCGAGTAAATATTTCTGAGATTTTTTCCCCCAGGGTCGTTGTCCCATTTCAGGAGCATCGATGCCGATTAAACGGGTTTTTTTTCGTGTTCCCTGAATGAGCAAGGTGACCGTATCTCCGTCGTGCACTGCAAGAATCTGCGCCTCCATGAGCGAAGGCTGTGCAACAGCATACGAATCAGGAAAAACTCCTGGAACGACGCACCACAAACATCCCGCTATCCTTACAAACAATGCGAGGAAGCGACGACCGGATAGGTTAGCAACCGTTTTCATAGGGAGTCAGTATACGGGGTATGAACCTATTCCGCAATGTAAATATCAATTTCTCACTCCTTCCTGTAAATCAATTGACACAGAGAAGTTTCATAGCTACAATGTAAGTGAATATTTACTTACGAGGAGTTTTTATGTCTGCAGAAGTGCATCCGGTTAAGAAGGTAAGTGGAAGTATCCGTCGTGAACAGATCGTGCGGGCGGTTTTCAGCATTGCCGGAAAAAAAGGAATGGGCAATGTGACAACATCTGCCATTGCAAAAAAAGCAGGAATGTCCGAGGCAAATCTGTACCGGCATTTGCAAAACAAGGATGAAATCTATATCGTAGCATTTGAATTCATCCGTGACCGTATTCGAGAAAATATGGAGAACGCCATCCAGAAAAAAAAGCCGCTCACTATGCTGAAGCAATTTTTTAAGTTGCAGCTTGTATTTATGGAGAAGAATCCGGGTATCTCGAGATTTATGTTTTCTCAGGAACTTCATGTGAGCAAAAATCTTCGCGCCAATGTCCTTGCTACCATGTATGGTTTTTCAAAAAAGTTGGCTTCCTTTATCCGGAAAGGACAAGTGGAAAAGAAGATACGACAGGATATTAACTCCCGTACAACGGCTTTACTTTTTGTCGGCATGATCCAGGGTCTTGCTTTTCGATGGTCATTAAGCGGTTTTTCCTTTTCGCTCGTACAGGAAGGCATGAAAGTATGGAGCCAGTTTGAAAAAACAATTGTTTCCTGTGATTCGCAATAGGAGATTGTTATGAAGCCGTTTATTTTTAGTATTGTTGTTGCTGTTATTCTGATTCCTTTCAGAGGGCACGGGATGACTCTTGAAGAGGGGATTACACGTATTCTCACGAATGGACGCGATATTAAAATTAGCCGATCCGATGAAAACGTTGCACGGGCCGCTGTTTCCGTGCCTCGTTCAGCCCTGTTTCCCCACATTGACCTATATGCGAATCAAACCTGGCTCCAGTATCAGCCCCAGGCGAAATTTGGCAGCCAGATCGTCCCAACATCGGACGATAATTTTATAACCTATGGCGTCCGTGCCACACAGCTTCTTTTCGATTTTGGCAAGACGCTTTCGTCTGTGGAAGCTGCAAAATATTCCTTGCAGGCCCGGGAAATCTCCACACGCCGGACACAGAACCGCACGATTCTTGAATTTATAATCTCCTATTGCAATCTTTTGGAAGCGGAAAAACAACTTCAGGTTGCCACAGAGGATACCAGGCGGTATGAAGGACATAAAAAAGATGCAGAAGCCAGGTTCAAGAGTGGTGTTGCAACGAGAAACGAAGTGCTTCAGGCTGATGTCAGGTTGGCGGATTCTCGCCAGCGACAGTTGACTGCAGACAACCAACGATCGCTCCGTATTTCGCGCATCAACAGTCTTCTGGCGCGTTCCCTGAACGAACCCCTGTATCCGGTTGAGATAGAAAAAAATCTTTTTCCCTCTCTAACGCTTGACGAGGCATGGAAAACAGCCCTCGCAGCGAGCCCGGAAATTAAAATCCTTGACGCAGAAATTTCAGGCAAGGAAGAGGCCATAAAAACAGTGCGAGCGGAATACTGGCCGAATTTTTTTCTTCAGGGAGGGTATCAATACCAGGAGAATCCTTATATGGTGCACCAGCATAACTGGTCTGTCATAGCAGGCGTGAACCTCAATCTCTGGTCAGGAGGAGCAACGAGCGCGCGGATATCGATGAATCGCGGCCAACTGCAATCGCTCAAATTTACTCGTGAAAAAATTATGGATGCCGTGCAGCTCGATGTCAAAAATGCACATCTTGATCTGGAAAGTTCTATTCAAAAGATTGATGTCATGAAGACATCCGTTGCGCAAGCAGAGGAAAATCTTCGGTTGCAGCAGCTCCGGTATCGAGAAGGCGTCGGTACCGCGCTCGAAGTGCTTGATGCAGTTACCCTGGTATCCACCGCCCAGACCAACTGGTGGAAAGCCCGCTATGATGCTGTCCGTGCAGAAGCCAGCCTTTGGTACGCGATGGGAAAAGAACTGGTTACTCTCTACGGAACCAGATGAATACTATATGATCTGAGTGTGAGGAATAATTGCATGGAAAAAAAATTAATACTTATCGGTCTTGTTCTTATCGTTTTTGCGCTGATCATGTATTTGCGATTCAAAAATTCCGCTCAAGATACTACACTCCTGCTTTCCGGCAATGTTGAAATAACTGAGATCCAGGCAGGCTTTAAAATTCCCGGGCGCGTCCAGTCTCTTTTTACAGATGAGGGCAGGTTGGTAAGCACAGGAGAACGAGTAGCGGTTCTTGATCGAGCGGAATTAGAAAGCCTGGTTACCCAGTATCGAGCAGGTGTCAGAAATGCAGAAGCGCAGTTTCTTAAGGCGCAAAAAGATATCGAACGGTTCGAACCGTTGTACGCCCAGGGAGTTATCACCGCACAGCAGATGGATGCGGCACGGACCGCATTTGATGCAACACGCTCCCAGGCGGATCTGGCTCGGGCGGCTCTTCAGACCGCTGAAGTGAGACTAAAAGACACAATGCTGTATTCTCCGGTATCAGGAATTGTTCTGAGGAAGAATGTGGAGCAGGGAGAAACCGTGGCAGCTGGTGTCCCGATCTTCACCCTTGGGGATATCGAGAGCCCCTGGATAAAAGTTTATATTAAGGAAGATAAACTCGGTTTGGTAAAAATCGGTCAGCAGGCGGAGATACGGACGGATTCCTATCCCAACAAGGTTTATCAGGGGGTGATAAGTTACATTTCTTCTGAAGCTGAATTCACACCGAAGAACATCCAGACCCACGAAGAACGAGTGAAGCTTGTCTTTGGTATAAAGGTGAAAGTAAAGAATGAAAACAATGAATTAAAACCAGGGATGCCCGCAGATGTAACCATACGACTTCCAGAGGCTCCACGATGAACAACCGAGCAATGAGAATAAAAGTCGTGCTTTTTTCCGGTACAGCGATGCTCATTTCCTGGTTTAGCTTTCCCGATGCCATTTCTGCTATTGCAAATCCCGCATCGGTTTATTGTGTTGAATCGGGCTATGTGAATGAACTGCGAACCATGCCTGACGGCAGCCAGCATGGCATCTGTATGTTTCCTGACAAGACGGAATGCGAAGAATGGGCCTTTTTCAGAAATGAATGCGGTGCTCGCTATCAAAAAGTAAAAAACAATAACCAGAACGAATCGGTGCATCAGCAGAGCAATCCTTGAAAAATATGCAGATTGCTGTTAAAACGATTGAGCTTACTAAACAATTTGGAACCATAACGGCGCTTCATAAACTCAACCTTGAGATTCGCCGAGGCGAGCTCTTCGGTCTTGTGGGGCCTGATGGTGCGGGTAAAACCACGGTCATGAGACTTCTCGCCGGAATCATGACTCCTACGGCTGGTGAGGCATGGGTTGCGGGACATTCGATCAGTACCGAAGGTGAAAAGATCAAGGAAAAAATCGGATATATGTCCCAGCGCTTCGGGCTGTATGAAGACCTGACGGTTATGGAAAACATACGGTTTTATGCGGATATCTATGAAGTGCCAGACCGTGATCGCCCTCCTCGCATTGACCGGCTGCTCGGTTTCAGCAATCTTACACCATTTAAGGACCGTCTCGCTGGTGCACTCTCAGGAGGCATGAAACAGAAACTCGGACTTGCTTGTTCCCTGATTCATACTCCTGAAATATTATTTCTCGATGAACCCACGAACGGTGTCGATCCCGTATCACGCAGGGATTTCTGGAAGATTCTTTATGACCTCTTGAAGGAGCATATTACGATCATTATTTCCACTGCCTATCTCGACGAAGCAGAACGGTGTACCAGGATCGGGCTTCTGCATCAGGGAAATATTCTCGTTGAAGATACCCCGGCAAAAGTCAAAACTTCTCTTGGTTTGTTGATGATAGAGGTGTGGACAGATAATGCGCGTGTTGCACAGAAGATTGTAAAAACGCTTGATGGGGTAATGGGTGTCAGTATGTACGGTGACAAACTACATATAACCCTTGAGAGCAAAGAACGAGTGGATATACTCCTGAAAGAGCTTCTTCACGCAGGTGTTTTGATAAAAAACCACCGATATGTTGTTCCATCGCTGGAAGATGTTTTTATTACGATGGTGGCACGATAAGACCACAATGCGAAGAATGGATTTCTACCAGCTATGACAGACAATAAAAATGGCATTGCCGTAAAAGTTCAGGGACTCACTCGCACATTCGGCAACTTTATTGCCGTGGACAATATCAGCCTTGAAGTCAGAAAGGGACAAATTTTTGGCTTTCTTGGTCCAAACGGCGCGGGCAAATCAACGACCATTCGCATGCTCTGTGGACTTCTTATGCCTACAAGCGGTACGGGGACGGTAGGGGGAAATGATATCACAACCCAGTCGGAATCAATCAAACAGAACATCGGATACATGTCCCAGAAATTTTCTCTGTATGATGATATAACGGTGATTGAGAATATAAACTTTTTTAGTGGTGTCTATAATGTCCCCGAGGAGAAAAAGGCTGCACGCAAAGAGTGGGTTCTGTCTATGGCAGGCATTTCTGACCGAAAGGATGCGATTACCAAGACACTACCGACTGGCTTTAAACAGAGACTTGCCCTCGGCTGCGCCATTCTCCATGAGCCGCAGATACTGTTTCTCGACGAGCCTACCTCAGGAGTAGATCCTATTTCTCGAAGAAACTTTTGGAACCTCATCTATGATATGTCTGCTGTTGGAACAACGGTTTTTGTCACGACTCATTATATGGATGAGGCAGACTATTGTGACCGCCTTGCCCTTATCTACCGGGGAAAGATCATCGCAGAAGGGACCCCCGATGAATTAAAACAAAAATACATGACCAAAGACGTGCTCGAAATTGAGGCTGATCGGCCTGTGGAAGCGCTTGATGTATTGAGCACACACGGCTTCGATGCTGCTATTTTTGGAAATATACTCCATGTAATCGTTTCGAGTAGTACACATACTGGTCCAATGATCCGGGAGATACTGGAACAATCGGACATCATACCCCGAAGAATAGAACGAATTGTCCCATCGCTTGAAGATGTTTTTGTAACACTGATCGAGGTTTCCTGATCCCTTCGTATGAAAGGCGAGAGAGGGATATGCGATTGCTCCGCATCAAAGCCATAGCTCAAAAAGAAATTCTTCAGATCCGACGCGATCCCTTCAGCCTCGCTATGGCATTTCTTATGCCGGTAATTCTCCTGGTCATTTTCGGATATGCTATCACGATCGACATTAACGATATACCTGTCGTGGTGTATGACCTTGATAAAACCAGTATGAGCCGGGAATTCGTAGCAGAACTCAGAGAGTCGGGTTATTTCACCATGATAGGGTATGCTGATCGCTACCACGACATTGACCAATATCTCGATTCCGGTAAGGCAAAACTTGCTGTTATGATCCCTCTCGATTTTTCAAAAAATATTGTAACAATTAAAAAGGCACACATTGGTGTGATCATGGACGGGAGTGATGCAAATACAGCAACGATTGCACAGGGATATATCAC
The DNA here is from genome assembly GCA_041650055.1 of Nitrospirota bacterium. Taxonomy (GTDB): domain Bacteria; phylum Nitrospirota; class UBA9217; order UBA9217; family UBA9217; genus JBAZLV01. The sequence continues at coordinate 74,812 of JBAZLV010000002.1, read as the reverse complement.
GGCAATTACTGAACAATATGCACAACGGCTCGCGGGCGTACGAATAGCATCGCTGATAGATGTCCGAAGCCGTGTGTGGTACAACTCAGAACTAAAATCAAAAAATTTTATCATTCCCGGCTTGATCGCCCTGATTATGTCAGTCATTGCAGCCCTTCTTACGTCGCTCACGATTGCGAAAGAATGGGACCGGGGCACCATGGAACAATTAATAGCAACACCGATCAAGACTTCAGAACTTATTATCGGGAAGCTCATTCCGTATTTCATAATAGGTCTCATTGACACGGTGATAGCCGTTTTCATGGGTACGATTCTCTTCGCGGTACCCCTTCGCGGGAGCCTTGTTCTGCTGTTTTCGTTCTCGTGTATTTTCCTTTTTGGAGGACTGTGCTGGGGCGTTTTTATCTCGATCGTTGCACGGACGCAGGTCGTGGCGAGCCAAATGGCTCTTTTAAGTACCTTTCTTCCCGCATTCCTGCTCTCGGGTTTTTTGTTTGCTATTTCAAATATGCCAAAACCATTACAAGTTGTCACCTACTTGTTCCCAGCACGTTATTTTGTCTCCATCCTCAAGGATCTATTTTTGAAAGGAAGTTCATTCAATCTTCTTGTTGGCGAAGCGTTGCTCTTGACCTTGTACGGGATTATTGTATTTGTACTGGCAAATAAAAAATTCAAAAAGAATGTTGTATAAGAAAGGTTCCCTTGAGATATTGGCAACAGAGTTTTGAACGGATAAAACAAATCATTATCAAGGAATTTATCCAAGCCTTCCGAGACAAAAAACTGCGATTTTTACTTTTCGGTCCCCCGATTATACAGCTTTTTCTTTTTGGCTATGCTGTCACCGTGGATGTTCATAATATTCTCACAACGGTTCTTGATCTCGATAGATCGAAAGAAAGCAGGGAACTGATCCAGAAGCTTGATGCATCAGGGTATTTCACCATAACGCATACAGCAGCATCGGTTGAAGAAATAAGAGATCTGCTTGATAGAGGTGAGGTCATATGTGCTGTACAGATTAACCGTGGTTTCGGAAAAGATATTGAGAAAGGCATTTCCACTGAGGTCCAGGTAATCGTGGACGGAACGTATTCAAATACCGCGTTGATTGCCCAAGGTTATGCAAACCGAATCATTGGTGCGTATGCGAGAAAACAGATGAGACAGAACACTGCTGGAGGGGCAACAATCGATCTGCGTTCAACCTCTTGGTATAATCCTGATCTGAAAAGCAGAAATTATTTCGTTCCTGGTGTTATCGCCACCGTTATTCTGATTATCGCGCTCATGCTTACTTCCATGGCAGTGGTGCGGGAACGTGAGGTGGGGACCATGGAGCAACTGATGGTAACACCTATCAAGCCCCTTGAGCTTATGCTCGGCAAAACAATCCCTTTTGCGGTGATTGGCTTCATCGACATGTTCCTGATAACGCTGATAGGAATATTCTGGTTCGGGGTGCCGATACGGGGATCACTTCTGATTCTTCTTGCGGGCACAGGAATTTATCTTCTGTCGGTGTTAGGTACCGGGCTGCTTATATCGACGGTATCAAAAACGCAACAGCAGGCACTGATGGCATCAATGCTGTTTATCATGCCTGCGATTCTCCTGTCCGGTTTTGCATTCCCCATAGAAAGTATGCCGGAAATTTTTCAATATGTGACGTATATTAACCCGCTTCGATACTTCCTGATCATCATTCGAGGGGTATTCTTGAAGGGGATTGGTCTTGATATTCTTTGGTCACAGATGGTTATACTTTTTCTACTGGGATTCGTTGTTATGGCACTCAGCGTTGCACGATTTAAAAAGCGGTTGCGTTAGCCCCAGTATTTTTAAAAAAAATCTTATTCTGATATGCTATACTGTCATTATCATTTTTGTACACAATGGCCTCTTGTGTCCGGCTTATTAACAAACGACGTATAAAAACTTTAGACATATCAGGAGGATTTGATGGAAAAATGGAAATGTACAATCTGTGACTGGATTTATGATCCTGCTGCAGGTGATCCGGACAATGGCATTGCACCAGGAACGCCCTTTGAAAAAATTCCCGATTCCTGGGTATGCCCCATCTGCGGCGCTGGCAAAGAAGCGTTTGAACGAATATAGAATACTACCGTTCACATGAGTAAAAGGAGACGGAGATGAAAGTTCCTGTTGTGGATTTCGACACGTGTATCGGCTGCGGCGCATGCATCGAGCTCTGTCCTCAGGTTTTTCAACTTCAGGATGATAACAAGGCCCATGTCATCGGCCCGGACAAATGTAATACCTGCAACTGTCAGGAAGCTATTGATGTATGCCCTGTTATGGCGATCAGCTGGAGCGAATAAGCAGAAGGAACGATGCATGGAAAATGTTGCCGTTGTAGGCGCAAGTCCGAAAAAGGATCGGTATTCCTATCAGGCAATGAAAGCACTGGAAAAAAAAGGGCATAATCCTATTCCTGTTGCAACCGCACGTCTGGAAGTGCTCGGACGGAAAGCCTATCCCTCCCTTGCCGAGATTCCTGAGCATATTGATACCATTACCGTGTACATAAGCGCAGCTCATCAAACATCCATGCTTGATGAGGCCGTCCGCATCAAACCCCGGCGCATTATTTTTAATCCGGGAACTGAAAATCACACCGCCTATACTCAATTACGACAAGCAGGTATTGAGGTTGTTGAGTCGTGCACCTTGATCATGCTTTCCAGTAATGAATTTTAATTTGCCGTTCATGACAATTCGTATTCTGTATCGGATTGATCACAATGTTATTGGATTTTTTATGTTGTTTTTTGCAATTTACCGTTAAGATGAAAAATCCCCTGTTTTGACCATTGCTCTTTTTAAAAAAATATGATAATTTAGTAACGTCGCACAACGGAATTTTATGATTCAGGAGAATTTTTATGAAAGTACCGTATGATGCTCATTTAATGTATCTTGTTTTTAAGCTCATGGAGCGTGGCATAGCAAGCGAACACATTGATCGAGCCATGAGAAACATGGTTGGTGAGGATTGGAGCGAAATACGGGTATCCATACTCTATAAAAGGCTCCAGACAAAGGGGCTCATATATCAGGATGACATGAACTTTCTTCTTGATGACCTTGAAGCGTTGATTCACGGACGCAATAAACTCGATGATATTTAATGAGGCTTGGGCAGCATCCTTCGTCTCATTCAGAACGCTATACACTGAACCTGTTGACCTCGCGGCATTTTTGAGTCACCTGCACATGGTTCCATGACCATGCGACGCCTCGTTGAAGAACTGCAAAATTTTTACCTTCTCTCCTTCAGATCCACTATCGGGATTCTGCATAAACCTTTTTACGGCAAAGAGATGATCGGGCACATGGATTATATCGGCGCTGGTTCTTTTTTCATTGTTTTTCTTGTTTCCTTGTTCATCGGCATGGCACTTTCCCTCCAGATATCTACGGAACTCGCCTCTCTTGGCCTCAAAATGTACACGGGTAAAATTGTCGGTATTTCAATCATTCGTGAAATCGGGCCTGTTGCCATTGCCCTGAGTTTTGCGGGCCGGGTGGGATCAGGGATGGCCTCCGAGATCGGCGCCATGGTTATCGGGCATCAGGTCGATATTCTTCGCGTATATGGTATTGATCCGGTGAAAAAGCTTGTCACTCCCAGAATTGTCAGTGCTGCAATCATGCTGCCTGTTCTCACCATTATTGGTGATGCAGTTGCATTATTCGGCGGAGCGTATATCGTTATTTTTGTAAGCCAGGAAAGCGGCTCATTTTACTGGAGCCAGATTCGGGCCGCAATGAATTTTCCCAATATTATTTCCGGAATCGTAAAACCGTTTGTCTTTGGCTATCTTATTGCCTGCATAAGCTGTTATTTGGGATTATCGACCAAGGGCGGCGCTATCGGCCTTCGGCGTGCAACAACCACGGCAGTAGTACTCTCAACCATTATGATCATCATTTCGGATTTTTTCATGACGCAGATATTATTCATGATACTGGGTATGAAAGCATGATAGAATTTCAGAATGTTTCCCTTATGTATAATCAGCATCGCGTGCTTGATGAAATCAGTTTTTGCATGGACTTTTCTGAAAAGATCGCGATCCTTGGCGGAAGCGGTGAGGGGAAAACCACTATTCTGAAACTGATGCTGGGGCTGATCCATCCTGACAGCGGAAGAATTCTGATCAACAATCAGGACATCACCGTGCTCCCCGAGCCTGCATTACGCGACCTTCGAATCTATTTCAGTATTGTCTTTCAGGAAGGTGCGTTGTTTGATTCTTTGAGTGTAGGCGAGAACGTTGCTTTTTATCTGCGCGAACGAGGAGAATTCTCTGAGTCCGACATTGAAAAGACGGTGAGAACGTTTTTACGAAAGGTCGGCATTGAAGAGGCCATCGATCTTATGCCCGAGGAATTAAGTGGCGGCATGCAGAGACGTGTAGCGATTGCCAGATCCCTCGCAGCGCATCAGCCGAAAATGATGCTGTATGATGAGCCGACAACCGGGCTCGATCCGATTACCGGGGATACGATTTGCGCACTTATGAACGAATTATCGGCTGGAGCTCCGCAGCAACGGAGCGGATTGGCTATTGTCACGCACGATGTTCCTGCGGCAGCGTCCGTTGCCGAGCGTTTTTTGTATCTCCGGCAGGGAGCCATTTTTTTTGACGGAACCCTGGAAGCACTGAAAAATACCGATGATCCTGGATTGAGAAAATTTATTGAAGATATTTTGATATAATGCTTGTAAGGAGGCGGCATGAGCAGGTATCAACAGCATCTGGCATGGTCAAAGTTACGGGTTGGCATTGTTGTTACGTGTGCGCTGCTGGTGCTGTTTATAACAACCCTGTTCGTCGGAAGCATCAAAACCCTGTTCACACCACAAGCAACGATTTATGCGTCCTTTACGGATGTAAAGGGACTTCGAGCCGGAGCACCTGTGTCATTCGCCGGTGTCAATATTGGTTCGGTCAAATCACTCGATTTTAACGGTGGAAAGATTACGGCGACCCTCGGCATTGAACGGTCTGCCCTTGTGTATATAAAAAAGGACTCTGAAGCAAGCATTCAGACGCTGGGACTCCTGGGAGATAAATATGTTGATATCAGTCCAGGCTCTCGTCAAGCGGACAAGGTCAAGTCCGGAGATGAGATTGCCGGACTGACGCGAGCGGAATTGAACGAGGAAATTTCGCAATTCATCGGAAAACTCGGGAACAAAAAAGGATCTTTGGGAAGATTCCTGGATGATGACATGCTGTACCGGGATGCTGCATCAGCTGCAAAAGACATCAAGCTGTTCGCTCAGACGCTGAAGGCGTCAGAAGGCACGATCAACGCCCTGGTCAAGGATCCCACGGTGTATAAAAATTTTCTCCGGGCTTCTCAATCACTTGATACCTTTACACAACGGCTCGTTGTTTCTCGCGGCACGATGCATAAGTTGATTGAGGATGAAAGCCTTTACAATAATGTTAACACTGCGGTCGTCAAACTGAATAGCATCCTTGATAAGATCAACAACGGAGAGGGAACGGTCGGAAGCCTGGTAGGAAACAGGGAATTGAAGGAAGAGATGCATGCTACCATGAAGGAAATTAATTCCCTCATTAAAGATGTTCGCGACAACCCGAAACGATTTTTTAAGTTTAGCGTGTTTTAATCACGTTATTCCAGCGTTATTTCAGTGCCAATTCCTTCCCGGGTAAAAATCTCAAGGAGAAGGGCGTGCGGTACCCGGCCATCGATGATGTGGACTTTTGCGCACCCTGCATCGAGCGCCTTAAAACAGGATTGTATTTTGGGAAGCATCCCGCCGCAAATGGTTCCCGTCTGAACTAGCGATTCAGCCATCTTCTTATTCAGCGTTGAAATCAAATTGCTTTCCTTATCGAGAATTCCCGACTGATCCGTAAGCAAAATTAATTTTTCAGCATGGAGAGCGCCTGCCACGGCGCCTGCCACGACATCCGCATTAATGTTGAAGGTTTCGCCATGTTCGCCGGCACCGATCGGAGCGATGACCGGAATGAATCCTCCCTGATCCAATGTGAGCAAGGCTTCCGGCTTGACTGAAGTTACTTCTCCAACCAGACCAATATCAACGCTTTCTTCATTCCCGGTTTCAGCTGATTTTTTTGCGAGGTATAACTTCTTTGCCCGTAGTAATTCTCCGTCCTTGCCGGTAAGCCCGATAGCTTTGCCGCCTGCCTGATTGATGAGATGAACAATTTCTTTGTTGATCTTTCCACCCAGTACCATTTCAACGATATCCATGGTTTCCTCGTCCGTGACCCGGTGTCCGGATACAAAGGAAGGAACTTTCCCGATTCGTTCCATGGTTTTTCCGATTTGCGGACCGCCGCCGTGCACGATTACCGGATTAATCCCGATATACCGCAGCAGCACGATGTCCTGTGCAAAATCCTTTTTCAGAGAAATGTCCGTCATGGCGCTTCCGCCGTATTTGATCACAAACGTTTTCCCTCGGAACGTCTGGATATAGGGAAGAACTTCAATCAGGATTTTTGCTTTTTCAATAACGGTTTCCATGCTGACCTCGAGATGCGGGAGTGTATTATAAAATATATCGGCTTAAATCCTCGCTTTTAACAACATCGGCAAGACGTTCGCGTACCTGTTCGGCTGTAATATTGATCTTTGAACCCTTTTTTTCCGGAGCATCAAATGAAATGTCTTCAAGCAGCCGTTCAAGAATTGTGTGAAGCCTGCGTGCTCCGATATTTTCTGTCCGTTCGTTCACCTGGGCTGCTATAGCAGCTATTTCCTCAATGGCGTCCCTGGAAAAGGTGAGGGTAATCTCTTCCGTTGCAAGAAGCGCAATGTTCTGACGGATCAGCGCATTTTTCGGTTCTGTTAAAATTCTGATAAATTCGTTTTTGCCCAGCGATTCGAGCTCTACCCGGATAGGAAATCTGCCCTGAAGCTCGGGTATGAGATCAGACGGCTTGGACACATGGAAAGCGCCTGCTGCAATGAAAAGAATATGATCCGTTTTGATCGGACCGTATTTTGTTGTAACGGTCGATCCTTCCACGATCGGAAGAAGATCCCGCTGAACACCTTCCCGCGAGACGTCAGGCCCATGCGATTCTCGTCCTGCAATTTTATCTAATTCATCCAAAAAGACGATTCCGGACTGCTCAATACGCTGAAGGGCCTCTTTGATGACTTTGTCCATATCAATAAGTTTTGCAGCCTCTTCCTGAACCAGCAGCCGCAAGGCATCCGGGACTTTTGCCTTTCTTCGTTTTGTTTTTTCCGGGAGCAGCCCTCCCAGCATTTCTTTCAGATTTATCTCCATTTCTTCCATCCCGACATTTGAGACAATCCCGAAAGGCATCACCTTTTCTTTGGTTTCCAGATCCACGGAGCGGTTGTCCAGTTTGCCATCCCTGAGCTGCTGTCGAAGCTTTTCCCTCGTTGAAGAATGCTGTTCCTGCTGCTCTGCTGTCGGGGCATCGGCTCCCGCCGATGTTCTTGGCTGGGGAAGAAGCAGATCGAGCAGCCGCTCTTCAGCTAATGTCTCCGCTTTCTCATGAACCTGCTCCGCCATCTCGCTTTTTACCATGTTGATCCCGATTTCGGTAAGATCACGAATGATCGAATCCACATCCCGACCGACATAACCGACTTCGGTAAACTTCGAAGCTTCGATTTTGAGAAACGGAGCCTGGACAAGCCGGGAGAGTCGGCGGGCGATTTCCGTTTTTCCGACTCCGGTTGGCCCGATCATGATGATATTTTTTGGCATGACTTCATCACGGAGTTCTTCTGCAAGCCGTTGCCTTCTCCAGCGGTTCCGCAGTGCAACTGCAACGGCCCGCTTTGCTTTCTGCTGACCAATGATGTACCGATCAAGCTCTTCAACGATTTTTCTAGGTGTCAGTGTATCCTTCAAGGAAACCTCCGGAGATTTCAAATTCTTCTTATGGTAATTACAATGTCTCTATCGTTATTTCACGGTTAGTATAAATGCAGATGTCTGCTGCGATTTCCATTGCCTTCATGGCAATTGCAGATGCATCAAGCGTAGTATGTTCCATAAGCGCTCTCGCTGCCGCCAGGGCATAGGGTCCTCCTGAACCAATGGCTGCAATTCCATGTTCCGGTTCAATAACGTCACCATTGCCGGAAAGAATAAACGATCGTTCCTGGTCAGCAATGATCATCAGCGCTTCGAGTCTTCTCAGAATTTTGTCCGTTCGCCAGTCCTTTGCGAGCTCAACCGCAGCCCGTGTAATATTGCCATGATACTGCTCAAGCTTGCCGTCGAATTTTTCGAAGAGGGTAAAGGCATCCGCAGTTGCGCCGGCGAATCCAGCGAGAATTTTATCATGGTACATTTTTCGCACTTTCTTCGCATTCTGTTTCATAACGGTTGTTCCTAACGTTACCTGTCCGTCTCCTGCAATAGCAGTGGCGCCGTTTTTCTGAACGGCAAGTATTGTTGTCCCATGCAAATGCATGCTTTCATTCATAACGACTCCTTCAGTATATTCGTGTGCACCTGTTGGATTTACAGCGTAACTTATTTTTTTGCCCTTGGATGGGCATGATCATAGACTGCCATGAGCGAATCAAGATTTAAATGGGTGTATCGCTGTGTGGTTGAAAGGCTCGCATGACCGAGAAGTTCCTGAATGGCACGAAGGTCAGCGCCCGATTCGAGCATGTGCGTTGCACAGCTATGCCGAAGCGTATGAGGGCTTGCCTTATGATGCAATCCGGCCTTTTTCCCGCGGTTTTCTAAAATACGCTGAACCGTTCGTGCTGTCAAGCGATTTCCTGACGGTCCTACAAAAACAGCAGGTGTTTGTGTGCTCCGATGCTGTTCCAGATATATCCTGAGTGCCTCGAGCGCCTTTTTGCCCACCGGCACGATTCGTTCCTTTCTTCCTTTTCCTCTGATTCGGATAAGACCTGATGGACTGCCTGATGATCCCCAGTCTATATCCTCCTTGTTCATGCCGACCAGTTCGCTTGCGCGGATACCGGTGGAATAGAGCGTTTCGAGCACGGCACGGTCCCGAAGGAATTGCTCTTTCTCGGTACTCTCGCCAATCTCCATAAGTCGTTCAGCATCAGCCGCAGTCAAAACTCCTGGAAGCCGTTTTTCCTGCCGGGGAGTCACAACGAGTTTTGCCGGATTCTGAGCAAGCAGACCTTCATGGTTCAGATACTTGAAAAATGACCTCAAGGCGGCAAGTTTTCTGGCGATGGACGACTTTTTTATTTTGAGAGCGATCAAGTGTGCAATAAATTGCCGGATCACCTGATGATCTACCTGAGAAAGAACGCGATTCCCGAGAAAATCCATGAACTGTTCAAGGTCCGAAGCATAACTTCGTTCAGTATGGGGAGAAACATTTTTTCGTATTTTGAGATACTCAATGAAGTTGAACAGGTGCTTCCGCATATCGTTACTTTAGCGTAAGAAAACCTGTTTTGCAAGAGAAGAAGCAGAAGAAGAGATCAAAACGTGAAAAAGACCCTGGGAGTGCTGGATAGGGAAGTCAGATCAGGGAGTATCCTGTTCCTGACTGGTTGATTCCTGATGATTATTGTCAGCTGTAGGCTGTTCCTTGTACCCGCATTCTTTCCGGTAACACGCGATCGTGATCCCGTTTTTCTTTGAATATTTTTCAACGAGAAAAGGAGCATTGCATTGAGGGCACGGCCGGAGCACAGGCTTGTACCACACGGCAAATTTGCAGTCAGGATAATTTGCGCAGGAATAAAATACTTTCCCGAAGCGAGAACGGCGCTCGACAATTTTTCCCCCATCTTCCGGACAGATAGCGCCCGTTGACATTCCCTGGGTATGATTGCATTCGGGATACCGAGAGCAAGCGAGGAATTTGCCAAATCTACCGCGTTTTACAACCATGGATGAATTGCATTTGGGACAAAGCTCATCTGTTGTTTCTTCAGGAACTGCTTCAACACCATTTTCTGTTCTGACAAACGGTTTGGTATTTTTGCATTCGGGATATCCGGTACAGGCGAGGAACTGGCCATTGCGTCCCCATTTAATGGTCATGGGCTTTCCGCATTTTTCACACAGAATGTCTGTTGGCGTTAATTCAGATTTGAAGTCTTTCATCTCTGCCTGGGCTTTTTCCAGGCTTTCGTTGAATGGCTTGTAAAAATCCTTAACCGCATCAACCCAATGCATCTTGCCTTCCTCGATTTTGTCGAGTTCTTCTTCCATGCCTGCGGTAAAGGCCACATCCATAATAACCGGGAAATGACTGACCAGGAGATCGTTGATAAGCACTCCGAGCTCGGTTGGTCTGAACTTGTTCTCGATTTTATTCACATAATCCCGTTCCTGAATGGTTGAAATGATTGCGGCATAGGTGCTCGGCCTGCCGATCCCTTTTTCTTCAAGGGTTTTTACAAGAAGCGCCTCTGAAAAACGGGGAGGAGGCTGGGTGAAATGCTGTTTTGGATCAAGCTTGATAAGGTTCAGGATATCCCCTTCCTGGAGAGGAGGAAGAACCGCTTCACCGTTTTCGTCGTCTGAAGGCGCCTGATCCTCTGATTTTTCTTCCATGTACACAGTCATGAAACCGGGGAATTTCACGATTGATCCCGTTGCCCGAAATGTATAGCCCTGTGCAATAATATTCACAGAGGTTTGATCGATGAGCGCAGGATTCATCTGGCTTGCCACGAAACGGTTCCAGATAAGCTTGTACAATTTGTATTGATCAGGCTGCAGATATTGTTTTATGGAATCCGGCTCCCGCAGTACGGAAGTGGGGCGGATGGCTTCATGAGCTTCCTGGGCTGTTTTTGAACTTGCATATACCGGAGGCTTCTCAGGCAGGTAGTCTGCTCCATATTTGCTTACAATGAATTCGCGTGCCTCTGTTTGGGCTTCGCTTCCAATACGCGTTGAATCAGTTCTCATGTAGGTGATCAGACCAACAGTTCCTTCTTTGCCAACATCAACACCTTCATACAAAGATTGAGCGATTCCCATGGTCCTTTTTGCCGTATATCCAAGCTTTCTTCCGCCTTCCTGCTGGAGTTTGCTTGTGGTAAAGGGAGGGACGGGATTGCGCTTTCGTTCTTTTTTATCCACCGAAGAAACGCGATAGGATGCACCTTCCAAGTCGTTCAGGATTTTTTGTACTTCTTCATTGTTTTTTACTTTGATTTTTTCTTCATCACGCTTCAAAAGTTTTGCCTCGAATCGGGGTGGGAGGGATCCTTCAAGAAGCGCGGTGAGTGACCAAAATTCTTCAGGAATGAATGCCTTGATCTCTTCTTCCCGTTCACAAATCAAACGGAGTGCGACAGACTGCACTCGGCCTGCGGAAAGACCTCTTCTTACTTTTTTCCAGAGAATCGGGCTGATCTGATATCCTACGAGACGGTCAAGAACACGCCGGGCTTGTTGCGCATCAACCTTGTTCGTATCAATTTTTCCGGGATGATCAATCGCTGTCTTAACTGCTTTTTTAGTAATTTCGTTAAATAAGACACGGTAAATTTCCGCATCCTTCACGCTGGAGGAAAGAACCGCAGCAACATGATACGCGATCGCTTCTCCTTCGCGGTCAGGGTCGGTTGCCAGAAGGATGCGATCAACTTTTTTTGCGGCTGACTTCAGTTCCCGTACGACCGGCCCTTTTCCCTTGATCACGATATAACTCGGTTCGAAATTCTTTTCAATATCAACGCCCAGTTTGCTTTTGGGCAGATCCATAACGTGTCCTACTGAAGCTTTTACCGTGTACTCTTTGCCTAAGTATTTTCCAATGGTTTTTGCTTTAGCAGGGGATTCCACGATCACAAGTGATTTCATAACGGTAATTATAACACCCTTTTTAGAATGAGCATCGTTTTCAGCAGGATGCTGTTTAATTCCATGCTGTTCGTTCTCTATGACGCAAACCAGATGCCGGAGTACTCATCTCATGCGTAGAAGGAAACAGAATGAGGTTGATCAATGACTTGATATGTTCAAGCTCGATGTGATCTCCGTACATGTTCAACGCTTTTTCAATAATTTCTTCTCGTTGATCTTCCGTAAAAATTCCCAGGTAAGTCATTTTGGTTAAAAATGCAAACGCTTCCAGGGAAATCCGTTCGCGTTCTTCCAAATTCATGGATCGTATTGGCATGGTCCCTTGTTCTGACGGAAAGAACTGCTCAGCCTGGCGTTGGACAAACGTCTGCATGAGCATAAGCGCTGCATCCGCTTCGTATATATGATATCCGTTGTTGATGAGGGACTGCATGATTTTACCCTCATCATCGAACAATTCCTTTTTATCACGCACCTGATCCGCAATGAGCGAGAACAGATGTATCATTTGATGCTCCATAGTTACTTCCTTTTAAAACGTCGAATTCTGTTTAATCAGTTCTCGCAAAGTATTTGCCGGGAAGCTGCTTTGCAAGGCCTTTCAGTTCAAGTGAAACAAGTATGCCGCTCAGGATTCCGGCGCTCGAGCGACATTCATGCAACAGCACATCGATATGTTTGGGTTCGTGCGTTATGCACGTAAACACAGCCTGTTCCTCTGGTGTCAGCGAAGGAATCTGTGATTGCTTTTTGTTCGGTTTTATAGTTCCGCCAAGCGCACGGACAATATCGCCTGCCGTTTCAGCCAAGATGGCTCCATCCTTGATCAAACTGTTTGGTCCCCGGCTTGTTGTTGAACCGACATTACCAGGAACGGCAAACAGCTTCCGCTGTTGTTCATGAGCATTTTTTGCCGTAATCAGGGAACCGCTGTCTTCAGCAGCTTCGATAATGACGGTCCCACGGGCAAGTCCGCTGATAATACGGTTTCTTGCAGGGAAATAACCAGCCTCGGGTTTTGTTCCAAGCGGATTCTCAGAAACAATAGCCCCGTGGGCAGCTATTTCCTCCATAAGAGCCTTATTCTCAGACGGGTAGGCGATATCAATTCCGCATCCGAGAACAGCAATCGTTTTTCCTCCGGCTGCCAATGCGCCACGATGAGCCTGGGTATCGATTCCTCGCGCCATGCCGCTTACTATAGTAAAACCGTTTGCAGCAAGCTCATATGCCATACGGTGAGTAATTGTTCTTCCATAATGCGTTGGTTTTCGCGTTCCTACGATGGCAACCGCACGCGTATCATCAGGCTGCAAAGTGCCTCGAACATACAGATACAGGGGTGGATCAGCAATGGTGCGAAGATTCTCCGGATATCCAGGGTCATTCATGATGATGATGGCAACATTCTTTTCCGAGGCTTGCGCCACTTCTCGCTCAGCGAACTCCTGCCAGCGCGATTGCGTGATTCCTTCGACAACCTTATCGGAAAGACCGGCTACTTTCTTAAGGTCATTTCGAGTTGCTGACAATACTGATTCCGGCGAACCAAAATGACTGACGAGTTTCCGAAATGTCATTCTTCCCACGCCGGGAATGCTGCTGAGTCCTATCCAATAGACAGTCTGATCAGATAAGTTCTGCATAGATGACCTGTGTAGGTATACTAAGCGCGGAATTATACAGGCTGGATAAATATAGTCAAGTGTTTTCTGATCGTCCAAGATTATGAGCGCCTTTGAATCAGGAAACATCGGATGCATATTGGTTTATTTTTATGATACGTGTAAAAAAAATCTAAATAAGAATTTTTTTTCTGCATATGGTATGATTAAAGCCAAGAAAAAAAAAGAGAAGGAATAAGATACCGCTATGATAAAAGCCATTCTGTTTGATTTCGGTGGAGTGATTGCTGCTGAAGGATTTTACGAAGGAGTAAGAGCGATCGGTAGCATGCAGAGACTTGACCCAAATGCGTTCTTCTTGCAGGTCGAAAAACTCATTGGGGAAACCGGTTATTTGACGGGAACAGCCAGTGAAGATACCTTTTGGAATGCTGTTCGATCAGCCACGGGTATTTCCCTCAATAACGAACACATGCGCGAAGAAATTATCAAGCGCTTTGTCATTCGTCCCGAGATGATTGCGGCTGTGGATGCTCTCAAAAGCCAAGGGATGCTTGTTGTCCTGTTAAGTGATCAGACAAACTGGCTTGATGAAATCAATGAAGACACACAGATTTTTCGACATTTCGATGCTGTTTTTAATTCCTATCATATTCATAAAAGCAAGCGCGACCCCTCTCTTTTCAGAGAAATATGTGCGATCCTTAATGTTATGAGTCATGAAACGGTACTCATTGATGATAACCCGGGACACATCCAGCGGGCACGGGATGAAGGATTGGAGGTAATTCAATTTACCACGATACAAGATTTTCAGCATCGAATGAAAGAGATCGATTTCGCCGTAACAGTCCGGGAGAATTGAAGCTATGAGGGTTCTTGCATTGCAGGGAAGTCCGAGAAAAGAAGGAAACACAGAGCTTTTGCTGCATGAGGCGGTGCGAGGAGCCAGGGAACAGGGTGCTGAGGTGACTGTGTATCATCTTAACGATCTGAATATAAAACCGTGTCAACAATGCGGTGATTGCTATGAAACCGGTCAGTGCATTATTCAGGATGATATACAAGCTATTCATGCCGATATCAAATCATGCGATAGAATCATTGTTGCATCTCCGATTTTCTTTTTTAGTGTGAGCGCACAATTAAAAATCGTTATTGATCGCTGCCAAACATTCTGGTATCAAAAATACATTCATAAAAAAAATATTCCCGCAGGAGCGTATGGAAGAAAAGGGTTGCTGCTTCTGGTTGGAGGAATGAAGCAAACCGATTCAAATGTTGGTTTTCAATGCGCTGAGGCAGTTGTTCGGGCATTTTTCCGGACAGTGAGTGTTCCCGAGCATGTAACGTGTACGTATGACAATATTGATGAAAAAGGCGCGATCAAAGACCATCCGACTGCGTTGCAGGAAGCGTATGAGGAAGGAAGCAGGTTGTGTGATAAAAAATAGCATGTGGTAGCCAGTATATGTGTCAAGGAGCACTCTTGACTATACGCCCATATGCATCATAAACATATAGCTGGTGCTAGATCAACACTCCTTTCATTAAATCATATTCACAATTCAGATTAATTATTTTGGAAATTATTTTTTAATAGCCCGTATGCTACTTCCTATAGAATGAAGAATTCCCAATTTTACAAATCTCAACTTCATCCTGTACTAGTGAATTGGCTGTCATCGCAACAATCAATAATTCACACGGTAATTCATAAAGTCTTACGCTGAATAAATCCTGACACAAGCATTGACATTTTGCAGCTAAGAACATATGATCATACAGTATTTTGCATAATTTGTCGCTTATCTACGGATTTGCCTGGATAAGCGAACCCGCATAATCATTGGTTGGAATTTACCAACCACACACTCCAGATCGACAAGGCGACTGAGCGGGACAAAAAGGCAAAGAAAAAGGAGAGCAATGTGAGCGATCCTGAAGTTCAACTAAAACGCAATATAGAAAATGCCGCAAAAAATTCTGCCGACGTATTAAAACAATCAAAAGAAAAAATACTCGCAGATATATTCTTTTACTCGAAAGATTTGCTGTCTCAATTCCCCAATGATAGAGTAACAAATACAATAGCTCACTTTTCAGCTCTCCTCGTCAAACTATCCGAAGATGCCGATAAACTTCAAAAACGCATTTTCCGCTTATCGTGGGCGATGTTTATTCTTTCTGTTGCCATGCTGGTTCTTGCGTCTACTCAACTCTTTGTGCAAATCAACCAGATTCCAAGCCAAAAAAATGACTACACCCAACAGTACAATAATATTAAAGATGCTAACGACAAACAACAGCCGACCGTCCCAAGTAAGGCTATTCCAAAAATGAAGCAACATATATCTACCTCTGACCTGAAGAATGATCCAACCAGCCGGTCCACAGCGACGCGCTAAAAGCGGCGCGTGACCGGCGCGTTATGCATCAAATTATGAAAGCGTATTTTAAATGAATAAACCGCGCAAACCTTGGATAGCCGCCATATCGACATTGCTGACTAGAGGGCTCGGGCATCTTTATGCGGGCAACCTCAAAAGGGGCTTAATTCTGTTTTTTATCGAACAGTGTCTTCTGATCGCTTTTGCAGTTTCCGTCCTTATAATTGTGCCTAGTGTAGCTTTTCTTGTTTTTGCATGTATCGGCAGCATTGCCTATGTCGTTTTTTGTGCTGTTGACGCGTCATTAATAGCTCGACGGAAAAAAGAAATTTACGAATTGACCAGCTACAACAAATGGTACGTATATGCAGGTTACTTTGTTGTTTGCTCAGTTTTAGTGTCCTCTTTTATGTCCACGGGCGTCAAAACCTACATAACCCAAGCATATAAAATACCATCAGGCGCCATGATGCCGACATTGCTTATCGGAGACCATTTGCTTGCCAACAAGTTCTTGTACCGAAGTACAGAACCAAGGTGTGGAGATATTATCATATTTCCTTTCCCTGAAGATCCATCACGTGACTTTGTTAAACGTCTTGTGGCTGTGGAGGGCGATGTAATCGAAATTAAAGATAAACGACTCTATTTAAACGGCAAAATGCAATCCGAACCGTATGTAATTAACACTGATTCAGGCGGTACAAGAGAGCAAAGAGATAATTTTGGACCCGCTACTGTTCCTCCGGGAAAATTATTCTTCTTGGGAGATAATCGTGATTATAGCTATGATAGTCGTTTTTATGGCTATGTTCCAAGAGATACGATCAAAGGCAAGGTCATAAGTTTATATTGGTCATGGGACCATGATCAACGAACTGTACGCTGGGACAGAATCGGCAAGCCCATTCAATAATATTAAAAAAGCATAACAATCGGCTTGAGCGGGACGCGGCAAAACCCAGCCGCGCCCCTCATCCTTAACGTTTCGCTCACTCGATTGAGAATATCCGCCAGAATTTAATAGATTTTTAATCTGTCGAATTTGCGAACTTGGAGGTGTAGGTTGCAGAGATTTGACTTAGCTTTTATAGCATGTTTTTAGAATGAAACTGAATCAGATCAATTCTAGCTTTCATGTTACGATGCAAGCATCTTTTTTGCTAGTTCAATAAGCCCAAACACTTTAAGATCAACAAGCATGCCTTGCATCTGGGCATTTCGAAGAAATTCTTGAGCACTGTTCAGAGGAACTTCAATCACTTCAATAATCTCGTTATCATCTCCACCGTTTTTCCCGATGTGTTCAAGATCAGTACAGATGTATGCCCGGAGCGCTTCAGTTGATGCACCAGTAGAAATAGGGCCTTCTGCTAAAAAGGTCATTTTTTTAGCAGCCCAACCGGTTTCTTCGATTAATTCTCGATAAGCAGCTGCTTCCATCTCTTCACCCGGTTCAACCAACCCTGCGGGGAATTCAATAACCTCCCGGCCAAGCGGCGGTCTGAACTGTTTTTCGAGAATGATGTTGCCACATGACGTCACAGGCACCATAACCACGATCCCTGCGATGCCGATACGCTCAAGCGCTTCCCAGGTTCGGATGATTCCATGAGCGTCGCGATAGGTAATCTCTACAGCGCTCATGAAGTTTCCCTTCCAGACAATTTTTCTTTTGATAATTTCCATGCTCTATTTTGTTACAAAAAACGCTTCATATCAAGTGCAAGCGCTGCTGGAATAATAGTATCAACTTCACGAATGCGGGTACGGCCTGCCTTTTGGAACAGTGCTTTCAGGATTACGTTTTCATCCGCGTAATTTTGGAGAATATCGAATTCCGTTTCCTGGATATCACGGGAAAAATACCCGCAGCCTTCGAGCCTCACCACTCGCCGCGGCCCTCTGATCGTCGGACCAAAAATGCGGCAGATATGAGGCCGGTATTCATAAATAAGACATCGGCCTTTTTCGTCCAGGGCAGGGCAGCTCATTTTTGCCGATCGTCGGGAGATAGAATCAATAGATGCAAGTGTTTTGAGAAGCGGATCCTTTCGGGAAAAAGCGCCTTTTTTCTCAAGAATATCGAGCTGCTCATTGGCTTTTGCCAGCACCCGTTTTCGAATAGGCTCTGGAATTTTTTTCAGATTCTCGCGCAAGCACACAGCGTCGAGAAGCGTAATATCAAAAAAACCGACGGAACAACATTCAAAACAACCCTTTTTGCATTTCACTGCGTGCTTTTTCGTTGCAACATGAAATTGGTTTGATGTTTCAGCGAGAAAATTGGTGTACCGATTGATGATTTTTTTCATCGAAAGCGCACTCTCCCTCATGGTGTGGTTCGTGATTATACGGGGTTGGGGGAGGATTTGTCAACAATCAGATTACCGAAGTAAACGCGCACGATCTTGATGTTCAATACGATTACGGTGTGCAGATTTTGTTTATCGGTTCTTTCCGGAAGCGCCTGCTCGTTCTGCACGGGAAGTAGCGATAATATTGCGCATTTCATGTTGGAACTCATGTTCAAATACAAGATACCGAGCCTGCTGTTCAATGGTCAGGATATCTTTCAATCCATTCTGTTCTTTGTCCTGAAGTTCCTGGAGTGCATGACGGTTGTCTTCCAGTTTCTTGAGCAGGGATTCTACTTTTTCCTCGTTGATTTTTGATGCCTTTAATGCATTGCGCAGTTCCTTCATTGTTTGCATGTTAGTATGCCTGATCGCTTTGCGTTGTACGTCGATTGCGCTTAAGAGCCCGGAGACTTTTCCGCTGGTTTCTGCATCGAGCTTTAAGGCTTCCGTAAGCTTCCATATTCTCATCGCTTCAATCCTTTTCCGGATTTCCTCGCGTTTTTTTTCAGAAACCGCATTTTCTTGTCGGTGGATTTTTTTTGATCCTTCCGATTGCGCCTGGGCGTGAAGCACCGGCTGAGTGAAAACAAGGGCACTTGCCAGTAAGCCCGGTACCAAAACTTTTCTTGCTACATTCATGTTAACCCTCCTCTTCCCATGCAATGACCGTTGCAAAAAGCATTTCTATTTCATCGGGATTCAACCCTTCAAGTTCATCGTCAATATCCGCATCCTTCATCGCAAAGAGGAGCGGATCAGCTTCAGCTAGAGTTGCAAACTCATTGCCTGCCCATGCGTTGATCGTACTGATTTCCTGCGGATCGAGCTCGGTAAGATACGGGATTTCAACAGCGGTCAAGCCATGACTCAAAAAAGAAGGCTGCAAGGGATCAGGTGATTCTCGCTGAAATGCCTGGAATGTAAGAAACGAAACAATGAGCAGCATCCCTGCTGTCGCTGTCGCGAGAATCCATCGGGGAAGCAGAATGCGCTCGGTAAACCAAGACCATGTAAAGGATTTTTTTTGAGTATGCTGTTGCTGAACCAGACGATAAATCTTGTCCGGCATCTGATCCCAGAACGCTTTGCCCGGATCAGGTACCGGTTGGTCTGCAAGGGTGCGAATAATCATCAGTTCAGCTCTGCAGTCCGCGCATGTTTTTAGGTGGTGCTCGACGAGAGTACGTTTTTTGTGATCGAGCTCCTGAGCTGCATAGGAGAACAGAATGGATTTTATGTCAGAATGATTCGTGTTCATGTGATGTCCTTTGTGTATGGGTACGGCGATTGCATTCTCGGTTTGTGTCTTCCATAATGGTTTTAAGTTTTTGAACTGCGTGATGGTAATTTGCTTTTGCGGTTCCCAGAGAGCAGTTCATGATTTCTGCAATTTCTTCAAATTTCTTGCCTTCCTGAACTCGAAAGGTCAAGGTTAGACGCTGTTTTTCCGGTAAAAGAGCAAATGATTTTCTGAGGAGCAGCTTGGTTTCATTCCGGATGAGCGTCTCGAGTGTCTTTGGATTTCTACTGATAATAACATCATCAATGGATACCTGTTCAAACCGGCTGCGATCCCGGTAAATATTTTTTGCCAGGTTGATCGCAATCTGATACAGCCATGTCTTGAAACGCGCTCTCCGCTCAAAGGAACCGAGTCCGGTGAAAGCCTTAAGAAATGTTTTTTGAAGCAGATCCGAGGCATCCTCATGGCTGCTTACCATACGATACAAGAGCGAATAGAGGGGCTTTTGATACTTCCGCACCAGCTCATTGAATGCATCCCGGTCCCCGGACTCGGTTCTGGCGATCAGATCAAGGTCTTCATCCATACGTTCAGGTTCCATTTAGTAAGACCCCGGTTCATAAAAATGGTTGAATGCTACTGATCATGAATTCATTCCGGCCTGTCTTTTTCTGCAGAAGACGCCTGATACGCGTCTCGATACAGGCAAACACGGTTTCTCCCGGTGCGTTTTGCATAATAGAGCGCTTCGTCCGAAAATCCGACCAGTTTTTCAAGTTTCCTCGTGTCAGACGGGAACGATGCCACTCCGATACTGATTGTCATTTGAAATTCAGCTTTTCCAGCGGCAATCCGCATTTTCTCAACAGTCTTTCTGACGCGTTCTGCCATTTGGTGGGCACCTGTGCTATCGGCATCCACCATTCCCACGGCAAACTCTTCGCCTCCGTAACGCGCTACAAAATCGGATCCGCGTACCATGTCTTTCAGGACTCCGGCAACATTCGCCAGAGCAAGGTCGCCGACCGGATGTCCGTAGGTGTCATTTATTTTTTTGAAGAAATCGATATCAACCAGCAGGATGGAAAAAGGCCTCGGGTCACGATCAAGCCGTTTATATTCGTCAGCCAGCTTTTCCATGAACGTTCGGTGGTTCAAAAGTCCGGTCAACCCGTCTGTTCGGGCCATGTCGCAGATGTTCCGGTGCATCAGGCTGTTGTCCACGACCATGGACACCTGACTTAAAAGCGTATCGAGAAAATTGCAATGATAATCCGTAAAAACCTGTCTCCGAACGGAACCACATACTGCCGCCCCAAGAAATTTTCCTCCTGCCACGAGCGGTTTCCCGAAGATCGATTTGAGAGGATGCTGCAATTCCCGGAAGGGGAAGAGACCGATTTCCCGACCACGTTCTCCCAGATCCGAATCATGATAACTGGTTACACTCTCTCGATCGAGCCACTCATGATACATATGCGAAAGGATCGAGCTCTGCGCAAGGGGAAAACTGCTCTCGAGAAACCGTTGGTCATATCCGTGAAGCGCCGTAAACGTCAGGTCGCCTGAAGTTTCATCGTATAAGAGAAATGCACACACATCAAACGGCACTGCGGATTTGATCTGCGCAACAAGTTTATTGAGAATATCACGGATTTCCAGGCTGCTGCTCAATATGGAACTCATCTCGTGAAGTGCTGCAAAATTCTTTGCCTTGATATCAAGTTCAAGCGATACACGAACATGCTCGATCGTCTGATTGAACAGGGGGAGAAAACCGCTCAGAACCAGCTGAACTTCCGGAGGAAACGCATCAGGCTCCAAACTGTCCAAAACTAAGACCCCGGAGGCATTGGAATTCTGCGACAGGGGAAGCGCGAGCAATGATCGTATCGGTACGTCCTGCGAATAATAACCGAGGCTTCGAGACGAAATCACCTTGTCGGGGATGTATTGTATCTGATTCTGGGCTGCGCACATGCCGATTAAGCCGTTCCCGCTTTGGACAATAGATGACGTTACAGTGGCAGCCGGCTGTTTGCTTTGCAGTTTCTGAAGCGCATAGGTCCCGGCACCATGGTCGTCGAGATACAAGGCACAGGTGTGGATGGGAACAATGCGCCCTATCATGTCAAGAAGCGCGGTAAAAGCTGTTTCCCGCTCACAGGCAGCGTTTACGTTTGTTGCCTGCCGTCGTGTTTCCGTGAGCGCCTCTACCTGAGTGTCTCCTTCAAGAGGATCAACTGCTTTAGCGTCTGCAAGCAGCTTGTTATATCGCTGCTGTGCGATATCTGCCTTCGCTTGTATCCGGCTGGACAGCTGAGTTGTAATATATGCCGTTCCGAATAATGCCATGCCAAAGATGCCGAGGGACTGCCAGTTGAGGGAAGGAGAAAAACCGAGGACAAGATTGGCTGCTTCAATACAGAGAATGAAAGCAGCGAACAGATATGCTCCTATGCGATGAAAAAATACCGAAAACGATATCACCATGAAATACAGGAAAAGAAAGGAAGAAACTGGTCCGGCGCTATGAATGATACCGTGTAACCCGATAATACCCAGAAGAAAAGAGAAAAAAGCAGTAAAACGGTCTGAGCGGAGGAACAAAGCGCGGTACGAAACAAGAAAAATCAGGATTACATAACCAGCAACCCAATACACCAGGAAGCGGTGGAAAGGTCCGTCTGGAAGAAACAATCCCCAGCCTGAAAAAATACCGTAAATAATCAGGCCGGACAGGATAACGGCATTCAAATTTTTTTTCTCCTGTGCAGTTCTTCTTCCCGGTATTTATTGAAAAGCACTTCCCATTCTCTGCTTCCTTCTGGTATTTTGCGTGAAAGGGAACGGATCGTACAACGTGCAGCTTCCTCCGCCTCATCTTCAAAGCGGAGTTCGTCTGTAATCGTTCGCTTAATCTCCCGAAGGACCTTTTCTTCCGGCAGAAGCATGTTCACCTCAGTGTTCTGCTTCAGCATATTCAGGATAAGATGCGACAGATGGGATATGCGGTCTTCTCCGAGCTTCATAACACGATTCCTCGTTCGCGCGCCAGTTTCTGTTTGGTCAGTTCGAACATTTTCCGATAGTCCATCATGCCGCGTGCTATCTCGGCTTCATGCGCCGAAAGAATTTTTTCAACTTCCTTGTTCAGTTGATCTTCCATGAGCATGTTTTCCGTTATCACATCCCCAATCTTGATTGCAACAGACGTCCGTGAATCGGTAAAGGATGCCAGCTGTTTTTTTTCGAGGTTTATTGCAATGGTTTCGGAAAGATGTTTAATTATTTCTTTTGAAAGCCGCATGGAAGAATATATCCTTTTTTGCGCATTATACAGAAAGGCATAAGAAAAGAGAAGGGAAAAAGAGTTCCGGGAAAGAGACGATTAAGCTGATTGCTCAGGTTTTCGTAGTTTTCTAAAATCTGACCAGATATCAATGAGGCCGATTCCAATGACAAAAACAATTGAAGGCAACACAACGATGAAACCTTGAATCAACATGCGGGGGATTATGCGTAGTTGCATCTTCTTTAAACCGAATTCAACGATAGCAATTCCCTGTATCAGATAGACAGTTGCATGCAGAATGGTAAGATTCCATCCAATCAAATGAAGGGTGTTGTCAGGAAAAACCAGAAGACCCAGCGCTACGATTAGTCCCCATACCCAGGAATCCGGTGCATGCCAGCGATCCAACGTATGGTTCGGAAGCAGGTACATGCCAGGTTTTTTTGCAAGCAACGCTAAAGCAATACCATAACAGAGAGCAGCTTGAACAATGGATGCAGCCATCACAATCCCAGGAAGGACCCGGACAGCATAGTACACAAATCTATCTGAAAGCGCCTGCACCGATGCTGCGGTTTCCTGGAGTCCTATTTTTGCGTAAAAACTTGCTGCCTCTCGAATATGTTCCTGAAAAAATTGTTCAAGAACGGTGATGCTGTTTCTTCCTGATGCTGCTAATGACAGGGCAATGGCGCTGCCGAGTATCAGCGCAGGCAAAAGACCGCCAAGCAGCGAGCAGTACTCTGGCTGCATTTTTTTTTGCATTCCAAATGAAATACCCAAAGCCATCAAACCAAAAGTAAGAATAAAAAAGACTGAGAGCTGCCATCCTGCCGCGAGAGCAATGACCAGTGCGGCACTACCCAAAGCAAGTACACCTTTGGATATCCCTTCACGAGCAGTCAGGAGAATCGAGGGAAGGGGAGTAAACAGGGCAATGATCTGTCCAACAACGGGAATAACAAAAGCGGCTAGATAGAGTGCTATTATTTGCGCTGATGCCATAAGGACAGGACGATATGCTCTCATCAGTTTCTCCAAAAAAAGGGGAACCTCGCACGCAGATGTACGATGATTCCCCTTATGGTTGTACCAGGTGAACGCTTATTTTTCTCCGGAGAACGGTATAAGCGCTATATTGCGGCATCGTTGTACGGCGACGGTCACTTCCCGCTGATGCCGTGCACAATTGCCTGAAATTCTCCGGGGAAGGATTTTCCCGCGTTCTGTAATAAAGAATCGCAATGTTTTTACATCCTTGTAATCGATAAACGGCGTTTTATCGACACAGAATCTGCATACTTTTTTTCTAACCTGAAATCTTCTTTTTCGGTCAGCCGGGCCTCTGCTGTCCCGATCCTTATCTCTGCTTCGTGAATCAGAGCCCCGATCCGATCGTGCTTGGTATTCTGCCATAGAAACTCCTTATATCTTCAATTGTATGCCGTCCCTAAAAAGGGATATCTCCTTCGTCAACCGAAGCATCGGATGACGGCTCAGGATGAGGGTGACTCCCCGTGCCGGATGATGAACGTTTTGGCATGAAGTTGACCGATTGGGCGACGACTTCGAGTTTATTTCTTTTCTGGCCTTCCTCAGTTTCCCATCGACGCTGTTGAAGTCTGCCGTCAATGAGGACCGAATCGCCTTTGTTGATGTACTGACCGCAGGATTCGGCCTGCTTCCCGAACACGACAATGTCGATGTAGCTGACCTCCTCCTTGGTTTCATCCCCTTGTTTGTACTTGCGATTGACCGCAATTGCAAAGCTTGCCACCGCAATCCCGTTCGGGGTATACCGAACTTCCGGATCGCGTGTCAGGTTGCCCAGCAGGATTACTTTATTAAAGCTCGTCATCGTTCCCTCATGGTTACTGGTTTATTATCAAATGTCCTGTGAATTCTGTTTACGCCTGAGTCTGTGGCGCATCCGCAGGTTTGGCTGCTTCTTTCTTTTTCGGCTTTGGAGCCGGCTTGGTACGGAGCTCTTTTTCAAGCTTGATCGTCAGAAATTTAATGACAGCATCCGTCAGCTTGTATGTCCGCTCAAGCTCGCTTATCGCGGTAGGCGCCGCTTTAAACTGAAAAAAGGCATAATGGCCGCGTTTCTGCTTTTTAACCTCGTAGGCAAGCTTCTTTTTTCCCCAGTCTTCGAACTTGATCATCTCACCGCCCTGTTTTGTGACTACATCCTGTATTTTTTTGATTACGGCGGCTGTTTCTTCGTCAGAGAGATTGGGATTGATGATAAAGATGGATTCGTAGATATGCATACGCGTTATCTCCTTATGGGTTTATAGCCCTTCCGAACACGGAAGAGCAAGGAGTAATCCCGGAGGAAACATCATCGGGAATCGACCTTACTCTGTAAGGTCTGGACAGTAGCATAGCCCCTTTGAAAAATCAAGCTCTTTTCTTTGGTGCGTATTCCCGACCATCCGCATTATTGTCCTGTAAAAACAGTTCAAAGGCATTTGCCAAGTATTTTTTATTGACAAAATGTGCTTACTTCTTTATTATAAATTTGCTTTGTAAATTGAGCGGTTAGAATGTTCACGTTCATATAAAGAGGGCCATGCACGACCGATTTGGCAGAATAAAAAGACTTCCGCCTTATGTGTTTGCGATTGTGAATGCAATGAAGGTGGAAGCGCGAAAACAGGGAGAAGACATCATTGACCTGGGCATGGGAAATCCTGACCAGGGAACTCCGCAGCATATTGTTGACAAGCTGATCGAAGCAGCGCAAAATCCCAGAAATCATCGATATTCGGCGTCCAAAGGCATTACCAGGCTTCGCACTGCCATCGCTGACTTTTACCGCCGTCGCTTTCATGTTGAAATTGATCCGGAAACCGAAGCAGTCGTTACCATTGGATCAAAAGAGGGATTGTCCCATCTTGCATTAGCAACGATCGAACCTGGTGATGTCGTCCTGACTACGACCCCTGCATATCCCATTCATCCATACTCGGTTATCATTGCCGGCGGTGAAGTTCGTTCCATTCCGCTCGGGAATGGGAATGATTTTATCCATGAAATGCAGGAAGCATATAATCATACCTGGCCGCGTCCGAAGATGCTTATTATCAATTTTCCGAACAACCCCACGACCATGGTGGTGGATCTCGACTTTTTCCAGATGATTGCGGATTTTGCAAGAGAAAACGACCTTATCGTTGTCCATGACCTGGCCTATGCAGACCTTCAGTTTGACGGATACCGGGCACCCAGTTTCCTTCAGGCAAAAGGGGCCAAAGATGTTGGCGTGGAATTTTACAGTTTGACAAAAAGTTATAATATGGCTGGATGGCGTGTCGGATTCTGTGTAGGAAACAAAGATGTCGTGGGAGCCTTGATTAAAATCAAAAGTTATCTTGATTACGGCATGTTTCAACCGGTGCAGATTGCCGCGATCATAGCGCTCAATGGTCCTCAGGAATGCGTACGTGAAATTTCTGATATGTACCAGTCACGCAGAGATATTCTGGTTGAAGGTCTTGCGAAAGCAGGATGGGTTATTGAAAAACCGAAAGCCACCATGTTTGTCTGGGCAGAAATACCGGACGCATTCAAAAAAATGGGATCTATTGAGTTTTCAAAGTATCTTATTCAGGAAGCCAAAGTGGCAGTATCTCCTGGAATCGGGTTCGGCGAATATGGAGACAACCATGTCCGGTTTGCGTTGGTAGAAAACGAACAACGGATACGGCAGGCCGTAAAAGGCGTCAAGCATGCCCTGCACAAAAGCTAGGGATGTCCTTTCCTGGAACAGATTAACAGCCAAAACGAATTTTCGCTTTATCAGGACGGTATTATGACACCAAAGCAAGCAATCAAGATTGGTATTATCGGTTTGGGTACGGTCGGTACCGGCACAGCCGGTATTCTGCTTCAGAATGCCGGGTTAATACAACGCAGGCTCGGGAAACCGGTTGTCGTAAAAAAAATTGCGGATATTGATCTGAGCCGGGCTAAAAATTTCAACAGCTCAGGAATTTCGTTCACGACTGATGCGCGTGAACTCATTACTGATCCTGAGATCGACATTGTAGTGGAGCTTATAGGCGGCTACCGGCCGGCAAAAGAATTTATTCTTGAAGCAATCAAGCAGAAAAAACATGTGGTAACCGCAAACAAGGCGCTTTTGGCCGTTCACGGGGAAGAACTGTACGCGGCTGCAGAAAAAGCAGGGGTGACCATCGGGTTCGAAGCTGCTGTTGCAGGCGGGATTCCGATACTTGCAGCAATTAAAAACGGGCTTGCTGCCAATGCCATTACCTCCATATTCGGCATCGTGAATGGAACCTGCAATTATATTCTGACCTTGATGACAAATGAAGGCCGAAAGTTTGACGAGGTGTTGAAAGAAGCTCAGCAAAAAGGCTATGCAGAAGCTGACCCCTCGTTCGATATAGAAGGCATTGATTCCGCGCACAAGCTTGCGATTCTGGCAATGCTTGCATATGGAACTCCGGTGCCCTTCGACCGGATTTACACGGAAGGCATTTCAAAGATAACCCCGCTGGACATTGAATTTGCACGTGACCTGGGCTATAAAATAAAACTCCTTGCAATCACCAAAATGGTCAACGGCGAAATTGAAGCACGGGTGCATCCAACCATGCTCCCCATGGATTTTCCGATTGCAACGGTGGACGGCGTCTTCAACGCGCTTTCGATTGTCGGCGACGCAACAGGACCGACTCTCTTTTATGGCCGGGGAGCGGGAGACAAGCCAACCGGAAGCGCAGTAGTGAGTGATATCATTGAAATTGGCAAGGATATTCTTGCAGGTTGCGTTGGTCGTTCGCCGGTGACTGCGTTCAGAGAACGGACACCGCTCAGAATACGATCTATGGAGAACATAACCTCCTGCTATTATCTCCGCTTTACGGCTCTTGACAAGCCAGGCGTGCTGTCGCGTGTTTCAGGCGTGCTTGGAAAAAACAATATTAGTATCGAATCCGTTATCCAAAAAGGGCGGGGGTCTGCCCAGGCAATACCCCTGGTCATGATGACGCACGAAGCAAGAGAGCGGGATATTCGCGCTGCGCTTGCTGAAATCGACACCATGGATTGTGTTGAAGGGACGACCATGGTGATCAGAGTTGAAGAAGAGAAGCAGGGATAATCGTAGCCTTGTAATTGCAACATGAGAATCAGATGGCATTGACTGACAAGCAGATAACAAAATATAACCGTCACATTCTGTTGCCGGAAATCGGCGCCGAGGGACAGGAAAAACTTTTACGAGCCAGAGTCCTTCTTATCGGCGTCGGTGGTCTGGGTTCCGCGGCAGGATACTACCTTGCTGCAGCAGGCATCGGTACCATCGGGATTGTTGATCATGACCAGGTCGAACTGTCAAATCTTCAGCGCCAGATTATTCATTCCCGGCATCGAATTGGTTTGAACAAGGCGAATTCTGCAAAAGAGACCTTGCAGGCTTTGAATGATGATGTCATAATCGTCCCCTTCAGGGAACGAATTGCTGCGCATAATGTACGAGCTATCATGCGTGATTTTGATGTTGTAGTGGATGCGAGTGATAATTTTTCTACCCGATATCTCTTGAATGATGCCTGCGTCCTCTTTGGCAAAAAACTGGTAAGTGCCGCAGTATTTCGATTTGAAGGCCAGATAATGGTTATTTCTCCTCATGAGGGGCCATGTTATCGGTGTGTGTTCGAAAGTCCGCCGCCCCCTGACATGGTTCAGCCCGGCTCCACAACAGGAATACTCGGTGTTGTTCCGGGTGTTCTTGGCACCATGCAGGCAACAGAAGTGATAAAAATAGTTCTGGAAATCGGCCACCCGCTGTCTGGATCACTCGTAAAATGGAATGCACTTGACATGCAGTTTCGAGTCATTCCCATTCGAAAAAATCCGGACTGTGCGCTATGCGGGGATCACCGAACGATAACCGCACTTATTGACTATGACAGGTTGTGCGGAGTCCATGCAGGATAAGGGAAAAGAACTGCCATGCCGATTAAAAGACTTTTACTCATCTTTCCCGAGGAACTGATCAACGAACCGGTGATATTCACCATGGCAAAACTGTTTGACGTTATGCCGAATATCCGTCAGGCCAACGTGACCGAATATTCCGGTGAAATGCTGCTTGAACTGGAAGGATCCGAACAACGCCTCGACCAAAGCATCGCGTACTTGAAATCTCGCGGGATAACGGTTTCCAGCATCGAACACGCATGACAAACGGTTGTGATAACAGGGTAAGGAGAAGACACCAGGGATCATGAAATATATTATTTTATTGGGCGATGGGATGGCCGACAGGCCGAGAAAAGATTTAGGCGGCCAGACCTGTTTAATGGCAGCGAAAACACCGAATCTGGACTACCTTGCGACAAAAGGTTCAGTAGGCATGGTGAATACCATCCCGAATGGCCTTCCGCCGGGGAGCGATGTTGCAAATCTTTCTGTTATGGGATATGATCCTCGGAAATATTATGCGGGCCGTTCACCGCTCGAGGCAGCAAGTATCGGGGTCCATCTCGACAAGGATGACGTTGCTTTTCGGTGTAACTTTGTAACGCTCAGGACCTCGGAAGGGTACACGTTAAAGCGGGATGGGATCCTGCGACTCATTATGGAGGATTTCAGCGCAGGCCATATTTCCACGGACGAGGCACGGGTTCTTATCGAACAGATTGACAGCCAGCTCGGAAATGACCGCATACGTTTTTATCCTGGCGTAAGTTACCGGCATCTTATGGTATGGAAATCCGGAAAGGATGCTCTTGAGTGCACACCTCCGCATGATATTCAGGAGAAAAGTATCGGCGATTATCTTCCGCGCGGAGACGGAGATGACGTCATCAATGGCCTTATGGAGTCATCCCAGGACCTGCTCGTAAATCATCCGGTGAACGTTAAACGTCAAGAAAAAGGGCAGCGGCCTGCAAACAGCATCTGGTTGTGGGGACAGGGGAAGCGGCCTCAGATGCCCACTTTTCGTGAAAAATACGGGTTGGAAGGGGCCATGATTTCCGCCGTGGATCTCACCAAGGGAATTGGAATCTATGCCGGTTTTGAAGTGATTTCTGTTCCGGGTGCGACCGGCTGGATAGATACGAATTATAAAGGAAAGGCCAAGTATGCGCTTGCTGCCTTGAAAACCAAGGATATTGTGTATATCCATGTCGAATCGCCGGATGAGGCCGGTCATGCCGGCGATCTTCAAAAGAAGATGAAAGCTATTGAGGACTTTGACAACATGGTTGTGGGAACCGTGATCCAGGGCATGAAGCAGTTTGGCGATTACCGGATCATGGCACTTCCGGATCATCCGACTCCCGTGGAAATAAGGACTCATTCCAGCGAACCGGTTCCGTTTATCATCTATGACAGCAGGCAAGAACGAACAGGCGATCCGGTATTTTACGATGAGCATATTGCCGAGCGGAAGGAAAAACTGGTTTTCAATGAAGGCCATACGCTGATGGATTATTTTTTAGATGCAAAGAGGTGAGACGAAGAAACACAGCAGGAACTGTCTTGCGAGTGTAAAGCGATATTTTTCATTTTCAGGGAGGTGAGTGTCTTGCTTATAGTTCAAAAATATGGAGGTACGTCCGTAGGCAACCCTGAACGAATTTTAAACGTTGCAAAGCGGGTTATCCGGACAAAGGAATCAGGGCATGATGTTGTTGTCGTTGTCTCAGCCATGAGCGGAGAAACCGACAGGCTGATAAATCTTGCATCTAAAGTAAGTGAGAATCCTGATCCTCGTGAACTGGATGTCATGGTATCAACCGGAGAACAGGTTACCATTGCGCTTCTTGCCATGGCCATCCAGTCGATGGGACATAAGGCACAGTCGTTTACGGGAATGCAGGCAGGGATCATTTCCGACAGTGTGCATACCAAGGCCCGA
This sequence comes from Nitrospirota bacterium, assembly GCA_041650055.1. Taxonomy (GTDB): domain Bacteria; phylum Nitrospirota; class UBA9217; order UBA9217; family UBA9217; genus JBAZLV01. Next base: position 44,136 of record JBAZLV010000002.1, on the reverse strand, counting down.
ATTGAAAAGATTACCGGCGAGCGCATTCAGAAGGCGCTTCAGGAAGGAAAGATTGCGGTAGTGGCCGGTTTTCAAGGGATCGATGCTCAATCAGACATTACCACACTGGGAAGAGGCGGATCCGATCTTACCGCGGTTGCAGTTGCAGCGGCGATCAAAGCAGACTTCTGCGATATTTACACGGACGTAGACGGTGTGTATACCACTGATCCCAATATGGTGCCGCAAGCACGCAAACTCGATAAGATATCCTATGAGGAAATGCTTGAAATGGCAAGTTCCGGAGCCAAGGTGCTCCAAAGCCGTTCTGTTGAATTGGCAAAAAAATATTCCGTTCCGGTACGGGTGTTGTCGAGTTTTAATGATAATCCCGGAACCCTGGTAACCAAGGAGGATTCCGATATGGAAAAAGTAGTGGTATCCGGTGTTGCATATGACAAGAACCAGGTAAAAGTAACTGTCCAGGGTGTTCCTGACAAGCCCGGAATTGCCGCAAAGATGTTCGTTGAGATCGCGAATAACAATATCAATGTTGACATGATTATCCAGAACATTGGCGAAGCTGGATTGACCGATCTTTCTTTCACTGTCCCGAAAACCGACTCGAAAAAAATCACAGACGTGATGAAGAGGGTGGTATCGGAAATTGGCGCTCGAGGCATAAGCCTCAAAGAGGAGATTGCCAAGATATCAATCATCGGTGTCGGCATGCGTTCGCATTCTGGTGTTGCAGCCCAGATGTTTGCCGCCTTGGCAAAGGAAGGCATCAATATCATGATGATCAGCACGTCGGAAATCAAGATTTCGTGCGTGATCGAGGCAAAATACACGGAACTCGCAGTCCGGGTGCTTCATGAAACATTCCAGATGGACAAGACAGCATAAGGGAACCTCGTATGACCATGTATCGACCGCTTGTTAAAATATATGATACAACCCTGCGCGACGGCGCACAATCTGAGGACCTTAATTTTTCGGTTGAGGACAAAATCCGCGTTGCCAAAAAACTGGATCAGTTTGGAATTCATTACATCGAAGGCGGATGGCCGGGGTCGAACCCGCGCGACGTTGAGTTCTTTGCTGAAATGCGGAAGGTCAGGCTCAAAAAAGCCCGGCTCACGGCATTCGGATCCACACGCAAGGCAGGTATACGAGCTTCGGGAGATAAAAATATACAGGCATTGGTTTCTTCCGGAGCATCAGTTGCATCGATTTTTGGAAAGACATGGGATCTCCATGTGACCAAAGCGCTCAAGACCACGTTGCAGGAAAACCGTGCAATGATTCGCGACTCCATCACCTTTTTAAAACGACACATGGATGAAGTATTCTATGATGCTGAGCATTTTTTTGACGGGTACAAGGCAAATCCCGAGTATGCCCTCGACACACTTCTGGAAGCGGAAGCAGCCTGCGTTGACGGGATTATTCTCTGCGACACGAATGGTGGAACCTTGCCTGATGAGATAGAGCAGATAATCGGGCAGATACGATGCAGGCTTGCAGTTCCATTCGGAATTCATGCACATAATGACAGCGAGCTTGCGGTTGCGAACTCCCTCACAGCAGTCAGAATGGGAGCCTTCATGGTTCAAGGAACAGTGAATGGTTATGGAGAGCGCTGTGGAAATGCGAATCTGTGTTCGATCATTCCTGCGTTAATGCTGAAAATGGGTTTATCGTGCGTTCCTGATACAAGCCTGCCAAAATTACGAGAAGTATCACGATATGTCGACGAACTCGCGAATCTGCAACATAAAAAATGGCAGGCGTATGTCGGTGATAGCGCGTTCGCGCACAAAGGCGGCGTGCATGTGGATGCTATTGCAAAACATCCAGCCACGTATGAGCATGTAGAACCTGAACTGGTCGGAAACCATCGCCGCATTCTGGTATCGGATATGGCGGGAAAAAGCAATATCCTTCAGAAGGCAGCAGAGCTCGGGATTCCTCTTGCCAAGGATAGCCCGGAGCTGCCGGTCATTCTTCGCAAAATTAAGCACCTGGAGAATGAAGGCTATGAATTCGAAGGCGCGGAAGGCTCGCTGGAGCTGCTTATGCTGCGTGCAGGAAACACGTATGAATCCGTATTCAATATGTTTGACCGTATCGATTACCGGATTCTGACTGAAAAACGCAAGGTTGATCCCAATGCGGTCAGCGAAGCTGTGGTGACGGTCGAGGTAGGTGGTATGCTTGAGCATACGGCTGCATGGGGTAACGGCCCGATCAATGCCCTGGACAAGGCCTTGCGCAAGGTCCTTCCAAAATATTTTCCCGGCAAAGGACTTGAAAACATGCAGCTGCTTGATTATAAAGTGCGCGTGCTGACGGCAGCTGCAGGCACCGGAGCCAAAGTTCGGGTATTGATAGAATCGGGCGACGGAAAGAACAAATGGGGCACGGTGGGGGTATCTGAGAATGTTATTGAAGCAAGCTGGCAGGCTCTTGTTGACAGCATTGAATATAAGCTTTTACGAAGCCGAAGAAAAACGGCCGAAAAGTGAGAGCGCGTGATTGAAGAGGAAGGTCTTGTTCTTGAAGTTACCGGGGAAAAAGCGAAAGTTGCTGTTTTGAAAAAAAGTGCATGTGAGTCGTGCGCTGCAGCAGGCATCTGTCATCCTCATGATGATAAACGATCATATCTCGAAGCAGCGAATCCGCTCGAAGCACTACCGGGTCAGAAAGTGAAGGTCGCAATCAAGCCTTTATTCTATTTCCGCACTTCAGCGTTGGTACGGTATGGTATTCCCGGATTTGCGTTTGTTCTCGGGGCGATCCTTACAAAAAATGTATCATCTGCATACGGGAACATCGTTTCCGACATGCTTCCTTTTATCGTCGGCGTATGCAGCATGATCGCCTGTTTTATGGTGCTGAAATTTTTTTTAAACAATAAAGACATTCAGGAAACATACCAGCCGGTTATTGTGGAGATACTCTCTCAAAAGAAATAGGAACGAGAGGCTTTTATGAGATCGATAAAAGATACTGATGAAGCAAAAAGACTTGCTCGAACCATCCTTTCCGATATTGTTCTGTACAATCAGGCAAAGGTCAGGGAAGGGATCGAGAAGGACACGTTGTTTGATATTCTGACTGAGGAGCTTGCAGAAGGGAAAAAATATTACGATACGATGGTTGATGAAAGCATCCTCAAAACAAGTAACCATTTCAACGAGGCGGTCGTTGATGTCCTGATCAAGCAGGGAGGAAAAATTTCATCCGATATCTGGTAGCGTTCTGACATTCATATATATTTTCCGGGAAGGGGTGCCTTATGAAAAATGCTGATGTCACTGAAGTCCGCAACATCGCGATACTTTCTCACGGAGCCGCGGGTAAAACGTCACTTGCTGATGCCATGCTGTTTGCGGGCGGCGCCGTGAATATGCAGGGCAGTGTCGACAATGACAACTCCGTTTTCATGCATGAACCTGAGGAAATTGCGCGGAAAATCACGATCACTGCCGCGCTGGGCTATGTTGACTGGAAAGGAACTCGAATCAATATTATCGACACGCCCGGATATATCAATTTTCTGGAAGAGACCAAAGGAACGTTGCGAGCGGTAGATGGCGCTGTTCTGATCGTTTCAGCAATTTCCGGCGTCAAAGTGGAAACTGAAAAAATCTATAAATTTGCCTGTGATTATGAAATCCCGCGCATCGCGTTTGTAAGCAAACTGGACAAGGAACGGGCCGACTTCTTCCGCGCGGTCGGTGATATGGAAAAGTCATTCTGCAAAGGCGCTCTCGTGCTCCAGATACCCATCGGTCTGGAAGAGAATTTTGCCGGAGTTGTTGATCTTATTTCCATGAAAGCCCTGTATTTTGCCAAGGATAATGGTGGTAAGGTGGATATCAAGGACATCCCCGACACGATGAAGGAAGCTGCGGATACCTACCGGAAAAAGCTCGTGGAGCAAATCGCGGAAACCAATGATGGGCTCCTGGAAAAATATCTCGATGCAGGCGATCTTTCTTCAGAAGAACTTGTTAGTGCCTTAAAACATGGTACTCTTGGTGGAGGTCTTCTGCCGGTTCTTTGCGGATCTCCGGTCAAAAATATGGGAATCCAGCAGCTTCTGGATGCTGTTTTGATGTGTCTTCCTTCTCCTGTTGAACGCGCAGGTATCATCGGAATAAAAGGAACCGATCCCAAGACAGGCCAGGAAGAAACGCGGAAGCCTTTACCGGAAGACCAAATGTCCGCCCTCGTGTTTAAAACTGTCGTTGATCCCTTTGCGGGGAAATTATCTTTGATCAGAGTGTACTCGGGTACCTTAAAAAGCGATTCTCTGGTGTATAATTCAACCAGGCAGTCCAGGGAAAAAATCGGGACTCTTTTTCACATTCAAGGTAAAAAACAGGTTTCTGTTCAAGCACTTACAGCAGGCCAAATCGGAGCTGCAGCAAAGTTAAAAGAGACAATGACAGGGAATACATTATGTTCGGAATCTCATCCTATAGTACTCACCTATGCAAAATTTGCCGATCCGGTAATGTCTTTTGCCATTGAACCAAAGTCAAGGGGAGATGAAGAAAAGGTAAGTCTGGGTATTCATAAATTACTGGATGAAGATCCGACGCTTCGTTTTGCTTTTGACGATCAGACCAGGGAAATGATTCTTTCCGGCATGGGTCAGGTGCATTTGGATGTTACTCTTGAAAAATTAAGACGGAAATTCGGGGTTGATGTTACTATGAAAACTCCGAAAGTTCCGTATAAAGAAACTATCCGAGCAAAAGCAAGCGCCCAGGGCAAGTATAAGAAACAAACAGGAGGTCATGGTCAATACGGAGACGCCTGGATAGAAATAGAACCACTACCACGCGACAGCGGATTTGAATTTGTTGACAAGATTGTTGGTGGCGTGATCCCTCGGCAATACATACCTGCCGTCGAAAAAGGGGTCGTTGAGGCAATGCATGAAGGTTCGCTTGCGGGATATCCTATGGTCGATATCCGGGTCACGCTCTTTGATGGATCGTATCATAACGTCGATTCGTCGGAAATGGCTTTTAAGGTCGCGGCATCCATGGGTTTCAAAAAGGCCATAGAAGCCGCAAAACCGGTATTGCTTGAACCGATCATGAGCGTTGAAGTAGTATCTCCTGATGATACGCTCGGGGCAGTAATCGGTGATCTCAATTCACGCAGAGGCAAGGTGCAGGGAGTTGTTCCCCAGGCAAACGGTCAGGTGATCAAGGCCACGGTGCCGATGTCCGAGATGCTTACCTACGCTCCGACGCTGAATTCACTGACAAGCGCCCGGGGCATTTATACCATGGAATTTTTCGGATATGAAGACGTTCCAAGCCACCTTGCTCAAAAAATTATTCAGGATCGTGCAGCGAAGGAAGACCATAACCAGAATCAAAAGGAAAAATAACGTACCCATCACAAACAGATTAGGTATTTATCCCAAATACGATCCGGATTTACGGAATAGTTTCAAGCAGCATTCGGGATTTTATTTGGGATTTTTTTTGATCGGCGCTTCTTATGTATAGAAAAGACACTCTTACAAACGGCATTCGGGTCGTATCGGAAACCTTGCCGAAATCACGATCCATATCCATCGGCGTATGGGTCAAGGTCGGTTCACGCCATGAACCAGCCCAGCTTGGAGGTGTTTCACATTTTATCGAACATCTTTTTTTTAAAGGAACGGAAAAGCGGTCGGCCAAGGAAATTGCAATTGCAATGGACTCGATTGGCGGTGAGATGAATGCTTTTACCACACATGAAACAACCACCTATTATGCAAAAGTAGTCGACGAACATCTGCCGATTGCGGTTGATATTTTATCAGATATTCTCATGAGCTCGAAATTTGATCCCCAGGAGATGGAAAAAGAGCGTAAGGTCATTCTTGAGGAAATAAAAGGGGCTGAAGATACGCCAGACGATCATATTCAAGATTTATTCACCGATGCGGTCTGGCCGAACAATCCGCTTGGCAGGCCGATTCTCGGCACCCGGGAAACAATCAGGACACTCAGACATCAGGATCTGATATCCTACCGTGAACAGTATTATGGTCCCAGGGAGATTGTAATATCTGTTGCTGGAAATTTTGAACATGGACGGTTAATCGAACTGCTGAACGCGAGTTTCGGGACCCTTTCACGCACGAGTATGCGGAAAGAGGAGATTACCCCTGCGTTTACTCCTGCACTGGTTGTCAAAAAAAAGCAGCTTGAGCAGGTTCAGTTATGTATCGGGTGCAAGGGGTTGCCATTTACACATGAAAATCGGTATGTTCTGTCTGCCCTGAATACGGTATTGGGTGGCAGCATGAGTTCACGGCTGTTCCAGGAGGTACGAGAACAGAATGCGCTGGCCTATTCCATTTACTCCTCCAACGCACAATCATATCGAGATACAGGACTTTTGACCATCTATGCCGGGACCGATTCATCAAATGCTCTTGAAACCATCAGGATTATTTTGAAGGAATTGAAAAAAATAAAAAATGAAGGAATAACATTTGCCGAAAAAACACGGGTTAAAAATCAGGTAAAGGGAAGTCTCGTTCTTTCGCTGGAAAGCAGCAACAGTCACATGAGCAGGATTGCGCGCCACGAAATTTATTATGGGAAATATTTAAGCGTCGACGATATTATCAAAGGCGTGGAAAAAGTGACAAAAGACCAGGTTCAGGAACTGGCGCAACAGATTTTTACTCGCGATAATTGCGGTCTTGCCGTGTTAGGTCCTCTCGGAAAATCAGATATCCCTGATTCCCTTTTTGATATTCTTTCATAGTGCGCAAAGGAACTTATGATGCAGAATCCGCTTGTTGTTCATGTAACAATGCTGAAAAATTTTGAAGGCCTTCCGCTACCTCATTACCAGACCGAACATTCGGCAGGCATTGATTTATATGCAGCACCGGAAGGTGCTCTTACCATAGAGCCGGGCGCCTGGAAACTAGTCCCTACGGGAATTGCGCTTGCTATTCCGGAAGGATATGAAGGGCAGGTGCGGCCTCGGAGCGGGCTTGCTTTAAAGAACGGAATTGGCATGCTGAATGCCCCAGGCACCATTGATGCTGATTACCGCGGAGAAATCGGAATTATTCTGTTCAATTTCAGCAGCACTGCCTTTGTCATTCAGCGAGGCGACCGCATTGCACAAATCGTATTTTGCAAATATGCCAAAGTGATCCTTGAAACGATTGATGAACTTCCCATAACCAGACGCGGCTCTGGCGGTTTCGGCCATACCGGACGATAAAAAGGAAACGAAAGTAATGAAAAATGTCGGTTTACAAATAACAAAAACAGTTTTTTTGCTGTTTCTGTTTATGGTTCTCTTGCAGTCTCCTGTTTCTGCTCAGCCAGGAAAGGTTACTGAAGAGGTTCTTCCCAACGGGCTTAAGATACTGCTTAAAGAAGAACATAAAACACCAATCGTGACATTTCAGATATGGTACAAGGTTGGTTCCCGGAATGAACGTCTCGGCACAACCGGTTTATCGCATATGCTTGAGCACATGATGTTTAAAGGAACGAAGAAATACGGGGCAAAACAGTTTTCGAGAATCGTACAAAGAAATGGCGGAAATGATAATGCCTTCACATCCCAGGACTATACTGCATACTTCGAAAACATAGCCGCAAACCGGATCAAGCTTGCGCTGGAACTTGAATCAGACAGAATGAAAAATCTGCTTCTGAACAATAAGGAATTTTTGTCCGAACGGGATGTAGTGAAAGAAGAACGGCGTATGCGATATGAAGATGATCCGATCAGGACGCTCCATGAACAAATGCTCGCCGCAGCGTTCAATGCGCATCCCTATCAATGGCCTGTGATCGGCTGGATGGCTGATATCGGAAACTTTACAAGAGATGATCTTGTTCGGCATTACCGTACGTATTACGTGCCGAACAATGCCACCATTATTGTAGTTGGTGATTTTCATACGCCAGCAATGCTTCATTTGATTGAGCAGTATTTCGGAAAGATCCCTCGCGGACTGCCAGTACCTGTCATGGGCGCGGTCGAGCCCATACAACAAGGTGAACGCAGGGTAATTATGAAAAAAAAGGCGGAGTTAGCAGCTGTTTTCATAGGGTATAAAACCCCGACTCTGAAGCATCCAGACTCCCCTGCATTGGACGTCCTGCAGTGCGTTCTGTCGGAAGGAAAAAGCTCAAGGTTATACCGGTCGCTTGTATATGAAAAGCAGATTGCGTTGTACGCCGGCGGAGATTACGACAGTATCTCGGCAGATCCAAACCTTTTTACCTTATATGCAGGCGTCATGCCAGGCAAGACTTCTGACGAAATCGAAAAGGCACTGTATGAAGAAATGAACCGTTTTAAAACAACCCTGGTTTCTTCGAAGGAGCTTCAGAAGGCAAAAAACCAGATTGAAGCTTCGTTTCTTATGGGACAGGATTCTGTTTTTCATCAGGGAATGCTTCTCGGGCAGTTCGAGTCCGTAGCGAGCTGGAAATTGCTTGAGACGTATCTTGACAGAATTCGTTCCGTAACGCCCGAAGATGTCATGCGAGTTGCCAAGGCTTATTTTACGAACGACAACAGAACCGTTGGCATTCTTGTACCAACAAATTAATTAAAGGATTTCAGAAAGTTTTTATAGGTGCCTGCATGAAAAGATTAACCGGTTTCATTTCTTTCATAAATTGTCTTATTCTTTTAGCTCCTTTTTTCGTACAAGCAGGATATACTGAACCGCTTGCAAAACGAATCGTGCTGGACAATGGGATGCTTCTTTTACTCAGCGAAAAGCATGATATTCCGATCGTTGCAGTGAACATGATTTTTCCCGCAGGAAGCAGAGCGGTTTCCGAAGACAAACCCGGTCTTGAAGCGATTACTGCGTCGTTGTTGACCCAGGGAACATCCACACGCAGTGCGAACCAGATTAGTAGTGAACTTGATTTTATTGGAGCGTCGCTTTCTGTCTCAGCAGGAGGGGATTTTGCGAGCGCACATCTCCGTGTATTAAAAAAGGACGTATCTGCTGGAATGGAACTGCTTTCCGATGTCCTACTGCACCCCGTATTTGACCAGCAGGAGATTGACCGTGCGGTCAAAGCCACGCTTGCAGAAATCAAACGGCAAAAGGAACTTCCCGGCATTGTTGCTGATGAAGCATTTTCTCGCTCGATATTTGGGAAGCATCCCTATGGAAGAACAGGCGACGACGTGGCCACGTATCTCCGAACGATCACCAGGAAAGACATCCGATCCTTTTATGAAAAGCAGTATTTGCTCCGTGATGCTGTTATTGCCGTGGTCGGCGACATAACAGAAGTGGAAATCGTTGAACTTATGAACCAGTATTTCAAGCAGAAGACACTGCAAAATTCTCCGGAGAAAAAGCCGATTTTGCCAGTGGTTCCTGACAAACTGCTCGTAAAAAAAATCAACAAAGACGTTGCACAGGCGCATATCGTGATGGGTCATCTGGGAATTCAACGGAGTAATCCCGATTATTACGCGGTTCAGGTTATGAATTATATTCTGGGAGCCGGCGGGTTTTCATCACGGTTAATGGATAATATCCGGGACAACAGGGGACTTGCTTACGATGTGCGAAGCTCGTTTGCAGGATTGAAAGATCCCGGGTCATTTAAAATTACGATCCAGACCAAGAATGAATCTGCGAATGAGGTAATCAGAGAAGCGCTTTCTGAAATAAATAGTATCCGCACAAAACCGGTAACCGACAAGGAACTGCGCGATGCGAAGGCCTATCTTACGGGAAGTTTTCCGCTTCGCATGGACACCTCAGCAAAAATTGCTGCACTGCTTGGCCAGATCGAATTTTATAATCTCGGCCTTGATTTTCCTGCGATGTATTCTTCCAAGATCAATGCAGTGACGAAAAAAGATATCCTTCGGGCAGCACAACACTATCTGTATCCGGAGGCAATGACCATTGTCGTTGTTGCAAATCAGGAAAAAGCGAAGGTTCATTTTGAGGAACCGAAACGATAATTTATTCTGAACAACCATTCATGTGCAATCCATGACACAAACCATAACGATCCTTTCCGAACAGGTTATTAATAAAATAGCGGCAGGAGAAGTAATTGAGCGGCCTGCGGCGGTTGTCAAGGAACTCATCGAAAATTCGCTTGATGCAGGTGCAGACAACATTCTGATCGAGATTGAGCAGGCCGGCAGACAGCTGATTCGTATTGCGGACAACGGCAGCGGCATGTCACGGGAAGACGCCTGTATTGCATGTGAACGTCATGCAACGAGCAAAATCACGAGCGATGCCGATCTGGCAGCCATCCGAACCCTGGGCTTTCGAGGAGAGGCGCTTTCAAGCATTGCGTCAGTATCATCAATCCGGCTTAGTACCTCACAGCAAGGTTCACAAAGCGGTGTTGTGGTCGAAATGGAAGGCGGACAGAAAAAAACCGTTTCAGACACGGCAGTGGTTCCGGGCACTACGATTGAAGTCCGCCGTCTTTTTTTCAACACACCTGCAAGGCTTAAATTTCTGCGGAATCCGGCAACAGAATTTGCCCACATCCTGACCGTAGTCTCGCGTCTGGCTATGGCGCACCCTTCAGTGCGTTTTAAACTCATGCATAACAAAAAAGCGGTTCTTGACCTTCCGGCCTCCATGCGGATTCTGGACCGCGCATTTCAAATTTATGGTCGCGATCTGACCGAGCACTTGTTTGAATTTTCCTGCAAGCGTGATGATATTTCCCTGTTCGGGCTTTTGAGCAGGCCTTCATTCGATCGAGGCAATAAAACATATCAGGATTTTTATGTAAATCAGCGGGTGGTAAAAAATCCTTCACTTACCCATGCTCTGTATCAAGCCTATCAGGACCTGCTCATGCGGAACCGGCATCCAATCGGTTTTATTTTTATTCAAATCGATCCGGCATGGATTGACGTGAATGTGCATCCTGCAAAAAGCGAAATCCGTTTTCGGAACCAAGCCCATATTCATGATCTAATCGTTGATACGCTGCGGGAACAGTTACGGATTCAGGGTCTTCCGGGTTCTAATAATGTTGAAAAAAAAGAACCACCTGAATATTCTGACCGGGTACGAGAAGCGTGCAGAGAATTCGAATCAAGGGCAAAAAAAAGCTCGTTATCTGCGACTATAGACATACCCGGATTTCATCATACGTATAACGACAACATTGAGGGTCAGCAGCCTTTGCTTGTTCATCCCCGATTCTCGAATTTTGTGCCTGTTGCGCAAATCCAGGATTCTTTTATCGTTGTTGATTCGCAGGATGAAATGGCTCTTATTGATCAGCATGCTGCCCATGAGCGAGTTCTGTTCGAAAAACTGCAGGATCAATTTGAGGCGGGAACAATGCCGATTCAGAATCTTCTTGTACCGGAACAGCTGGAACTCGGGCCTGCGCAGGCAAGTCTGCTTTCAGAGCATTTGTCTGAACTGGAACAACTCGGCTTATACGTTGAACATTTCGGAACAAGCACTTTTCTCATCAAGGCGGTTCCAGCGCTCCTGACAGGAGCTGATTACAGAAAGCTGGTGCTTGACATCCTTGATGAATTCCATACGCATGCCCGAACAGCAATTTTTTCGAAGCATCGGGATGATCTGCTGAGCGTCCTTGCATGCCATCCGGCAATTAAAATGCATAGAAAACTAAGCGTTCGCGAAATGGAATCGTTGATCGACGACCTTTTTGCATGCCGCATGCCCCATAGCTGCCCGCATGGCAGGCCTACCATCGTCCGGTTTTCCCTTCAAGACCTCAAGAAAATGTTTAAAAAAATTTCATGAATATTTCTCGGAAACCTCTTCTGATTATTGCCGGTCCTACCGCGGTTGGCAAAACAGATGCCTCCATTCTGCTTGCACAAGAACTGAATGGCGAGATCGTCAGTGCTGATTCCATGCAGGTGTACCACGGCATGGATATCGGGAGCGCCAAATCAACACTCGAACAGCGAACGGCGGTCAGGCATCATCTGATCGATGTTGTTGAACCGGACCAGCCGTACAGCGTTGGCGACTACCTGAGGCAAGCGAGACAGGCTCTTGATGAAATTGTCCGATCAAAAAAATTCCCACTCGTAGTCGGAGGAACCGGATTATATATACGGGCATTGACTCGTGGACTGTTTCAGGGTCCTCCTGCTGATCCTCAATTACGGGAGGAATTTATGCAGGAGGAGGCGAGCAAAGGGCCGGGGTTTCTGCATGCAACGCTCCGGAACCTGGATCCTGAAGCTGCCGTAAAAATTCATGAACATGATCTCCGTCGTATTGTGCGAGCGCTGGAGGTATATCACCTCAAAAACCGCAAACTATCTGAATTTCATGAAGAACATGCCTTACAAAACAAACCCTATGAGTTCACTCTCGTGTTTCTTTGCCGGGCACGGTCTGATTTGTATGCACGGATAGAAGAACGCATTGACAGGATGATTGCAAGCGGACTTGAGAACGAAGTGAGAACGCTTCTTGGCCGGGGATTCAGCCCCGATCTTGTTTCCATGCAGGGGTTGGGATATCGGCATTTTGCCGGTTATATTCAGGGTGCCTTGTCGAGAAATGAAGCAGAAGCTCTGCTAAAGCGGGATACCAAACGGTTTGCAAAGCGTCAGTTCACCTGGTTTCGTCGGGAACCGGATGCGATCTGGATCGATATCACGGGCATTTCCGATGCGCGAGAAATTCTGCAGCATATCAAGAAACATCCCGCGGTAAAGAAATACATTGAAATTTAAAAACACTTGGTATAAGATAAAAAAACCAATACGTTACCGTTTTTTACGAAGTGTTCATGCATGTGGAGGGGGCTGATGGGCAAGTCGCAGGTAAATCTTCAAGATTTGTTCCTGAATCAGATGCGAAAGGAAAAGATCCCGGTAACAATGTTTCTTGTAAACGGTGCACGGCTTTCCGGAACAATCAGAGGATTTGACAATTTCGTGATTTTGATAAAGCAGGAAAACCAGCAGCTCGTTTACAAGCATGCAATTTCCACCATTATTCCCGACAAACCCGTTGAAGTGCTGGAAGGCCTCGAGTTGAAAAAAGAATCTGAAATGACGGTTCCGGAAGAACGCTGACTGGATCGAGAGCGGAATTTCGCAGCATATTCATACATCGAATTCGGGCGTAACTGATCATACTCCAATTTTATCCGCACACATACTCTTGTACGTAAGGAATTATTGCTATGCCACGAGTGCGCAGCACATCCGAAAAAATCACTATCGGCATTATCGGTGGAAGCGGTTTATACGACATGGAAGGGTTAACCGATATCACATCGGTTTGTATGAGCACTCCCTTCGGAAAGCCTTCAGACGAGTACATAATCGGGACCTTGTTCGGGAAACGCGTTGCGTTTCTGCCGCGGCATGGCAGGGGTCATCGGATTATGCCCACGGATATCAACTATCGGGCAAATATTTACGGCATGAAAAAGCTCGGTGTTGAGCAGATCATTTCTGTCAGTGCTGTTGGGAGCATGAAGGAAAAGATCAAACCCGGGGACATCGTTATTCCCGATCAATTTTATGACCATACCAAGCACCGGGTAAGCACGTTTTTCGGAAAAGGAATTGTCGCCCATGTCGGAACTGCCGATCCGGTCTGTCCGCGACTCAGTGCAGTTTTGATTGCCGCAGGGGTGGAGACCGGGGCCACGATCCATCGCGGAGGAACCTATTTATGCATGGAAGGCCCCCAATTTTCAACCCGTGCTGAATCGATGGTATACCGTTCCTGGGGAGTGGATGTGATCGGGATGACCAATGCGACTGAAGCGAAGCTTTCCCGTGAGGCGGAACTTTGTTATAACACCATTGCCCTGGCAACTGACTATGATTGCTGGCATCAGAGTGAAGAGTCGGTGACCGTGGAAGCAGTGCTTGCGGTAATGAAGAAAAACATCGAAACATCCAAGGCTATGATTCGCGAGGCAGTGCGATTTCTGCCGGAACATCGATCCTGCCTGTGCGGCGAAGCGTTGAAAAACACTATCATGACCCCCGCAAATCAGATTCCGGCACACATTAAAAAAGATCTTGCCTTGATTATCGGAAAATACATTCCTCATGCTTCTCGGCAATCATCAGCGAGGAAACGATGATGGTCAGGATGCATGATCCCATTCGGAGGTTTTAGTGAGCCTGCTTGTTGTAGGTACGGTCGCACTGGATTCAGTTGCGACTCCTTTTGGAAAAGTCGAAAAAGCTCTCGGAGGATCCGCAACATATTTTTCAGTTTCTGCCGGCTATTTTACCGACGTCAGGCTTGTAGCAGTGATCGGACAGGATTTCCCAGAAGAACACGTGCAATTTTTAAAAAACAGACAGATCGATCTTCGAGGTCTTGAGATACAAACGGGAGAGACGTTTCATTGGAAAGGGGAATATGGATATGATTTGAATGAAGCACGAACCCTTGCCACGGATCTGAATGTTCTCGCAACGTTCAAACCAGTTCTTCCTCCAGAGTATAAAAATTCCGATATTATTTTTTTAGCAAACATTGATCCGGAAATCCAGCTTGATGTCTTAAATCAGGTCAAAAAACCCCGGCTGGTCGCATGCGATACCATGAATTACTGGATTGCAAACAAGCCAGAAGCATTAAAACGAACGCTCGCCCGGGTTGATATTCTCACCATTAACGAAGCAGAGATCCGGCAGCTCTCCGGTGAAGCCAGCCTGATCAAGGCGGCAAAATGCGTACAAGCCATGGGGCCCAAGGCCATTATTGTCAAGCAGGGAAGTTACGGTGCGCTTATGTTCAATGGTCATAGCGTTTTCAGTGCTCCTGCATATCCACTTGAGACTGTCTTTGATCCTACCGGCGCAGGAGACACATTTGCAGGCGGTTTTATGGGATATCTTGCCAACACCGTCGACTTTTCCGAAGAATGCATGAGAAAGGCCATTATTTTCGGGAGCGTCATGGCATCGTTAAATGTTGAAGCATTCAGTCTTGACAGGTTGAAATGTCTGGATTATAAAGAAATCGAACAACGATTCCGGGAATTTAAATCCCTTACTCATTTTGAAAGCATCTAAGGGGGCCCGATTATGTTTACCATTGACACTAAGAGAACGAATCTTCCGATCAGGGAAAAAAAAGTTCTTAAAATCCTTTTTTCCATGAACATTCATCAGGTAGCGACTCCCGAAATGGTGCTCGAGGAAGCTCGCAGTTATGTCGTTTTTTTCAAGGAACGGGCAGGTACCCTTACCGCTCATATTGCGATTCACCTTCTCGCCACCAATCGAACACTGTATTATACCCATTCTTCTAATCCATTTTCCGAAGAAAATCTGAATACAGTCGAAGATGATGCCCGGAGTTTTGCAGAATCGCTTGGCGCCATGCTGGATGAAAAAGATTTTGAAACCATGTCTGTTGCTGATCAGGACAGCTGGCTGGACAAGCAGGATATTTTTGCAATAAAATCAAGCCAGCAAAAACAGACAGCAGAAACTGCTTCAGAAGTCGAAAAAACACCGATAGCCCAGGTACAAAATCAGCAACCAGCAACGCCTGTTCAACCGACCGCTCCGGTGCCCGAACCGGAGCAGCCAGCGGTTTTCGAAGCTCCTGATCCATTGCCGCCACAGCGAACCATAATACAACAACCCAATCCTTCCTGGCCATCCATGACGGCTTCGGAGCAGTTTCCTTCTTCTCAAACCGTCCGAGCTCCGAAACAACCTGCACGACGGCAGTCGCCGTCTGCTCATGCGCCAGTTTCGTTTCATCAGGAGATTTTTGCGCCTCCTCCGCAAGCAACAACAAGAAAAAACTCCACGCCTTCACGGTTGACGCCGCAACGGATTCAGCAATTAACCGCAAAAGGCCATCACGAGATCATGCAGCAGGCCATCAAAAAAGGTATTGCACGAGCGTCAAAAAAACCGCAGATCAATGATTCGCAACCGCCTTCGGGCATGGTAAGCCGAGATCGGGAAGCGTTAGCACGGCTGCTTACATCATTTTGAAAGGAGCATCACATGAGGGGAACTCTTTTTCTGATCCTATTCCTGCTGGCCGGATGCACAACGACCGGTACGACCGTCGACAACAAGCAGATGGCAGAAGGATACTATATGAAGGGTCTTGCCTTCTTCCAGGACAAAAAATTTGAGCTTGCATCCGTTGAGTTCCACCGTTCCATTCAGACCGACAGTTCCCACAAGTGGTCGTATTATTATCTCGGGATTATAACCGACACCCAGGACAAGCTTGACGATGCAATCCATTTTTATTCAGAAGCAATTCATCAGGACTCGGATTTTTCCGAGGCCTATAATGCACTCGGGGCAGTGTACTCGAGACAGCAGAAATGGAAAGATGCCCTTGCAGCATATCACAAAGCTCTTGCGAACAAACTGTACACGACTCCTCAGGTTCCCTGGATCAATATTGGGCGGGTGTTTATGGCCCAGAAGAAATATGACCAGGCTATTGAATCATACCGCGAAGCAAAACGGTATTCAAACCAGGATTTTGTCATTGTTGAACTCGGCACGGCACTCTTGGAAGCAGGCAAAACCAAAGAAGCAATACAGGAATTTCAGGAAGGTGTCGGACTCGTTCCCCAGAATGCTTTTATGCGTTATAACCTTGCGCTCGCGTATTTGAAAAACGGAAATAAAAAATCAGCTGTTTCAGAGTTCCGGAAAACAGCGGAACTGGCACCCAAAACCGATCTTGCGCGGAAAGCAAACCAGTTTCTGAAAACCCTGAGGTAAGCATGGTGACATTGGGAAAGTTTTTGCGGGAAGCTCGGGAGACCCGTGGAATCGATTTGCGGGATGCGGCCCAGCAAACCCGCATCAGCATCGCATATCTGAAGGCGCTTGAAAATGAAGATTTTTCAAAGCTACCGGGAGAAGTTTTTGTCAGGGGATTTCTGAAAAATTACGGAAAATTCCTGAATCTCAACGAATCTGAAGTGCTCAGGAAATACGCTGAACTGAAGCCATTGCAAGCGTTGGCGACTGCTGCACCTGCTTCTCCAGATGAAGAGATTCCCGATGTCCAAGAAGAAAAACCAAGAAAAAAAATCTTGATCGAACCATTTCTTTGGGCCGCAGGAATTGTTCTCGCGCTGGTTCTGTTTTTTTTGACCGCCCTGCCTTCTCGTCAGGCACGAATGACTCCTCCAGGAACCGCTTCTCAAACCGGCCAGACAAATACTCAAAACAAACAGGAGAAACTGTTTTTGGAGGTTATTGCTCTCAATGATACCTGGCTCCTGTTGCGGATAGATACCAGCCCCCAAAAAAAGATTGTCTTGAAAAAAGGAGACCGGCTTATTTGGAGCGCGGATGAACGCTTTCAGCTCAGTTATGGCAGCAGTACTGCTCTTTCCCTGATGATAAACGGAAAAGAATTGATAGTTTCCGAGCCGAAAAATACCGTTGTGCGGGATCTTACAGTAACTGCATCAGGCATCGTTCAGAAAAAAAATCCATCGGCGTATGCCAAACCAAAACGTCCCTTTGTTCCCGGTGTCATAACGAATCAATCCCCGACAACGCCACAACCAGGCACCCTCAAACCGCTCGAACAACAGAGGAGTAATCAACCTCCTCGAGTCCAGGGTTCTGTACCCCAACAGAGCATAGTTACAAGCCGGCCCTCGATTTCTTATCCTGACCGCCAGCAAAAACCGATCCGATAAAGAAAAAACGTTTCCTGCCTGTTTTTGTGTCAATGGCCGGCTCTCTTAGAAAAAAAACTTTACTCAGGGAAGGAGAAAATACTTATTTTTTTCGATAAAAAGGAAGATCAACGATTTTGGCCGCGATTTCCCGGTCTTTTACCTCTATTTCGATTTCCTGACCGGGTTGCGCATACCGGGTGGCTACATATCCGAATCCGATGCATTTTCGTGCTGAGGGAGACTGGCCTCCGCTCGTGACAATACCGATTTCATGGTTTTCTGAGAAGATGCTGTTGCCGGCTTTAGGTATTCCCTTGTCAAGGAGTTCAAATCCAACTAATTTTTGTTGGACTCCTTCGGTTGATTTTTTGAACAATGCATCTTTCCCGATAAAATCCTTTTGAAAATCGACGAATGATCCCAGGCCTGCTTCAAACGGCGTGTACTCTTCAGTAATGTCGTTCCCGTATAAACGGTAACCCATCTCCAGGCGCAAAATATCCCTGGCTGCATACCCACAGGGAAGTATCCCAAGGTTTTTTCCCGCATTCAAGAGGATGTCCCATATTGCTTCAGCATATTCAGGTGCAATAAACAACTCATATCCATGTTCACCCGTGAATCCCGTTCGTGAAATAAGGAGTGGAATTTCCGCCAGGTGTATCTTTCGCACAGACCGTGGTTTCATTTTTTTGAATGGCGGGGAGGCAAGTGCTTCAATAATCTGGATTGATCGCGGACCTTGAAGACCGATTTGGAAAAAATCCTTGGTACGATTCGTAATTTCTACGCTGCCTGTTGCATGTTTTTGGAGCCATTGAGTCATTTTATCCGTATTCATGGCATTGGATGTAAAAAAATAACGGTTATCAGAAATATGAAACAGCAGACCTTCATCAAGGATACCTCCTGTTTCATTGCAGGCAAGCGAATACTGTACATTGCCTTCTGGAAGTTTTGAAAGATTGCGGGTAAACACTGTTTGAAGAAGGGAGAGCGCGTCTTTTCCTTGTATTGCTATCTTGCCGATAAAACTTAAATCGAACAATCCCACGGCAGTACGGACAGCTGAATATTCATCGGAAAGATCAGAGAACTGCTGCGGAAGCTGCCATCCATGGATATCGCTGATCTTGGCATGTGCCTGCAGATGTTTTTGATGAAGAATACTTTGCTTCACGAAATCCTCCTTACCTAAAAAACGGAAGACAACGATGAGAAAACGAAGCGTGGAGCTCTTTCAGCAGGAGCGGGGTGTTTTTTTAATAAAACGACCCGCAGCATTTTGATTAATTGGGCTGGGCCGCGGTTACGTGATCCTTAATCGATCGAGATTTCTGTTTTCATCAGCGAGTTTCCCGATATCTTTCGGATGGAATGCGCCTTTTTCTGTGATAATAGCGGTAATGTATCGTGCCGGTGTAATATCAAAGGCTGGATTTGCCACGGGAACACCTTCAGGAGCGATCTGAATTTTATTAAATACGTGGGTCACCTCACGTGCATTTCTCTCTTCAATCGGGATATGAGAGCCGCTTTCAATGCTAAAATCGATGGTAGACAGGGGAGCAGCAACATAAAACGGAATACCGTGCTCCTTGCAAAGGACTGCAAGACTATAGGTACCTATTTTATTCGCCACATCGCCGTTTTTCGCTATACGATCAGCGCCGACAATGGCGATATCAATCATGTCGCGAAACATAAAATAGCCTGCCATATTATCCGTTATAAGCGTGCAGGGGATTTTTTCTTCCATCAACTCCCAGGCGGTAAGCCGTGCTCCTTGAAGAACTGGACGGGTTTCATCAACATACACATGAATTTTCTTGCCTGCTTCGACTGCCGCTCGCATGATCCCTTCAGCGGTACCATACCCCCCGGTTGCTATTGATCCGGCATTACAATGCGTGATAATATTGTCGTCATTGGCCACGAAGACGGACCCGAATAATCCTATTTTTCTGTTTGCAGCCCTGTCTTCTTCCAGCATGGCCTGCGATTCTTTTTGGAGCATGATTTTTAATGCTTCAATGTCTGCATCCGGGTTGTCAAGTACCTTCTTTTTCATCCGGTCAATTGCCCAAAAAAGATTGACAGCAGTAGGCCGGGTAGCTGCCATAATGGAACAGATATGCTCGAATTGTGAAACAAATTCCTCAAAGGTGCTTGCTGGTATCTGTCGGGCTCCGAGTGCCAGTCCCATCGCGGCAGTTATTCCAATCGCCGGAGCTCCACGCACCCAGAGTTCCTTAATGCCTTGTGCAACAGTTTCATAATCTTTGCAGTCAATAAAAACAGTTTCCTGTGGAAGTTTTGTCTGATCAAGCATCCGTACAATGCCGTCCTTCCATTCAACGGTTGGAATCATTGATGTCTCCTTGTGATTTTGTTCTGATATACAATATGAGGAAGGCTGCTTTTAAATATAGAGGAATAGAGAATAATTGTCAAAAGAAAAGAACCAAATGCACGCTTATGCTGGTCAATGGGGCGAAGAATTTGAACATTCCTGCACGGCGAGGGTCCCGCTCCGGCCATCGATGCATCCCATGATAAGATTGCAGACAGGTATCAGATCAGGTCTTTTTAACATTTGAAGGGCATGCATTTCCAACGGGATTATAGTGATCGGATGTCGGATTAATGTTCCAAGCAACTCGTTGAATAAATCTATTTTTTTCATGCCTTCAATTTCAGCGTGAATAGTAAGCACATTCAAAGAATCATTTTGAATCAATGACAGATAATGGCTTACGATCCGATCATCCGGATATTCGAGTCGTCCAATGAGTTCATCAAGTGTTGGAAGAGTCGTGGGTATTTGAAGGGTTTTATAGACGGTATTGTGTATGCGCGGGAAAAAGGGATACTGGCCGCGCGTATCGCTGCCATACAGGAGATGCGCGTTATCATACACATCAAGGCTCAGCTGGTTTGCCTGCCAGCCTGCTGCACCTGCTGTTTTTGCAGGTTGTTTGAATATCCGTGTAAATTCGTCCGCAGCTCGTAAAAATTCCTGGCTTACTTCGCTTCGATTCATGGTTGCAAGGCCATCCTGCCAGCGAATATGATCATAACAATGGATGCCAACTTCATGGCCTTCGTCCCGAGTACGGCGCATAATTGCTTCATTCCGGCGGCCGATGTGCGGGCCCGGGAAGAGCACTCCGTTCATCAAGGTTCGAACACCATACGTGGAAACAACACTTGTTCTGCTGACCTTGCTTAAGAAACCCGGGCGGAACACTCGTTTAATGGCTCGTCCGGTATTGTCCGGTCCAAGGGAAAAAAGAAACGTAGCGTGAATTCCGAATTCATGAAAAAGCGCAAGCAGATTGGGGACGCCGATCCGAGTTCCTCGGTCAGTATCAACATCTACCTTGATGGCAAGCAGAGGATTCTTTGTCATGAAGAGATGCCTTGTTTATACATCAAGTTCCTTGGACGGTCTTCCCAGATGATAATCGAGGGTTTTGCGCAATGCAGTCTTGAAATCAGTGACCGGTTTCCACCCCAGATACTGTTCCGCATTCTTTATGGACGGAACGCGCGTCAGGATGTCCTGATATCCCTCGCCATAATACTCCTTTGATTGCACGGTCACGATCTTGACCTTGGTTGCAAGATCAGCATAGGCAGGATAGGTTTTGATGAGTTCGATAAGCGTATACGCAAGATCCTTAATTGACATATCATTTGAGGGATTGCCTATGTTAAATATCTTTCCATCTGCAATATTGTTTTTGTTTTCGATGATCCGAACCAGAGCATCAATCCCGTCGTCAATATAGGTGAAGCTCCGTCGCTGTGCTCCTCCATCAACAAGAAGGATGTCTTTCCCGCGAAGTATGTTTCCTATAAACTGGGTAAGCACGCGGGAACTTCCTTCCTTGGGTTCAAGAATATTGTCGAGTTTGGGGCCTACCCAGTTGAACGGACGGAACAGGGTATATTTAAGCCCTACCTTCATTCCATACGCATGAATAACCCGGTCAAGGAGCTGTTTTGAACACGAATAGATCCACCGCGGCTTGTTAATCGGACCAAGTATGAGTGGGGACGTTTCTTCGTCGAATTCACGGTCAGTGCACATGCCGTATACTTCCGATGTGGAAGGAAAGATCACTCGTTTTTTATACTGCACACATTTCCGGACAATGGCAAGATTGGCTTCAAAATCAAGTTCAAAGACTCGCAAAGGATCCTGAACATAGGTTGATGGGGTAGCAATAGCAACGAGAGGAATCACCACATCGCATTTTCGGATGTGATATTCGATCCACTCTTTGTTAATAGTAATATCGCCTTCAAAAAAATGAAACCGCTCATGACCAAGACACTGATCAAGCTTGTCACAAGTCATGTCCATTCCATAGACTTCCCAATCTTTGTTCTTAAGAATATATTCCGTTAAACTATTTCCTATAAAACCGTTTACTCCCAATATCAAAACTTTCATGCATGTGCTCCCAATTTTATTTTAGATTTGTTCCTAACTGCAAACCATGAGTTCCTTTTGCAACATCTTCTTCGTGTTTTCCTTCCCACTGAAGTTTCAAAATTTCGACACTCCCGTTGCCTGCTGTAATGCGTAACGGGTTTATCGAAATAATGGACCCGGGTTTTCCACACGGTTCTTTAAGCGGTTTGGCCCACCAGATAAACAATTTCTTTTCATTGCTCTCCGTAAATGCTCCGGGATATGGATGTGTAACCGCCCGAATCAGGTTGTAAATTTGTTCCGCACTTTGAGTCCAGTCAATGCGCCCATCTTCAGGTTTGCGGCCTCCAAAGTACGTTGCCTGAGATTCATCCTGTTTCCTCCGAGGCGCTGTTCCGGAAAGAAGGGCATCAATCTGCCGATCAAGAACAACCCGCGCAGCAGCAACAACCTTATTGAAGACATCATACGTTGTTTCATCCTTGCCGATAGGAACCGGCTCCTGATCTATAATATCACCGGCATCCGCTCGTTTTACCATCTCATGGAGCGTTACGCCGGTTTGCTGTTCTCCATGAATAATTGCCCAGTTAATGGGAACTCGGCCACGGTACTTGGGAAGATATGATCCATGCATATTAAATGCACCAAGCCGGGGAATGTTGAGAATGTCTTCCTTGATCATATTCCGGTAGTAAAAGGAAAAAATCAGATCGGGGTTCCATGTGCGAATCCTGTTTATCCATTCGGGAGTATTCACGGAATCAGGCGTATAAACAGGTATTTTATTTTTGAGTGCAAGATCCTTGACTGATTTGAACCAGATTTCCTCATGGGCGTTGTCTTCATGAGTAATGACTGCAGCGATAGATTCTCCCCGATTGATCAAACAATCCAGGCAAGTATAACCAACGTTATGATAGGCAAAAATCAAAAGAGAAGGTTTACTCATGAGTTTTCTCATAGATTTTTCGAATTACAAACCGGGGACGTCTTCTTACCTCTTTATGAATTCTGCCGACATATTCGCCGATGATCCCAAGGCCCATAATTCCGATACCCATGAGAAAATAAAGTATCGCGAACAATGTGAACACCCCTTCGGCTTCAGGACCCACAAAAATACGCCGGATAAAAAGATACACAACAAACAGGATCGAAAAAATTGATACGGCCATCCCGATCAAGGTAAATACCTGAAGAGGAACAACCGAGAAGCCGGTCATGAGATCAAAGTTTAGCCGAATCAGATCATAGAGCCGGTATTTCGATTCTCCTGCTGCCCGGGCAGCGTGCTCAACTTCTACCTCTGTTGGGTTGGAAGCAAAACTGTATGCAAGCGCCGGAATAAAGGTCGATGCTTCACCGCTCGCGACAATATTGTCAACAATGCTTTTCCGGTAGGCCCTGAGCATGCAGCCCTGATCACGCATCCGGATGCTCGTTATTTTCGCACGAATACCGTTAATAAGCCTGGATGCGTATTTTCGGAAAATGGTATCCTGCCGGTTTTTTCTGAATCCGCCAACAACATCATGACCTGATTCGATAGCAGCAAGCAATTTCGGAATCTCTTCTGGTGGATTTTGGAGATCCGCGTCAAGCGTTACGACGACATCACCCCGTACCCGTTCAAAGGCGGCCATGATTGCCATATGCTGCCCGAAATTTCCATTGAAATCAATCACGCGAATATGATGCGGTCTTCGCTCATAAAACTCTTTCAGCATCACACCTGAGCGGTCACGGCTTCCGTCATTCGTAAATATAATCTCATACGGCTTCCCGATTTGATCCATAACCGAGATAAGCCGTGAAAAGAGCGCTTCCAGATTTTCCTGTTCATTGTAAACGGGAATCACAATACTGATAAACGGACGGCTCATCCTTTCCTCCCGAAAAGGTCTGCCATGGCAGCAATCACTCGGTCCTGATCAGCATCAGTCATGGTCGGGAACAGAGGAAGGCTTACAATTCGATCTGATATGGTTTCCGCATTCGGAAAATCTCCGCGTTTAAAACCGAATTCATCACGGTAATAGGGATACAGATGCACTGCCCGATAATGGAAACCGGTCCCGATATTTCTTTCTTTCATTCCCTGCATAAATGCATCCCGGTCCATACCAGCAGCTTCCGGGTTGATAAGCGGCGTATATAGATGCCAGGCATGAAGATTGGGATATGCAGGAGGAGCCGGCAGGGTCCATTGTGGCCAGTTTGCAAGTAATTTCTGGTATCGCAGCGCAAGCTCGGTTCGGCGCTTGATAAAACCATCGAGCTGTTTTAATTGATGGAGGCCCAACGCTGCCTGCATGTCCATCATGTTGTATTTATATCCCGGCGCGATGATCTCGTAATGTTGATTACCTTTTTTCCCGAACCGGTTCCATGCTTCGCGGTCCATACCATGAAAAC
The DNA here is from genome assembly GCA_041650055.1 of Nitrospirota bacterium. Taxonomy (GTDB): domain Bacteria; phylum Nitrospirota; class UBA9217; order UBA9217; family UBA9217; genus JBAZLV01. Next base: position 19,620 of record JBAZLV010000002.1, on the reverse strand, counting down.
GGAGGAGAGCAACTTGCGCAGCGAGTGCTTCATCGCCTGTCACAACGCATCCGCCTTCACCGGTGGTCATGTTTTTGTTCGGATGGAAACTAAAAACCTGGATATCGCCGAAACTCCCGATCCTTCTGTCTTTATATTCCGTGCCGATCGCATGCGCAGCATCTTCAATAACTCTGAGATTATGTTTTTTTGCAATGTCATACAAGGGGTCGAGATCAACCGAAAGCCCGGCAAAATGTACCGGCATGATTGCCCGGGTGCGTTTCGTGATTGCCTTCTCAATCTTTGTCACATCTATGTTGTAGGTTCCGGGTTCCACATCCACGAGAACCGGCTTCCCGTTCGTAAGTACGATGGTGTTCAAGGTCGCAGCAAAGGTCATGGGCGTGCTTATAACCTCGTCTCCAGACTTGAGGTTAAGTGCTTCAAGCACCAGGTGAAGACCGGCTGTTGCTGACATAAGAGCAAGCACTTGCGGCGCCCTGAGATATACCTTGAGGTCTTCCTCGAATTGTTTAACCCGGGGTCCGGTCGTAATCCATCCGGATTTGATGCAGGCAACGACCTCGTCAATCGCTTCCTGACTGATAGTCGGACGTGAAAAAGGAAGAAATTTTTCATTTTGGTTCATAGACATGGTTTTTTGACAGATCAGGAAAGAATATGCTTTTCTAGATATGTCCCTCCAATCTTAGCTTTTGGTCACAAAATAAACACCGACACAAATAATCAATATTCCTGAAATGCGTGCAAGAGAAAGATTTTCCTGAAAGAGATAATAACCGGCAACCGCATTCACGATGTATCCGACACTCAAGAGGGGATATGCATAGCTTACTTCGACACGGGAAAGGACCATGAGCCAGACTCCAACGCTGATTACATAGCATGCAAGACCCGCGAGAACGAACAGATTGCCTGCCGCTTGAAGCGCGATGGGAATTGCATTGTTCCAGGCAAACTCAAAGTAGCCGATTCTGCGCATCCCTTCTTTTAGAAATAGCTGTGCTGCTGCATTCAGAAGAACTCCGAGCATGATAAGCGGAAAATAGATCATGGCTTTTCCTCATTTTTGCTTGCCTTGTTTGTGACAAGGACATTTCTCTGATTTTGATCCAAAAGGAACAGCGGAATAGGCGGATTTTTTTTCAAATCACGATACGTTTCTATTTTCGTCATCATGTACATCCGCGAATTTCCCTGCCATCGTTTCCAAAATACCGCATTGTTGATCATCCATTGGCTGGTATCTTCTACGGTGGTTCCGAATTCCAGTTCTCCGGTCCAATCAACGATGGTTATTCTTCGCTCAAGATAAACAGGCAGATCCTGATAATACGTTTGGTAACTTACAATTTCATCTCCCGGCTTTAATTTTGCTTTCAAAGGAAGAGCAATGGTTTTTACTGATTTCATATCAACAAGCGGAGCTGCGGCATTTACCTGAAGCAAAAAGATCATTGCGGTTGCCGTCATGGCAATAAAAGCCCATCGAAATCCTTTCTGTGCCGCACAGTACCAGGAAATTATCCCTCCAACGGCAAGGGTTACCACGAGGAAGATTCTCCATTCGCCCAGCTTTTTCATATCACCGACGTCAATTGAAAATGAAGCATAATACGGCAGGAAAAGAAGTCCAACTGCAAGTAGTAAGGACACAATCATAAAAATCAGATATCCGATCCTGACACCGGGGAAATCACGAGAATCCCATGATGCAGCAAGGTAACGACCGATTAAAAGCGCCAGGGGAGGGAACACAGGAAGAATATAGGGAATAAGCTTCGAATCTGAAACTGAAAAAAACAGAAATACGAGCCCAGCCCAGAGCATCAAAAAAAGCCCATCACGGTGTTCATGCCTGTCTTGCCAGGTGGATGGGAAATTATATTTAACCGCCTGAGCAAGGAAAACAGTCCAGGGGAAAAGACCAAGCAGAATAATAGGAATAAAAAACCAAAAAGGCTGATATCTGCCGTGCACCTTGGTCAGATAACGCATGAAATGCTCATGAATAAAATAAAAATTAAAAAATTCTGGATTAGCTTGTGAGACAAGAATATGCCAGGGAGCAGCAAGAAGAAAGAACAGTACAATGCCGCTGGGCAGATAGAGCGTTTTCAGCATTCGCCAGTCACCAAGGAGAAGAATCCAAGCGCCGATGATCATTCCGGGGATCAATATTCCGATTAATCCCTTGGTCAAAACAGCACCGGCACAAAGAGCATAGAAAAACCACAGATACAACCTGCGCTTTAAACCCGGGGATTCATGCGTTCCTACCAGGAATGACAATAAAGCTGCGCTTATGAGAACAGTTACCGGCATATCGAGAATGATCGCCCTGCTCATGGCGTAATAGAGCAGACCCGTCCCGAGTATTACTGCAGCAAGAACCCCGGTCATCCGGCCAAAGAGCCGCGCTCCTGCAACAGCAACGGCAAGACAACCGAAGAGTGCGAATAGCGCAGGCCAGAGACGAAGGGTAAACTCATGCAGCCCAAACAACTTAATAGAAAAAGCTTCGAGCCAGTAGAAAAGAACTGGTTTTTCAAAATATTTCACCCCGTTTAAACGCGGGGTTAGATAATCTCCGCTCACAACCATTTCGCGGGGGATTTCGACATACCGGCCTTCATCAGGAACAGACAATGGACGGTTCCCCAGCATGATGGTGAAAAAAATTCCTCCAAGAATGGCGAGAAGTATAAGATCCCGCATCTCAAGGCGGCCTGATTGTTTGAGTGTAACGTTCATGAGTATTGTGTGGGTTGGCAGCGACTATATCCGGGGAAAAAGAACTTTTTCCCACAACACACGCATTTGAAAAACCGCAGTGTTGGTGGCTTAGGTCATTGATATTACATGGACTTGTGCAGTTTGTCAAACACTTTATGGATTCAAAACAGATAGTGGTTTTATTGGATTGTAATAAAAGGAAACGTGAAGTAAATTTCCCATTTTCATTGACTTCTTTTGAGATGTAGATTTATAATCAAACAGCTTTTTCAAAAATTAGAAAGACCAGGAGTCACGAGAGATGCGCTCATTCGCCTTATCAAGCCTCCGAATCCGTTTTCTTATCCTGGTAGCCATTTCTGTTTTTCCCGCATTAGGCCTTCTTTTTTATAATGCATCGGTTCAAAGGAATGAAACTGAAAAGGAAATTCACGACAATACGGCTGCCATGGCCGGATCGATTGCGAATAATCTTGAGCAACTTGTTGCGGGAAGCCACCAGGTGTTGTTAACGCTATCAAAATTACCGTACGTACAAAATTTGGATTCAGATGCATGTAACTCTTTTTTTTATACGCTTAATAATGGTTTCCCCATGTACAGAAACATAGCTGCTTTTAAACTCAATGGAGATAATTTTTGCAGCGGAATTCCCTTTAAAGGGAAATTAAATATCTCAAACGATCTTTATTTCCAGAAATTAATTCATAAAAAAACAATATCGTTTGATACCTATCGTATCGGAGAGATTTCTAACAAACCGCTCCTCAATATAGCCTATCCAATCCTGACGGTAAAAAAACAGATCCAGGGTGCTGTTGTCATTTCCCTTGATGTAGCGTGGCTCAGGGAGGAATTAGACAAGATTCTATTACCTGAAAAAGCAAGTTTGATGGTCATTGACCGTGAAGGTACTATTCTGTATCTCTCTCCTGATTCGCAGAAGTGGATAGGGAAAAACATTTTTTCTGAAAGAATTGTCAAAACCATTCTTAATCAGAAAACAGGCATGGTTGAAGGATTTGATCCGGAGGGTATTAAAAGAATTTTTTCCTTCCTTCCCGTACAAGGAACTAATAACGGTATGTATGTGTGTCTCGGCATTGCACCTGATATAGCATTCGCTGGCATTAACAAAATTCTCAAAAAGAATCTGTTGACATTATTCTTTGTCTCTTGCATGGTCGGCGCCTTTGCATGGTTCGGCGGAGATTATTTTATCATGCGAAGAAGAATAAGAAGATTAGCCAAGGCAACAGATGAACTTTCGAAGGGGAATCTGAATGTGCGAGTCAACGTTTCTGATCAGCAAGACGAAATAGCTCAGCTGGGAGAACGTTTTAATAGGATGACCGAAGCTCTCCAGCGACATATTACGGATCTGAAGCAGGCTGAAGAGTCATTGAAGATATCCGAAGAAAAATACCGGACCCTTTTTGAAGAATCAAAAGATGGTGTTTTTATGAGTACTCCTGAGGGGAGATATCTCGATATGAATCCCGCGGGATTGGAAATGCTTGGCTATGCTTCAAAGGAAGAACTGCTTGCTATTGATATTACCACTGACATCTATGCCAATCCTGATGACAGGATATCATATCAAAAGTTACTCGAACGAGCTGGATATGTAAAAGACTACGAAATACAAATGAAAAAAAGGGATGGGACCAAGATAACCGTTTTGTCAACCACCACGACTGTTCGGGACAAAAATAATGAAATTATTCTTTATCGCGGGATTATGCGCGATATTACGGAACATAAACGGCTGGAGTTGCAGCTTCTTCAGGCTCAAAAAATGGAGGCAGTTGGCCAACTCGCCGGAGGAATTGCTCATGATTTTAACAATATTCTGACAGCAATCATGGGATATGGGCATATTTTGCAGATAAAAATGCCAGCAAACAATCCCGATCGAATATATGTTGATCAGATGCTTGGAGCAGCGAATCGAGCTGCAGAAGTTACCCGTAGTCTTCTTGCTTTCAGCAGACAACAGCTTATTAATCCCCCACCTATCAACGTGCATGATATCATTATCCAATTTGAAAAACTGTTTTCTCGGATTATCGGTGAACACATAGAGGTGGTCACTTCCTTTCAACGGAACGACATCATTATTACGGCAGACGCAAGCCAGATCGAACAGGTACTTATGAATCTTGCAACCAATGCACGAGATGCAATGCCCAATGGCGGAAAGCTTGCACTCAATATCGAGCTTGCGAATCTCGATGATTCTTTTGTTCGGAATCAAGGGTATGGCAAGGCAGGAACGTATGCTTTGATATCTGTTTCCGACACGGGTATTGGCATGGAGCAGGAAGTGATAAAAAAAATATACGATCCCTTTTTTACGACAAAAGAGGTTGGAAAAGGAACGGGACTTGGCCTTGCCATGGTATTCGGCATTATGAAGCAGCATGAAGGGTATATTCTAGTTGACAGTAAGCCAGGTTCCGGTACAATATTCAAACTTTATCTTCCTGCAGTTATTCAAAAAAAAGCAATCGTGGTAAAACCGCCTGATGTTTCTTTTCCCAAACAAGGAACAGAAACAATTCTGGTAGCAGAAGATGATGAATTTGTCCGAAATCTTGCAGAAATTGTTCTTTCCCATGCCGGATATACGGTTATTTCCGCACGTGATGGAGAAGAAGCTATTCAGAAATTTAAGGAAAACAAAGACAATATTCGCTTAATTCTTATGGATGTTATTATGCCAGGGAAAAAAGGAACGGAGGCGTACGAAGAAATCAAGCACATAAATCCTGATGTGAAAATTATTTTTTCAAGTGGATATACGGCCAACATGATCCATAAGGATAGCCTGCTTCAGGAACATGTAAATTTTGTTCCGAAACCCTTATCACCAAAGTATCTTTTGCAAAAAGTCAGAGATGTACTGGACGCATAATCTGATCTTATGGGCTTATGAGCATATTGTTACCCTAATAAGAAGCGAGGTAAAAATGAAAAGGCGATTTTTCTTACAGTCCATATTTGCATTGTTTCTGATTACTCTGATATGCAGCTGTGGTGCTGAAGTTGGAGGAGATGATGAGGAAGGATCGGGTTTACATGATTCGTTTAATTACACGAGTTTTCCAAGTGGACCGTGGAACTTGTATTCTGGATCACAAGACAACTGGACAATTAGCACTTCCGGAACGCCGACTGTCAAATCAGCCTTTTTATCGGTACCTACGAGCACAACAAGTACTCAAAATTCATATTTTATTAATGATAATTACAACAAAGGAGTCGATTGCACTGTTTTTGCAAAAATGAGAATTCTTGACGCTGGCACCGGCACACTTGGTTTACTACTTCGCGTTACAGGTCTGAATGGATACTATAGCCTTAAGTATAATGTTACAGATAATCAATTAGTTATTCACAAATATATTTCATCAAATCATTATTCTCTTGCGACATCACCAACTTTAACTGGATTCACTCCTGCAAGTGACCATGTATATAAATTTAAGATTTCAGGAACATCACCTATTGTTCTTACAGGTTCTATAGATGGCTTTCCATCATCTCTGATCACATATACGGACAATGGATCCCAAGGAGGAGGGGTGCATTTATTTGGCAAACCAGGCTTCTTATTCGATGCTGCCAATTCCGGTTATGTAACCGATTTCAGGGTTACAGAACCGTAAATAATTCGTACGAGGCTTTAGTTCAGCATAAGGAGATTTATGCACAAAAAAGAACAGGCAGAAGAGTTTCAAGCGCTTATGCAGGAAGGAGCATCCGTACGGAAAGAGCTTGCCCTGCTTACAGCGCGTGTACCTACCATTTCAGAAAAGTCCCATATTGGCCCGGCAGAAAAGAATGCATGCAAGGAAAGCCCGAATTATGAGGTGTACGATGGCTTAAGTGCTATCTATGAAGTTTTCGAAGATATCCGGACACGAGCTCAAAAAATGCTTGCCGTTTTTTCACATGAAGTGGCACAACATCCCATCAGGAGCATCGCGGTTGCACCAGGAGTCGGTTACATGATTTCCAGATTATTCAGCGGGAGGAATCGCTCATGATAAAGACTATCGCAGATTTCATCATATCGTTTTTTGATCTTGTCGAGGCTGAAGGCAGAACATTCAGAAGGGCAATCATGAAACTTTGCGGGAGCCTTCTATTACTCGTGCTCGCCGGTTTCCTCCTGATGGCGGCTGCCGGCTTTTTCTTGACCGGAATGTACTCTTTTTTGACGTCCATCATGTGCCCCTGGATCGCGGCGCTGCTCGTATCTTTTTGCGCTGCGCTGCTTGCGGGAATTCTGGGAATTATTGTTTATCGGAGGAATCGATGAATTCAGAAATAGAAATAAGGAAAATCTCATTCACGCTTGAGGAGGCAAAAGACCGATTTCGGAATTCTGCTGCAGAACTCGATGCCACCCTGCGAAATCCATTACGAAACTTGAGTGAGACAGCCATACCAGTGATTACAACAATCTTGTCCTTTGCGCGATCCAACTCATGGATAGCGTCGCTTGCTTCAATGCTTCTTGGCATTGGGAAAAAAATGCTTGGCATGATGAGTTCCAGGGGCAAAAAAAAATCAAAAAAAACGAAGCAGGAAAAAAACATAAAAAAGAAAAAATGATTTAACGCGGCATTGCCTCACCTCCATAAAAACCGTTTCTCGCTTCACTGGTATAACGTGCCCGAATATAAAACGCTCGTTGAGCTGCTGCTCTATTCGATGCCGATCCTGCCCATTCCTTCATTGCATAATCCTGAAGCGCCCGCGCAAATGAAAAGCTGATTTCCCAGGGATGCGGACCCATCTTATTCATGGCATTCAGATGTTCTGTTGCTGATTCAGGACTTTGTCCTCCAGAGAGAAAAACAATCCCGGGAACTGCAGAAGGAACCGTACGCCGAAGCGTTCGAATTGTTGCTTCGGCAGCCTCTTTAACCTCGGCCTTTTGTGTTGATTGCTTTCCCGCAAGTACCATATTCGGTTTTAAGAGCATGCCTTCTAAAAAAATACGGTATGTTCCGAGTGCTCCAAAAAGGATGTCGAGCATCTCTCTGGTTACCTGTTCACAGCGTTCGATACCATGATCACCGTCCATCAGGACTTCCGGCTCCACAATCGGCACTAATCCTGCTTCCTGAGCATGTGCTGCATAAATTGCGAGTAATGTTGCGTTGGCAGTCATTGCTGCGTATGTAGGAATATCGGGACCGATAGTTAAAACCGCCCTCCACTTGGTAAAACGCGCTCCTAATGTCCGATATTCATTTAACCGTTTTTCAAGACCATCAAGTCCTGTTGTAATTTTTTCTCCAGGAAAACCCGGGAGAGGAACGGTACCCATATCAACCTTGATTCCCGGAATAATCCCTTTTTTAACCAAAGTCTGCACAAAGGAAATACCATTACCGGCTTTCTGATGGAGCGTTTCGTCAAACAGAATAACGCCACTGATAAACTCCTCGATTCCCGGCGTTGAAAGAAGCATATCGCGGTACGCCCGTCTGGTTTCTTCATTCGATGGTATTCCAAGAGCCGCAAATCGTTTTTCGATTGTGGGAAGACTTTCATCTGCCGCAAGCAAACCTTTCCCTTTGGCAACAAGTGAGCGCGCAACAAAAGCAAGATCATCGGTTTGCATAGTTGTGACCGTCCCTCATAAGGAAATAAACACTTATGATAACGTTAGCATCAAAAAGGACGATTTGCAATACTGTGTAAGGAAATTCCGGAGTGTCAGCTATTCAAGCCAGACTGAACCGCTGCCGATTACTGCTTCGATTTCATGGGTAAGTTCCTGGCCAGGGGTCACGGTAATTTCCCGTCCAAGAGAGATGAGTGATTCTTTTCGTGTGGGATTTTGAAGACGAAGATAAACAGGGATATTGCCTTTATATTTGGCTAGAATATTTTTGATGTTTATAAGATCATCTTTGGTCAGGCCTGTTGCATTGAGTCTGATATTCATGCGTTTTGTGTTTTTATTTCGAAGTTCCGTTAAAAGATTGATTCGCACTGCTTTTATTTTGCATCCTTGTTCGCTTTTATCCAGTTGACCAGCAATAATCAAAGGGATATCAGTCAAAAGCAGCGGCTGGGCTGTTTTATACAGATCAGGGAATATAATGACTTCAACCGTCCCAAAGAGGTCTTCGAGACTGAGAATGGCCATTTTTTCGCCTCGTTTGGTGATTTTTTGCTTCAGGGCAGCAATAACGCCGCAAATAGTTACTTCTTTTCCATCCTGTACTTGCTCAAGTGTTTCAGTCGATGATGTAGTAAATCGTTTTATCTCTTCAGTATATGCAGCAAGCGGGTGGCCGGATATATAGAAGCCCATACTTTCTTTTTCATAGGCAAGAAGCTGACCTTCCTTCCATTCCGAAATATTCGGCAGGCAGGGTTCCTCCCGGGTTTCCATGACATCGAATATGGAAAATTGACCGATCTCTTCCTGTTCCTGGTGCCTGGTCGCTTGATCGATCATGAGATCAAGACCTTCCATCATTTGAGCGCGATGATTTCCCGTACTATCCAGACCGCCTGACTTGATCAGCGCTTCAATAACCCGTCGGGTAACCCGGCGTTGATCGACTTTTTTGCAGAAATCAGCAAAGGATGTAAATCTGCCTTTTACCTGGCGAGCCTCAAGAATGGCCTCAATCGCTGAAATACCGACATTTTTCACAGCGGCAAGTCCAAAGCGTATGGCGCCGATCGAGCTGCCTGGTTCACTGTTTTCCGGGTCATGCGCTTCAATTACCGTAAAATCCCATCGACTTTCATTCACATCCGGAGGAAGAATATGAATTCCCATTAAACGGGCTTCATAAATGTATTTCACGACCTTATCCGTGTCCTGGACTTCGCTCGTAAGCAGGGCAGCCATATATTCCACAGGATAATGCGTTTTCAAAAATGCCGTTTGATACGATATCAGTGCATACGCAGCGCTGTGAGATTTGTTGAACCCGTATTCCGCAAAGTTCGCCATGAGTTCAAAAATCTTTTCTGCCTTGGCTGCAGGAATTTTTTTTATTTTTGCGCCTTGCATGAATCGTTCTTTTTGACGAGCCATTTCTTCGGGTTTTTTCTTTCCCATTGCACGCCGAAGAATATCGGCTTCTCCCAGGGAATACCCGGCAAGCACACTTGCAATCTGCATGACTTGTTCCTGGTAAAGAATAACCCCGTAGGTCTCGTGCAAAAGAGGTTCAAGCTGCGGCAATTCATAGATGATTTTGGTCGAACCTTTTTTCCGTTTAATAAAATCATCCACCATGCCGCTTCCAAGAGGACCGGGACGATACAGTGCAACGAGCGCAATAAGATCTTCAAAACATTGCGGCTTCATTTTAATGATAATGTCCCTCATCCCGGACGATTCCAACTGAAAAATTCCGAGCGTTTCACCCCGGCCGAGAAGCTCAAAGGTCTTGGCGTCATGCATGGGAATACGGCTTACCGAAAAAGGAGCTTCCTGTGCAAGAGGGGCCTTGTCTAGCCGCTGTTGAATCATTTCCTCGGCTTTGCGAATTACGGTAAGGTTTCGGAGACCCAAAAAATCGAATTTAACAAGTCCGATTTTTTCCACTCCATTCATATCGAACTGGGTCGTGATTTCATCCTTTGGCGTCTTGAACAATGGCAGATATTCAGTTAACGGTTCCTGGGAAATGACCACGCCTGCGGCGTGCTTTGACGCATGCCGGACCTGTCCTTCCAGATTGAGCGCAATATCCATCAATTCCGCGATACGGGAATCCTGCTTCATCATCTCCTTGATTTTCGGTTCCTGCTCTATCGCTTCTTTTAACGTGATATTTAACCGGTTCGGTACCAGTTTGGCGAGCTTGTCGCATTCGGCATACGGAATCTCGAGTACTCGTCCAACATCCCTGATCACGCCCTTGGCCAGCATGGTTCCATAGGTAATAATTTGAGTGACATGATCCGGGCCGTATTTTTCAGTGACATACCTGATTACTTCATCGCGGCGATCCTGACAAAAATCAACGTCAATGTCAGGCATGCTGATCCGCTCGGGATTCAGAAATCGTTCAAAGAGGAGTGAATAGGGCAGGGGATCAAGATCGGTTATTCTCAGACAATATGCCACAAGACTTCCCGCCGCAGAACCTCTGCCCGGTCCGACGGGAATACCGTGTTCCTTTGCATACTGGATAAAATCAGAAACAATGAGCAAATAGCCGGCAAAACCCATTTTCTCAATCATCGTGATCTCAAATTCAAGACGCTCACGATATTTTTCATAATCGATACTATTGTTGCCACGAACACTGACGATTTCCTTAAACCGATTCTCCAAACCCTGCCGCGCAAGGTCCGCCATATAGGATTCTTTTGTAAACCCCTCAGGTACGGGGAAATGAGGCAGATGATACGTATTCAGTTCTATCTCGAGATTGCATCGTTCGGCAATTTTTACCGTATTGGTTATTGACTCGGGAACATGCGAAAAAGCGTGTTTCATTTCCTCCGGAGTCTTGAAATAAAAGGTCTCGGAAGAAAACCGAAGCCTGTTTGCATCGCTGATCATTTTCCCGGTCTGGATACAAAGCAATGCGTCATGCGCTTTATGATCTTTTTTATCGAGGTAATGACAGTCGTTTGTGGCAACAAGAGGAATCTCAACTTCTCGACTTATTTTGATGAGCTCTTGATTCACTCGGTTTTGTTCTTCAATGCCGTTGTCCTGCAGTTCAAGATAAAAATTATCTTTTCCAAATAAGGCCTGGTATTCTAAAGCACTTTTTTTTGCATCCTCAATCCTGTTCTGAAGAATTAAAGAAGGTATTTCACCTCCCAGGCAGGCGGTAAGGCCGATCAACCCTTCAGCGCAATTTTTAAGAAGTTCTTTATCTACGCGGGGCTTATAATAAAAACCTTCCAAATAGGCTGCAGTAACAAGCTTAAGAAGATTCTTGTAGCCTTGTTTATTTTTTACCAGGAGAACAAGATGATAGGAGGCTTCGTCATGTTTCCCCGCCGGCGCTGTCTTGTCAAATCGGGATGCAGGGGCTACATACATTTCGCATCCGATGATCGGCTTGATCCCTGCTTTCATCGCTTTTTGATAAAAGTCCAACGCTGCAAAAAGGTTTCCGTGGTCGGTAACTGCCACAGCGGGCATCTTCAAATCGAGCGCTTTTTTAATCAGCTTATCTATTCCAATAGCGCCGTCTAAAAGACTGTATTCGGTATGAAGATGAAGATGGACGAAATCGGCGTGATGCATAATGATAGGATGACTCGAAATCCGGAATAATCTAAACTAAATTGCTATTCATTGAAATTGACTTAGTGTTGAAAAATTCGGACTTAGGATTTCTCTCTTGGAGAGAGATAATAAATGGAGGCGGCGATCGGATTTGAACCGATGAATGAAGGTTTTGCAGACCTCTGCCTTAGCCACTTGGCTACGCCGCCCTGAAAATAAAAAAGTTAAACGTTAAAAGTTGAAACATGGCAAAAACTTTTAACCTTTAACTTTCATGTAAACGAGTATAGCATACTCTTTTTCCGCTATACTCTGCCGTTGTCATGGAGCGGGTGGCGGGATTCGAACCCGTGACCCCAACCTTGGCAAGGTTGTGCTCTACCAACTGAGCTACACCCGCAAATACAATGAGTTTTTTGAAGCCTCAAACCGTGCCACTATAACAAAGTGACATTTTCTTGTCAACTGAAAAGTACCTTTGATCGTTTCATTTCGATCCTCTTGACCTGACAGAAGCGGTGTGGTAATGTGTTGACTATAAAGAATCTTTTTTATGTGGAGGTGTAATTGTTATGAATACTGTAAAAACAGTCGGTTTGATGGTTTTTATGACTTTATTGCTTTTGCTGGTAGGGCAGGCACTTGGCGGCAGAAGCGGTATGGTTTTAGCATTTGTTATTGCCGTGGCGCTGAATTTCGGTTCCTACTGGTTCAGCGATAAAATCGTGCTTAAAATGTATAGAGCGAAGCCGGTCAGTGAGGCTGAAGCTCCGGACCTCTATTCAATGGTTCGAATTCTGGTCCAAAAAGCCGGTATGCCAATGCCCAAAGTGTATATTATCCCTGAAGAAACACCAAATGCCTTTGCAACAGGAAGAAATCCTGAGCATGCTGTTGTTGCAGTAACCCGTGGCATTATGAGAATTCTTGACCGGGAAGAGCTCTCCGGGGTCATTGCGCATGAACTGGCGCACATTAAACATCGAGACATGCTGACGGGAACCATTGTAGCAACCATCGCAGGAGCGATCAGCATGCTTGCCCAGATGGCACAATGGGCCATGATATTCGGAGGCAGAAGAGATGATAACGAAGGAGGCAGTCCCATTGCTGCAATCGTGATGATGATTGTCGCTCCTATTGCTGCCATGATCGTTCAGATGGCGATTTCCCGAACCCGGGAATATGAAGCAGATAAAGGCGGAGCAGCCATTGCTGGAAATCCGAGCGGACTTGCCAATGCGCTTTTGAAACTGGAAAAGGGCGCACAAGTAATTCCCATGGAAGATGCCAAGCCAGCCACGGCTCATATGTTCATTGTGAATCCTCTTACTGGCGGTGGACTCATGAATCTTTTCAGCACTCATCCACCCATTGCTGAACGGGTGAGAAGACTTAATGAAATGACACGACGAGGTTAAACACTCATTTCTATTGGAAGGCCTGAGATGATGTCTCAGGCCTTTTTTCCCTTCCTTCTTTTGACTTTCCTTTTCACATTTGCTATGTTGATTACATCACTCCTACTATCTATAAAGAAATATCTTATTTACTCATAAAACAGTTTTTACTTGTTCTCGTTGTAATGTAAGGAGGTATGTCAGTGCGTTACCAATACCTTGCCTATAAATATACGCGCCGAATGCGCCGCGATATTTCATTTGCACCGGTCTGGGAAGAATACTGGCTGTCAGCTCAAGAAACATCCATGGTCTGGAGACCTCGTACGGATATGTATGAAACAGACAAGGAAATTATTATCGTAATGGAATTGGCCGGTGTCCGGGAAGATGACATGACAATTAGCTTGTTCACGGATTTGCTTGTCGTAGAAGGGCAGAGACGATCGCCTGTTGCTGATATGAATGCTTGCCATCAACTCGGAATTAAATATGGCAAATTCATATCGGAAATAGATGTTCATAGCGCCGTTAATCATGAGAATGTTATCGGCACCTATCAAAACGGACTTTTGACGATTACGCTTAAAAAAGTTTTTTAAAAGAGGCGGGTTTTGAATCTCCTGAATTTCTTGAAGAATTGGTTTGCGCATACAAGGAGCCATGAAATGGAAATTATCGAATCTGAAACTGAAAAAATACCGGCAGTGCCTCCGGAATTACCGCTTTTACCTCTTAAAGATACGATTGTGTACCCACTGACGATATATCCACTGGTAATCGGAAAAGAAAAATCCGTAAAACTTATTAATGAGGTCACGATTGGCAATAAAATACTCGCTTTGACCGCACAACGAAAACTGGAAACAGACGTTTCGTTTTTATCCGATATATACGGAGTGGGAACGATGGCGAGAATTCTTCAAATGCTTAAGGTCCCCGACGGAACGCTCAGAATTCTTGTGCAGGGAATTGAACGCATTACCATCTCAGAACTTGTACAAACTGATCCGTTCCTTCGAGCAAAGGTCAAGTCGAATCCTGAAAAAATTGAGATGACGGTTGCTCTGGAAGCGCTTATGCGTGGAATTGCTGAAATTTTTCAGAAAATGGTAACACTTGCTCCGAACATGCCTGAGGAACTTTCAGCTGCTGCTCTCAATATTGAAGACCCTCGACAGCTTGCTTATCTTATCGCAACCAATGTCCGGCTGGAGCTGCCTCAGCGCCAGGCTATTCTGGAAATTGATTCTGTGTACGAAAAATTGACCAAATTAATGCAGTACCTTAACCGCGAAATCGAAGTGCTGGAACTTGGAAGAAAAATCCAGGGGCAGGCGCATGATCAGATGCAAAAAGCTGAAAGAGAATATCTGCTTCGGCAGCAGCTTTCAGCAATCCGGAAAGAGCTGGGAGAGGAGTCTGATGAGGGAACGGAAATTAAGAATTTGCGGGAAAAAATTGAAGAAGCAAAGCTTCCTCCTGAAGCGGAAAAAGAAAGCAAACGAGAATTGGGAAGGATGGAAAAACTGTCAGCCGCGTCTCCTGAATATTCCGTTATTCGCTCTTACCTTGAATGGATGATAAGCCTTCCCTGGAATAAAACGTCAGCAAGTGCAATTGATATTGGAAAGGCCAGAACAACTCTTGACGAAGATCATTACGACCTCGACAAGGTCAAAAACCGCATCTTGGAATATCTTTCGGTCAAAAAACTCGGTGAAGAACGCAATACGCAACAGAAAAACATACGAATGCGGGAGCCGATTTTATGTTTTGTAGGACCGCCAGGAGTTGGAAAAACATCGCTCGGCCAGTCAATTGCCAGGGCACTTGACCGGAAATTTATGCGCCAATCTCTCGGCGGTATGCATGATGAAGCTGAAATTCGCGGCCATCGACGCACCTATATCGGTGCCATGCCTGGGAGAATTCTTCAGGCTCTTAAGCGTGTAGAAACCAAAGATCCGGTCATTATGCTTGATGAAGTAGACAAAATAGGCGCTGATTGGCGCGGTGATCCGTCATCTGCACTTCTCGAGGTGCTTGATCCGGAACAAAACAAGGATTTTCGCGATAATTATCTTGATGTTCCCTTTGATCTTTCAAAAGTCATGTTTATTACGACTGCAAATCAGCTAGACACAATTCCTCCTCCGCTTCTCGACCGTATGGAAGTTCTCCATCTCCCCGGTTACACCGAACATGAAAAGCTGCACATTGCAAAAAAATATCTTATCCCGAAGGAAGTAAGTGCGAACGCATTGGAGCCTGGTGAAATTATACTAGAAGATGCAACGATATCGGCAATTATAAAAAATTATACCCGGGAAGCTGGTGTTCGAAATCTGGAAAGGGAAATCGCGAATGTATGCAGAAAGGCAGCCAAGGGAATAGCCGAAGGAAAATCTACGCCGATCATCGTCCGCGCTGACGATCTCCATGATTACTTAGGCAATCCACGGTATTTTGCGGAGATCGCAGTAATGATCGATCGTCCCGGAGTTGTAACCGGTCTTGCATGGACACCGACAGGAGGGGACATTCTCTTTATTGAAGCGACCATTATGCCTGGCAGCAAACAACTTACCCTTACCGGACAATTGGGAGATGTCATGAAGGAATCAGCCCAGGCGGCACTGTCCTATGTTCGAACCCATGCTGAACTGTTCGGAATAAAAAAAGATTTCTATGAAAAGAATGATATTCATATTCATGTACCGGCCGGTGCAATTCCGAAAGATGGACCGTCAGCAGGAGTCACGATGACAACCGCAATTGTTTCTCTTCTGACCGGTAAAATCGCACGATATGATGTTGCGATGACCGGAGAGATCACTCTTCGTGGAAAGGTCATGCCTATCGGTGGAGTGAAAGAGAAGGTTCTTGCAGCAAAACGGGCAGGGATCAAAACAATAATTCTTCCAGAAAAAAACAAAAATGATCTTGAAGATGTCCCGGAAGAGCTTCGCCAGGAAATGACCTTCATTTTTGTGGATACCATTGATCAGGTAATCTCAGCGGCATTAAAAGAAAAATAGATGTTGTGCTTGGAAACGATTCATGTCTGAAGAAAAAAATCGCTTCAGGGAAAACAAGGAAGAGGATACTATTTAAATCCAGGACCTTATTGATATTATTTAACATAATATACATTATCAGACATATTACAATGATATCTGAAAGTTTAGCTTTGTTTATTTAAACTATTAATATCTTTAAATTTTCATACTATTAAGGCGAGAATCCTACTTGAATTATCATACCCTTCTTGTTGTTTATAAAGAAATTGAGAGCCAAGCGTAGCATTGAAGCGTTCGCTTACCAAACGTATCCCGTAGGTCAATGCTCCGTAATTTCCTCCACCGCTCGAGTTTTCAAAAACATGTGAATATTCGACAAGCATTTGGAGATTTCGGTATTTGCTTATCGGGAAAAGCATTCCTGCATTCATAATACCGTATAGGTCACTTCGCTGTTGATCCTCGAGGTCTTGAGCTTGCGCCTGAATATCGGCATAAATGCAGAACACATACTCTTTGACAGTAATTTCACTTCCTCCTGCTAGTCCGGCTTTCATTCCCCAGTTCTGTACACCGCTTTTTTTATTGCTCTTATGAGAACTGTCGGTTGCAGCAATTGCAGTCATTATAAGAGCCAAACCAGGACGATTTGAATCTTCAGGTTGCGGCAAAAAATTCCATTTATACGATAATTCCACTTCTCCAGGTCGTCGTTCAGTACCGACACCGCTGGAAGGCTCATCTCGGACTTGAAAATACGATCCTCGCAGCGCAAGTTCGGCATGATCGGTTATTCCCGCACTTATCGTAAGAGGAAATTCAGTGATGGAAAAATCAGGTCTGACGCTGTTTTCATACAGAAGGGAAGCGGCAATTTCAAAGGTCCCTTTCGGAAGCGTATAGGGCGATGAGGTAAACAGCAAACCGGTCAAGCCTGAAACATTGACAGGGCGATTGACGATGTCAAGTTCTTCGGCAGCTGAGGATACAATAGGAACGTGAAAAATCAATATGCTGATGCACATAATTCGTGCTTTGATAAACCAATTATGCATTTTTTTTCTCACCAATTTTAGATTCGGTTCCCAAAAGAAGTCGTTTGATATTTTCACGATGTCGATAGTAAATAAGTCCAAAAAGAAATACTGAGAGAAGCTGAAAGGGCTTAGAAACGGTGGTTGTAAATATCAGAACCGGATAGAGCGCATAGGAAACAAGGGCAGAAAGTGAAGAATATTTTGATACCAGGGCTGTAAAGAGCCAGACAAGAAGTGCGCAAAAGCCGATCCAGGGTGTTATTGCAAGCATAATACCATATCCGGTTGCCACCCCTTTCCCCCCGGAAAAGGAAAGATACATTGAAAAATTATGGCCTAAAATGGTGGCTGCTCCTGTCATCACTGTCACATACTCATCATGGAACAAAGCGTGTGCACATAGTACCGGCACATACCCTTTTAAAGCATCTGCCAGAAGCGTCAGAAGCGCCGCTTTTTTTCCGGAAGCACGAAGAACATTCGTAGCCCCGATATTACCACTCCCTACTGAGCGAACATCGATTTTTGAAAAGATTTTTGAAAAAAGCAGTCCAAACGGTATTGAACCGATCGCATAGGACCCTGCAATAAAAAGAATTTTGAATATGATTTCCATTGTTAGTTCACCTTGTTCCAGTATGTTTTGAAATAAAGGGCTGCGGAATACAGTGAAAGAATCAAGGCGATCCAGAGGGCGGCTGTTCCTACGATCAGCAGCCAGGCATCATGCAGGCAAGAGAACAGAAGCAGTGCAATCACCGCAGTTACCTGTGCAACAACCTTGCCCTTTCCCCAGGTTTCAGCGGCAATGACTATTCCCTCACTGGAAGCTATGGAACGCAAACCGGTTACGGCAAACTCTCTCCCAATGATGACAATCGCCATCCAGGCAGGCACCAGAACAACATCCGAACGCATTCCCACAAGAATTACCAGTGCAGACATAATCAATATTTTATCCGCAATAGGATCAAGCAGTTTCCCGATTTTTGTTACCTGTCCCCATTTTCTCGCAAGATATCCATCCAGCCAGTCCGTTGCGGATGCAAGAAAAAAAATACCTACCGCTGTCAACACACGAACGATATCCGGATTCAGGAGCAGAACAATGAATATAGGAACAGAAAGAATTCTGCTGATAGAAAGCAGATTGGGTATGTTAAACATATTCATGGTTGCCTCCTCCACCGTCTATGCATCCAGACCCATTGTTCCGGGTTTTTTCGTATGGCTATTTCTATTTTTTTCGTCAACATGGCTGTATTTTCAATAATATCTTTTTCAACATCTCCCGTTTGTATGAGCGCGAGAGGTCCTTCCATGGTTATCGTATGTCGGTTCTTTTTGTCTCGCTGGATATACCCAAATATAACCGGGGCACCGAATTTGATGGCCATAGCTGCGGCTCCCGTTGGAGTCCACGCTTGTCGTCCCATAAAATCGACAAATGCACTCTCGACATCAGTATCCTGATCAATTAAAATGCCCAGGATCCTGTTTTCCCTGAATATCCGGATTAGTTCCTTGGCTGCACCTGACCTGCCTCGGATAATTGTTTTGATTCCCATTGACAAGCGCAACCTGACTATCATATCATTCATGCGACGCGGTTGTATGGGGGCCGCTATAACACTGACAGGAAAAATTTTTGCCACTGCAGATGCCAATAATTCCCAGTTACCAATATGCGCTGTTACAAAAACGATCCCTTTTCCCTTGTTATGCACCTCTTGAAGAAGGTCCTTCTGGGGCAGATTCACAACCTGGTCAAGTCGCTCAGGAGTTAGCATGGCAACTTCAAACATCGATTTTCCGAGATGAATAAAACACCGTTGAGCCGTGGTTCGTATCCACGATGTCTCCCAGTCAGGAAACGCCATTGTTAAATGAGCAAGGGCTTTTTTTCGTTCACGGGGAAGCAGATAATATGAGACGAAGCCAAACAGACTTCCTATCCATATACCGACGCCATAGGGAACAATCCAGGCAAAGAGCTTAATGAGTCGTGCAAAAAAAACAAGGGCAAATCGATCCAGCTGTTTTTTTGTTTTCAAAACAAAGGTGTTCATGTCAAATCGTTTCACGATTTTTTAAAATGACATTAATAAATTCCCGCACCGCTCCCCTTCCGCCTGCTGCCGACGTAACCAGCGCTACGTGTGACATGATTGCTGGTTCCG
>JBAZLV010000001.1:0-171133 GCA_041650055.1 Nitrospirota bacterium | reverse complement strand
TCGCACTTTAAAGCCTCTTCGAACCAACGCTTCAGTAAGATGCGAGCCAATAAATCCATCAGCGCCGGTTACAAGAATTTTTGCATTTCGTAAGTTCATGGATTTACCTGCCATAAAAAAGTTTTGCAGTGATTATATATAGCTCCGCCCTCTCAGTCACATCGTGCCGAAAACCTCCCTGGCAATGTGGTTGATAGGTTTTTGTTTTTCAGTGCTCCTATTGATGCGTATGTGCTTTGCTGCAAAAACATTTTAATGCAACTACTTTTATGAATCTTTTTAATCCATATCTTTTTTTAATTCTTCTATCTCTTTTTTTAATCGTTCATATTCATCCATTTTCCATTTTAAAAATATTGCTGTTAATTTTGCTTTTTGATACATCCCCGCCGGCGTCAAAACATACATATAATGCTTTTTGTTCTTTGACTCAGAAAAATTATGTATTTTAACATAACCTTTTTCTATGAGAGATTTAATAGCGTAATTAACTTTACCAAGGCTGATCCTGTTTTTTTGTGCAAGCTCACGCTGGGAAATGGAAGGGTTTTTTGAAATTTCTCTGAGAATTTGTGTACTATGAATGGTATGTCTCATAATGTCGTTGAACACAACTACATTAACATGTTCAAACTTGAACGCCATGATAGTAGCATGCCATCTCTTTACTTGTCAAGAAAAAACAGGTTTTTACGTTCAAGAACAGCGGGTTACAATTTTTCAACTTCAGAGGCCTGAATTGTTACGGAAGTACTTTGACAAAGGATATCGACTGACAAGATAAGTTTATGCTGCCCGGCTTTTTCTATGAGCATGCCTTCAATCCCTGCAAGCGGTCCTTTTTTTATTTTGACCCTCTGCCCTTCTTGAAGATAGGGATAAGGGTCAAGAGCAACCTTGCTCTCAATGACTTTCTTGAGTGAAACAATTTGATCTTCCGGCACTGGTTCAGGTTCTCCGGGATCTGTCCCGAGAAAACCGACAACGCCTTTTATTTTTAAAACCGCCAGTCTGTCGTGATAATTTCCTGCAATAGAAACAAATACGTATCCAGGAAAAAGAGGAAACCTGACGCGTTTATTTCTATCTTTCCACCTGCTCAATCTTTCAACTGTGGGTAGAAAAAATTTAATACCAGCTTCAGTAAACCTGTCTGCTATTTTGAATTCATGTCGTGATTTGACACGAATTGCAAACCAATGAGTTATCATAAGCATTTTCTATGATTGCTGACACCAAGTCATTTTTTATCATCGGTTTCAGTATAGGTTATTATCCTGCTCTTTGGTATGGCCCTATCAGCCCGATAGTAAAACCGAAAGCAGCTAAATACCGATGAACTTCAATATGATTTTCGGTAAGCCCTCCGAGCAAAGCAAGGAGAGTACTCATAACAATAGTGTATCCGCCGATTTGATTGCCATTCTTTATTTCGCGTGATCCCCAAAGAAGAAGAGAAACTAAAAAAGCAATAAAAATACTTATTCCAATCAAGCCACGAGTAGCTACTATCTGAAAATAAATGCTGTGAGCATGACCTTTGGCTTCGATATTTCTTATTTTTTTTTCTGCAATATATTTTTTTATGGTCACTTCAAAATCTCCACTTCCTATTCCTGTAAAAGGAGATTGCTTAAACATAAGGAGCGCGCCTTTCCACAATTCTACTCTATTGCCAGTACTGCCGGTTTCGTTTTCCGTATACAAAGAGGTAACAATCGTGGATGCTCGTTCTTTCATAGTATTGCTGAAAGTAAACGTTATAGCAGCGAGCACAATAAATACGGATAATAAAAGAAGCGCGCTCCTACGATTATAAAAATAAAGCGTAATAACGCATGCCGGAAATAAGGCTACCCATACACCCCGAGAACCAGAAACAAGAATTCCCATCAAAATTACACTTGCCGACAGGCAAAGAAGCAACCGCTCTTTTTGTGTTTTGAATATATCTTTCCCGATAAAAAAAAGAACAAGGGATGCTCCAAATGCCAGTGCAAGATTTGCAGCGTATAAAATGGGATCCGATGAATTACCAAGAGGTCTCATTGCAGAATACGTTCTTGTCCAAAGTGTTCCTGAATCATATAACAAATTAAAAAATTGCAAAATACCGGTAAGCCCATCGAATGCCGCGGAGATTAAAAAAATGATTATGCAGCCTTTTCGGTTTTTCCGACTAAGCGGAGCCGCATACAAAAGTCCGCCGAACAGTAAATGCCGATACTTACCAAATTCGGAAAGGGCCCATTTTGAGTTTATTGAGAAAAAAGAACTGACAAAAATATTAGCAAGCAATAAGATTGTCAGGATAATAACGGCATTGGGGATTGCAGCTCCCTTAGTGTATCCGGGGATAAACCTCCACAAAATCATTGCGAGTATTGCAGCTATACCGAATACACTCAGCCCGGATTTTGAAAAAAATATTGATACTGCAAATAAAGCAGTCAGAATGGTAAGTATTTTTTCAAAGGTCCCGTTCGTATCTCTTTTGCCGATAACATTTTCATGAACATTTTCCATTTTTGGTTTACGATCCTTAATCGTTAATTTTGCATTGAGTCACGATCAATATCACTGTCAACAGCCATTTCTCGATAGCGCTTGTTCCATTCTTCGTTTTGCTTTTTGGCTACATAATTCATTTCATAGATTTTGAACTCGCGTAAAAAATAGGTCAGCGCCACAGCACATGCCAGAAATAAACCATGAATTCCATCCTTATATCCATGATGTCGGATAAATCTTCCATAAAAACGTTCAACTGGCTTACTGAACAACCGAATCATATTAAACTTTTTGTGATCGTTTTTCACATCTCGTTCCGCCTCGAGGGAACTGGCAGCGTTAATTTTATGTATAAATATTTGAAAATCTCCAATGCCATCGTGCAATATCGGGCTATTCAGATATTTCGTCGTACCACGAGTGATGAACCGTTCATGAAGAGCATATTCCCATGTGCCCAGAGATTTGCGATAAAAAATAACTTTATACTGTGGGGAAAAATGGTCTGAAGCAAGCCATCTGCCGGAAAAAAATTCCTGTCGTGGAATTCCATAAGCATCTGCTTCCGGGCCATTCGCGAGAAGAGCGAGTATTTCATCCCGTAGCGATTTCGTGACGACTTCATCAGCATCCAGAGAAAGGACCCAGTCATTTTGTGCATAACTTATAGCTCTATTCCTTTGCAATGAATAATCATTCGGCCATGCGTGTTGATAAACACGAGCCCCGTATTTACGACAAAGATCCACCGTTCGATCAGTGCTGAACGAATCTACAACTACAATTTCATCCGTCCATGATGACAAACTTCGCAAACAACGTTCAATCTTTTTTTCTTCATTGTAGGTAATTACAACAACAGAAATACCATTTTTAGAAATCACGTTTTACCTCTGATGGTTTAACTAGGTTATTTATACAAAGTTATTTTTGTACTGGCTTTTTGCACAGATTCACACGATGAGTTATTCAACATAGTTCTAAAAGTCAATCCTCACACAAACACTCCTGTTTTTTTTACAACTTACTTGTGCTGTTTTTAAAATTGATTTCTGAAGATAAGGACGTTGCAATGGTATCTAAATCATGATGAGATAAGTACTGATGGCATCCTACATAAAATCCATTTTTACCAACAAAATCTGCGTTCCATAGTCGCCCATCATACTGTGATTTTAAATAATGAAATGCCGGCTGCTGGGTCGGAATACATCCAAAGAGGGGCCTTGTTTCGACTCCTGCTTGTTCTAGTCTTGCCATAAATTGCTCTCTGTTTATTCGTGCATCTTTGATAACAATCGGATATGCAAGATAGCTGACATCGGTTGAATAGACCGGCAACTGGATAACTTCCGAAAGCGCTTGTAGGCGTTCGTTCAGATAAAGAA
Organism: Nitrospirota bacterium; assembly: GCA_041650055.1. Classification (GTDB taxonomy): domain Bacteria; phylum Nitrospirota; class UBA9217; order UBA9217; family UBA9217; genus JBAZLV01. The sequence goes on along the minus strand of JBAZLV010000001.1, from coordinate 167,234 downwards.
CATTTCTTTGTCTTGTGTGCATGATGGAATCTGCTTTTTTAATTTGTGGGATTGCAAGCGCAGCCTGAAATTCCGTTGTTTTAAAATTAAAGCCGATATATTCATGAATAAATCGGGGATCAAAAGCTTCGCCCATATAGGGGCAGCTACCTTCCGCTCTTTTGCATACCTGGCATGAACATTCTCTGCCATTTGCTTTAAGTTTTTTTATCAATTGTGCTAATTTTTCATCGCTGGTAACGACTGCACCCATTTCTCCAACCTGAATATTATGGGCTATATAAAAGGAATAATCCGCGAGAAGCGATAGCGATCCTGTTTTTTTGCCTTTAACCAATGACCCATGTGCCTGGGCTGCGTCTTCAAAAACAACAAGTCCATATCTTCTTGCGATATCATTTATCGAATCCATGTCATTAGGATATCCCATAAGATGGACTGGCAAAATTATCGAATATTCATCCGGATTACCTCGTTTAAGTAAATCCTCGATCTGTTCAGCGTTAAGTGCAAATGTTCCCGGATCAATATCCACATATACCGGTTCCATACCAGCAAGCACAATAGCATTACTCGTAGCAATATAAGTTACCGGCGACGTAATAACCTTGCTTCCCCTTTTGACTTTCTTAAAACGATCATCATACTGTAAGGCATAGAGACCCGCTATCAGTGCAGATGTTCCTGAATTTACTGCGACACAATATTTGGTTTGGATATAGTGCGACCAGAGCGATTCAAATTCACGAACCTTCAATCCTTCTGAGAATCTGCCGCTTGCAAACACTTCGAGAACTGCCTTTTTTTCTTCATCCGTTGTTTGAATGTCTCCAACTCTTACCGTTATCATAAAGAACTCTTTTCTTATTGATTCATCTGGTCTAAAAAAAAGGAATAGGATGCCCCAAGTCCTTCACGTAGTGAAGTTCGAGCATGCCATCCCCATTTATTTTGGCGCCCAATATGAACAAGCTTTTGTTTCATGCCCACCGGCTTGGATAGATCGTGGATAAATGTTCCTGTATATCCTACAATCTCTGCAACCGCATCATAATATTCGTTGATGGAATAATCTGATCCAAACCCCACATTCATAAGAGATGGTAGAGAATCAAACTGACAAATTGCATTGAGAACACAGTCCGCGAGATCTCCAGCAAACAAAAATTCCCGGCGGGCTGTTCCGTCACCCCAAATAATGACCTCTTTTTCTCCCTGCATTTTAGCATCATGAATTTTCTTAATCACTGCCGCTATCAGATGAGAATATGCCGGATTAAATTTATCCCATCTTCCATAGAGATTGCAAGGAATGAGCGTTTTATATTGAAAATCTTCAGTTTCTCTGGCTATATACTCGCACAAACGCACGGTTGCAATCTTAGCGAGCGCATAACCCTCATTTGTAGGCTCTAACTCACCTTGCAGTAAATATTCTTCACGCAGCGGATTTGCTGCATTACGTGGATACATGCAGGAGCTGCCAAGATTAATAATTTTTTTTACACCGCATTGACGCGCTGCCCAAACGATATTTCTTCCCATATCAAGGTTTTTAAGAAAGAATCGTACAGGTTCTTTCATATTCGCTTGTATGCCGCCTACTATTCCTGCTGCGTGAATGATCAAATCTGGAGTTATTTTTTTTAAATATCGTTCAACACACCCGTAATTAAGCAAATTTAGTTCTTTACTCGAGGGAAAAACCAGCGTAAATAACTTACTATCCCTGTGTTCAAGTATGTTTCTGCCAACCATTCCGTTTGAACCGGTAAGTAATATTTTCATATTCAACCTTGAAAGCTAGTTACATTTCACAACTGGTTATTATCTCATGTCCATGGTCTTTTAAAAATCTTTCTTTTTTAAAAATTGCAAGATCACTTTCCATCATTTCCTGGACTATAGTTTCCAATGAATATTGGGGAGACCAGCCAAGCTTTTCCTTTGCCTTAGTAGCATCTCCAATAAGAAGATCTACTTCGGTCGGACGATAATAAAATGGATCAACTTCTACAACAATCTGACCTTTTTTTATGTGATCAGGCTTCGTGTGTGTTTTTCCATGAAATTTTTCTTTATCGATTGAAGCAATAATTCCTTTTTCGTTTTTTCCTTTTCCATGAAACTCGAGTACGATTCCAATTTCTTGAAAGGCCATTTGAATAAATGCACGCACTTCGGTTGTTCTTCCAGTTGCGATGACATAATCATCCGGCTCAGACTGCTGTAGCATCAAATACATTGCTTCAACGAAATCACGAGCATGTCCCCAATCTCTTTTTGCATCAAGATTCCCTAGAAATAAATATTTTTCGAGATTAAGAGCAATTTTAGCCACAGCCCGAGTTATCTTTCTTGTGACGAATGTCTCTCCTCTCAAAGGAGATTCGTGATTAAAAAGAATTCCATTGCAGGCAAACATATTATACGCTTCGCGGTAATTTATTGTTATCCAATAAGCATATAATTTAGCAACTCCATAAGGACTGCGCGGATAAAACGGAGTCTTTTCATTTTGAGGAATTGTTTGCGCTTTCCCAAAAAGTTCGCTGGTTGATGCTTGGTAAATTTTAGTTTTTTTTGTCAGTCCCAGAAGCCTGACAGCTTCTAAAAGTCTCAGCGTGCCAAGTCCGTCGGCATTCCCAGTATATTCCGGCGTATCAAAACTAACATGGACATGACTCATGGCAGCGAGATTATAAATTTCATCCGGTTGCACACTTTGAATAATGCGTATTAAATTTGTACTATCGGTTAGATCGCTGTAATGCAAATGCATCTTTATGTTCTTTTCATGAAAATCTTGAAATAAATGGTCAATCCTCTGAGTATTAAACAACGAGGATCTCCTTTTCAAACCATGAACTTTATAGCCCTTCTCCAACAGCAGTTCTGCCAAATAAGCCCCATCCTGACCAGTGATGCCAGTAATAAGCGCAACCTTTCTCATTTTTTCTCCATTTATTATAAACTTCAATTACCGCGATATTTTTGCACCCATTTCCATGCGGTTTCAATAATATATTCGAGATCGTCAAATCTCGGTTTCCAACCAAGTTGAGATTGAATCTTTGCATTATCAGCAATTAAAATTGAAGGGTCCCCTGGCCTTCGATCCGCTTCCTCAACCAAAAAATCGACACCGGTCACTTTCTTTACGATTTTTATTACTTCTTTGACGGAATGCCCATGCCCATATCCGCAGTTGAATACATCGCTCTGAGCATCGCGTGAAAGATAGTGCAATGCAAGAACATGGGCTTCTGATAGATCATCGACATGAATATAATCACGTACACAAGTCCCGTCATGCGTTGGATAATCACTACCGTAAATAAAAAGCTTTTCAAATTCGCCTTTTGCTGTTTTTAAGGCTCTCGTTATCAAACGACTCGACTGCTTGCATGCCGGACCAATGATTCCGCTGGGATCCGCGCCAGCGGCATTAAAATACCTCAATGAAATATACCGCAAGGGTGAAACGGCCGAGACCCCCTGCAGAATATGTTCAACCATTGCTTTGGAAGAACCATAGGGATTGATGGGACAAAGAGGTGTCGTCTCGTTTACAGGAGTTTGTGTTGGCAAACCATAGACTGTGGCAGAAGAAGAAAAAATCAGGCGAAAAACGTGATTGCGTATCATAGCATCCAATAGCTGAAGGGTACACCCTGTGTTATTCTGATAATATTTCAAAGGCTCCTTTACGGATTCGCCAACCGTAACATATGCTGCAAAATGCAACACCGCATCAGGTTGAAAAGATTGGAGTGTTCTTTGCAGTAGAAGCGTATCTGCGAGACTTCCTTTAACCAGAGTCCCGAATAAAACGGCCCATTCATGTCCGGATGAAAGATCATCATAGACAAGAATTTCATGACCTTTTTCTCCAAGAAGTTTTACCACATGACTGCCTATATAACCAGCCCCGCCTGTAATAAACAATTTCATAACCGGGCACCACGCTGCTTTTGTTTTATTATGGTTGCATAAAGATCTACAAGCTGTTCCCCAAATTTTTGAATGGATAAATTATCTCGTACTGTTGCCCGGCATTTACGAGAAAGTTCGGAATACTGATTCTTATTACGCCATACAGCAAGTATTTTGTCTCCAAGCGCTCCTATTCCCTCTTCAGGTCGATACAGGAATCCCGTATGATAGTCCTCGATAAGTTCAGCGCCTCCCTCTCCTTCCCGTGCGATGATGGGAGTTCCTGCAGCCATTCCCTCGAGCAGTACAATTCCAAATGCTTCATGTACTGAAGGAAGAAGCGTGAAATTGCCAAGCGATAATATTTCAGGCAGTTCTGTTGTCCATCCAGTAAAATAAACATGCTTCTCCAGTCCGGCCTTCTGGATTTTTGCAATTAATGATTCATAGTACTCTCCATGCATTGGATCGCCGGCAATAACAAGAAGAGGATATTCTCCTTTTTCTTTGCAATATTCTAAAATATCAATTGAAACCGAATGACTTTTTTGCGGAATAATACTGGAAATATGACAAAGAACGAGACTATACTCTTTAATGTTCAGCCTCTTTTTCCACACTTCCTGTTTACGGGGTATAAGCTTTGTGTATCGTTCACTATTGATCCCAGGCCTGACGACCTGAATCCGGTCACTTGGTATTCCTTTTTGAATTAAAAGGTTTTTTTGAACATTTGACACGGTAACCATAGCATTCATAAACCGATATCCGGTATGATACCTGCGGACATTCATCGTACTGACACAAGGGATGTTGGTAAGCCATGATACCAGAATCCCCAAATAATCGGCGCGGTCAAGTGCTGTATGAATAATATCAACCTGATAATCTCTGACTAGACGTTTCAAAAAAAATATATCTCTAAAACCACTCATATTACAATGAAAATACTTGATGCCCTTGCTTTTGACTGTTTCAGGAATATATCCTCTTTCTCCTCGTCCCACGATAACAACCTGATTGCCCATACTATGTAAAATTGAGGCTTGATCGACAAATACTCGTTGAGCACCATATTTATCATTCTTTGATATCATCATCAAAATAGTAAAACATTGTTTCTGAAATTGCATATTCCCTTTTGCAAACCGGGGATATGAACGTTTCTGATTATCTATAAATTTTCCAAAAAATTCGTAATAATCCTCAACCATGCGGGGACGATTGAATCTTTCTGCCACCCATTTCGGTCCTGCATCTCCCATGGTTCGTTGTAAAGAACCATCTGTCAACACGTGAAGAACAGCACGAGCCATATGTGCCGAATCACCATCAACAAGTATTCCTGCAGGACAGTCTTCAAGTGAATCTCGAATACCCCCTGCATGAACTCCAATAACTGGTATTCCCATGGCCAGCGCTTCAAGCACCCAAATCCCAAAACCTTCGTTTCGATGAGTGGTGACTGCTATATCCACATCACGATAAAATCGCAGCATATCTTCTTTGGAAAGCCTGCCAGCCCAGAGAATTGCATTTTGTACGCCAAGTTCATCTGCCCGTTGTTTGAACTTTTTTACATCAGGTGAATTTGATTCATCCGCGACCAAGGCAAAACGGGTTTCCGGCATCGTTTGTCGTATGTGCGCTAATGCAGGAAGAAATTCAATCTGATTTTTCCAGAGATCGCCAACCGTTGCGATAATTTTGGTATCCGCGGAAATGCAAAAACGATTCCTTAACCATCCGGGTGCAATTGTTTCGCGCGAAAAATTTTTCAGGTCAATTCCATAATATAAAATCGATACTTTTTCCGATAGAGAAGGAACAAATCGGGTAATTTTTCCGGCAATGTAGCGTGAAATAGTGGTGATCGCATTCATTCTCTTCAAGAAAAAACGCGATTTAAAAAATTCCGGGACTTGTGCAGTATAGATCAGAATAGGCTTTCTCAAGGAGAACAATGATGCTGCCCATGCTTGAATAATGTCATGTCCGCGTTGGATACTGACAATTTCATACTTGCCATTTCGGATAATTTTAGCAATGGTAAAAATCGAGGCAACCGCATGAATGCCTGACCGGTCAAGAGGATAGAGTTCAACTGCTGATCCAGAGAATAACTCGACAAGGGGGGTGTTTGGTCTGCATACGAGACCTACCTTCACCCCCTTTTGGGCTAGACCTGGCAGAAGGTCTCTTAGGAATTCTTCACCACCGCCTCGGCCACGAAAATTGTTGACAAAAAGAATCTTCATTATGAATGAGGTTGAGATTTTTTATATTCCCATGCCTTAGCATATTTTACAAAAACATAGAAGGCATGGAATGAGTTCAAAATAAGTCCATGTTTGCCATCGAGGAATCCTCCCCGAATAATATATTTATGAAAAAAGGTAAGTACAGGACGGAATATAATATTGACACAGCTCGTTCTAAACGTGCTTATAGCACGAGCGCTCATAACATCCACAGACAAGGATGAATATTTATTTATTGATGCTATATACGATGTTAAATCAGGATATGCATAATGCAAAATAGCGTTTTTGGTTTTTCCAATAGAGCCATTCACATAAATCGATTCATGTACTGCTCGTTCCTGAAATCTTCCCTTGCCTTTTTTAAATAACCGCAAATTATAATCAGGATACCATCCGCCATGCTTCATCTCTTTTCCAAGAAAAAAAGTTCTTCGTGGTATCCAGTAGCCGTCATGGGAATTCGAAGAAGAAATAAGAGTGCGAATTTCTTCTGCCAGCTCTGGTTCAATCGGCTCATCGGCATCGAGGCTTAAAATCCAATCACCTGTACACGTATCGATTGCACTATTCTTTTGAGTTGCAAATCCATGCCACTCTTGATGGAAAACGTTGTCAGTGAATTCCCGGCATATTTCAATTGTCTTGTCCGTGCTTCCTGAATCGAGGACAACGATCTCATCCGCCCATTTCACACTCTCGAGTGTACGTCGGATATTTGCTTCTTCATTATACGTAATAAGAGCAACTGATAATCTATTTGTGGGCATATACATTCAACCGCGTTTTTAATTCCCGCATAACATCTTCGACGGTAATTTCTTCAATACAGAATGGTCTAAACCGCTCGGAAGGCTTACACTCCCTAAAAAACTTTTGCCGGCACGGCGAACAGGGAAAGTGCTTGTAGAGCGCCGTTGCATGAGCGCTCCATGGCCCGAATTTAACCGGTGATTGAGGCCCGAAAATAGCAACAAGTGGCACTCCAATCGCTGCTGCAATATGCATAATCCCGCTGTCATTCCCAAGGAAGAACGACGATCGTTTGAGAAGGGCGGCGGTTTCCCTGAGGGTTAGTTTTCCGACGCAATCAATAACCGCACTGGGAAATACATTTTTTATATTTTGAAACGATGGAACATCTTTTTTCCCACCGAGAATTACCGGAACATATCCTTCACCTTCCAGTACTGAAGCAACATGAGCGAAATTTTCTATCGGCCAGCCTCGCTCGACAACAGCGGAGAACGGGTGAAGTGCAACAATTTTTTTCTGATTGTCAACACCCTGCCCCACGAGCAAGTCATGAATAACTGCAGTTTCTTGCGGCTCTATCCAGAGTTCCAAAAAAGCATCCTTAACGGTAATACCATCTGTCCTGAGCACATCAAGAAAATTCTGTACTTCATGCTGATCATGTCGATAAGGAACTCTCCTGGTTAATAAGCATCCCCTTGCTTCTGTATCGAAGCCTATCCGCTCAGGAGCACCTGTTAAGAATGCGATTATTGCGCTTGAAAGCGAACGCTTTAAAACATACACTTTATCGAACTGCTTTTTCCGTAATGATTGTATGAACGCATATTTTGAAGATAACGTCCTATGGATGCCTTTGCTATCGGCATGGATAGTAACCGGATCCCAATAAATCAGCTCATCCACATAGGGAATATTCTTTATGATATCCGAGGATCCGGGAGCTACCATCCACGCTATGTATGCATCCGGTTCTGCACGACGAAGGTTTCTCAGGAAAGGGATAGTGAGGATCGTATCCCCGATAAACCGGTATCGCATGACGAGAATTTTTTTCTGCTCCGGTTTCATTTTGCATTCCCTGCGCCATGCCTGATAATCCAGTCAGCCGCATTAAAAAGATCATTGGCCCTGAAATCAGGATCCTTCAAATTGGGAGATTTAACATTTGCAGGATCATCCGGATCAAAACCTGTGCTCACAAGTACAGTCCTGATTCCAGCCCGTTGGCCAAGTTCTACATCGATCCATTTATCTCCGACCATATATGATCGAGTTTTATCAATGTTCAGATCATGAACTGCGCAATCGATCAACCCTGTTGCAGGCTTCCTGCACTCGCATACCGTAACATAGGGGGCATTGCCTGCAGAAGGATGATGCGGGCAATAATAAATGCCGTCAAGCCATGCGCCTTCCTCTCGAAGCATTTGCACAAGCCGTTCATGAGTATTTTGAACGAAGTCCTCAGTAAAATATCCTCGAGCAACGCCCGACTGGTTTGTAACCAAGACAACCAGGAATCCTGCCTGGTTCAATTTTCTGATAGCAGTTCCTGCCCCTGGAATCAAGGCGAGATCCTGGAGATCAGTCAGATACCCTACTTCCTTATTTACCGTGCCATCACGATCGAGAAAAACAGCTTTCTTCATATGCTTTGCAAAAGGAATGATTCCCATTCTTGTTGTTGATCAACAAACAGCGTTATGCGCAATGCAAGAATGTTTGAGGATCCAAAATGCTTTATCTTCACTGCATCTTTTTCGGTCGTCAAAATATGATCAACTTTTTTTTCTTTGGCAACATGATACAGTCTGTCCAGGTCTTCCTGGGTAAAATTATAATGATCAGGAAACACCTGATCATCTTCAATAGAAGCACCGAGCGCTTTCAGTAATGCAGCAAATGATGCAGGCCGGGCAATTCCTGAAAAAGCAAGAACCTTAGCGCCTTGCAAAATTGCCAAAGAACGTGTTTCTCCGGTGGCTATATTAAGAAGATCGCAGGGAACCATTCGTGATGTAAAAATCCGAGCGCTGGTATTCCGTTCTATAACTTTTTTTAATGCTGGAACATCTGTCCCCTGATCAGTTCTCGTAATAAGCACGGCGTGTGCTCGTTTCAGAGTTGATAAAGGTTCTCGCAAAATACCAGCAGGAAATAGCTTTCCATTACCAAAAGGATCTGTCGCATCAATAAGAACAATATCAAGTTTTCTTCTTAATTGGACATGTTGAAAGCCATCGTCAAGAATAACAATTTTTGATCGAAACCGGTTTAAGGCGCTGGTGGCTGCATAATATCTCTTTTTCCCGATAATAACCGGCACTCCTGAGAGGTTGGACGCGATCAAAATCGGTTCATCACCGCAGAGTGCCGGTTTTGCACAAACCGTTACTCCGTCAGAAACAACTACAACATCCGACTCGTTCTCTCTTCCGTATCCTCTGCTTACAACCACAGGTTGCCGACCTTGGCCATAAAAGAACTTTGCAATAGAAATAACCGCTGGTGTTTTGCCAGTACCCCCAAGTGTTATATTTCCTATTGATATAACCGGACACGGCAGTTCCTTGCTTGTCAGCCATCCGAGCCGATATCCGAGGAAACGCACAGAAATCGCCACGGTATAAAAAAAGGAAAGAACACTCAGAACCGCATTCCCGAAAAAGGATTTCTGCCGGCCGTACATCAGTCGTTCCCAATAGTATCTAGTGAACAACGATCAACCTTCCAATGGCATCAAGAGTTTTCTTTGCTGCGCCGGAATTCATGGCGATAACGTCAAAGGCACGTTTCCCCATTTCCTGCGCACGATCAGGATTCGAAAGGAGTTCCTCAAATGTGAGATACAATTCATCTTTATTTTTTACCATAATGCCACCGCCGGAAGAGAGCAGGGCTTCGGAAATTTCCTTGAAATTGAACATGTACCGGCTGAATATAACCGGTTTTTTCATGCCCGCTGGTTCAAGGAGATTATGCCCTCCTACTTTTACCAGGCTCCCGCCAACAAAAGCAATATCGGCTAAGGAATAAAATGCAGCAAGCTCGCCAATCGTATCAAGCAAGAGAACATCCTTCACCGGTCCCTGAAAACGGGTTCTTCGCTGACACTCGAATCCTGCTGCATGAATAAGTCCGGCGACTTCATCAAACCGTTCAGGATGACGCGGCGCAAGAATCAGGAGCAAATCCGGATATTTGTCCCTCAATTTCTTGAATATTTCCAGGAGCGCTTTCTCCTCTCCTCGATGGGTACTTCCTGCTGTGATGATCTTTCTTTCTTGGGAAACGAGTCCTGGAATTGGTGAAACAGCTGGTATCTTCTGATCAAACTTCAGATTACCGGTTACCAGGACTTTATTGGAATCAGCCCCGATTTCCCGTATTCGATCCGCATCAGCAGCTGACTGCATGCAAAACAGGTCTATAAATTTGAACACTTCCGTGAAGAATGGCTTGAATTTAAGGTAATTTTTATAGGATGTCGGTGAAATGCGGCCGTTTATGACGGCTGAAGGAATACCTTCTTTTTTTAATTCACGGAAAAAATTCGGCCACAATTCTGTTTCCGCAATAAGAACAAGACTCGGCTTGATTCCGCGGATGATTCTGCGCACGATCCATGCATAATCAAACGGGAAAAAGAAAACCGCATCGGCCTCAGGAACCCGCTGGCGGGCAGTATAATATCCGGTTACAGTAACCGTGGACAGAACAAGTTTTTGGTCGGGATATTTTTTTTTCAGCTCCCGAATCAAAGGATGGACAGCCATGACTTCGCCGACGGAGACAGCATGCACCCAGATTGGGCGTGTGCCGCGGATAATCCTCATGACGCCTTTTCTTAATCTGCCGAGTTTTTGCGTAATCCCGCCTCGATACTTGGGAACGGTAATCAGTTTAAAAAGAATTACCGGAAGGAGCACCACGGTAGCAAAAACAAGAAATACATTGTAAATAAAATACATGGAAAGGCCTCACTTCTCCGCAGAAATATCAGGATTATGCTGAGGTTGCGATTCTTCGCGAAACTGCTGTTCGTATAAATTTTTATATTCTCGACCGAGCATCAATAAATCGTCATGCTTTCCTTCTTCCGCAATCCTGCCATCCTTCAAAACAATGATCCGGTCAGCGTTTAAAATGGTAGACAGGCGATGCGCGATGACAAAACTGGTCCGACCGCGCATCAGGACATCCAGCGCCTTCTGCACTTCACGCTCAGACTCAGAATCGAGTGACGAGGTTGCTTCATCGAGAATCAAAATCGGCGCATCTTTCAGAAGTGCACGTGCAATGGCAATCCTCTGCCGCTGACCTCCCGAAAGCTTAATTCCTGCTTCGCCGATTACTGTTTCATACCCTTTGGGAAGCGCACGGATAAATTCATCTGCATAGGCTGATTCAGCAGCACGAACAATGTCTTCAAACGGTTTTGTGGTATTGCCATACGCGATGTTTGCCTTGACCGTATCATTGAATAGAATCGTCTGCTGGGTCACCATGGCCATAAGAGAACGGAGTGATTCAATGGAGATCGTTCGAATATCGCGGCCATCAATGCGGATTGCACCACTATTCGGATCATAAAAACGAGGGATCAGGTTGACGAACGTTGTTTTGCCTCCCCCGCTTTTCCCGACAATCGCAATAGTCTCACCTGCATGAACCGTCAGGTTTATGTTCTTGAGCACCAGTGCATCTTCATACTTGAACGAAAGATCAGTAAATGCGATTGTTGAAAAAGTACGGGAAACCGTAACAGCCCCCGCCTGATTCTTGATTTCCGGTTCTGTATCCAGTACTTCAAAAATACGCCTGGCTGCTGCAACACCGTCTTGAACTGTATTATTTACACTGTTCAAATCTTTGATCGGTCGATACAGCAAGTACAAGGCAGTCATAAACGAGAAAAATTCACCTACCGTCATTTTGCTTTCAATAACCCAGTAGCCGCCCACAAAAATCACTGCTGCAATACTGAACATATTGATAGTTTCCATGATTGGGGATGAGATCGCACTCGTCTTGATCCCGCGCATCAGAGAATTAAAAAGCCCTCTGTTTCGTTGTGCAAAACGCTTGTTTTCATACGCTTCCATTCCGAATGCCTTCACGATGCGCATTCCTGCGATGGTCTCATGAAGATGCGTGGTGATATCACCGTATTGTTCCTGCATCTGTGTGCTTACTCGCCTGTATCGTTTGCTGAATTTCGAGAAAGCAAATCCAAGTACCGGCAGCGCTAGCACTGAAAAGGTGGCAAGCTGCCAGTCCAGGTAAATGATATAACCACTTAAAGCTACTATGGTAAAAAATCCTTGAATAATACCCGAAGGCGCCCGTGTCAATGCTCCCTGAACAAGATTGGCATCATTAATGATTCGCGAGATTAAAATTCCGGTTGGTGTTCTGGTGTAAAAAGAAAAAGAAAGAGACGTAAGATGCGCGTACAGCTGATCACGAATATCATTCACAATTTTCTGCCCTATGTAGCCAAGCAAATAATCTCGTCCGTATGAGGAAGCTCCTTTAATCGTAACGACCAGTATGATGGCAGGAGGCAACAAAAAGAGCAGCATCAAATTTTTTTTAATAAAGACATCATCAAGTACCGGTTTGATAAGATAGGCGAGAGCGGTAGTCAGAGCGCTCGTTATGACCATGAATAGAATTGAGTACAAAAGTCGGGATTTATAAGGAGTTAAATAAGACAGTAACCGTTTATAGATATTCCAGATCATGCGTGGTTATTCCCTTTCAAAACATCCAGTACGACCGAAGCCACCCGGGCGCTCGTTCCTCCATCGCCAAGCCGTTTTCGTATTCCAATAAGTTGATTTCGCATCCGTTGATGCTGCTCCGGATCTTCAAGAATGGCAGTCATTGCATCTGCGATATTTTTTGGCGTCGCCTTGTGCTGTACCAATTCGGGAGCGACCTGTTCGCCCGCAACAATGTTAATGAGTCCGATTTGTTTGACATAAACCAACATTCTTCCAATGATATAAGACAGCGTGGAAAAACGATACACGATAACCATCGGCACTGCCATCAGTCCGGTCTCGAGCGTCGCCGTTCCTGAAGTAACCATAGCCGCATCGGAAGCACGAAGAACGTCGTATACTTGTCCTTCAACCAATTTGACCTGAACGGGGGCTGCATCCATAAAGGTACCGATAAAATCTTTCGAAAGCGTGTGAGCAACCGGCATAATGAACTGTAGTTCAGGAAAACGGGTTTTAAGAAGACCGGCTGTTTCCAGCAAAACAGGAAGAATATGAGTAATTTCCTTTGTTCTGCTCCCCGGCAAAATTGCCACGGTACGCTTTTGGATATCAAGGCCAAATTGCTTCCGTGCTTCTTGCTGAGTATACGATGATTGCACCGTGTCTGTTAACGGATGTCCGACAAATCGCACATCAACCCCAGAAGGCTTGTACAGATCGACTTCGAAGGGTAAAACAACAACTATGGTTTTCACCAGACTCGCTATGGTCTTGATCCTGCCTCTGCGCCATGCCCATACCTGAGGACTGATATAGTAAAGAATCGGCACCCCTATTTTTTTTGCCGCCTTCCCGAGCAGAATGTTAAATTCAGGGAAGTCTATAAGAACCAGAAGGTCTGGCCGTTCCTGTTTAAGAAATCGCTTCAGGGTATTGAAAACACGGTATATCGCACGTATATGCGTGAGAACTTCAAGCGCCCCAACTACTGACAATTCGGCAGCATCGGCAAGCATGTGAACGCCGGCTTCTTTCATGTGTTTACTGCCGACGCCATACAAACGCAAAGAAGAATCCTGTTTCAGGAGTTCTCGTGCAAGCGTTCCCCCATGCATATCTCCGGATGCCTCACCAGCGATGATGAGGACTTTCTTCCCCGAAAATGCGGTCTGTATTCCGTATTCATCCATCAACTACAGAGCCTTTTTGATCGAATCAGCCACTTCTTTTATTTGTGCTTCAGTAAGCTCCGGATACATGGGAAGCGACAATACCTCCTGGGCGACCTTTTCCGCTTGTGGCAAACTTCCAAGGCGCATCCCCATATCCTTATATGCAGCCTGGAGATGCAACGGAACAGGATAATAAATCATGGATGAAATCTTGTTTTCCGCATCAAGTTTTTTCTTGACTGCATCTCTGTTTTTTACTTTGATCGTGTATTGATGAAAGACATGCTTTGTAGCGGCCTGTTCTGAGGGCGTTTCAATACCTAAAACAGAAAGGTACTTGTTGTATAAAGCGGCGTTGTTTCTTCGCTTGGCGTTATACTCGTCAATATGTTTGAATTTTACACGAAGAATTGCAGCCTGAATTTCATCCAGCCTGCTGTTGTATCCGATTTCATCATGGTAATACCGTACGCGGCTTCCGTGATTTCTGAGACTCAGCAACCGCTCTACAAGTGTTTTATCATCCGTAATCACCATCCCGCCGTCGCCATACCCACCGAGATTCTTACTCGGGAAAAAGCTAAGACACCCGAGCGCGCCGAAACTTCCCGTTTTCTTTCCGTTCCATTCCGCGCCAAATGATTGCGCGCAATCTTCTAGTACCATAATCCCATGTTTCTTCGCTATCTGCATTAATGCATCCATTTCAACCGGTCGGCCATATAAATGAACCGGAAGAATTGCTTTGGTTTTTTTCGTAATAGCGCGTTCAATGAGTTCAACATCGATGTTAAACGTATCAGGACGGATATCGACAAAAACGGGAACCGCACCAATATACGAGGCTGCTTCAGCAGTTGCGATAAAGGTAAAAGGAGTGGTTATGACCTCGTCGCCCTGATTGATTCCTGCTGCCCGTAATGCAAGATGAAGAGCGTCTGTGCCTGAGGCGACTGCAATTCCATATGTTACTCCATGAAAAGCGGCAATCTCTTCTTCCAGTGCTTTCCCCTGGGGCCCAAGGATGAAATGCGTACTGTCAAGTACGTTTAAAACTGCATTGTTCATTTCTTCACGAAGAGCTTCATATTGTATCTTCAAATCAACCATCGGTATTGTCATTGGAAAAACTCCTTTATCATAAAATCAAAAATACCCACGCTTATGCTTTGTCAAGCGGCACAAATCCAAAAATGCCCTGCTCGATAATCCGGGTAATTGTCAGGGCAAGGCACAGTGATCGTCTGCCATCATATCCGGATACGAGCGGAGAAGCGCCGGTCAGCACGCTCTGAATAAAAGCGCGAATTTCTTCGTTCAAGGTATCACATTTTTCAAATGAAATATCTTCAGCAAGAGGTTCTGAACCAGGGTTTCCTTTTCGACGCAAAAATGCTTTTTGCGTTTGATAATCAGCGGTATAAACACTTTCCTGGTCATACACCCGAAGAAGACGTTTCTTTTCGTCTGATATCCGGCTCGCAGAAACGTCGGCTACATATCCGTTCCCAAAAATAATCCTGGCTGATGCAGCATCAATTTGATTCGTAATAACCGAGGCTCCGGCTGCACTCATTTCTTTTGGTTCAGAACCGGCAAGATCCGAAACAATATCCAGATCATGAATCATGAGATCGAGAATCACATTTACATCAGTGCATCTGACCGTAAAAGGCGCTGCACGCTCGGCTGTTATATATCGAGGGATGTTTGCCTTGGATTTAACCGCTCGATAGGCAGGATTAAAACGTTCAATGTGGCCAATTTGGAGAATGGCTCCTTTTTTTTCAGCCAGATAAAGCAGTTCATCTGCCTGTTCCAAGGTCGTTGTTATCGGTTTTTCAAGAAGAACATGAATACCCTGATCAAGAAACTGTTTTGCTATCGTATAATGGAGGATAGTCGGAACCACGATACTGACAGCATCGACCTGACCGAACAGGTCCGCTGGCGTTGAATATGATTTCGTTTTCAGTTTATCAGCAATCTGTGATGCGCGTGCAGTGTCTGTGTCCACAACGCCGACAAGCTCCACCTCTGGATGAGCTGCATATTTTTCTGCATGAAACTGACCGAGATAACCTACCCCAACTACACCAACCCTAATTTTTTTCATGAAGACATATCCTGATCTTGTAATGCAATAATAGAAATTCCTGCCTTGTTCGCGTTTTGAATCACCGTTTCACGATCAATAATAATTGTTTTGCCCGCCTCAATTGCGAGACACGATGCTTTTACTGATTCCATGGTCATAATAGTCTGAGTACCGATAGCCGGCAGATCGAAACGCAAATCCTGTTGCGGTTTGCATACTTTCACGACAACAGCCCCACTCCTACAGAGTGTCCCACCTCGTCGGATGGTTTCATCCGTGCCTTCAATGGCTTCTACAGCCAGTACTGCTTGATCTTTGACAAGAACCGTTTGTCCGATGTCAAGTCTTCCGATTTCCTTTGCCATTTGCCAGCCAAAATCGATGTCATGTTGTTCCTGTTTGGTTGGTTTCCGTTTCGTTAAAACACCGGAAGAAGCGAGAATGTGATCAAGGTATAATGTAGATTCCCGGACAACAATGCCTTCTGATTCCAGTTCTCCGGCAATAGCCCGTAGAATTGAATCATCCTTTTTGTGAACCATTTTTGCAAGAAAAGCAATTCCCCGGAGATCCGGTAGTGCTCCGCTGAAGAGGTGTGTTTTTTTAATGCCGCCGGCCATCATAACATCCCGTACTCCTTGTTCTTTGAGCACAGAAATAAGTTTGCCTAACTGTCCGACTTTAACCCAGAAAATTTTTTCCACACACTGTGCCAGTTCAGGTTGGGTTTCCCCTTCATGCGCCACAGCAATAACCTTGATTCCTTTTTCATGAGCGGCGCGTGCAAACAGGAGAGGAAAAGTTCCATTTCCGGCAATTAAACCGATTGTAGGTGTCATACAGGCATCCTGTGTATCTAACGGGTGAAGAAATAAGCGATCCTCGACTTGAACCGGGAAAATCGTTATCGGGTTATTCCCCGTTTCGTAGTACGCATGAAGTCGACAAAATGCGCCACTTCCTTTGAATGCGGCATCTCAGCAAGCGATTTTTGAAAGGATTCCTCAAGTATCATTCCTGAACGGAAAATTATCTTGTACGCTTTTTTCAAATTCTTAATGGCATCTTCTGTAAATCCTCTGCGTTTCAAACCTATGAGATTGAGCCCGTACAATTGCGCATGATTTCCTGCAGCGCTCACATACGGTGGAATATCCTGAGAAACAGCAGATCCTCCGCCAATCATCGAAAACGATCCAATGCGCACAAACTGATGGACGCAGACGATTCCACCAATTACCGCGTAATCGCCGATTGATATGTGTCCACCCAATGCAACCGAGTTTGCCATGATAATGTTGCTTCCTATTTTGCAATCGTGAGCTACATGAGAATACGCCATGAAAAAATTTCTATTCCCAATAACAGTTTCCCTGTCTTCCTTCGTCGTGGCCCGGTGAATCGTCGCGCATTCACGGATAACATTATCATTTCCGATGATCAGATACGTCTCTTCATCCCGGTATCCGATGTCCTGCGGTGGCGTTCCGAGGCTTGAAAATGGAAATATCTGATTTCCTTCACCGATCGTTGTCCATCCCTCAACCACCACATGACTCGCTATCTTCGTACCCTTTCCAATCGTGACATGTTCTCCAATCACGGAATAGGGCCCAACTTCAACGCCGTCAGCAAGAACTGCCTTGGGATGGATAAGCGCAGTCGGATGTATACTCATGTTCTTCTCCTGCATTGTCTTCATTTTTTTTCTTTATCAACAATCATTGCCATCATCTCTGCTTCGGAAACCAGGACACCGTCCACTTTTGCTTCGGCTTTTAAACTGGTAACATTACCCCTCTGTCGGACGATTTCAAGCTCGAATCGAACCTGATCTCCCGGAACAACCGGTTTGCGGAACCGTGCCTTATCGATACTCATAAAATAGATGACCTTATTGCTCACGTCCTGATCAACTGAAGATTTCAAGGCCAAAACAGCGCCGGTCTGAGCCATTGCTTCAAGAAGCAATACACCCGGCATGATAGGATGTCCCGGAAAATGACCCTGAAAAAACGGTTCATTGATCGTCACATTTTTCAACCCAACAACACGCTTGCCTATTTCTAATTCCAATATCCGATCGACTAAAAGAAACGGATACCGGTGCGGAAGCGTCGCAATGATTTCATTAATATCGAACATGAAGCGGTTTCCCCCTCTTAGGTATTTGTTCTTTCGTTCTTTAATTCCTGAACTTGCTTTTCCAATTCGGCGATTTGTTTTTTAAGTTCAGGCAATTTTGGCAGCACTGCATGTACCTTCAGCCATTCGCGATGGGATATTGCCGGGATACCTGCTGCAATCTGGCCTTCATCAATATCTCTCATAATGCCGGATTTAGCAGCAATCATGACACGATCTTTGATCGTAATATGATCAGCCAGTCCTACCTGGCCAGCAAGGATCACATGGTCGCCAAGAGTACAGCTTCCGGCAATACCAACCTGTGACATAAGAAAACAATGTTTGCCTATCGTCACATTGTGAGCGATTTGGACAAGATTATCTATTTTAGTTCCTTCTTTAATCAGTGTATTTCCCAGAGTAGCTCGGTCGATCGTTGTGTTTGCTCCTATTTCAACGTCATCTTCAATGATAACTCCGCCTACCTGAGGCATTTTATGGTGTTTTCCGCCATCAGTCACAAAACCAAACCCATCGCTTCCGATCACTGCCCCGGCATGGATAATCACCCGCTTCCCGATTTTGATTCCTTCCCTGACACTCACGTTTGCATAAAGGATGGAATCATCGTCAATAATAGATCGCTTTCCAACATACACGCCGGGATACAAAGAAACTCGATTACCGATCCGGGCACCATCTTCAATCACTACATAAGGATGAAAGGAAGGATCCGAACCTATGACAACGTTTTTTCCAATCACGACAGTGTTGCTGATGCCTGAGGCAGAATAAGGCGTTCCATAGAGTAAGGCAAGCACATGCGCGAATGCAAGACGAGGATTATTTACCCGAAGCAATATCGTCTTCGATGAAGGAGTGTTCTGATGTACAAGGACGGCTGAGGCCTGGGTGTTTTCAAGTTGCTGAAAGTTTTTCCCGTCGAGAAAAGAAATCTGTCCAGATACAGCATCCTGAATTCCTGCGGCGCCGACTATCTCAATATCTTCTGGACCTTCATATGCAGCACCGATTGCGGCTGCTAGGTCGTTCAGTTTCATGACACATCTCCGGAGTAAAACATGATTAATCCTGAAATGACTATTCTTTTTCTTTTTTGTCCATCTCGGAAATGACTCTATCGGTAATATCCAAATCTTCTTCTGCATAGAGAACTGCTGGAACTTCGGCCTTTCCAAGAAGATTGATATTCTTACTCAGGATAAGCGCAATCTTTTCTTTTTTTGCTACTTCTTTTAATACGACGGTCATTTTTTGATTGAATTCGTTCGAGAGCTCTTCATTTTTTTTGCCGATTTCATTCCCAAATTCTTCTCGCTTTTTTTCGAACTCGGTGAATTTCTTTTTAAGCGCCTCCTCTTTTTCCTTCCTAGCTTTCTCATTCAACGCTTTTGCCTGTTTCTGCTTGTTATAGGTTTCCTGCAGTTTTTGAATTTCCGCGGCATCAGCATCGAGAATCTTTTTTCGGCCTTCATAGTACTCTTTCACAATGGTTTGGTATTTTTTCCCGAGTTTGGTTTTCTCAAAAACGGTCTGCGTATTCACATACGCTGTCTTTGCCCAGGCATCTGCAGTAGTCATAGAAAACGCACTGAGTAAAGCACAAAGAAACACTATCTTTTTCATAGTAATTACCTCCTTGAAAATATGATCCATTTTGGAAATGATTCCATATTCAGAGATAAGGACGATCGTTAAAACATCGCGCCGATCGAAAAATCGAAAACACTAAGCTGGTCAGTATCGCGCTTTTTCAACGCATATCCGAACTCTATTTTGATCGGACCCATGGGCGAAAGCCACCATAATCCCCATCCTGCTGAATGTGCCAGTTCTGAAAATTTCACCGCTTCACGCTGTTCAGTTGTCCAGAAAGCCCTGCCGATGTCATAAAACAAGACACCCTTTAATCGAAGAGACGGTACGATCGGGAAATTATATTCGGCATTAAACAATAATTGCTTGGTTCCTCCTAAACGGTCTCCCGTACTTGCTTCTATAGGACCTGCTCCGCCATATTTAAAACCTCGTACCGTTCCGGGACCACCGACAAAAAACCGTTCACCGAGAGGAACCGGTTTTGAAATCAGCGACTCCATGTAACCGAATCTTCCACGAAGCATGAATACGGTGTCCCAAAATAAAGGATAAAACCAGGCGGCATCCAACGTTGTCTTATAAAAAGTGGGGTCTCCTCCCAAGGGTCCCCCGGCATATTCAACAAAGAAATTGTAACGCGAGCCGCTCTTGGGATCAAGATAAAAGTCACGGCTGTCCCACGCAATATTGCCTGAAAGCGCGCTCTTCATGATTCGCGTTCCATAATCATTGATCTGGTTCAACAGTTCATTCGGCGGAACGTCGCTGTTTTCAGTCGACAACTTGAATTTCGAGATATCAAGTCCATATCGAAAGGAGGCGGAAAGATATTCCCCCAAACTTTTTCCGATTGAGAGACCGCCGCCGGTTGATTTAATATCGTACCCGTCATAAAGGACATTTTGATTATAAAGATCCACTCTGCCCCATATCGGTTTATCAAAAAGGTAGGGCTCCATAAAACTAAGAACATATTGCTGGGTAGTTCCGGCCGTGGCCAATTGAGCTTTTAATTTGATCACCTGACCTCGGCCAAAAAGATTCCCTTGGGTAAAATCAAGAATTCCACTAACGTGATCCACCGTGCTGTACCCGCCCCCGACACTTATGGAACCCGTGGATTTTTCCTTTACCTTTACATTCAGATCAAGAACAGGCTCCTGCTGTTTTCGCTCGGGAACAATGTCGATCGTTTCAAAAAAATTCAGGTTCGTGAGGCGTTCATGACTTCTTTTTAATGCGTTTTTGCTGTATAAGTCGCCTTCATCGATTCGCATTTCCCGTCTGATTACTTTATCGCGGGTTTTGTTATTGCCCGTAATATCAATTCTCCCGATCCGAACTTCCCCGCCTTCCTGAATTTCCATGGTAAGAGCAACTATTTTTCTGGCAGAATCGATATTAAACTGTGGAGCGACGTCGGCAAACGGACGGGCAATGCTGTCATAGCGGTCCATGATTCTGGCAACATCCTGGCGAAGCGTTTCTCGACTGAAAATATCGCCTGGCTTCAGCAGTACTTCCTTGGCAAGTTCATCCGTTGAAATAATGGAATTTCCTTTAAATGTAATGGAACCGATACGGAATTGATCGCCTTCCTTGATATTAAAGCGCAAAACAAGTTTGTTTCTTTTTAACGGATTCTTGAATGCAATAACCGGTTCTTCTACCTGAACCTGAATATACCCCTTGTTGTAGTACAGGTTTTTAATGGTTTCAATATCGTCCTTGAGCTCATCCGTCCTTAACGTGCCACTATGTCCGAGAAAAGAAAAAATCCACCATTCCCCGTTTTTAAGCGCTTTTTTTATTTCTCGTGAAGAAAGAGCTTCGTTCCCGGTTATAATGACATCAGAAAGTTTAACTTTTTCACCTTCTTCAATGTAAAATGTGACGATTCGCTCTCCTGGCTGAGGTTCTGTAATAACCGGGACCACAATTGCTTCATAATAACCCTTATCCTGGTATTTAAGCCGAAGTTTATCAGCAGTTTCATTGACCAGTTGCAAATTAACTGCTGTTCTTGGAAGAAGGGTCAGGCCTTCTTTCAGTGTTTCATCGGATAATTCGTCATTGCCCTGGAAAACAATCTCGCGAATCAAAGGCTTTTCTTTAACTGAAAAAATGACCTTCAAACCTTGTTCAAATCCTTCTGTCCTGACTTGAACATCTTCAAAATGGCCGAGCTGATACAATGCCCTGATATCTTCCTTAATGAGCGTAGGAGAAAATACTTTGCCTTCCTGGGTTTTTATTTTAGCGAGAATGGTACCGGTCTCAATTCGTTTATTTCCCTGAACCTCAATAAGAGTTACCTTTGCGGTCTCTGCCCAAGCGGGAAATGCATAAAAACATATGAGCAACAGGATTCCAATCCCAATACTCCTCTGTTGTCTTTGCACGATATCAAAAACCTCCATTTTTACAGTTCAAGAACGGATACTATATCATGGCACCAAACAGGTGTAAACAAAATTTTAAATTCCAAGACGTGCCAGAGCCTCATCAATCAGCATAAAACCCCGATCAGTAAGCCGGATGCTGTTACCAGAGCATACCAAAAGGCCTGCGGATTGGAGCTTTTCCGCATGATACAATATGCGATCAAAAAGGACATCTCCAAATTCCTTTTTGAAGTGATCCATATTGATTCCTGAAGCAGTTCTCAGTCCCAGCAAAATCGCTTCACGTGCTGCAGCACTGGTTTGAATTTCTTCCTCTGTTCTGAAAGGCAGTTTACCGTTTTTGATCCGTTGTATATAGGCATGCATATCCGGCACATTTTCATACCGTTTGCCAGAAAGAAATGAACCTGCACTCGGCCCCAGTCCAAGGTATTCTTTTCGTTTCCAATAATGGAGATTATGACGACATTCAAATCCCGGAAGAGAAAAATTCGAGACTTCATAACGAGCATAGCCTGCGGAAAATAGTTTCTTGACCCCATACCTATAGAAATCTGCGATGATATCATCTTCCAGCATCCGGATCGATCCTGAACTTACCATGTGCATAAGTGGTGTATTCTCTTCAAGCGAAAGACAATAAAGGGAAATATGTTCTGGTCTGAGATCCAGTGTTGTTTGAAGCGTGTCATCCCATTCATCCCTGTTTTGTCCTGGAATGCCGCAGATGAGATCAATATTGATATTTTTAAAGCCTGCTGTTCGTGCCCTGGCAAACGCATCAAGCCCTTCCAGTGCGGTATGGCGCCTTTCAAGCACTTGTAAAAGCCTGTTTGAGAATGATTGGATGCCGATGCTTAACCGATTTACTCCATGATGAAGCAATAACGACAGTACATCTGCCGCCATTGTTGAAGGATTTGCTTCACTCGTAAATTCCAGCTCAGCATCCTTGATCCATGACGGTAGCACAGAGAACATCCGTTCAAGCTGTGACGGCGCCAATACAGTCGGTGTGCCACCTCCAAGATAAATGCTTTCAATGCTTTTTTTAGCCAGTTGCTGCCTTCTTAAAAGGATTTCACCGCATAGTGCGGTGACGAAATCGTCAGCATCCTTTGATAAGTACGGTGTTGAATAAAAACCACAATAAAGGCATTTTTTAACACAATACGGAATATGTATATATAGCGAAATCATAGTATTTACAAGAACTTTCTAGGAATACAGAGGAAAAACTGGAATTGCTGATTGCATTTTGCAATGCGAATGCCAATCCTAAAAATTAACAACCGCTCTGGTTCGACATGATAAATTATGAGGAAGCTGTAGCCAGGAGGCAGAATGAACCGTCCGAAATCCGAACTAGGAGGAAGGAATCGTGATAATAAGAGCAGATTCATCACAGTTCGGAAATTTAATACAGTTAAAACAATCAGTCCAGATTTTGTGCGGAAGTTCTTTTTTATCAATATCCTGAAAACCGAGCTTTCGAAAAAACGCATCCTGGTATGTCAAGGCAAATACTCGGTCAATCTGAAGTTCCTTGGCTTCAATAAGGCATTGCCGAACCAGGGCTGAACCAATCCCTTTTTTTCGATAGTCATGACGAACCGCGAGTGATCGAACTTCTGCCAGACCTTCCCAACTAACCTGAAGAGCACAAACACCTATCAGCGTATCCTTTTCCATGCATACGGAAAAGTCACGAATATGTTCATACAGCTGATGTAATGTGCGAGGCAGCATTTGTCCTGTATCCGCACAGGAATTAATAAGCGCCTGGATAGCCTTCACATCGGGTAAGAGTGCCTTACGAATCATGTTGAAAAAGTACTATGCCGGTCTGTTAAAGTCAACAAAAAAATAGTATGCATAGTATGAGATGTATATGATAATCCTTGCATAACCAACAGAATGAATTTGAAGAGATTGAGCTTGGAAAGCTCCTCTGAGCAAAAGGACTCTTGACTTTGGCGCGTTGATTGGAGTATATTTTAAACGTAAAATTCAGCGTCACGAAGGCGGTTACCTATCATGATGTTCGAAAAATTCACGGAACGTGGTAGAAAAGTCATTGTCTATGCCCGGGAAGAAGCAGAACGGCTGCAGAATGATTATCTCGGCACTGAGCACATGTTACTGGGAACAATCCGGGAAGAGGACGGAATTCCAGTCGCTGTTCTTCGCAAAATGGGAATTGATATTGATCAAATTCGGATTGAGGTAGAACGAAATGTGCCTTCCGGAGGCAATACGCTCACCTTTGGAGATATCCCGTTCACTCCCCGTGCGAAAAAGGTGCTGGAATATTCGGTTGAAGAAGCCCGGCTTCTGGGCCATAACTACATTGGAAGCGAACATCTTCTGTTGGGACTCATTCGCGAAGAAGAAGGCATCGGAGGAAAAATCCTTCGGAGTTTTGGAGTCAATTTGCTTGGTTCCCGTCAGCTTGTCATTAACTACTTACGACGTGCCGCAACCCAGGTGAGCGCAAAAAAAAGCGCCACGCCTGCTTTGGATGAATTCAGCAGAGATCTTACCCAGATGGCAAAAAATGGCAAGCTCGATCCGGTCGTCGGGCGCGAGCAGGAAATTGAACGGCTGCTTCAGATACTTTCCCGCCGGACAAAAAATAACCCCGTCATTATCGGTGAACCCGGAATAGGAAAAACAGCAATCGTTGAAGGCCTTGCACAGCGAATTATTAATACCGATGTTCCTGAGAATATATTGAATAAACGCGTCGTCTCTCTCGATCTCGGGGCACTGATTGCAGGCACCAAATACCGCGGCCAGTTCGAAGAACGGCTTAAAATCGTCATGAAGGAAATCGTTCAAGCCGACAATGTTATTCTGTTTATCGATGAATTACACACACTCGTCGGAGCAGGAGCGGCAGAAGGCTCTATTGATGCTTCCAGCATGCTCAAACCGGCCTTATCGCGGGGAGAAATTCAGTGCATCGGCGCCACCACTCTTGACGAATTCCGAAAACACATCGAAAAAGATGGTGCGTTGAAACGCCGGTTTCAGCCTATTTACGTCCAGCAACCAAGCCTTGAAGAAACCGTTAATATTATCAAAGGACTTCGGCCGAAATATGAATCGCATCACAAAATAAAAATTGCAGACGAAGCCATCGTAGCCGCGGCTCGCTTAGCTGACCGCTATATTACCGACCGGTTTCTTCCTGATAAAGCGATCGATATCATTGATGAAGCAGGGGCCAAGGCAAAACTACATCGATATACCTGCCCTGTTGAAATGAAGACCATCGAGAAACGATTGAAAAAATTGGAGCAGGAAAAGAATCTGTTTACACGCATTAAAGATTACGTCAGGGTGGAGTTCATCCACGAAGAAGAAGATCGTCTCAGGGAAACGCTTGATGGAATCCAGAAAGACTGGAAAGACGCGCAGGAAAAGAATGTTCCCGTTGTCGGAGAAGAAGATGTGGCCATGATTGTTTCGCATATAACCGGAATTCCTCTGGTTCGGCTGGAAGAAAAAGAAGCATCCCGTCTCCTGCGCATGGAAGAGGAACTGCATAAGAGGATCGTTGGTCAGGACGTAGCAATTGAGGCGGTCTCCCGTGCAATCCGCCGTTCACGGGTCGGCTTAAAAACACGTAAACAGCCGATTGGTTCATTTATCTTTCTTGGTCCGACGGGCGTCGGGAAAACAGAACTTGCGCGAACGCTTGCGACATTTCTTTTTGACAGTGAAGATGCATTGATCCGAGTCGACATGTCCGAATACATGGAAAAGTTTACTTCATCACGACTTGTAGGCTCCCCTCCGGGGTATGTAGGGTATGACGACGGCGGCCAGCTCACTGAAAAGATCAGGCGTCGGCCCTATTCAGTTGTCCTGTTTGATGAAATAGAAAAGGCCCATCCCGATATCTTTAACATGCTGCTTCAGGTGCTTGATGACGGGTTCATGACTGATAGTTTCGGGAGAAAGGTCGATTTTCGCAATACAGTAATCATTATGACATCCAATCTCGGCGCACGGATGATCGACAAGGATACGTCTCTTGGTTTTCAGCAGCAAAGCATGGCAACACGATATGAAAAAATGCGTGACAATATCATTTCCGAACTGAAGAAATCCTTCAATCCGGAGTTCCTGAATAGAATAGACGAAGTGGTTGTCTTCCATCCCCTGGAGCTGGATCATCTTGTCAAAATAGTTGATATGCTGATTGCAGAATTGAACGCGCAGATGATGGTTGACCGGGCCATAGAAATTGATGTTGCGCAGTCGGTGAAAGAATGGATCATCCAGGAAAATTTCCAGCCAACGTACGGTGCAAGACCCATGAGACGTGCGGTCCAGAAATATCTTGCTGACCCGCTTTCAGAAGATATCCTTCGCGGCCGGTTTAAAGATGTCCACAAGGTTCTGGTAACCATGAAGGATGGAAGCGTCGAATTTCAAGAAGAAGAAGCCGATTTACTCGCCAAAGTCTAACCTTTTTTTACTCTCTTTCTTATCAGTATTCAAAAAAATAGCCCTCTTCAATTAAAGAGGGCTGCATTTTTTGTAAAACCTGGGGGCTTTCCCTATATCAAGCTGGTTGCATCCGCTGCTGATTTCGTTTTTTTTTGTTTGATAGTAATAGTTTTGAAGATGTGCTGATTATAGGTAATAATATGGGGTAACGTCAATACCCAGAACTGGGTATTTTATGGGTATGTCAAAAAAATGGCAGTCTTTATTTTTCAATGTGTTATCTCTTATTCGTAAAAAAATAAAATGAGACATGGTGAAATTGGTTCGTCTCACACTATTTTTTCAAGATGATATGCTGCTGAAACCATTTCAAGAGGAGCTTCGGGAATATCGTTCATAATAACTACATTCCTTGATGCTGCCAGAATCGGCATACCCTTATACGTATGCAGTGGCTTGAATGAAATACCTGCAGGCGCCAACCCATATCCGGTCTTCGGTTTATACTCATGTACAAATAAAAGGTACTCTTTCAAAAATGGGATCAGGTCTTGAACTGCATCAATGATCATGTTCTTGTCAGGAGACTCCCCATGACTTGGAGGGAGCAAGAGGGATAAACCCCGCACGCCTTTCAGTGATCCTGATCCATGAACACCGGACTGAAGCGAAATTGAAAGGAACTCTTGTGGCCGGGAATACTCTGGCAGATAAAGTACATGATCGCGCATTCCCACGGGAACTGCATTTTCACAGAGCCCCGCAAACACCAGCGATCGATTGCCGGCTGGAAATACATTTATAAGATATTTATCAGCTTCTATGACTCCGCGCGTCGTTTTGATACCTTCCATATGGTTGTGTTTTATGAGTAATTCAAGAGATGATTCATTGGTCCGAATATCGCCTCCCTGACGATGGATAATTCCGGCAAGCTGATCACAGAATTGATAAAAACCATCAGTAAAATTTCTTGGAGGGGTGTCACATAACGTAATAAATGAGGCAAGCGAAAGCTCTCGAAGCGTTTTCTGAAAGAAAAACTGTGCCTGAATGTCAAAAAAAGCGTTCAGACTGGGGCTAAACTGATATGAACGGATAAACTGTGCAGCTGATTTGCGATGGACAAAAAAGGAGCGCAGGCTGTTTTTTCCTGTTTGCTCTCGAAGTCTTTCGATGTCTTTATACATTTTAAAAAAAGAATTCGTCTCTTGGGGAAACTCCCGTTGCAATTCATCTTGAGTTTTGCGTAGTTCTGCGAACACAGTCAGTCTTTTATCGGGAAGAACGACCTGATAGGGAGTCGCAAGAGCAGTACGGGGAGTGATGCCGAGTTGAACGGCAAATTCCCTGAGCACACCTCCTGGCTCAAAACCAAAAAAAAACGACGGCCCAGGATGAAAGATCAGGCCGGATTTCTCAATAACCGCGAACGTATTGTTGATGGATGGCCCTTGTTCAAGAATAACGATCTTTCTTTTTTTACGGGACAACAGCGCTGCAGTTGCGAGTGCGCTGAAACCGGATCCCACTATGGCAACATCATATTTCGGCACTGTTCTCTCCTTGTGCATAAACGTATCAGGAGCTAAAAAGAAGGGAAGCAACGAGCAAACAAAAAAGGAAATAGGATTCACATTCCACTATTCCTATTTCCTTCACGTAATTTTCATAGAGTATCGTTATTTCGTTTTTTCTTTATCTCGCATTGCTTCTTTTCGCGACAACCGTATTTTCCCCTGGCGGTCAACCTCAAGCACTTTAACCAGAACTTCATCGCCTTCCTTGAGTTCATCAGTCACTTTCTCAAGTCTGCGTTCAGAAATTTGAGAAATATGAAGAAGTCCGTCAGTACCAGGGAATATTTCGACAAATGCTCCGAAATCCATGATTTTTCGAACCTTGCCCATATAGAGCTTGCCTACTTCTGCTTCTTGGACAATTCCGCGTATGATTTCCTTAGCCTTGCTGGCTGCAGCTTCATCTGCGGAGGCTATGTTGATCAAACCACTGTCCTCAATATCAATTTTGGCACCGGTTTGTTCCACAATACTTCTAATTACTTTCCCGCCGCTTCCAATGACATCTTTGATTTTATCCGGATTAATCTGCATCGTAATAATTCTGGGTGCAAAAGGATTCAGATTTTGGCGCGGTGCAGCAAGTGTTTCTACCATCTTTCCCAGAATATGAAGGCGTCCTTCTTTTGCCTGTTGGAGCGCTCTTCGCATGATATCAATTGTGATTCCTTCAATTTTCATATCCATCTGGAGCGCTGTAATTCCCGTGCTCGTTCCGGTAACCTTAAAATCCATGTCGCCAAGGTGATCTTCCAGTCCGAGAATATCCGAAAGCACAACTACTTTTTCGCCTTCCTTGATAAGCCCCATGGCAATTCCCGCGACAGGAGCCTTAAGGGGAACGCCCGCATCCATCAGCGCGAGAGTCCCTCCGCAAACCGTTGCCATGGACGATGAACCATTTGATTCGAGAATATCGGAAACCAACCGGATCGTATACGGAAATTCC
Organism: Nitrospirota bacterium; assembly: GCA_041650055.1. Lineage (GTDB taxonomy): Bacteria > Nitrospirota > UBA9217 > UBA9217 > UBA9217 > JBAZLV01. The sequence goes on along the minus strand of JBAZLV010000001.1, from coordinate 138,134 downwards.
AGTTTGGTAGGCACCATGGGCTTCAGTGCCCGTTCAGCGAGCGCTCCGTGACCGACTTCTCTTCTACCCGGTCCCCGAAGTGGTTTTGTTTCTCCCACACTGAAGGGAGGAAAATTATAGTGCAGCATAAAGGTCTTGAAATATTCCCCTTCGAGAGAATCAATCCGCTGTTCATCTTCTGATGTTCCCAGTGTTGCTACAACAAGAGCCTGGGTTTCACCCCGGGTAAACAATGCAGAACCATGGGTCCGGGGAAGAAGCCCGACCGTTGAACTGATGGGCCTTATATCCTGTGGTTTTCTTCCGTCTGTACGGATGCCTTGTTCAAGGATGATCTTTCGTACCTCGTTCTTCTCAAGTCGGAAAAAGATTTCAGCAATCTGCCTGCTTCTGGCGGCAGGATCATCTTCTTTTTTAAGCTTCTGTTTTATCGAATCAAGAAGCACATCGAGTGTTTTCTGGCGCTCTTGTTTATTCGGAATAATGATGGAACTTTTCAGCTGTTCAAGAGCCAGAGCAGCAACCTGCTCTTCGAGTTCCGCATCGCTCTCCACGGTCTTGACCAGCTGTTTTTGTTTCCCGACTTTCGCAACAAGCTCTTGTTGAAGCACAACGATTTTTTTAATCTCGTCATGTGCAATTTGAAGCGCTTCAAGCATCTGGTCTTCAGATAGTTCATGGGAACCGCCTTCAACCATCATGATGGCATCGGCTGTACCTGCAACAACAAGATTCAGGCTGGTATTTTCAAGATCTTTTTTCCCTGGATTAATGATGTATGCCCCGTTGACCAATCCCACCCGTACCGCCCCGATCGGGCCGTTAAATGGAATATCAGAAATGGATAGTGCTGCTGATGAGGCGATCATCCCCATAAGATCCATTGAGCTTTCATCGCCAATGGAAAGAACTGATGCAATCACCTGCGTATCAAAATAATACCCGTCCGGGAACAACGGCCGTATGGGCCTGTCAATCAGCCGGGATGACAGTATCTCTTTTTCGCTCTGCCGGCCTTCCCGTTTGAAAAAACCACCGGGAATTCTTCCTGCGGCATACGCCTTTTCCTGGTAATCCACGGTTAAAGGGAAAAAATCAACATTTTCACGCTCAACCTTTGATGTGACCGCCGTGGCAAGAACTACGGTATCGCCGTAGGTAACAACGACAGCGCCGTTTGCCTGTTTTGCAAGCAGGCCTGTTTCCAGGATGATGCGTTTGCCTCCTATTTCTGTTTCTACAGTTGTGGTCATGAAACCTCACTCTTCTTTAATTTAAATACCTATTTTCGTATACCGAGCTGGTCTATGACCTGACGGTAACGGCCCAGATTGCTTTTCTTCAAATAGTCAAGATGACGACGTCTCTGGCCGACCATTTTTAAAAGCCCGCGGCGTGAATGTTGATCTTGCTTGTGTATCTGAAGATGTTCCGTCAGATGGCTTATGCGGCTGCTTAAAATGGCGATCTGTACTTCCGGAGAACCGGTATCCGATGCATGTCTTCGATATGTACTAATCAGATTCGTCTTTTTCTCTTTATCCATAACCGTACCCTCCTTTCCTCGATATAGTGTAAAGCGAGATAAAATATCATATTTACAGCAGGTTGTAAAGCCTTATTTCGTGAACTCCACTAAAACCAGTTTCGGTTTAAGCATGCCTTGTTCCAACCGCCCCAAAGCTAACAGTCTTTTGGATGAGTCATGGACTCGGACTAATCCCTGGACAGGATTCATGGCTGGCTCATGCCATGGTATGGAATTCCCATGCAAAATACGCACAGATTCAGCGGGTTCAACCGAAATCGCCGGAAATTCCTGCAAAGAATCGTCTAGAGAAATAAGAGCCTCCTGAATCTGTTTTTTTGCCCATAATTCTGCAAGCATTTCAAAGGTCAGGGCCTTTTCAAGAGAAAAATGTCCGGAACGCGTTCGTATCAGACGTGTTAAATGTGCCCCCATTCCCAATGCCGTTCCAATATCAGCACATAATGACCGTATATACACTCCCTTTGAACATCGTACCGTAAAATGTATGAATGGGTCATTATATGCCGTTACTTCAAGCGCGTGAATGGTTACTGCCCGGGGCGAAAGAGAAACGGCCTTTCCCTCTCGTGCAAGTTTGTATGACCGGACCCCTGCAATTTTAATGGCAGAGTAAGCAGGTGGCTGTTGATGAATAGTGCCTAGAAAGCTCTTAAAAACCCCTTTGATATGATTATCATCAGGCGGGATATATGATTTTGTTTCAAGAATGTTGCCTTCGGCATCAAGGGTATCTGTTGTGACGCCAAGCCTGAGGATGGCATGATATTCTTTTTCCCCGGCTTCCAGATAGGATGCTATACGGGTTGCCTTCCCGATGCAAAGCACTAAAACGCCGGTTGCAAGAGGATCGAGCGTGCCTGTATGACCAATACGGTCATACCCGATCATTCTGCGAACACGGAGTACAGCATCATGGGAAGTTATTCCTGATGGTTTATGAAGAACAAGGACCCCGTCCATGATCGATCTCAGACAGCCGGTTTTTGGAGCTGCAAACTGACAATATGTTCAAGTTTTACAAGAACAGAGTCGCGTACGTCTTCAAACAAACCGTTGAGCGTAGCGCCGGCGGCATTTTTATGTCCTCCACCGCCGAGCAGTTGTGCCAAACCGGACAAATCAATGCGTCCTTTCGATCGCAAACTTATCTTATATTGCGTGTCACCCGTCTGACGAAACAAAACCGCAACTTCCACACCGTGTACTGAACGAACAAAATTGACGAAGTTATCGGTATCCTGGGCAGTGGTTCCGGTTTTCCGGTAGAGATCATCAGTTACCACCACCCATGCAATTGTCCCGTTTGGATTGCGCTGTATGTTTGCCAAAACATGACCAAGCAGTTGCACACGCTGAAAGGCAAAGGATTCATACACCTGTTCTGTCACTAACCAGGGATCTACCCCGTATTCGAGCAGCGTTGCCGCGATTCTCATGCTTTCAGGAGTGGTATTGGTATACCGAAAAGAGCCGGTGTCCGTAAAAATAGAGGTGTAAAGACAAAGAGCAATTTCACGATCGATCGGTACGCCGAGTAAAAGAATAAGTCGGTAAATCAACTCACCGGTTGCAGATGCGGAAGGATCAAGCCAGGTATAAGGCCAGACACCTTCATTCGTTATATGATGATCGATATTGATAAGGGTGCCGACAGGGAAACTGTTTTGGAAAAAACCCGTTCGAGAAGGATCGGAATCAAGTACTATATAAGCATCATACGTTTCAGGCAGGGAAGATCCGATCCTTATCTCGTCGGCATGCGGAAGAAATCGGTAAATTTCAGGAACGGGATCATTGTTATATAATTCCACGCTCTTATGCAGTTTTTTCAATGCTAACATCAATGCGAGCTGGGAACCAAGAGCGTCACCGTCAGGACTTACATGGACGGAAATTAAAAAACGGTTCAATCGTTTTAATTCTGCAAGTATGCTTTCAGGGTTGCCCTTGATCGTCATCGTTTTTATTCCGTTCCTTTTCCAGTTCATGCAGAAGTTCCATGATATGAGCACTTTTTTCAGCAGTGTTGTCGAATTTAAATAATAAATCAGGAACCACCCGCAACCGCATTCGATGCCCCAATTCAGAACGAATAAACGGGGAAGCGCTTTTCAATCCTTGAAGAGTCGCTTCTTTTTCTTTATCGCCGCCATAAACGCTCACAAAGACTTTTACATTCTTAAGATCATCTGACACCTCAACGTCGGTTACGGTCACAAATCCGATCCTGGGATCTTTGATTTTGCGCATCAAGATATCCGCAATTTCCTGTTTGATCTGATCAGCAACACGTGCTGCTCTTTTAAATGACGGTTTTGCCATAATTCTTTATCTGATAAGCCGAAAAATGCTCCCGAGTTCGACTCATTTTACATTCTTCAAAATATTTCTATCTGATAATCCAGCAGATGTATTTCCGGAATACTATGCACCATGTTCATAACATGATCCAGTGTCTGGTTCAGGTGGGATTTATCATTACTAACTGCTGCAACCGCCAGAGACACCTTTTGCCAGAGATCATTGTCTCCAACCTCTGCAACAGAAACATTAAATTTGTTCCGAATCCTGTCCTTGAGACTTTTCAGTACATGTCTTTTTGCTTTAAGCGAATTGCTGTCGGGAAGATGCAATTCAATGGTACAAACGCCGATAAACATACATGAATGAGCTGTTAACTGAAATCAGGTCATTAATTTAAGGAGCCGGGGAACCGATTTCTAAAGTTTTGCCGCCACTTTTTCAACAACAAATGCTTCGATAATATCGCCAACTTTGATATCGTTAAAATTCTCAACACCGATGCCGCACTCATAGCCTGCCTGAACTTCGCGCACGTCATCTTTAAACCGCTTCAGAGAATGCAATTTGCCTTCATAAATCACCGCATTATCGCGCAATACACGCACACCATCGGACTGTCTACTCATGGTCCCGTCCAAAACATAGGATCCTGCAATCGTACCGATCTTTGAAACATGGAATGTTTCGCGGACCTGGGCCCGGCCAAGTACCCGTTCCTTAAGCGTCGGTTCAAGCAATCCTTCCATGGCCGCTTTAATATCATCAATCGCATTGTAAATGATATTATATAATCGAATGTCAACGCCTTCACGCTGCGCCAATTCCGTTGCCTTTGGCTCCGGTCTGATTCCAAAACCAATAATAATCGCATTTGATGCGGCAGCAAGCATAACATCCGTCTCATTAATGGCGCCGACGGAGCTATGGATTACCTTAAGTTTAACAGCAGGCGTTGACAGCTTCTCAAGTGAATCAACAATGGCTCCGGCTGAACCTTGTACATCCGCCTTTAATACGATATTCAGCTCTTTTACCATACCTTCCTGAATCTGCGTATGGAGATCTTCAAGCGTTACTTTTTTCATGGAAGCCATTTCAGTGGTGCGTTGTTTTGCTTGCCTGATTTCTGCGATCTGCCTTGCTTTCCGTTCCTCTTCGAGAACGACAAATCGTTCCCCTGCAAGTGGTACCCCTGAAAAACCGATAACTTCAACGGGAACTGACGGTCCGGCCTCTTCAACACGCTCCCCTTTGTCATTAACCAGTCCCCGCACACGTCCTGATTGAATGCCGGTCACAAAAATATCGCCTGTCTTAAGTGTGCCGGATTGGACCAGTACCGTTGCAACCGGCCCGCGACCACGATCAAGTTTTGCCTCAATAATCGTGCCCCGTGCCATTTTATCTTTATTCGCCTTAAGTTCGAGTATATCAGCTTGTATCAGGATCATTTCGAGCAAATGCTCGAGACCTGTTTTTTTCTTGGCCGAAACTTCGCAGAATATTGTTTGGCCGCCCCAGTCCTCGGAAATGAGTTCAAACTCAGACAGTTCCTGCCGTACCCGGTCGGGTTTTGCCTCGGGTTTATCAATCTTATTCACTGCAACGATAATAGGAACATTTGCAGCCTTTGCGTGATTAATAGCTTCGCGTGTCTGCGGCATAACTCCGTCGTCCGCAGCAACCACGAGAATCACAATATCGGTAACTTGTGCACCACGCGCCCGCATGGCAGTGAATGCAGCATGGCCAGGGGTATCGAGAAAAGTGATGTCCCTTCCTTTGAGGCTCACCTGATAAGCGCCGATATGCTGAGTGATTCCGCCTGCCTCTCGTGACACCACATTGGTCTCCCGTATGGCGTCCAGCAATGAGGTTTTTCCGTGGTCAACATGTCCCATGATCGTCACCACCGGCGGTCGAAGCACCTTCTCCTCGGTTTCATCTACCCTTTCTTCAAGGATGTCCTCAGCGGATTCAATATTGGCAATTTCAGCCTTAATACCATATTCGTCCGCAAGCAACATCGAGGCATCCATATCCATGACCTGATTTTGCGTTGCCATGATTCCCATTGCCATGAGTTTTTTGATGACATCTCCAACTTTTTGACCCATGACTTCGGCAAATTCCTTGATCGTGCATCCTTCCTGAATTTTAACGATTTTCTTTCTGGGTTTCGTTATCTCTGCAACATCAGTCTGTTGGAATCGATCGTCTTTTTTATGAGAACGCTTTCCGGCAGGAAGCGTTTTAAGATCCGGAAGTTTCTTAAAGGAAGGTTTTTCACGAAACTCCCGTTCCTGTTTTTGTTCATAATCGGACTTCTTTTGCCATTTCTTTTTTGAAGGCTTACCCGGTGCCGGAGCCAAAGAGGGAGGAACCTGTGAAGGCTCAAGAACAGGAGAACCGAATGTTTTTTTCCCAAATGGACGGTCAGATCGTGGTGGCATCCCCGGTCGTTGCGGTTGCGAAGGCACCTGCTGGACTTGCTGAACACGACCGGAGGAAACACTTCGTGGCCTGGCGGTTTCCTGAGAAGCAGAGGGTTTTGAAGAAACAGATGCCGTCTTTACATCAGCTGTTTTCTGATCTATAGCCGCTGGTTTGAGCTGTGAAGCTGGCGGAATAACCGGAGGAGCAGGCATTGAAGGCTTTGGAGGAAGCGGAGCGGGTTTTGGTTTTGCTCCCGGTTTTGCCAACGTTGATGAGAATTTCCCGATCAGAGCGGCAGCTTTCTTGAGCCGTTCTTCCCGGGATAAAAGAGGATCTGCTGATTCTTTTTCTTTTTTAACTTTTTCCTTTTCTTTTTCTTTTCGTAATGCTTTTAATTTTTCAATCAGGGACTTCGCCTCTTTGTCATCAAGGCCGCTGGACGCAGTTTTGCCCTTGATGCCCATTTTTTCGAGCACGGAAATGAGATCTTTGCTTTCCACTCCCATTTTTTTTGCAAGCTCATGTACCCTGATTACGGTCATAACAATCCTTTTCTCCAAAAAGAGATGTGAATAAAAAAATATTTTACTCTACTCATTTGTATTTATCAAGTCTTTTAATCTTTCCGCCTCTTTCCAAATCGCATCTGCAAGCCCAGAATCTTCTAGTGCGATAACTCCGACCAATTCACGATTTAAAAGCCTTCCCAGCGTCTCGCGGGTAAAGAATGTTGCCTGGCGAATATGTTCTTTGTCCGCATTCTCTATTTTTCCCCGGCTTCCTTCTGAGAAATCATGCGCATATAAAAGCAGCTTGACACGGTTTTTTTCCAGGGCATCGCGCACTCCAGAATACCCGGCTGCCAGTTTGTCCGCTTTTTGTGCCATGGCAACAAGAGATTGTATTTTACGTTCAATACTCTCTCGCAGCAGCGCAATAAATTCTCCTGTTGAGGGAATCCTGGCCTTGCTCTTGAGTGCTTTTGTTATCTGAGCTTTCGTTATTGCCTTCTGAATACATGCGTATGTCGGACAAATATATGCCGCACGTCCGGGCAATTTTTCACGATAATCTATAATAAGCGACGAATCTGCTGAAGAAGGCGGTCCTGCAACCACTCTGACCATATCTTCTTTGTTTCCAATACGTCGGCACCCTATGCAGGTTCTTTTTGGCTGATGACTGCTCATGGTACAGACACTTATCTGTTTTGTATCAATTCACGGGCTGAAATAAGAATTTTTTGGGCTGTCTTTTCGCCAATGCCTGGCACGGCGAGAATTTCTTCATCGGCCATGGCGGCTATTTTTTCCACAGTATCATATCCTGCAAGCCGAAGCTGCTCGGCTGTTTTTTGACCAACACCATCTATGTTTGTAATATCTTCGTCTATCCCGTTGGATTCTTCAGGTTGATTGTTTTCTCCTGTTCCGGTTTCTTCCACCATTTTCCTGGTTTCTTCCACAATAGCTGCTTCGATCTCCTGTTCACGTTCTTTCTGCCGTTCCTGATCATATTCGGATTCGCTCAGAATATCGATTTTCCATCCGGTAAGCTTGGCTGCAAGCCTCACATTCTGGCCTTTTTTCCCGATTGCAAGCGAAAGCTGGGAATCGGCAACCACGGCAAGCGCAGAACGGTCTTCTTCGGTCACACCTACCTTTTCAACAACAGCGGGGCTTAATGCTTTTGCAATAAGAATGCGAGGATCTTCGGACCAGGGAATAATATCAATTTTTTCTCCTCGCAGTTCACGGACAACTGCCTGAACCCGAGAACCCTTCATGCCCACACAAGCACCTACCGGATCAATCTGGGGATCCTTGGAAGCAACCGCAATTTTCGTTCTATCTCCAGCTTCGCGAACCACTCCTTTAATCTCAACGATATTTTCATAAATCTCGGGGACTTCCATTTCAAACAATCGAGCAACAAAATCAGGATGAGCGCGGGAAAGCACAACTTGAGGCCCTTTAGATGTATCGCGAACCTCGAACACATAAGCTCTAACCCGGTCTCCTCTCCGGTAATTTTCCCGCTGAATCTGTTCGCGAGCGGGCAAGACTGCTTCCGTTTTTCCCAGATCAATGTAATAGGCACCCTTTTCATGTCGAAGGACGATGCCGTTCACAAGCTGGCCGAGTTTATCATTGAACTCCTTCAAGATAACATCACGTTCAGCTTCTCGAACTTTTTGGACAATCACCTGACGCGCAGTCTGGGCTGCTATCCGGCCGAACCCTTGGAACTCAACCTGAAGGGGAACTTCACCATCCATCTGTGCTTCCGGATACAGGGCTATGGCTTCCTCAAGAGGAATTTCTTCTTCAGGATTTACAACTTCCTGAACAACCTTTTTGTACGCGTACATGATGATGTCCCCACGTTTGGGATCGATCTGTACCGCAATACGCTGGGTGCCATACTTCTTTTTTGCAGCGCTCACCAAGGCTGATTCAACAGCCTCTATCACCATGTCCTTTGAAATGCCTTTTTCCTTGCTAATCTGGTCAATCACCTGAATCAATTCCTGACTCATCGGTTGTGCCTCCTCAAATCCGTTCTTGGACCTGTTTAGATAAAAAATGAGTTCTCAAATAACTATAATTTGACTTCGAGAGATGCCTGCGCGATCTTGCTTAATAAAATATCCAACGAGTTTCCGTTATCAAGTTCAATTCTTACTTTTCCTTCATGGATACCTAAAAGTTTTGCTCGAAAAACTTTTTGATCGTTGATCGGTTCATAGGTTTTGATTTTTATTTTGCTACCTGTAAATCGGGTAAAATGGTCTGGTTTTGATAATGACCGGTCAAGTCCTGGGGAGGAAATTTCGAGTGTATACGCATGGGTAATAACATCTTCAATATCCAGAATCATGCTTAAGTCCTTACTTACTGCTTCACAGTCATCAAGCGTCACGCCACCCGCTTCCCGATCGATATATATTCTAAGAAGCCACTTTGGCCCTTGTTTTTGGAACTCAATATCCCAAAGCAAAAGCCCCAAAGATTCCAGAATAGGATTAAGCCGCTCTTGTATTTCCTTTACGGTATCTGACATTACATTACCCCAAATAAAAAGAGTGGGCAAAAAATGCCCACTCTCAAAGAAAACTTCCCGGAGTGTTGATTTGGTTTTACCATATCGCTATCAGGAATGCAAGAAAAAAGTACGCTTTTCCTGGTTAGGGAATCACCGTTGTTAATATCGATGTTTTTGTATGAGTACTCGTGGTACCGGCTGCTGTAGTAAGAGTTACAGTTGCTGTAATAGTAGTTGCCCCAGGAGTATCTGAGAATGTAGCAAGTCCATTGCCGGCTATACCCGGAGTATTAGCAATAGTTGCAACGCTTAAATTTGAAGAGCTCCATGTCGCAAATGCTGTCACGTCAACTGCACTAGTATCTAATAATACCACGCTGGCAGCAAACTGCTGAGTTTTATTCGCGAGATCTCTAGTAGGATCAGCCGGAGTTATATTAAGTGATGAAGGTGTTGACGTTTGAACATTAAGGTAAGCAGTACCTGAAATACCTACTTGCGTATCTGTTGCTGTAATAGTGGTTTCTCCTTTTGTCAATAACGTAGCAAGGCCAGCTGAACTAATAGTAGCGACGTTTTCATTTGATGAACTCCATCTAATAAAGCCGGTTTTTGTAAGATCAATTTGTGCACCATCTAATGTGCCAAATGCTGAAAATTGCCGTGTTGATATACCCGGTGATGCCACTCCAGATACAATGATATTTTTCGGACTGACTGTAATCGCCGTATATGTCGAATTGTCTTCACTGATTCCGCAGCTCATGATTCCTACAGCAACTGCAAACACTAAAATACATAATCCATACAATTTCAAATTCTTCATGCGCTGCTCCTTATTTTTACTACAAATAGTAAATTCGCCAGGAAAAAAGATACAACAACGAAAGATGAATTGCAAGCACTTTGATGGCTTTCAATTGTTTTCTAATTCATTGATTTATCAAAAGAATCATTCGGTTTAGCTTTTTTGCACCATGCAAGAAACCGACTGGCATCAGAGCTGTCTTCTCGAGGAGACCACGGGGCCTGATGAATTTCAGGTATCGGCTTGTACGGTCCCTGCTTTACTTCAAAGACAACCGTTCCTGGTTCAAGGGAAAATGGAGCGTGCCAGGTATTCTCAGGAAATTCGAAAGTGGTTATTGGGCCCTTTACGTCAAGGACAATCCGTTCCATAACGTTTCCTGACTCATCGAAAAAAAGCACACCGAGAGCACCTCGAAGGATGGTCAGTACCTCCCAAGATGGTGGATCAGAATGCCGATGGGGTCTGACATACGTATCGGGCTCCATGGCAATGCATAAGCGCTGCACCGGATCGTTTAATTCCTGATGCAGGTTAAAGTTCGCCCGTTTTCTGGGCGCGTTTTGTGCCTTTTCAACAAGATTGTCTAATACAGCTTTGTCAATTCGTTTCATGCTCGCTCCTGATTTTTGAGTCTTTACGGTTCAACGTGAAATATTCCTTCCGCCCCTCTTCCATGCTGTTCCGGATTATACATAAAGACAGCCGTTGTTCCCGGATGCTCGAATGTTCCTGGCATTACAGCCTGTGCAAGATAGGTATAATGGTACACTCCCGGCTTGATTTCATTGGCAAAAAGTTTGATTCCGTCTTTCCCTAATTCCACGTGATTAAAAGGATATGGAAACGGCGAAAATGAATTTTTATTTTTATCTTGATCGGATGTATCTGCGTTGATCCCTTGTTGCGAAATTGCTCCCAAGACAGTATCAACTGCCTTCAATCCGGCGGGCAAAGGATCAACAACAGCAAAACGAAATCCTGTCTGGGGAACGGCAATGGTTAATTCAATTGCAACGATCTGTCCCAAAGAAATTCTGTCTGTATACACCTGGTCTTGTGCCTGTGCCTGAGAAGGATTAAAACGTGAAATCTTCCGCTCAACATAAAATCCTTTCTGTCGGGCAGGCTGGATATCCTGTAATATATACGCATACTGTACGGTGTAATAAAGATTTTCTTTTCTGAAAAAAAGATCAGACATCCCAGGAGAAATATCCTTCACAGGAACGTTGATTTCAGAGCGGCTCGTCTCATCTCCTTTAAAATCTGTCTCGAAAATTTTCTTTGCGGCAAGTTTGATTGTTGCGGTAAAATCAGATTCCGGCTGTTCTTTTTGCGCAAACAATTTGAACAGGACATTGCATGCAATGGCATTCTCATAGGAATTTTTCCATCGTCCCTGAGAACGAGCATCAAGAAGAAAGCGAGTAAGCACAGGGACAGCGGGATGATCAGGCTCGCGGACAAGAAAAAGATGAAGTGCATTGCTTGCCGTTACAATGGGAGAAGAAAGCCATTGCCATAAGCCGGGAAGCGGTGTCTGGTCTTCGATTGATTGCGTTATTGATTTCAGATCAAGCTCTTTTTTTATTTCATCGAAAAGAAGTTCCGATTGAGTTTTCCAGCCCTGGATCTGAGACAAAAGGAGGGCAAGCTGAATTCTGGCATCAAGCGGCAACTCTTTCCGCTTTGCAAGGTATTCCTGGTAATACGATTTATCTGCAAGCCCAAGGGAATACATGCCGGTTAAGAGATGTATCCGGTAATATGCATTGCAATTCCACGAACACTTTCGGAGCGCGCTGGGAATATGTTTCAGTTTGTTTTTCAAATACGCGCCAAGACTGTTTTTTACTTCCTTGGGGATTTGATATTTCAGCTCTTCTGCTCGTATCAGAAGTGGTGCAACAAGCGCGGATATCCACGGATCAGAACGCCGGTCAGATGGCCAGTAGATAAAACCGCCGTCTTCGTTTTGAAGCGACCGAAGGGCTTCCAGTTTTTCTTGAATAATAGATTTTTCTCCAGGCACATTTATCTTCGATCTTTTCCAGAAATCCTGCGATTGCATGAGAACGAGCAAGAGGCTTGTGATCTGTTCAAGACCATGATCCGAATCCTGAAGCTGATAACGAACGCTCTCATCCAGCTGCGAGAATGCAGTACTTGCAAGCGATATCTCAAGTCCGCCGGCATCAGGTTTGACCCGCGATTCAGGTATCGTTATTTTTTCATGATGTTCTTTCTCAATCTCTCCCGAGATAATCGTTGTCTTGGAAAAAACCGTATCATAAACCGGGAAAGAAACCGGCATGAATTGCTGGAAGGTTACAGAATCGTCGTCTTTGTTCTTCCCTTTTACCTGCGCCGTAATGGTCAGTACGGCAGTTCCTTTGGTTCTTGCTACACACGGAATCATGACTGTTTTCTGTTCTCCTCCAGCAAGAGAGACAGCGGAACGGAACTCATTTTTAAAATCTGAAAACAGAATGGGACCGTTTTCCGAAAGCGCGGTTGAAACAATCACCTCTCCCTGTATACCTTCAGCAAGCTGGATAGGCACTCCAAGCTGAAATATATCTCCTGATCGTACAAATTCAGGAATCATTGGCTGCCCCAGAAGTGGCAATGGCACCGCTATGCCGGACGATCCATAACCAAACTTGTCATCCCTGGTAATTGCGACAGCCACCATTCTCCACTGTGCAGGATTATTCGGGAGAGTGAATTGAACCGAGGCTTTTCCATCCTGCCCCGTAACCAGTGAGGGGTGATAATAAGCACTATCCCGAAACACTCGTTGCCGAGAAGCGGAAACTTTATTTTTTTCACCCGGAAAAGGAACCACATCAGAAACGATCTGATCTCCCTTGACATACCTGTTGTCAAATGTTCTCATGGAAAGGCCGCGGTTTGCATAGACTGAAGCAAGAACATCAGGGAAATCCTGCTCGCGTAATGCATGAACAGCCTCATCAAAAACCATGACTGCAAGTTCCGCGGATACCGGCTTGCCTCCTTGATCCAGTGTTTCGAAATCCACCCGGATACTTTCTCCTGGCTTTACCTGCTTGTTTTTTTGCACAACAAGCACCCGAACTTTTTTTTCGTCCAGGGAAACCCTAAACGGAGCATAACCTGTTTTAATAGAGTGGTCATTCTGTGTTTCTGAAGACGCCAATCCTTTAGGAACAAGTATTACCCCTGCATAACAGTTTGGAATCATTTCACGGGTAACCTTGAATTCAACGACAGAAATCCCGCCTTCTACAATTCCTCTTTTCTTGAAAAGGAACTTTTCCCGTTCTATGGTAAAAAGCATTTCTGCGGCGGGATACGGAGATTGGATCAGTGCACGCGCTGTTTCACCCGGGGCATACGTTTCCTTATCAAACAAAATCTCAATATGATGATCCTGTTTTGCATGCAGGGCTCCTGTTTCACGGCCGAGCGCATAAAATGTTCGCCTTACTTCCGTTCCTGGTTGAGGATTCTCCTTGAATCCTGCCTGAATAACATAAGATCCTGCGGAAGGCGGCATAAGAACGCATGTAACAGGCTTTTCGGAGCTCATAACTTCACAACTATCGGCATCCGTTTCTTCAATTTTCATGGAGGAAGACTCTTGTCCCGAATGCATTTCAATGTGTCTTCTTTTCAATGTAAGAACCAGGGGAACACCCGGCTGCGGCTTACCGTCCGGATCGACAACAATAAGTAATACTTCAATCCGTTTCCTGGCTTTTCCGAATTTCTCGCGTATCTTCATGCCAGCAAGCAGGGGATGGGGGAACACGGTTGTCTTTGCTGAAGCAGTCGCAGATTGTCCTTGAGAATCTCTTACGACGAGATCAAAACTATATTCAATAGGAGTGTGAATCCCCTGCATGGAGAGAGAAGGCGTATAAGAAGATTTTCCTTGAGAATTAAGAATAATTTCGTTCGTTTGATCCTGGATCGACGGTTCTTTGCCGTACAACTCCCGATGTATTGATTCCGGAATACCGAAATGGAAATCATTCCAGCCTTTGGGGTGCACACTCACCTGTTTTCCGGTTATTTTTATCGTTGCTTCAGAATCCGCACGAGGAGCAGCCACATGGGAGTCGGCATCGATAAGAATGTGGAGCTTTTCTCCAGGCAGAATTATGGATTTATTAGCAACCATGTGAACATTCACATGAGAATATAAGTGAGCTACCTCAAAGCTACCCTGGTATTTTAATCGTGTTTTCCTTGAAGTTGCAATGATGGTATAGGGACCGGATACGAAATATTTTCTGATCGGCACCTTGATCGAAAACGTTCCAAACTCATTTGACAGAACAGGATTCAATTTCATTCGTGTTCCATCAGGATTATGCAATGCAACATCGAACTGTGCATTAACTTCCTTGTTCAATGTTCCGAAGGAACGGTATCGTGCGATTCCTTTCAGTTCCACTGTATCACCAGGACGGTACACAGCATGATCGGAAAAGATCATTCCCGCAGGAACCGCCTCGGTATCTTCCCATGCAGAGGAAATACTGGAATCCAAGTGCGCTGCATTCGCATTGTCCGGATTGATTTGCAGAAAAGTCCAGTCAGAACCTTTTGTCACGATCAGAGAAAGAGTGCTCCGTATATCCTTTGCATATCGTAATTCAAAATCTGTATTTCCCTGCCCTTCTTCTCTTGTTTGCTTTGACCGTTTATTTTTCCCCTGTCTTAAACAAACAAGCATCTCTTTGCTGTTCAGCAGAAAGACGCCTCGGGAATCAGTTATTCCGGATGCACAAGGTTGTTTTGTATCTGTTCGATGGATTGAAACCTTAGCACCTAGCTGCGGTTCCCCGGTTGTCAGGCTTGTGACGAACACGATTCCATCTTGTGGTGAAATTTTAACGTGCACATCAAGATCGGTTCGGAATAAGAGGCCGGTGTGATGCACGTGTTCACCATCCGGGTAACTTTGACGTTTCCCTTCTTCAGGAGCATAAAAATCATACAGTACCGCACCAAAACCGTCTTGATTCAGTTTCGGCTTGAGATTGATCTCATGCCGCTCCTGCTTGTTTTTCTCTCGTGCTCCTGGAAACGTTTCATATTCGCCTTTTATCCGTTGTGCAAGAGCACGGAGGTCCTTTGGAAGATGAACACCAAGAAGATCAATGGGGTTTACCGTTGATATTTTCCCGAGCAGCTTCTCGATTGCCTGCACCTCGATCTGTATAAGGGGGTCGTCTTTCCGGGAAATACGATAGAGGGATTCAGGAACAAAAATTGCCGGCTGTAAACTTCCCGAATGAAACCGGACCTGCTGGGAATTTTCAAGTTTTTGTCCATAGATGTCGGTCAGGTCCTTTTCCAGTGAAATTTCGTAGTCTTTGTCAGCATGAAGATAGGTGTTATTGATTTTAACAGCGTTTTCATGTACGGAAAAGAGCGCATGATCGGAGGAAGCTTGAATCTGTTTTTTATTTTGGTTTTTGGTAACTCTTTCAAAGAGACCGATCAGTTTGTTCGTAAATGTTGCCTTGCCTTCCTTCAAAACCGTACGCTGATTCATTTCCTGCAAGGTAACACCATTGGTAAAAATAAGTTCATAGGATGCATTCAGATTACTCGGAGCATCGTATTTCCGTTCCATTTTTAGAAAACGAAACGGACTAAATGTCTTGAATGACGCGGTAACATCTGCAGGAGTTCTGAGGTTTCCCTGGATTCCGCGCACTCCTGCCTTAATCGTAACCGAATAGCGCGTATCCGTTTTAAGCTGGGAAACAGGCTTGATACTATAACGAAATTCGTGCTGATTGGTCTTTAATAAGCGGTTTCTTTTTGCATTCTCAGGAGATGTTGTAATTTCGAAAGGTATTGATTCCTCCTGGACAGAAGGCCGATCTTCCACAAACCGGACATGTTCATTCAATGAAGCAGTATCAAGCGGCTGACTGGAAACGACAGTAATTTCCTGATCAAGAACAGCATGGTCAAGATTTTGAGGAGTGACGTAAAGAATACGGGGACCGGGAGTCCGGAATGACCATGAAAAGCTGGATTTGAGGGCGCTTCCATCAAGTGCTTTTATTCCCTTTGTGATGCGTACATGATATTCGGTAGCCGGGGCAAGAGCATATTTTGATTCATATATCACGGTATTCGCGCCCAGAAAGCGGAAAACGCCTTCTGAAACAGGCGTTACCTTAAAATGAGACAGTATCTCGTGTGCTCGATTGGCATCAGAAGTACCGGATGGAATAAGTGGTTTATTAAAAATAATCTGAATCTGTGCTTGAACGCTGTTTTCACCTTCAGGACTGTAATACGCTATTTGAAGATCCGTCAGCACGGTCTGTGCGTGAGAAAAAGAGACAGTCAGGAATAAACAGCATGTGCAAAACAGTATCTTCCGGACTCTGAAATATGCTGCATTCATTCAAAACCTCTTCCTAAGGCAAAAACTATGATACGTACGAATACTGTTTGCACACATGTTATTTATGAATGGTGATCAAGAAGTGATGCTGCTTCTTTTGCAAAATAGGTAACAATGATGTCTGCACCTGCACGCTTTATTCCCAGAAGAGTTTCCATCATGACCTGCTCGGCTTCAAGCCATCCAAGCCGTGAAGCTGCTTTGATCATGGAAAATTCACCACTGACATTATATGCGGCAACCGGTACGCTAAACCGCTCCTTGACCTGATAAATAATATCCAGGTAAGCAAGTGCAGGTTTGATCATAACAATATCCGCTCCCTCATCAATGTCTAAAGACACTTCGCGCATCGCTTCTCGTGCGTTGCTGGGATCCATCTGGTACGTGCGGCGGTCGCCGAATTTTGGAGCACATTCCGCTGCCTCGCGAAATGGCCCATAGAAACCGGATGCATATTTTGCGGCATACGACATAATAAGAACATCCAAAAAACCTGAATCATCAAGAGCCTCTCGGATTGCAGCAACCCGCCCATCCATCATGTCCGAGGGTGCAACAATATCCGCACCGGCTTTGGCATGTGAGAGCGCTTCCGCCGAAAGTAATTCAACGGTTTTATCATTTTCAATGATTCCATCCTTAACCACACCGCAATGCCCATGGCTCGTGTATTCACAAAGACAGACATCCGTAATCACAATAAGATCCGGGCACGCATCCTTAATTGCTTTAACAGTAACCTGTACAATGCCGTCGTCTGCATACGCCTGACTCCCAGCTTCATCTTTCTTTTCTGGAATTCCAAAGAGAAGAACCGCCGGGATCCCCAGTGCAGGCACTTCCTTACAGTCTTTCACAATATTGTCACAGGATTGTTGAAAAATACCGGGCATGGATGGAATCTCTTTCCGAATGTTTTTCCCGGGAAGCACAAACAATGGGTAGACAAAATTGCTCGGAGAAAGGCTCGTTTCGCGAACCATCCGCCGGATTGTTTCATTTTTTCTTAATCGTCGTGGACGGTAAAAAGGGGGCATACAATCTCCTTCTTGTTAATTACACTCGCATCCTGAACCGCATCCCGAAGACGGTCCCGGCCTCTCGCTGCCACAGTCGCAGCTCTCGGATTCAGGCATTCCGCCAGGGAAATTAAGAACAAACCCTTCTCCCTGTTCATCGTTCGCAAAATTGAGCTCTGCATTCTCTAAAACTTTTGCCGTCTCTTGATCCAGAAAAACACGGGCACCGTTCTTTTCTATAACCGTATCGTTGTCACCAGTTTTATCATCAATCATGATCTCAAAGGAAGTTCCGCAGCACCCTTGCTCTCCTGCTTTAATTCGCAATGCATGGTTGGGAACTTTTTCTTCGATAAGTATTTCTTTTATTTTTTCTGCTGCCTTCTCTGAAATTGAAAACATAGTTTCTCCTTTATAGCCTGTCTTTCAATGAATAAATGGCTTCATTCCTGCCGTAAAAAAATCGGCGATTGCATTAGCAAAGGCTGGAATTGTGGAATCAGCAGGCATGATATCAGTTTTTAACCCATAGTCTTGAGCTATTTTTGCTGTAATCGGACCCATGCAGGCGATTACCACCCCGGACAGTAAAGTGGTATACTCTTTTTGTCCGATCATTTCAATGAAATTTCGGACCGTAGATCCGCTGGTAAACGTGACTGCCGTAATTTTTTTTTCAATCAAGAGCGCTTTTATTCGACTCACATCCTGTTCCGGCATAATTGTTTCATATACCGGAACAACCGTCACCTGAGCCCCGCGTTTTTGTAATTCCTCAGGAAGGAATTCACGCGCCACTTTCGCGCGCGGAATGAGCATCTTCGTTCCGGAAATATTCAGAGCTCCGAATGCAGCAAGGAGACCTTCTGCATTATATTCGGTTGGAATCAGATCAGGCTGTACCCCGTATAATTGCAACCTCTCGGCCGTTTTCGGTCCAACAGCACAAACCTGCACGCCGGAAGGCAGACGAATCGATTCATTCTCTTTACAAAGTCGTTTCATAAAAAATGTGACGGCATTCACACTTGTAAAAATAATCCAGTGATAATGATTCAGTTCATTCAGAGCATGATCAAGTTTATCCCAGTTCGAAGGAGGGATGACCTCAATCGCAGGTAAAGAAATAACAGATGCGCCTCGTTCTACAAGCTTGTCAATAAATTCAGTTGCCTGTTTGTGAGAACGGGTCACAATAATCTGCTTGCCAGCAAGGCTCCGAATTGTGATGTTTTCATTCATGACCATAGCAGCGTTTAAAATTCAGCCGTTAATCATTCATCAAGAGAATTCCCTGCTCTATCAGGCGATCCTTGCATGAAGATTTCACGTAAAATAACGTCTGCACCATGGGAAAGCAGTTTTTCGCCAAGAGTAGTACCAAGTTCCTCTGCCCTTTCAGCACTACCCTGAACGGAATCTCGTATAAGCCGATGCCCGTCAATACTTCCAACCATCCCGGCAACGTACAATGTTTCCGATTCAATTCGTCCATAACAACCAATGGGTACTTGGCATCCACCTTCAAGTCTTTGAAGAAGTGCCCGTTCTGCAGTAACACAAGCTCTGCTTACGGGGTCATTCAAAAAAGAAATAACATTGTTTATTTCAGAATCATTCTTTCGACATTCTATCCCCAGCGCCCCCTGGCCAACTGCGGGAATGCACCAGGTAAGAGGAAGATATTCCGTAATATATTCTTCGAATCCTAATCGCTTGACTCCTGCTGCAGCGAGAACAATCGCATCAAATCGGCCTTCCTTCAGCTTCCGGATTCTCGTATCTACATTTCCTCGCACTTGCTCGACAACTAAATCAGATCGCTGGTGCCGCAACAAAGCCTGACGGCGAAGACTGCTTGTCCCTATTTTGGCATTGAGAGAAAGATCGTTAAACCGGACGCCATTGCGCGATAACAATACATCCCGTGGGTCCTCCCGTAGGGTAACAGCACCAAGATGCAGTCCATCGGGAAACTTCGTAGGTACATCCTTCATGCTGTGAACCGCAAGATCGATTTCTTGTGACAAAAGGGCCTCTTCAATTTCCTTGGTAAACAGCCCTTTCCCACCGATGGTGTGAAGCGGAGCATCAAGAATTTTGTCGCCAGTCGTCTTTATGATAACAATATCAATAGCAACATCAGAGTGTTTTTTTTCGATCTCTGCTTTGATCCCTGCAGCCTGCCATACTGCAAGAGCGCTTCCACGGGTACCAATGCGTATTTTTTTTCGCAATCAATCGCTCCGCTTTGATTCGGAATTCTTTTTGATTTTTTTAAGAATGCGCTTTTGCCCGTCCAGGTTGAATAAGGTGCGAGCAAAAGAAAGCCATTCTGTCCCATCTTCATGAGCCGCAGTTTTCTTTAAGACAACAGCTGGCGTATGCGCAATTTTATTCACAATTGCAGCAGACATGGATTCAATAACGTTTCTTTGTTTGTCAGTGATTCCTTTTAATTGTGCAAGAGCCTTCCTGAGCTCCCGTTTCCTGATTTCTTCCATATGTTCACGAAGGTCGACAATAACCGGCACCGCATCAAGGCTCTGTTCCCATTGCAGATAGGTTTTTATTTCCTGTTGAACTATTTTCTCTGCCTTCTTCGCTTCCCGAGCCCGACCTTCTTTGTTCAGACTCACAATACCCTCAAGGTCATCGATCGTATATAAAAAAGCGTTATCAAGGTCATTAACTCGCGGATCAATATTTCGAGGAACCGAGATATCGATGAAAAACATCGGTTTGCTGCGCCGTTCTTTGATTGCCGTACTTACCATTTCAGGAAATACAAGAAAACCCCGAGCTCCGGTTGAACAGATGACAATATCCGCCATCATTAATTCAGAAGAAAACTGTTCAAAGGGAACCGCGCTGCCATGAAATTCCCGTGCAAGTTCAACGGCCCGGTCGAAGGTTCTATTCACGACAAGAACGCTTCGAATTCCATTGTCTTGAAGATGCCGTGCTGCACGTTCTGCCATGTCTCCTGCTCCCAGAAGCATGGCGGTCTTGCCTTCAAGGTTACCGAATATTTTTTTTGCCAGTTCAACAGCGGCAAAGCCTATTGACACGCCGCTTTCCGAAATCCTCGTTTCCGTGCGAACCCGTTTTGCAACCGAGATGGCCTTTTTGATGAGTTTATTTAAGATTAATCCGGTGGCTTTCACGTCAAGCGCTGAATCGAATGCGTCCTTGAGCTGCCCTAAAATCTGAGGTTCACCAACAACAAGAGAATCAAGGCTTGAAGCAACCCGAAAGAGATGCTTTATCCCCTGTTCGCCGGTATGGACATATAAGGATTCCTCAAGGATCGAGGAAGGAACCGTATGATAACGAGCAAGGAATTTTTTTATGTGGTCAACGCCGCATTCACAATCTTGAACACAGGCATAAATTTCAACTCTATTGCACGTAGAAAGGATGAAGCTTTCACAGATGCCGTCATGCTTCATCAGCGTGGCAAGAGCATGCTGGATCCGGTCTTCTGAAAAAGCTAGTTTTTCGCGAATTTCAACAGGTGCGGTTGTATGATTAAGACCAATAACAACGATATTCACAGATGATGCCGCCTTAAAAGGTATGTTTTCCCATCGGGATACGGCTAATCACGTAAAAGTTAATGATAACAAAAATAAAGCCGATAATGGACATGCATGCCATTTTTCTGCCGCGCCATTTCATTGATCGCAGATGGAGTATAAGCAGATAAACGAGCCATGTCGCGATCGACCATGTTTCTTTCAGCCCCCAGCTCCAGGCCGCTCCCCAGACTTTGCTACCCCAAACAGCCCCGGCAAACATTCCGAGTGTAAATAGAGGCCATCCCAGAACTAAAGCCCGATACGAAAGGGTATCCATCATCTCAAGGGACGGAAGCCGATCAAACAGGATGCCGTGATGCCTGGCCTTCAATTGGCGTTCCTGGATTAAATACATAAGCGAGACAATGAATGAAAAGGCAAATGCCGCATCTCCAAGAATCGTTAAGCTTGTATGCACACCAAGCCAGCCGCTTGCAAGAAGAGGATTCACATAATTGATTGCAGAGGATGCAGGCAAAACAGGAAGCATAAGAATGAGGACAAGCGGAAGCACGAATGAACCAAGAGCAGCGATCGCAAATCGAAATTCCATAAGTAAAAACACAAGCACAATTCCCATTCCGAGGAAATTTGCAGCTTCAAAAAAACTCGTGATGGGAATACGTCCTGATTCTATCCAGCGGGATAGAAAATATCCAAGATGGAATAAGAATCCTGCAACAGCCGTCCATCGTGAAAAAAAAGCAATTCGCGGAATAGCTGGCTTTAAAATGAAGACAATATATCCGAATGCTCCTAGCGCATATGCTCCCATTGCCAGGTGAAAGAACGGAATGTTCATATCTCGGCTCCGAACTACTTGATTCTTAAGATTTTTTAATAGTACGTTCTAATGCCGATAAATGTCAAGGGGAAAAACGAGAAGAGATACGCATACATCAAGAGAGATTTAATCTCTCGTCGTCAAGAAAATCAGTTCACTTTTCAGCAGTAAATTTCCCCTCAGTCATTCTCAGAACCCGATCGGCACGGAGGGCAAATTTATCATTGTGGGTAACGATGATGAAGGTAATGTTTTTCTGCTTATTGATCTTGCAAAGGAGATCATGGATGGTTTCGCCGGTATGCGCATCGAGATTTCCGGTTGGCTCATCTGCGAGCACGACGGAAGGATTCAAAACAAGTGCGCGGGCAACAGCCACCCGTTGTTGTTCTCCACCCGAGAGTTCACCGGGCCGGTGATGCAGCCGATCGGCGAGCCCAACATCGTTTAAGATTATTTCAGCGCTTTCAGTGGCCTTCTTCCGGTCTTTCCGCTGAATAAGTGCAGGAAACATGACGTTTTCAAGCGCTGAAAATTCAGGGAGCAGATGATGAAACTGAAATACGAATCCTACTCGTTCATTCCTGAACATGGCGAGTGCATTCGGATCAAGCCCGAAAATATCGACGGTGTCGTAATAGACCTTGCCGGACGTCGGCCAATCAAGCGCTCCAACGATATGCAGAAACGTACTTTTACCGACTCCGGAAGCGCCCACGATGGAAAGCATCTCACCTTCTTGAATAGTCAGGTCTATACCATCCAACACGTGAAGGGCTTCCGGGCCGGTTCGAAACGTTTTTTTGAGCTGCTGAATATGAATGAGCGGTTGTGTTATTTTTTATCTCCCTTGATGGTATCAATGCCTTTGGTTACGCCTTTTTCAACAGTGCTTGCCTTTTTTTCTATTTCCTGTTTCACGGTCTCGGCCTTGTTGCCCATGCCACCCAGCCAGTTACCCGTTTCTTTCAGAAGTTTACCGCCCCCGAAAAGAATAAACACGACGATTGCCAAAACAAGAAAAAGCACTACCAGAAATACTCTTTTTAGTGATCCGCTTTTTTGCGCCATACCCGCCTCCTTCTGTTCTTAAATGCATGAGTGTGTAATAGTCTTTCTATCGGTATCTATTCATACCGAAGCACTTCTACGGGATCCTGCTTTGCCGCCTGCCATGAAGGATATACTGTTGCGAGAAAACTGATTCCAAGTGCTGTGAGACAGATAACCAGAACATCAAGGCCGGAAATCGAGAGCGGCAAACGGCTTACCTGATACACATCCTTAGGAAGCGTGATTAAATCCGTTTTCATGATGATCCAGACCATGCCATACCCGATTGCTGCGCCCAAGGCTGTTCCTACAGCACCAATAGTCAACCCGGCTGTCATAAATATTTTCATGATGCTGGACCCGGAGGCCCCCATCGACTTCAAAATCGCAATTTCTCGATTTTTTTCCATCACGATCATCGTAAGCGTCCCAATGATGTTGAACGAAGCAACAACAATAATGACGATAAGAATAAGCGACATTCCAATTTTTTCAAGCAAGAGCG
The DNA here is from genome assembly GCA_041650055.1 of Nitrospirota bacterium. Classification (GTDB taxonomy): domain Bacteria; phylum Nitrospirota; class UBA9217; order UBA9217; family UBA9217; genus JBAZLV01. Next base: position 114,620 of record JBAZLV010000001.1, on the reverse strand, counting down.
CAGAAAAGAAATTCTTATTCATTTCCATCCAGTTTCGGGTATAAAAAGGATATCCTATATGCGAACGAATCGCCAGAGCAATCTTATCGGCACGATACAAATCATCAACCCTCACTTGAATCCCGCTAACCCGTCCCGGCATATCAAAAAATTTCTGAGCTTCCGGAAGTGCGATATAGACGAACCCGGTATTGTAATCATACATGCCTGCGTCAAACAGACCACGCACCTCGAACTTTTTCATGGTTGGGACAATTCCCAAGGCTGTTTCTTCACCCAGCGGGTTGACCATCGTGATGGTATCACCAACAAGCACTCCTAACTTACGTGCAAGGTCTTCTCCGATAATAATGCCGGGAGATCTTTGCCTTGAAGGTTCGAGATCAAGAAGCGACCCCATGGTCATATTTTTTGCAAGATCGGTAACTGTTCCTTCGGTCTTCGGATCAATACCCCGGACCACGACCCCCTGCATGCGTTCTTTAGACGTAAGCATGGATTGTCCGTACACAAACGGAGTAGTTTCCGTGACATGCGGAACCTGTTTGACCTTGTCCTGGAGTGTTGTCCAATCAGAAACACCTGACCCCGTGTATTCCATTACCACAATATGCGGCATGGCGGACAAAATTTTATCGCGGAAATATCCCTGAAATCCCGTCATGACTGAAAGCGTGATAATGGAGGTTGCAACACCAATAATGACCCCGGCAATCGATATGAACGTATTAAGCGACACCGTGCCATATCGTTTTTTTGTCTTAAGATAGCGGAGGCTGATGAATATTTCGTATGGTATTTTCATAGTTATGACAGATGCATGATGCCTGATACCGAATGCCAGATAAAATTCCTTACATTTTGCATCAGGTATCCGGTATCTGATATCATGATTTCTCTTTCTTCAACTGAGGAAAAAGAATCACGTCCCGAATGGAGCTGGATCCGGTAAACAACATCACCAGCCGGTCGATCCCGATTCCTTCTCCTGCAGCCGGCGGCATTCCGTATTCAAGTGCACGGACAAAGTCCTCATCCATGTGATGTGCTTCATCATCACCTGATTCCCGCTCAGATACCTGTTTCAAAAACCGTTCTTTCTGATCAACAGGGTCATTCAGTTCAGAAAATGCATTTGCAAGTTCCCGACCGGTAATGAATAATTCGAACCGTTCCACAAGAGCAGGATCATCATCCCGCTTCTTGGAAAGTGGCGATATGTCAGTAGGATAATCAATCACAAACGTGGGCTGTATCAACTTCGGTTCAACAATAACTTCAAAGATCTCGTTCAAAACTTTTCCGAGCGGTTCTCCGCCTTTCAGCTTTGCTCCCAGTTTCCGTGCCTGTGCTTCTGCCTTGTCCCGGCTTGTAAGGACATCATCCGGAATCCCTGCTTCACGAAGAGCATCAAGATACGTCACGCGCTTCCAGGGAACTGCAAGATCGATGACCTGTCCTTCGAATTCAAGTCTTGTGGTACCCAGCACATTTTGAGCCACGGATCTGATCATTTCCTCGGTCATCTCAAGCAGGTCTCGATAATCAGCGTACGCAGTATAAAACTCAAGCATCGTGAATTCGGGGTTATGCCGGGTTGAGATACCTTCGTTTCTGAAATTCCGGTTGATTTCATACACCCGTTCGAATCCCCCAACCAGAAGCCGCTTCAAGTATAATTCCGGAGCAATGCGCAGATAAAGCTCCATATCAAGGGCATTATGATGCGTCTTGAATGGCCGGGCAGTGGCGCCACCGGGAATTGAATGCATCATGGGAGTCTCAACTTCGAGATACTCCCGGTCGTTTAAAAACGCCCTGATTGCCTGTATGATCTTCGTCCGGATCAGAAAAACGTTTTTAACCTCAGGATTGACAATAAGGTCGACATACCGCTGACGGTACCGGAGTTCGACATCGGTGAGCCCATGCCATTTTTCCGGCAGAGGCCTGAGCGATTTGGCTAGCAAAACTACATTCTCAGCATGAATCGTTAATTCATTCGTTTTGGTGCGAAAGAGGAAGCCATGGACACCAATGAAATCACCGATATCAAGTTTTTTAAATACTGCATAGAGATCGTCACCCAGCGTGTCCTTCTGAACATACAGCTGGATTTTGCCTGATGCGTCCTGAAGATGGCAGAAACAAGCCTTTCCAAAACTCCGCATGGCAACAATCCGTCCTGCTAGAGTTGCGGTCACCTGGTTGGCTTCCAGTTCTTCTTTCGTGGTATTCTCATACTTCTCAGACAATTTTTGGGCAGATGTCGAAACCTCGAACCTCCCGGCATACGGTTTGACACCCATCGCGCTGATCTCCGATAGCTTTTTAAATCGCTGCATGATCAGCTCGTTGTAATCTTCCATGACAATCCTTTCCTTACATCTCTTTTATACCTGCAAAAATCAGGCAGTCAAAAGAGAAAGTACTTCAAGATATTTTTCACTTGTTTTTCGTACGACATCCTCGGGAAGGACCGGTGCCGGCGGTTTTTGATTCCACTTGATGTCCAATAGATAATTGCGAACAAATTGTTTGTCAAAGCTGTTCTGAGCAACTCCTTCCCGATACTCTCGCGCCGGCCAGAAGCGGGATGAATCCGGAGTGAGGACTTCATCAATCAAAATCACATCACCCTGGTAGATACCGAATTCGAGTTTTGTATCGGCAATAATAATGCCCCGCGGTTCAGCAAGTTCGCATGCTCTTTTATATATGCTAATGGTATACCGTTTGATTTTTTCAGCAACGTCTTTTCCCACCGTTTTTACAACTGTATCAAAATCAATATTCGCATCGTGAATACCTACTTCCGCTTTGGTTGATGGAGTAAAGATAGGTTCTGGCAGTTTCGATGCTTCCGTGAGTCCCTGCGGAAGAGGAACCCCGCTTATTGCGCCTGTTGCTCTATACTCCTTCAATCCTGATCCGCTCAAATAGCCGCGAACGACACATTCAACAGGAAGCGGTTCCGTTTTTCTTACCAGCATGCTTCTGCCTTCAAGAACAGCTGCGTGTTGCTGACAGACTGATGGAAAATCTTTGACTTCAGTGGACAGCAGATGATTTTTAACAATGCCTTGGGTTTGTGAAAACCAATATTTCGATATCTGCGTAAGCACTCTGCCTTTTTCGGGCACCGCATTCGGCAGCACAACATCGAATGCCGAGATTCTGTCGGTTGCAACAATAAGCAGGGTTTCTCCGAGATCATAAATATCACGTACCTTTCCTCGCCTGGGCGGATTCAGGCCAGGCAGATTAGTCTCCAGTATCAGCGGTGTTTTCATGGTCTCCCCTTTCATGTTCGGATGTATGGGTAAGCACGCGGATTCGGGAAATGCGATTTTTCCGAAGTCTCAGCACAGTAAACAGCAGCTTGTGATATCGGATTTGATCTCCCTCGGAGGGAAGCCTTCCGAACAGGCCGAGGACAAAACCGCCGATGGTCTCGAATTCGTCTTCCGGAAGCTGAACGTTCAGCCGTTCATTTACCTTTCCAATGTCCGTTCTTCCGTTGATAATGAAGCGATTTGCTGCAATTTCCTCTATTTCCTTCAGCTGGGTTTCTTTCTCGTCCTGAATATCACCGACAATTTCCTCGATCAAGTCTTCCATGGTAACCAATCCGTCGGTTCCCCCATATTCATCTCCGACAAGGGCAAGATGAATACGTTTTTCACGCATTTCCTTCAGGAGTACACTCACATTCTTGTTTGGCGGAACAATATACGGTTTGCGAAGAACGCTATCCAGCTGAACAGGCCGATTTTCCATGTGAAGCGAAAGAATGTCCTTAAGATAAACCACTCCGACCACATTGTCAATGGTGCCTGAATATACCGGTAGCCGTGAAAAACCTTTTTCATTCATGATATGGAGAATGGTATCAATATCGCTTTCCAACTCGATTGCGACGATATCGATCCGGGGAACCATGACCTCCCGCACCATGGTGTCGGTAAATTTAAAGACGCTGTGAATGAGATCTTCTTCTGAAGGCTCAAAAATCCCGCTCTTTCTCCCTTCCCGAATAAGAAATTTCACTTCATCTTCCGAAATAACGGCCGATTCCTGTTCCGGCTTCACATTCATTAGTTTGAGAACAAAATTATTGGAAACTGTCAGTACTCGCAGAATCCATTTGAACAACCGCGAAAGCGTGTCAATGGTAGATGCCGTGAAAAAAGCTATTTTCTCTGAATAGCGTATGGCCAGATGCTTGGGCACAAGTTCGCCGAATACCAGAGTAATATACGTCATGAGGGCAACCACCGTACCAACAGCAAGCGGTTCAGCCATGTTGTGAACAAAATCGATCGGTGCTGATAATAAAATCGGCCGTAACCATTCAATGGCAATAACACCGCCAAGAGCTCCTGCAAGCGTGCCAATCAAAGTAACACCTGCCTGAACAGTGGCTAAAAAACGTTCAGGTTCTTCCTGTAACCGCTGTATCTTTTTTGCAAGCGGTATCCCGTTTTTCACCAGATGCCGTACCCTGCTTTTCCGCAGAGAAATAAGTGCAATTTCTGATGCGGAGAAAAACCCGTTCAGCACGATCAAAAGCAGGATTAAAAAAAGTTCAATGAATAACATAAGTTATATTCCGATGTTAATAATATTGTTGGTGCATCATACTGGCAATGCGCTTCTTTAAATATCATATACGCCTTGAGATTTACAAATCGGACAAAATGGTTTTCTTTTCAAATGAGGAAAAGAGAGTTGTCCATGTGTGGAGAAAGCAGTGCCGCGGGTAAAACACTCGTGGTAATCGGGAATAGTAATGAATCCTCTTGCTGATGCGCATGACATGAATATTTATTCTATAAAAAACATCTGTTCTTTGCAATGAAAAAATTATGCGTTTATGAATTCCCATATTTTTGGAGCCGGTGCCTGAACGACCGGAACGTGAGGCCGAGGAGTTTCGCAGCTTCTGTTTTTACTCCTCCGGTTTTTTCAAGGGCCTTGGCAAGAAGTTTTTTCTCGGCGTCTTCCAGAAGTGCTTCCAGATTGATTCCGGCATCCGGAATTTCTGATACAAGGGAGTCTTGCGTGTGGTGATACTCTTTCACAACATCCGGTATTTGATTTGCAAGAATCGTGTCGCCTGTCGCCAGGATTACGAGACGTTCGATGGTATTTTCGAGTTCCCGAACATTTCCCGGCCAGTGATACCGCATAAGCAGATTCAGCGCATCAGGCGCAATTTTCTTTCGCTCACGGCCGGCGTTGTTCTTTTGGAGAAAATGCTCGGTCAAAAGCGGAATATCCTCTTTTCGGTCGCGAAGCGGTGGGAGATGGATGGGAAGGACATTGAGACGGTAATAAAGATCTTCCCGAAAAGTACCTTTGGCAACCTCCTCATGCAAGTCCCTGTTGCTGGCGGCAATGATCCGGATATCAACCTTGATGTTCGTTGTCCCGCCGACCCGCATAAATTCCCGGTCCTGAAGCACCCTTAGCAATTTTATCTGCAAGGCAGGCGTGGTTGCACTGATCTCATCCAGAAAGATGGTCCCTCCGCGGGCAGCTTCAAACAATCCGATTTTGTTGGAAACAGCCCCGGTAAATGCTCCTTTCATATAGCCGAACAATTCACTCTCCAGCAGCGTTTCCGGCAGGGCGCCGCAGTTGACCGTTACAATCGGCTTATCCTTTCGTCCGCTGTTATAATGAATAGCTTTTGCGACCAACTCCTTTCCCGTTCCGCTTTCTCCTGTGATGAGAACCGTGCTCGCCGTGTCCGCAATCTGCCTGATCAGAGAAAACACTTTCAGCATCCCTTCATTTTTTCCAATGAAATTCTCGAATCCAGCCTGGGACGTGATTTCTCGCTTGAGCAGGATGTTTTCTTTTTTCAGATGCCGTTTTTCAAGCGAATTATGAATGATCAGCTTGAGTTCATCTATTTTAAACGGTTTTAAAATGTAGTCATACGCTCCCAGTTTCATGGCTTCAACCGCAGTCTCGGCAGTTGCAAAGGCGGTCACCATGATGACGACCGTATCAGGTGATATTTCCTTCAGAGACTTGAGCACGCCGATCCCGTCAATTCCCGGCATTTTCACGTCGGTTATCGCAAGATCGAATATTTCCGCCTGAGCGGCTTTCAAGGCATCAGCGCCGTTTTCGGCAATCACGACATCATGCCCCTCTTTTTTGAGCATGATAGCGAGAAAATCCCGCATGCTTGGTTCATCGTCAACAACCAGAATAGTGCTCATGATCTCTGTACCAGGTGTGTAACCGGATTGTGTTCTGCATTTGACACACAACGAGATTCCTCTAACAACGGAATTCTGATGGTAAACCGGGACCCCTTTCCTGGTTCACTCTCCAGGGTAATAGTTCCCCGATGATCATCGATAATCCGATATACAATCGCTAAGCCAAGCCCGGTGCCTCCTGTCTTTGTCGTAAAAAAAGGGTCGAAAATTTTTCGCTGCTGTTCCTGTGGAATACCTGTCCCCGTATCAGAAATAAGAATCTCGCACCATGCAGCTCCATTAAGAACGGACGATACTGCTGAAATAGTAATTTCCCCTCCCTGAGGCATTGCCTGGCAGGAATTGATGAGAAGGTTCCAAAAAACCTGTCGAAGCCTTTGTGCTTCCACCTTCACGGCAAGACGGGATGAAACATCATCATGATGAATGGCGATATTTTTGTTGAAATCACGACTGTTCTTTAAAAGCATAATGGTTTCATTGACAAGAGGTAGTAATTCGATGGTTTCTTGAGGATCGGTTTTTGCCCTGGCATATTCAAGGAAATCCGTGATAATTGAATTAAGACGGTCAGCCTCTTTCACGACAATTCCCATCAGATGTTTGTTGTCTCCGGCAAGATCAAGTTCCCCCTGAAGTACTTGTATGGAACCACATAACGACGCCAGAGGATTTCGAATTTCATGCGCAATGCCTGCGGCAAGACTCCCGACGGTTGCAAGCCGCTCCTGCCGTCTCACCTGTTCTTCCATCGCAATAATCTTGGTGATATCCTGAAACACGAGAATGATGCCTCGAATCGTATTCGCCTCATCCTTCAAAAGAGAGGCGGTCATTCCCAGAATCGCCTGGGTTCCGTCTTTCTTGGTTATTTTTCCATCAAATCGGAACGGCCGTTCTTTCAAGGCATCGGTATGCCCGAAAATTCCTTTGAGCGTGTCTCCGAATACATCTTTCCATTGATTTCTGATTTCATCCAGCGAATAGCCGGTAATGAACTCGGCAGCCGGATTCCAGGATGCAATATTGCCTTGAAGATCCATGGTAAAGATCCCGCTTCCGACACTCCGCAGGATATGGTCCTGAAGGACCTTGAGATCTTCAAAATCAATACTCTTTCTTTGCAGTTCCTGGCTGGTTTTTCGAAGCCGTTCCGAGAGATGCGTGCTTAAAAAAGCCACTATGTAAAAGGAAAGAATACTGATAAAAACCTGATAAAATACCTGAACGGTCGAAAAATTCTGACTCCGGACAAACCCTGCAATGTTGTAATACTGCATATCAAGCAGGCCGCCATAGAGAATACTGGATAAAGACGCCGCGAGATAACCACCACGACGATAGAGAATAATGCTTGCGGAAATAATGGTCAGATGATACAGGAGTGAGAACCCGCTGTCGATCCCGCCGGTAATATGTGTCAGAATCGTAACAAGAATAATATCAATGGAAGTCTGAAGATAAGCAAGAATGGACAGATTCTGAAGCTTTTTGAGAAGATAAAAATAAAAAGCGGTGAGACCGTAAACCGAGAAGATAAAATAAAAAGCGTACGCCGTCTCAAAAGGATAAATCCGGGAATGCCCCTGGAGGAAAAGAAGTGACGTGACCAGAAAAGTCGTCAGCACCACCCGGCTCCAGATGAGCCATTTTATCCTTTTTGCATATTCTTCCCGAGAAAACTCACGAGTCACGAGAGATTGCTCCGTTATAGTTAAGTCGCCCGCCTGCGTTTAAAAAAGCAGCAACACGCCTCCTGCGGTCCCTGATCACGTCTGTAACGGAGATTAGCCGCCTGCGAGTGCGCCCATCTGGAATATAGGCATATACATGGCAATGATCACGAATCCCACGGTAATGCCCAAAAAAATCATGAGCATCGGTTCCAGAAGCGAGGTGAGTGCTGCGACAGCGGAATCGACTTCATCATCATAAAAATCCGCTATCTTGTTCAGCATGTTGTCCAGGGCGCCTGTTGCTTCACCTACTGCGATCATTTGGGTTACCATAGCCGGGAACACCTTGGCTCGACCAAGCGGTTCTGCAAGTGTCTTACCTTCACTCACGCTCTGTCGGGTCGCAAGAACAGCATCTTCCACAATTTTGTTTCCGGCGGTGCGGGATACGATCAACAATCCCTCAAGAATGGGCACGCCGCTGCTCAAAAGCGTTCCAAGCGTACGCGTAAATTTAGCGACTGAGACCCGTTGAATAAGGGAACCGAAAACCGGTATTTTCAAAGCTATGCCGTCGGTCAGGGTGAGCCCCTTTTCAGTTCTTCTGAATTGTTTTAAACCGACAAAAAAACCAACGACAAAAATAATGAGAAGCCACCAGTATGATTTCATAAAATTACTAACCGTAATCACAATCCTGGTCGGCCAAGGCAGTGCCTGTCCCATGTCAGCGAACATGCCTGCCAGCATCGGAACCACAACCACCATAAGAAGAGAAACAACCGCAATAGCCACAAACAAAATTACGGAAGGATAGATCATTGCAGATTTAACCTGCCGTTTGATCTTGGCGAATTTTTCCATATATGCCGCAAGTCTTTGAAGAATGGTATCCAGAATACCACCTGCTTCACCTGCAGCAACCATATTCACGTAGAGATTATCAAAAACCCTGGGATGTTTTTTCAGGGCCTCGGCAAATGTGGCGCCACTTTCAACATCGGATCGTACCTGATTTACGACTTTTGCAAGCGCCTTACTCTCAGTCTGCGTCCCGAGAATATCAAGGCACTGAACAAGCGGCAATCCCGCATCGATCATTGTTGCCAGCTGACGGGTAAGGATCACAACATCCTTGTCAGTGACTTTTTGCCCACCGAATGATAAGCGTATTTCCTTGGGTTTGGCAGCGATGTTAATCGGCAGAATGTTCTGCCTCCGAAGAAGGGAAATAACCTCTTCCTTGCTGTTTGCTGCAAGTTCTCCCTTTTGAATCGAGCCTTGCCGTGTTTTGCCTTCCCAGGTATAAATGCTTGTGGCCATTCCTTCACCTCCACGTACATCATGAAGCAATCAAACCGCTCTGTCACTAACGGTATTCTTTAGGAGCCGGCTGTCCGGTTGTCAGCCCTGAACGATTCAGCATCTGGACCAGTTCATCGACATTGGATGACCGTCCCACGCAGTCTTCATACGATATTTGTTTTTTTACATACAATTCATACAAGCATTGGTTCAGTGTCTGCATCCCGAATTTTGCCTGTCCTGTCTGCATAATGGAATAAATTTGATGAATCTTGTCTTCGCGAATCAGGTTGCGAATAGCGGCATTGGGGATCATGACTTCAAGCGCGAGCGTTCTCCCGCCCCCAATCTTGGGGATCAGCTGCTGCGATATAACTCCTTCCAAAACAAACGAGAGCTGTGCCCGTACCTGCGATTGCTGATGCGGCGGAAACACATCAATAACACGGTTCATCGTCTGTGCTGCCGAATTCGTATGAAGTGTTGCAAAGGTCAAATGTCCTGTTTCAGCAATAGTGAGGGCAGCTTCGATGGTCTCAAGATCACGCATTTCACCGATGAGCACGACATCAGGGTCCTGGCGCAGAATGTATTTAAGCGCATCCTTGAATGACTTCGTATCTGCGTTCACTTCACGCTGGTTGACAAGACATTTTTTGTGAGGATGAAGATATTCGATTGGATCTTCGACAGTAATAATATGTTCCTGACGGTCCATGTTTATTTTATCAATCATGGAAGCGAGGGTCGTCGATTTTCCGCTGCCCGTCGGACCGGTGACAAGAATCAATCCACGCGGTTTTTTGCATAAATCAGTAACAATTTCAGGAAGTCCCAGTTCCTGGAACGTTCGGATTTTAAATGGAATGGTCCGGATAGCCGCTGCAACGGCTCCCCGCTGCACAAAAATATTCGCACGAAAACGGGAAAGGTTCTTGACCCCGAAGGAAAGATCGAGTTCATTGTGCTCTTCAAATTTATGCTTTTGTGCATCTGTAAGAATGCTGTAACAGAGATCTTTGGTTTGTGTCGCGGTAAGCGATTCCAGTCCGGGAACAGGCTTTACTTTTCCGTCCACGCGAATGAGCGGTGCAATCCCGGTCGTTATATGAAGATCAGAAGCGCCTTTTTCTATCATGTATTTCAGAAGATCATGTAAATGCGCCATGGACAAACCTCGTCAAACAATCAGTATTTTGTGCGTCGATTTTATTGAATATCCGGGAACGTATTTTCCACTACTTCTTCAAGCGATGTCAGACCTGCCTGTACCTTCAAGAGTCCGCTTCTCCGAAGCGTCTTCATGCCGAGAGCAACGGCCTGTTTTTTGATGTCCATGACTGAAGCGCCCTGTAAAACCAATTCTTTTATCTCATCCTTGACAGGCAATACTTCATACAATGCGACCCTGCCCTTATATCCTGTCTGATTGCAGACCTCGCAGCCGCTACCTTTGTAACTCACCACACTCGCAGCTTCATCAGGAGAGAATCCTGCTTCAATAAATGTCTGCGGCGGAATTTTCTCCTGTTTTTTACAATTCTGACAGGTTTTACGTACAAGACGCTGCGCCATAATACAGATCACGGCAGATGAAACAAGAAACGGCTCAACTCCCATGTTCAAAAGCCGGTTAATGGTGCTCGGCGCATCATTCGTATGCAAAGTTGAAAGAACGAGGTGGCCTGTAAGCGCAGCCTTAACCCCGATCTCGGCTGTTTCATAATCCCGGATCTCGCCGACCATGATAATGTCAGGATCCTGTCGAAGGAAGGAACGCAATGCAGCCGCGAAATTGAGTCCGATCTCTTCCTTCATCTGGACCTGGTTGATTCCCATCAGGTTGAATTCAACAGGATCTTCTGCAGTCATAAGGTTCACATCATCCTTGTTCAATTCTGAAAGCGCAGAATACAAGGTGGTCGTCTTTCCGCTTCCCGTCGGTCCGGTCACGAGAACCATTCCGAACGGCTTATTGATGGCATCTTTAAAATCCTTCAGTTGATCCGGATCAAATCCAAGCTTGGTCATGTCGAGCTGAAGATTTGATTTGTCGAGAAGCCGCAGCACGGTCTTTTCGCCAAACAGGGTGGGGAGCACGGACACACGGTAATCCATGGTTTTGTTTTTTCCCATTTTAAGCTTAATCCTGCCGTCCTGGGGAAGCCTGCGTTCAGCTATATCAAGCTGAGACATGATTTTGACCCGGGAAATAATGGCATTCTTAATCTTGAGCGGAAGACCCATGACCGTAGTAAGTACCCCATCCAATCGATACCGTACCCTGAATTTTTTTTCGTATGGTTCAATATGAATATCGCTCACGCCCATTTTTGCCGCACGAAGCAGAATCCCGTTCACCAGCTTTACAATCGGCGCTTCTATTTCCCCGGACAGCTGATCAAGTTTTTCATCCTCAACAACTTCAAGGTCTTCAACCGCTCCGTGAACAAGATTGTCGAAATCATCAACATCCACAACTCCGCCGGTGTCAATATCATCAATAAACGAATCTTCCTTTTGGAGATCGTCAAGATCATAATCCCTGATATCAAGCGTTAGTTTCTTTTCTGTCTTGGGGGCCGAAACTGCGCTTCCTCCTGATCTCGAAGTAACGAGCGACCGTGCGGCAGCCCCGTAATATTTTTTGATTGCATCAATAATAGCGCCTTCCGTTGCCACAACCGCTTCCACATTATACCCTGTCATAAATTTGATATCATCGATCGCAAATATATTGGAAGGGTCCACCATCGCAATAGTAATCGTGGAGCCGGCACGGTTAATCGGCATGATACGGTATTTCTGGGCTACTTCCGAGGGGATATGCTTGATAACGGCGGGGTTGATTTCGAATTTATTTAAATCAACATACGGAACACCATACTGTTTGCTCAAGAACGTCATAAGCTTGTCTTCCTGAACAAAACCGAGTTTTACCAGGATGCTTCCTAATCGGCCACCCTCGTTTCTCTGACTTTCAAGTGCTTTTTTCAGTTGAGCATCGGTAATGAGTCCCGACGACACGAGCATTGACCCGAGTCTTCCTGAAATAGCCATAAGAGACTCCTTCTTTCGTCGCAAGCTTTTTTTATATTACTTGAATACGACAGGCCTGTCAAGCCGTCGCGCGTATTCCCGTGATGTCTTGCTTCAACTCTGTGCCCTGATTTGGCGCAGTAATGCGCTTTTCATCACAGGCAATGGGGCTGACCGACCTGCCCACAGTTCAAATGCTGCAATTCCCTGATACAGAAGCATTCCCCATCCGGAAAGAATATATGCGCCTCGCATTTTCGCCGCTCTGAGCAGAGGCGTGACCGGCGGATTATAAACCAAATCACAAACAAGATGTCGTTTCTGTATAACGTTTTCGCTAAAAGGAAGCGGATCACTTTTATGAAGACCAATGGGCGTGGCATTAATCAGACAATCGGCAGACAAGGCAGCTTCACGGGTATCATCTTCCTCCAATGCAACAGCTTCCACGCCGGTCTTTGTTTGAAGTTCAGCGGCAAGAACAGAGGCTTTTTCAGACGCAACGTCGTACAAACAAATTTTTTTTGCATTGCTGAGCGCCAGACTAAATCCAACGGCTCGGGCCGCTCCTCCGGCTCCAATAAGGAGAATGAGTTTCCCTTCCGGTTGAAATCCGGCCTGCTCAGTAAGCGAGCGCAAAAAACCTGTTCCATCCGTATTGTGTCCGATTAATTTGTCATCACGTATTTCAATCGTATTAACTGCACCGATCAACCGTGCTTCTTCAGAAAGCTGATCCAAAAAAGGGATCACTTTTTCTTTATGCGGAACAGTAACATTCAATCCTTTGATTCCCAGGGGTAAGATTGCCTCAGCGGCCTTTTCAAGATCCTCCGGTTTTACGGAAAAAGGTACATAGCATGCATCCATATTGAGTTTCTTGAACGCTGCATTATGCATTGCAGGTGAAAACGTATGCGTAATAGGATATCCGAATATTCCATACAGTGCGGTTTTTCCCGAAATCATGCCGCTCTCCTTTGTCCGTTTAGAAGCGTTACCACATCCCGAAAATCAGCAACTGGCGCCACACGGACGGAAAGCCGGTGTTCCAGCTGTTCAAGAGACATGTCATCCAGAAACAGTGGTTCATCCTCTTTTAATGCTTCTGCCGGAATTATGACCATATCTCCTAACCGCTTGCCTTTCAGCGCCTTTGCTATATCCTGACCAGTCAGAAGACCCGCAACAGTAACTGAGGGTCCAAAAAACGTATTTTTGACTGGCACCTCGTGAAGCACTGCTCCGCGGGAGCGCAAGCGCTCAAGCGATGCTCGGAGTCTGGCCTGAAACAACATTCCGGTTACAATCGTAGCAGGCCGGGATGAAATTTTTTTTGGAATCCTGACACGTGAAGCTTCGTGTAAAAAATAAGCCGTCATCCCAACGCCATTTTCCCGCTGGGGGAAATCCTCATAAAAGGAATAAGGAGGAATCGAAACACGTCCCCGAATATAAAATTCATCAGAGGGAAATACCAAGCGGGTCCCAAACTGTTTTTTATACATGCGTTGGAGAGGAGCAAGCTGAGCAACAAGTTCCCGGGCTTCCCGGGAAGTGACAGTCCGGAGTGGAAACAGATTTTTCCTATGAGCGGTAAGGCCAACAGGAACAACGGCAATAGATGAGACTGCGGGAAACAGGCTGGAAAGATCACCCAGTGTCTTCAGGAGATGAAGCCCATCATTGATTCCCGGGCAGAGAACAATCTGAGTATGCATTCTAATACCCGCAGAAGCCAGACGTTTCATGCTTTCCATGATATCAGGAGAGCCGGTCGTGCCAAGCATGGACGACCGGACAGAAGGATCTGTGCTGTGAACCGATATATACAGGGGAGACAGCCGCTGCTCATTCACTCGTTCCCAATCAGACGAGGAGAGAGCATTCAGCGTAATATAATTCCCATACAAGAAAGAAGCACGGACATCTTCATCTTTGACATAAAGCTCTTTTCTGCAATTCCGGGGCATTTGGTCGACGAAACAAAAAATGCAGCGGTTCTTGCAGCGGCGAACCGCCAGAGGAGAAAATGCAAGTCCCAGCATGTCATCGGGGTGCTTGAGAAGAGAAAATAGTTTCGTTTCCTGATTTTTCTTTCGAACAAGGAGCTCGATCCGTTCCTCGGCAGCATAAAACCGAAAATCGATACTGTCTCGGATTTCATGTCCGTTAATCGAAACAATTATATCTCCGGGCATGAGTCCAAGACGTTCACCCTGCGTATGAGGCAAGACGGTCTTAATCCGAATCAATCATATGCTCCTCTTCGATGCAAACATAAAGTCCACATATCCGGTAATCTGCACCCGTGCTTCGTCAGACACCTGGCGGAATTTTCTCAGCATCATAATCTCGTCTATGTTCAAAATCTTTTCAAGATAATTGATCTGCTCCTCGGACAGGGGATATTTTCTCTTTCCACGTTTCAATTTCGTCTGAGAGGGAGAAAGAAAAAATCCTTTCACTTCATCCGGGACTTTTTCCTGATGTGCGGCAAGGATCAGTACCGATTTATCCAGCCCAAGCTTGTTCGCAATCATAATAAGCGTCCTGTCCTTTGGAATATGGCCTTTGTTAATGGTCACCCGCAAGAGCTCAGGGCTGATTCCCAGTACTTTTGATGCATCCTTTAGATTTTTAAAACCTTTTTTTTCAAGCGCCTGCCTGATCATATCACATATCTTCATTGAGACCTCCATGGCAATACAACGGAATTGCGTTAATTTTTTCCAACAATTTTTATTCCTCTCGCAATATACTGAATGCCTGATACAAGCGTAAATCCAGCTGTCATCCAGAAAAGAACAGGCATGAAGCCCTTTGGCGTATGGTAAATCTGGCATAATAAGGAAAGAATGACGACAAGCAATTGCAACACGGTCGTTGCTTTTCCAATAATGGACGGACGTGCTCTAAATTCATGTCCCGTAAAATAAATAACAATGCTGCCAAGAACAAGAATAACATCCCTGCTCACAACAACCATCACAAGCCAGGCAGGAAGAATTTCAAGAAATACCAGCGTCAAAAATGCAGATATAATGAGCATCTTATCTGCAATGGGATCGAGAAAAGCGCCAAAATCAGTCTTGGTATTCGTAAGTCTGGCGATCAAACCGTCGAGAGCATCTGTGATGCAAGCAACGACAAAGAGAGAGAGCGCGGTTCGATAATGGCCGTAAATCATTAAACCAATAAAAAAAGGCACGAGGATAATGCGGACAAGAGTAATGTAATTAGGCAAGTTCATTCATGCTCCAATTTGAGGAATGTTTTGAATGATAAACATTATTATTTGCATTGTCAACCTTTATCTTTTTGTTCCCATTAGTTTTGGTTTTAAACGCAACTGTTTGTTTTATCTATGAGAACTTGAAATTAAAAAAAATATAACAATGTTTCTCGGGCTGGAATTGACGGACAAAAAATAAATTTGGAGCCGGCGATCCGGGTTGAACGGACGACCTGCTGATTACGAATCAGCTGCTCTACCACTGAGCTACGCCGGCTTCAGGATGAACAACGATAGGAGGCCTATTTATACCGTATCCTCGGTTTTACTGTCAAGCGATTCTTTTACTATTTCCCATTCCTGGCAAACTGTGTACCCATATCAAAGGCTTTTTTGCAATCAAGAGGAAATATCTTTTCTCGACGTTCTGCTTTTTTGCCAGGATCAAAACGATCAGCAACATACAGTGCGTAATCATGAAACTGATATGTGTCACAACTCACGAGCGTTTCCGAAGAACCGAATATTCGTTGCAAGGTCATTTCCGTGCGTTTGAAGTTCTGCGGATATCCCCATTCGTTCATACTCTCTTCCGGAACGTTCATGGTATAAATAAATCCCGTCTTGATTGTCTTCGGAAAAATTTTTTGAGGAGGATCAGTATATGCAAGATACGGAAACAACAGCCGTTCGAGAAATGACCTCATTTCTCCCGTGGCAGAACCGAAATAGATCGGCGAACCAAGAATAAGGGCATCCACATCCTCCATTTTTTTTAGTAGTGGTGTTAAATCATCCTGAACTGCACATCTGCCATAACTACTGCCTCCCCGTTTTTTGCATGCAAAACAGCTTATGCATCCCTTATAGGAAAGATTATACAGATGAACCAATTCAGTTTCAGCACCCTGCTCTTTGGCTCCTTCAAGCGCAAGATTCAATAACGTTGCAGTATTCCAGTTCTTTCGAGGACTTCCGTTTATTGCGAGAACGTTCATAGCTTGATTGTACCCGAAAGAACCTCTGAAATCAATTTCGTGATGTATCAATGCATTGTATTTTTTATCTGGTTTCGCTATACTCGATTCCCATGAATACAAAACAGCAAACATTATATATTATTGATGGGAATTCGTACGTCTATCGGGCTTTTTATGCAATTAGAAACCTTTCCAATGCTGCAGGACTTCCCACGAATGCGGTGTTCGGATTTGCAAACATGCTTCTCAAGGTTATTAAGGAACGGACTCCGGATCTTCTTGCACTCGTTTTTGATCCCAAAGGTCCCACGCGGCGTCATCAGGAATTCAAGGATTATAAAGCCCATCGCCCTCCCATGCCACGAGATCTCACCGTACAAATCCCGTATATCCATAAACTGGTCGAAGCATTTCGTATTCCGGTTTTTATTCAGGAAGGCCAGGAGGCCGATGACGTCATTGCAACCCTCGCCCGTAAAGCAGAATCTGACGGGATATCCGTAATTATTGTGACCGGAGATAAGGATATCCTTCAATTGGTTGGCCAAAATATCACTGTCTATGACACCATGAAAGATAAACTGTATAGACCACAGGACGTGGAAGAACGGTGGGGTGTTCCACCGGAGCGCATGATTGAGATTATGGGGTTGATGGGCGACACATCAGATAACATTCCCGGCATTCCCGGCATCGGGGAAAAAACCGCCCAGGCACTGATTCTGCGATATGGCACGATTGAAAATCTCCTGAGCCACACCACTGAAATTACCAAACCTAAACTCAAGCAATCGCTTCTCGATCATGCAGATTTGGCCCGCATGAGCCGCGATCTTGCCCTGCTCCATTGCGACATTCCGCTTGAGATTTCCTATGATCTCCTCGCAGTCCGGGAACCGGACAATGAAGCGCTCCTCACTCTTTTACGTGAACTGGAATTTACCTCTCTGTTGAAATATGTCACTCAGGAGTCAACGGAAAAGGGTTCATATCAACTCGTTCTGGAAGAGCAGATGCTGGAAGAACTCGTCCATATGCTTTCGACTGCACAGGAGTTCTGTCTGGATACGGAGACAACATCAGTGCATCCCATGCAAGCGGAACTGGTGGGCATTTCCTTTGCCATTCGACCGAACCATGCGTGGTATATCCCGCTTCGTCATCACTATGCCACAGCCCCGAAGCAACTTGATTTTAACCATGTACTCACCCTGCTCAAACCTATTTTAGAAAATCCTTCCATAAAAAAAATCGGGCAAAATATCAAATACGATATGCTGGTGCTCGGTCATTACGGCATCGCAGTTCAGGGCGCTTTTTTCGATACCATGATTGCATCGTACGTGTTAAATCCAGGGAAACCGTCACATGGGCTTACTGCGCTTGCACTTGAATTGCTGAATTACAAAAAAATTACGTATGCAGAAATTGCCGGAGTCGGGAAAAAACAGATCGGTTTTGAAGCAATACCGGTCGAGACCGCAATGCAATACTCGGGCGAAGATGCAGATATTGCATTGCGGCTGAAACAGTTGTTCAATCCTCGTCTTGTAGAGCACAATCTTCAAACACTCTTTCACGATATCGAGATGCCGCTTATGGAAGTTCTGGCTGACATGGAACACAGCGGCGTAAAAATCGATGCTGATTTTTTAAAACAACTTTCCGATCAGCTCGGGACAGATATTGCGGCAATTGAAAAAAATATTTACCAGAGTGCAGGCACTGAATTCAATATCAATTCCCCCAAGCAGCTCTCCGAGATCCTGTTTACCCGGTTGCACCTGACTCCCGTAAAAAAAACAAAAACGGGTTTTTGCACGGATGTTGATGTGCTAGAAGAATTATCACACCTGCATCCGCTTCCCGGTGAAATCCTCCGCTACCGAACGCTCGCAAAGCTCAAATCAACCTACATTGACGCACTCCCTGCAATGATCAATGCAAGAACGGGAAGGCTCCATACATCATTTAATCAAACCGTAACCGCAACCGGCAGGCTTTCGAGCAGCGATCCGAACATTCAGAATATTCCCATTCGCACTGATTTAGGCAGAAAAATTAGGCAGGCATTCGTTGCCAAAGAGGGCTCGCATCTACTTTCAGCTGATTATTCACAGATAGAACTCCGTATTCTTGCGCATATGAGCGCTGATCCTGCATTGATCGAGACCTTCCAGGGCGATGAAGATGTTCACACCCGTACCGCCTCGGAAATTTTCGCTCTGCTTCCTGATCAGATCACGAGTGAGATGCGTCGAAGAGCAAAAGCGGTGAATTTCGGCATCATTTACGGCATTTCACCGTTTGGACTTTCGCAGGACATCGGGGTCTCTCATGCTGAGGCAAAAAAATACATCGACAACTATTTCGCCCGCTATCCTCAGGTGCATGCATTCATCACAACGACAATTCAGAATGCAAAAAAGAATGGTTTTGTAACTACATTGTTCGGCAGGCGTCGATTTATTCCGGAGCTGGGATCATCCACACCCGCAGTGAGAAATCTCGGCGAGCGCATGGCAATGAATACCCCGATTCAGGGAACAGCTGCAGATATTATCAAGCTCGCCATGATCCGCATTCATGCCAGGCTCAGGAAAGAAGGGTTTCAGTCGAAAATGATTCTTCAGGTCCACGATGAACTGGTGTTTGAAATTCCGGACAAAGAGTTGGAACGAATGAAAAAACTGGTCAAAGCAGAAATGGAACATGTCATTGACATGTCAGTGCCGATCAAGGTGGATGTAGGGACTGGCAAAAATTGGGATGAAGCGCATTAAGCGAACAACAACTTCGTCATAGCGCAGTGCACAGGACAACGCTACTCCTTGATTACCTGCAATAGTGTTTCTTTTATTTTCTCAAGCCGTTTTTCATCAAGAATCTTCTTCCGCATCATGTCCGTCACATAAAAAGAATCCATGGCACGGGCGCCTTCCGTAACAATGGTTGCCGATCCGATGTCAAGATTAAGATCATAGAGCGCCCTGGTCACATAATAGAGAAATCCCACGCGATCCCGGGCAGTAATATCAACAATCGTGAATAAATCGGAGGTGGTATTATCAAACTCCACCGTGGTCGGAATGACTCCGGGAAGCGATTTCTTTGTCGCATAACGGCGCGGAGCTGGAGGAGCGGTTTTGCTCATTAATGCTGTTTTCAAGTCAGTGATAACCCGCTGCCATTCCGGTTCATAATTATACAGCCGGCCTTCGGGGTCTGTGATAAGAAACGTATCGATCATAACACCTTTTTTGGAGGTGTGCACCTGAGCCCGGAGAATATTCAGGTTCTTTGAAGCAATGGTTCCAGCCGTTCGATAAAACATGCCGTACGCGTCGTAAGCACATACCGTCAGCTCCGTATAACCGCGGTCTGGATAGTGACGGTGCTGAATCACCAGTTCCTCATCTGGGAGCCGCTTCATCATTCCAATGTCATCAATCGCCTTTATCGTCTCCGTATGCAGAACATATTGAGCTGACATGGATGTCAGAAAATCCTCAATCTCGTTTGAGGAATGAAGTTTGGCCGCGGTATTGCGGATTTTTTCAGAAGCAATTGCGAATTCACCCTCTTCGTACGACGCCATCTCTCCTCGCGGCTGAAGATGCGACAGGGTACGAAGATACAATTCCTGGAGCTGGGCCGCTTTCCACTGAGTCCAGGAAGTCGGATTGACAGCAGAAATATCTGCAAACGTGAGCAGATACAGCAAGGCAAGATTTTCCGTATTCTGCACGCACGTGGCAAAATTCTCAATCACCTTGACATCGGTAAGTTCCCTCCGCTGGGAAAGCGTAGTCATGACCAAATGGTTCTTTATCAGGAAAAGAATGCGCTCCCTGTCCTCACCTTCAATACCAAGTCGCTCGAGTACTCGCGCAGCAAGATCAACTCCCTTATATTCATGATCAGAACGAAATACTTTTCCCAGATCATGCAGAAGGACCGCAAGATTCAAGATCCAGCGTTTTGGAAGCCCCCGGTAGATATCGAACAACGTCTTGAGGCTGGGATATTTTCCTGCCCAGAGATCATCAAGAGTCTTGATCGCAAAAAGAATATGTTCATCAACCGTATACCGGTGATAATAGTCATGTTTGGCAAGCGCCTGAATCGCGCGGAATTCAGGGATATATTTCCCCAGAACGCGAAGCTCTTTCATCAGGAAAAGCGTTTCAAAGAGTCCTTCCGGATTATTCAAAATGGCAAGAAAAGATCGGGAAACGTCTGATGATTTCCTCAATGCATCATTTACCATGCAGCGAGAAATCAGAACCTTGAGCCGATCAGAAAACACCGCATGCCGTGACTGAGCAATTTCAAAGGCAGACATCACAAAGGACAGATCGGTTCGGGAAATATCATCCGAGGCAGGAAACAGAACACGGCCCACGAGATTGAACCGTTCCAGGGACTGAACCCGTTCGAATAAGCGGGAAGGATGTTTTTTAAGGACCACTTCCATAATGCGGTTTGAAAATTCGCGGATCGTCCTGGCATGGAGGAAATAACATTTCATAAACCGTTCAACCGCAAGCAAATGGGTCGAATTCCGGTATTTGAAATCCTGAGCTGCCTGTTCCTGGAGGTCGAAGGTAAGCTGGTCGTTTCTGCGACCGCTCAGGTAATGAATCTCGTTCCTCACCTTCCATAAAAAATTTCTCGCCCGCACAAATGCAACATACTGTTCAGCAGTAATAACTCGCCGGGCAACAAGTTCCTGGAGAGCGGAAATCCGAAAATGCGAACAAGCAATCCAGATCGCAGCATGAAAATCCCGCAACCCACCTTCGCATTCCTTGATATTCGGTTCACGAAGATACATGGAACCGCCATACTGGCGGCGCAGTGTTGTCCGTTCTGCTATTTTTTCTGCAATATAGGAAGCGGTTTTCCAGTAGAACACTTCGCTCTGCATCGTGTTCAGAAAAGATCCATACAGGGAGGCATCGCCGGCAATAAGCCGGGATTCCAGAAGTGACGTTCTGATCTTGCTGTCTTTCTTTGCAAGGGTAACGCATTCCTGGATTGTGCGGCCGCTATACCCAACCTCAAGACCCGCATCCCACAGGAGGTACAGTAATTCGGGAGAGCGCTGCCGGTCACTGTCATCACGACAGAGAAACATGATATCCACATCGGAATACGGATTCAATTCTCCTCTGCCATAACCGCCCACGGCAACAAGCGCAGGCATAGCGCCTGAACCGGCCACATGGTTGTATGCATCCCGAAGCACCCGGTCTACAAGCGCGGTGCGTCGCTCCACCACCTCGCTCCCACCGGCACCATCAAAATGCGCTTTCCGAATCGCTGCCCCTTCTTCTTCGAGAAGCATTTTTATGGTGCTGCTGTATTTTGCATCTGCTGCTTTTTTTGTGTCCTGCATAGAAATAGGGTGAGGAATATGGCTGGAGACGCGGTAACGGGTATTATTTAAAAACAATGCTCTTGATTTCCGTCATCACCAGCATAAAGCTTCCGAAACTTGCTTCGCCGTAACAATGGATTTTCGCATCAATATCAAAAGTCGTTTTTGTTCCGTCGCGCAGAACCGCGGTCACCTTCACATTACGCTCTTTGACTTCTCCCACGGTCAGCTCTTTGATTTTTTCAAACGGCATGGTAACCTGCGCCATTCCGATATAACCGGAAAAATGAAGGCGTCCGTCCCAACTAAATTTATCACCCTGGATAATGGTTCCTGAAACATCCGTGACCGTAACCGCAAAGTTTTTTTCCACTCGAGGCGCCCGTTCAAATCCACCTTTCCCGCCGAGTGCCGTGAGCAAAAGAAATGATATAAGAATGACACCTGCATGCAATACTCTTTGAAGCATAACCGTCTCCTTTCAGCAGTTGCAATATCCAGTGTATCTTTTGATAAGAGTACCATAGATACCAGCTCCCTTCAAGGAAAAAGCTTGCAAAGAGGAATAGCTTTATTGTAAGGTACGAGAGAAAAACTCAATGACAAATATCAAAAATCAAAGTTCAAACAAAGTTCAAACAAAATTATGCAAAATAACTTCAAAGCTCTTATAGAATTGATGGAAAAACTCCGTGGACCCGATGGTTGTCCCTGGGACCGAAAACAAACGACGAATTCCATCACTCCGTTTCTCGTTGAAGAGTGTTACGAAGTGGTTGATGCAATTGAAGAAGGACAACCTGACAAGATAAAAGAAGAGCTTGGAGATCTCCTCTTCCAGATCATATTTCATGCTCGAATTGCAGAAGAGCAAGGCCAGTTTACGATCAATAATGTCATCGATGCGAGCATCGAAAAAATGACCCGCCGCCATCCGCATGTGTTCGGCGATGTCCGGCTCGATACGGATAAGGAAGTCCTCGCAAACTGGGAGGAAATTAAAAAGAAAGAAAAAGGACATGAGAAAAGGAAGTCGCTTCTCGAAGGAGTCCCCAAAAACCTCCCTGCCCTTCTTCGCGCCCAAAGCCTTCAGGCACGCGCAGCACGGGTAGGGTTTGACTGGAATCACATTGATGAAGCTTTGCCAAAACTTGATGAGGAAATGAGAGAGTTTAAAGAATCGCTTAAGCAAGAAGACGCCTCGGGCATAGAAGAAGAACTTGGTGATGTCTTTTTCATGCTCGTTAATGTTTCTCGTTTTCTGAGCATCAATCCTGAAGAAGCTCTCCGCAAGACCATCAGCAAGTTCATTCATCGGTTTCGATATATTGAAGAACATGCAGAAAATGCAGGGAAATCATTATCAGATATGACGCTTGATGAGATGGAAACATTGTGGCAGGAGAGCAAGCGAGAATAATTTAGGCACTAATGCAAATGTTAAATAAAGATAAGGATAAAAAATCTTTTTCACATTCCCTTTTTCGTACAGAATCAAAAAATGACAAAGATTTTATTGTTTTAAACTGGCACGGGCAACCAATCAAAGAACTAGCCTTATATGCAGAATCATACCATTGTGCTGCTAAAAAATTGGTTTCTGTATATGGAACAACAGGTGCATTAAGAGATTTCGAAGCTGCACCTATTCTTTTTCTTTATCGTCATGCATTTGAATTATATTTAAAAGCATTTGTTCAAATTGGCTCCGATATCCTATCACTCCATGGCAAGGTTACCATATCATTAAAGAAAATTTTAAACACTCATAAGTTAACTGAATTTATTCCTGATTTTGAAGCAATTATCAAAGAAGTTGGATGGACATGGGATATGGGAATAGACGGATTAAGGAGGAAAAGCGATTTTGTCAAACTTGTACGCGAATTTGAAACAATAGACCCCAGTTCTTTTGCTTTTAGATATCCAACAGACAAGCAAGGTAATGCATCATTGCCGCATTATTTTTCTTTTAATTTATCAACTTTTGCTCAAAAAATTGATCCTCTTCTTGCGACTATAGATGGCGCGTTAACCGGCTTAAAAGAACTATGGAACTCTGCCGTGGAAGCTGCAAACCAAGAATAATATCACAGAATACAAAGCTAAAAGGCAAAAACTGATTTTAAAAAGTAAAATTACTCACTTCTCTCCTTCCGGCCTCACCATAATCGATTTTCGTTCAGTCAACGTAACCAATCCTGGTTTAGCTCCTTTCGGCTTCTTCACAAATCGCGCTTGAGTATAGGTTACCGACACCTTGCCTGCATTTTTCCCTTTACTGTGAAAGGCTGCAAAAGCCGCTGCCTTTACCAGCACATCATCGGGAATATCTGCCTTGTGCGGATTTCTGATAAGCACATGGGAACCGGGCATTCCCTCGGCATGAAGCCAGATGTCATCGGGGGAGGCAAGACCAGTCGTTATATAATCATTCCCCTTCGCACTTTTACCCACTAAGATTTCCCATCCTTGAAACAGGATTTTTTTATAACCAAATGATGGAGTCTGCTCACGTGATGTTGCTTCTTTTTTTATTTTCCAATAGCCTCTGGAAGCAAGCCTTGATTGTATCTGCATTACATCATCATATCCCTGAGCCTGTGCAAGATCGGATTGTAGAGCGTTCAAGAAAGTGAATTCTTTTTTCGCTTCAGCAAGACGCTGAGAGATAATCGTATACCCAGCCTTCATTTTCTTGTATTTTTTGAAATATCTATCTGCATTACGTTGCGGAGATAGCCGTGGATCGAGGACAATGGATATTGCCTTGCCTTCATAATCATGAAGTTCAGTCTGCTCCATCCCGGTTTTCAAATTCCTAAGATTTGCAAGAATCAGGTTTCCTGCCTGTTTATATTCTTCAATTCGCATTGCAGAATCCAAATCCGAAGTAAGCGCTGTAATCTTGCGTTCAAGTTTTGAAAGCGCCTTGCGAATGCAGGACGATACTCTCGTTTGCATCAATGAAAACTGTCTTTGCTCCTGTTGCTCTTGATAAAAGAGTTCAGCTTCGCGATTACTTGAAATTCCTGTCTCATCTTTGGAATATCCGTCAATTTTTAGCACGGTTCCTGGTTTGTATTTTTTCTCAGGCAGGGAGTAGGAAAACCCCGGCAGAAGCGGTCGCAAAGCAGTAGCTGGACTTGGATAATACACAGCAAGAATTTTTGAAGAATCATCGCATAAAAGAAGATTGGAAAAAGCACCCATAAGTTCGAACACGAGTCGATATGCTTTATCCTGACCTGTAAACCGAATTTCCACAATACGGTCTTCATTCAGGAGTGTAATTGCGGCAATCCGTGTCCCGGCAATATGACTTTTCAAAAAAAGCGCGAATGGATTGGGATGGAACGATGCTGTCGGTTTTACACTTACGAGATGAAGACGCGGCACAGCACGATCCGGCGAAAGCAATAAAAAGAAGTTTTTTTTCTCGCGATGAAGGATGAGATACAGATTGCCCTCCGCTCCCTGATACACGCGTTGGACGCGAGAATCGGAAAGCAGGAGGGCAAGTTCCTGGACAATATTGAAAAGATTTAAAAACTTCATGGATTAAGAAAGATATTGATTAGTTTGCCGCGTCGTAAAAAAACACTCCTCGCAATGACATTCTCAGATAAGTTTAAGAGTCATTATATCTTCCACTGCAATTCCCACCGAATGAATGCCCCGGAATCGCGGTTCGTCGGAGCATAATAATTGCCCGGTACGAAATTTTCAACCAGGAGGTATCCATCGATCGACTTAGAGAATTGATGGTACAGTTTTGCCGTGTACAGATGGCCTCTCTGCTTTCCATCAACGGAGAATATACCGGTGCCAACCGAGTTTTCCAGAGCGCGCATAAAGGTATATGAAATATCAAGTGTGGTTGTAGGTAAAAGTACGAATTTCATGGCTGCCCGGGTTGCCTGGAGATTGCTCCAGTATGCAACAATGCCGCCGGATTCCCGTGCAAGAGAGAGACAATAGAGCTCGCTAAACCATGGATACCGCGAGAAAAGCGGGTTCCAGCCGCGGTCGATATCAGGCGAATTTGCTTTGTCACCGGATAAATAAACGTAACCTACCTCCCATGATGGTTTTAACCAAAGCGTCTCATGCTTGCCTCCAAAGAAAGCGAATCCTCCGTCAGCCTCGCGCTTCATTCCATTATCATAACTGCCAAACTGATGTGCATACTCGACCCGGGTCCTCCAGGTGCTTTTGAGAGCATCGAAAGAATAGTCAACCCGGGATCCTACGGTGTTTAACCGCAGAACGTTTGCAGAATATTCGGTTTTCCATACATAGTACGGTTCGATGCTTAAATTCTCGATCTCTTTTATTTTTCCATAGACGACAGCCGCTTCTTCATTATACGCGGTAAGATTTCGACGAGGTGAAGACGACATCATGGGAAGACTTTTTTCAATGGTTTGGTCGGTAATATAGATAAGGTCAACACCTGAGGCTTTCCAGAATTTCACCGTCGTCTTTGCTGCATTATAATAAAAGCTTCGCGAACCATCTCCGGGAGTGCCATCCATGAGGATGAACCCTTCGCCATACATAAGGTCCTGTCTCCCAATGACCGCATCAACCGGAAGACCTGCAATACTGGTGGCGGAAACATATACGTTGTCGAAAAAGATTTCATCCTTGTTGAATCCAAGAGGACGACTGGATTGTGCCGTATTGCTTGAATCAAAGAAATATCGCGCTTCGTTCGTCAGCTTTACATAAAAAGCATATTTCTTGTCCAATTCCACACGATCCCATACAGATGTTTTAAGACGAAAATAATTATCATCATCGGTCGCTTTTCCCGTCGATGGGTCCGTCTGCTGAAAATTGAATACATTATCCCAGGTTTCGTGCCTCAGTCGAAAATACAGTCCTGCAGAATTCGTAATTTCTGCATACGCCGATGCCGTAAACATCATTCCCATCAAGACCGCAAGGACTGTTGTTACCGCTCTTCTGTTTTTCATCTTCTCCCCCTCTTAAATCTGAATCGATACAAGATTCGGCCATTCTGGCCTTTGCCTATTTCTAAAAATAGCTAATAAAAAATAAACATCAGGGAAGCCCAAGGAACCGGTGAATCTGCGGAATAACTCTCACGTCTGAGACCAGGCCCAGCGCCTCTTCCTGAAAATGCATGAGCAAAGAAGCGTCCGGAGCAAAGGTCCCCCCTGCAGGTTGCAAAATCAAAGGAATTGTTGTTTTAAATTTCCGGAGAATCCGTGCAGACTGAAGAATATCCTCAACAACAGTAGTCCTGGTAATTACCGCTTTGACAAAGACATTTTTCCCATTGAGTAGGGATAAAAAATCTTCATGCTCTTTCCAAAACAATCCCAATCCCGTAGCCGAAGGCAGTTTAAAATCCATACTCACAACGTCAACAAAATCACAGACTTTTTCCAAAGCATCCACATGGATGCCATTCGTTTCGAGATACACAGTAAATGTTTTTCTAATTTCAGGAAGCCAGGTACGTAGAAAATTCGCCTGAAGCAGCGGTTCACCTCCCGTTACGCTGACCGTAGGATGAGAAGTACCAGGAATAACTAAACGCGAACAGTAGCGGACAAGGTCCCTCCATGGTATCGGATTTGAAATCTGTTCGTACCGGACAGGCTTGAGGGAGCTTTGGATACTGCAATCCCCTTTTGCGGGATCGGCTTGCTCAATTGATGAGGGTGTATCGCAGTATTGGCATTGAATATCGCAGCCCTGGAAACGAACAAATATCTGTCGTTCACCAATCCGCGGTCCCTCTCCCTGAATTGAGGAAAAAACTTCCTGAACAAAGGCATGCTGCATTTCGAAACTATACAGAACAATAAAAAGAATTACAAGAGGCTACCGTAGAATGTGCAATTTTAGCTAAAGATCAGGCATAATAAACCGAAAAAATAATATGAATCCATTCTTGTGTGATTAAATCCACAAAATTTCAGTCACTCACAAAATATCTTGACAAAGCTACATCATTACGGTAGTTTTAATCTTGAAAATAATCCGGAGGAAACATGTTTCACAAGATATGCTTAACTTTTATTGCATTTAATTGCATTTTTTTAATAATAGTTACCGGTGTACTCGGAAAATCCTCAACAGGTGATTTGCCGACAGCAGTTCCTGCGACTGTAAAAAATCCTTCAACACCAGCCCCGATTGATGAATTCCTCGACGATTCTGCAATCGAAAAACCCTATGCCATCCCGATGATTTTAAATGATAGTGTGGAAAATCATCTTGAATACTTCAAAACTCGCGGAAGAGACGTATTTCAACTGTGGCTTGACCGCTCAGCGCGGTATATTCCAGTCATGAAAAACATATTCCGTGAAAAAAATCTTCCGGAAGACCTGGTATTCGTTGCCATGATCGAAAGTGGGTTTAACCCCTATGCCGTATCCTGGGCACGGGCAGTCGGGCCGTGGCAGTTTATGCCTGCAACCGGAAAAATGTATGGACTCAGAATTGACTGGTGGATGGACGAACGAAAAGACCCGATAAAATCAACACATGCTGCTGCAGAACACTTGAAAGATTTGCGCAACCTGTTCGGTTCCTGGCCCCTTGCCCTGGCGTCTTACAATGCAGGAGCCGGTAAAGTCCAGCGTGCGGTCTTGAGAACACGATCTGAGGATTTTTGGGATTTGAAAGCGTCACGATATATACGAAAAGAAACGAAGAACTATGTTCCAAAATTTATGGCTGCAACCATCATTGCAAAAAATCCTGAATCATACGGCTTTACCGTGGCTGAACATAAGCCGTTTGTCTACGACGAGATTATTCTTGAGGAAAGCACCGATCTTCGTTTGATCGCTCGATGCGCAGAAACCACGTATGAAGAAATCAAGGAATTGAACCCTGAATTGCGGAGATGGGTAACACCGCCAAATTACCCCAACTATTCGCTCAGAATCCCGGCTGGCAGAAAAACAACGTTCCTCACCAATTTTGCAGCTCTTAAACCCGAGCAAAAGATAAAATGGGAACGGCATGAGATAAAAAGAGGCGATACCCTGTCAAGTATTGCAAAACAGTATAATACGACCCCTGATGCAATCCGTGAAATTAACGGGCTGAAGAAAAGCCGTGTTACACCTGGCAAACATCTGCTCATTCCTATTGATATCGTAGGCAAAACGCACGACATAAGTTATCTGGTTCCGGATCACGGCAATAAACAACAGCGGATCATATATCGGGTACGCCGGGGAGAGACGCTCTCCAAAATAGCGACGAAGCACAATGTAACGATTGCAGATATCAGGGAATGGAATAAAGGACTGGGTAAATCAATCAGGGCAGGCCAGAAAATCCGGTTAGTTGTGGATGTTGATCAAATTTAGAAATTCCTGATACTCTTCAGACATTCCTAGAATAAACCATACATCAAATAAAAAAAGTCTGATCCCTGTAACGTAATTGGGATCAGACTGTATATAAGTTATTTTTTCTGTGGTACAGCAGGAGCCACGGCCTGAACCTTGCCCATAGCCTCCATCGCCCACATTGTGCCGCTGAATTTTTCCTGAATGACCTTATATTTCTTCTGCGATTCCATCATATTGCCGGTCATTTCATAGAGCCGCGCGAGTTCGATCGTAGGAACTCCCGGACCATTCAACGCTTCTGCTTTTTCAAATTCTTGGATGGCCTCTGTCTTCTTTCCTAGGCCGATATACAGATATCCCAATCGTTGATGAACCAATCCCAGAAGAAATTTTTCATCGGAATATTTGTCAATGAAATATCGATATTCTGTGATTGCTTCATCAGGTTTTCCCAGGTTGACAAGGGAGTTCCCGATATAATATTGGGCAATCGCTCCGCTTATGGTACGGGGATATTCCTTATGAAGGTCCCGAAACAACTCCAAAGCCTTTGCATAGTCAGGTTGTGCTTGGCCGGATCCCTGGTAGTATTCGTTTGCAAGCGTCAGAAGCGGGCCTGCCTTTTTTTCCTGATGGGATTTAAGAAGAGCCAGCCCTGCCGTAATAACAAAAGGCTTCTTATAGATCATGACAAAATCAACGATCTGCTGAGCTATGGTCATAATTTCTTTTTGCGGTTGTTTTTTCTGTTTCTTTTTAATCGTTGGCATAAAAATCCCCCTGTTCAACATCAATAACTTTTCTTTTTCAGAGTGTTTATGAACATGATGCCCAGGCAGCAATCACCCGGTCAGCAAGCTCCTTCGAGTGCGCAAAAACTTCTACAATGGCATTCTGGTCAAGCCCTGCTCCCAGAAGAATGTTTTTCGCTTGTTCATCCGTAATCAGATCACCTGGCTCGTGTGAATCCGTATCAATCACCAAACGCGCCCCTGCTTCATGAGCCATTTTTGCCACATGCCCGTTCGAAAGACTATGGCCTTTTCGGGACGTAATCTCGAGGCATACATTATTTTGTGCTGCCCGTTTCGCTTCCTCAAAGGTAATAAGTCCCGGATGCGCAAGAATGTCGACACCTGCATCTATTGCAGCACGATTTGTACCAGGACACACCGGTTCAACAATGGTCTCTCCATGCATAACCACAATAGCAGCGCCAAGCGATCGTGCCCGTTTAGTCAAATCAGCAATGGTTTCTGGTGGAACATGGGTTAATTCGATTCCTGGCACTGCCTTAATATTCCAGTGACGATTCAGCTCTCGGCATGCAGCGGTCACGCGCGGAATAATAAAATCAAGGTTCGAAGCATCCGCATGATCCGTGATTGCGATAACCGTATAGCCCTTGCTGACCGCTCTTCGGACAAGTTCAGAAGGAAGCAGCACACCGTCGCTAAATAATGAATGGGTATGAAGATCGATCATAGATTCACCTGTGAGTGAAATTCAGGAACGCGCAGAGAATTCGAGGAATGCTCCATCCCCTGGACCAGTCCTTTTTCCACCATATATTTATCCAGATCAAGAAGCAGTTCGCTTCTCGTCTTGTTCCAGATCGGTGCAATCAAAATATCATCTGGAGCAGCGGCAAAGAGCCGTTGTAGTACGATGTGCGGTGACAAACGCACAAGAAACTCGCCCAGCATCTCAATCCATTCACGGTATCCAAATGTCTGGAACTGATCCCGAGCATACGCATCAGCGAGTGCCGTATCCCGAATCACCTGAAGCTGATGAATTTTGAGAAACTCAATCGGCAGCTGCGAAAGCTCTTCAGCCATGCCAAGCATTTCCTCTCGGGTTTCCGTCGGAAAACCGAGAATAATATGGGCACCGATGCGAATCCCCTTTCCCGCGGTCAGCTGAAGCGCCTCCTGGAAACAAGCATAGGTATGCCCTCGATTGATAAAAGAAAGTGTTTTATCATAAATAGATTGAAGCCCGTACTCCACGAGAATGAAATAATCGCGCGCCAAGGTTTCCAGAAGTTGAATCTTTTCTTCATTAATACAGTCAGGCCGTGTCCCGATGGCAAGTCCGACCACTGCAGGATGTTCAAGAGCTTCATGATACACTCGATCCAGGACGTCAACATCTGCATGCGTATTGGTATACGGCTGAAAATAAACGATGAATTTCTTTGCCCCGTAGCGTCGCTGCAAATAAGGGATGCCTTTTTCTATTTGATCGCGAACTGAGAGGGTGCGAGTACAGGCAGCAGGCCGGAAGCTCTTGTTATTGCAATAGATACAGCCGCCCTCGCCCAGAGTTCCATCCCGATTTGGGCAGGTAAATCCGGCATCAACATTGACCTTGTAAATCGGCTCATGGTACAAATCCTTCATGTAT
This sequence comes from Nitrospirota bacterium, assembly GCA_041650055.1. Taxonomy (GTDB): domain Bacteria; phylum Nitrospirota; class UBA9217; order UBA9217; family UBA9217; genus JBAZLV01. The sequence goes on along the minus strand of JBAZLV010000001.1, from coordinate 83,005 downwards.
CTGCCAAAGGAGTAATACCGATGACCCGCTGTTTTTTGATCTGAAATTTCCACTTCTTTCATGGGATTATCGTATTCTGAGAGGCTTACGCTAATGGGGTACTATACCAGACGGAAATAAAAAAATCCAGAAGGGAATTTTGTTCACCTCCAACATGCTAAGGCTGTCGGCTGATTATTTTCTGAACTTCTAGTCGGAACTTTCATTTGAACGACGAGTTCACACGCAGCGAAGCGGTCGTCGTGGAACGACTCGTTAGGATCCTCTATCATTCAATCAGTACACGCGGAATAGTAGGTAGGCCTAGCCATTCGGCAAATTTATTATAAGTACGGGCTAGCTTCTTTGTAGCATCCACTCCTTTTTTCGAAGCTGAGATTATGCGGTTCAGAGTAGAATCAGGGTCATTGATTTCGTCTAAAATTCTTTTTAGCCTTTTAAAGGGGGTCTTATCAATATCCGTAATTTGGTTGTCGTCATCAATGGATAACAAACCCTCGTCAATTTTCTCTAATTCAGGTTTTACTTCTTCGATACCTTCCAACTCTTTCTTAAAGCTATTGAAATCTTCTAATAAGACAGGCAATTCCGAGTTTAGATTAAGGGTCAACTCATTCTTAGAAGATGCATTTGATATAGCTTTGGCTTTTATTATGTAATTTAAAGGATGCTGCTTTTCGACTAGCAATAGTCCATAAAACTTGTTTACCGTCTCATTCAACATTCTGTTTTCGACCGTTTTAATTTCGAGTGACGACTTGAGAAAACGGACTTGGTTTCTCAGCTCCACCATAACGATATCTTTTCTTGTTTGGTCGATGTCATATGCAAATTTGGGAGCGATAAAATCCTCATGATTCTTCTTAATTAGACCGAGATATTCTTCTAGAAAATCAGCTATAACTCCATTTCGGGGATCTTTTGCGACTTCAATCTCAATGCCATTTTCAACCGTTTTGATTTCAAAATATACGTCCATATTCTTTACGTTGCGCACGAAATCCTTAAAGTACAATAGATATTGAGATATGGCTGTTTTTATCTTTTCGGGTAAAAATATCGTATAATGTTCCTTGTATTTATTTCTCGCATTCGTCTTGTCAGTAAATTTTTCCTCTGTCAAGAAGTGCATTATGCGATAGATACCTTTATCTACGATGTCGTATGGGGGATATGTGAGAGGATTGCCAAGCAGTACGAGCGTTGAAAGATTTTTTAAGTTTGTCAGCTCCAAAGGCAACTTGTCAATTTTGTTATTGCTTAAAATCAAGCTTTCTAAATTTACTAAATCTGCTATTTCTCTGGGGATTTCTTGAATCTCATTCTTGGCCAGGTTAAGAGATATGAGATTCTTCAACGCGCTGATTCTAATTGGGATTGAATTGATTTTATTACCTGACATGCTAACAAATTCAAGATTTGGTAGCTCAAGTAGTCTTTCCGGGAAGAAACTGAAATTGTTTCTGTTCAAGCTTATTTTTTCAAGTTTTTGAAAGACCGTAATTTTTTGAGGTAATCCCGATAAGTTATTTCTCGTTAAGTAAAGTTCTTTTAGATTTGTTAATTCAAAGAGCTCATCTGGAATTTCACTAAGGCTACAACTTTTCAAATTAATTGCTGAAGCATCTTTCTTCAGAGCATTGTGTATGATTTCATGCGGGTTATGGGAGCGATCAGATTTTGTAGCTGTAATTACCGTATATTTTTTTCGAGCGTCTTTAGAGAGTGCATCAATGCAGCTCGCGTGATATTCCCGAATTACATCCTCACACTTTTTAATCTCGTTTATAATTGGTTGCTCTTCTAATTTGATAACCATAGAAATGTCGAAAGAGGTTAAGCCTGGGTAATCATCTTCGAAAGCTTTGAATTCAATATCATTTCCTCTTCTCCTTATTATCTCTGATAATGTCGTGCAATATTCCTCAAAGCTAAACTTGTTTTTCCATTTTGAAAGATTCCTCCATGAAACGAACACTAACTTATAGGTATTCTCTTGGCTCGAGGGAGTTACACGAAGTGCATTAATGATCTCTGTCCATTCAGGTTTATAGTCTAAATGGAACATTTCAAACGGCGGGAACTGTTTAATATCATGCTGTAACATTTCCTTGCTAGTTTCGACATCATTAGAAGTTATTGAAACGTAATCTCGGCCCGCCGCTCTTGCATGCTCTTTTAGTTCGTGGTTAATAATAATCTGATATTCTGGGATCAGCAAATTGGAATCCGGCAAAAGCTTAAATTCGATCATTTTTGAATCTCCATGCTTAATTCTCAAGAATCTAACCAATGATTATGCGGGTTCGTTATCCACTCAAATCCCGAGTCGTGTAGGTTGGGCAAAAAAAATTATCTTGCCCAACAGATTTTATATTTTAGGCGTTGGCTTCACAAAAAATGTTCAGGCCAACCAACGGAACCAATATTACCCGTGCTCAATTCTGTAAGTGTATTGAGATTAAAGGGAACGCAATACTTCTGCAAATTCAGCCTTATCCAATGATCCAGACGCTAATGACATCATAGAATCATATAATCTGCCTGATGAATCAGGTATGTTTATGCCATTCATGTCAAGAAAGATAAGAGCTGAAACGAGAGCAGTCCGTTTATTACCATCAACAAATGGATGATTTTGGCAAATATGAAATGCATATGCAGCCGCCATTTCATAGATATTTGCGTGAAGGTATGTGTCAGAAAACGAGGCGAGTGGCATAGCAAGTGCAGAGCTGAGAAGATTAATGTCTCGTACACCTTCCGTACCGCCGTACTGAGCGATCTGGTCATTATGAATGTCTACGACCTCCGAAAGTGTCAGAAAAATAATATCGTGCATTGCATCACTCAGCAAGTTTGCGTAGTGTGTTGTGGTGTTTTTTATTGACTTCCTCAAGCGCGGACTTAAACTTCTTTTCCCGTTTTGCATTAACAACCGGAGAAATAATCAGATTTTTGCCATCCGTAGTGAGTTCTAGGGGAGTATTTTCATCTACCTTCAAGAGCTGTAAGATAGGTTTATCTATAATAAGCGCAGAACTGTTGCCGTGTGAAACTAGTTTTTTAATCATAGCCACCTCCAAGATCAAGTCGTATTTACATTGTATCCCCGATCTTCGGTGGAGTCAATGAAAAGCTTATGCACTGTAGCAAAGTGTGATTGAATTATATCAATGATCGAACCATTTTCATATTCCTCGGATCATCCTCTTCAGAATCCTTCGGCGTTTCCATGATCTTTGGAATGTCTTTGAATTTTGGATGATTCAAAAAAACACGAAAACCATCACTGCCTATCTTCCCTTCTCCAATATGCCAGTGACGGTCAACATGAGCACCGAAATCGCGAAGAGAATCATTCAGATGAATACCGAGCAATCGTTTTAAACCGACGGTAGAATCTATTTTTTCTGCCAAGGCATCAACCTGCTCCTTGGTTCTTATATCATAGCCAGCTGCAAATCCATGACAGGTATCATAACAGATACCGACATGTGAAGAATCACGAATCTGGGTAATGACTTCCTGCATCTGTTCAAATTCATATCCCATATCACCCGATTCGCCAGCAGTATTTTCAAGAAGAATCTTTGCCTTCGGTGGATGAAGCTTCATAGCCATATTGATTGCTTCTGCGACGCGGTTGATCATCCAATCAACATTCTTGCTGCTGGCAGAACCAAGATGGGTCACAACATATTCAGCTCCCAGCTTTTCGGCCCGCTCAATATCAATAATAAACTGTTCAATGGATTTTTGATACAGATCCTGCTTAGATGATGCGAGATTGATGAGATAATTGGTATGTACAAAGACCGGCATTATATCCCATTGCTCACGAAGCTTTTTAAATTCTGCAATGTCATCTCCATCGAGCGGTTTGACCGTCCAGCCTCGGGGATTCCTGCTGAAAATCTGCATGCATGAACAACCGAGGTCGTAAGCCCGCCGTACAGATAGAGAAAAACCGCCAGAAATGGAAACGTGAAAACCGATGCGCATACTATGCTCCCTTGACCATTTTCACAAACTGGTTCTCATCAATGATCTTTATACCCAGTTTCCTTGCTTCTCTAATTTTTTTCTCTCCGGCCTCTTGGCCAGCAAGCACAAAGCTGGTCTTTTTCGACACCGATCCAGCTGCATGGCCGCCTAACCGCTCAATCAATTCTTCAAATTCTTCCCGCGGCTTTGAGAGCGTTCCCGTAATCACAATCGTGAGCCCATCCAATGGGCTTTTTTGCTTCATCGATCCAGCTATAAAATCAGGATTTGACAATGATAGACCGAACCCCTTTAGCGTTTCAAGAGTATCGATATTTTCTTTTTTAGTAAAGAAATCGGATATGGATTTTGCGAGCTTGTCGCCCATTTGCTTGATCGCTATAATTTGTTCCGGTTGTACATGGTACAGATCTTCAAGTTTATTAAAATTCTTTGCGAGCTGCCGCGCTGCATATTCCCCAACATGAAGGATTCCCAAGGCATAGATAAACCGGGCAAGCGTCGTCTTTTTACTCCGCTCAATCGCAGCAATAAGATTTTGAGCTGATTTTTTTGCAAAGCGGGGAAGCGCAAGGAGCTGTTCACACGTAAGTTTGTATAAATCGGAGAAATGTTTAATCAACCCATGATGATACAGCAGTTCAACATTCTTTTCTCCCAGACCTTCAATATCCATTGCACCCCGTGAAGCATAATGCAGAATGCGTTCAACTGCTTGTGCGGAGCAGTTTAGGTTAATGCAACGATACGCGACTTCTCCAGGTTCTTTTACAATATTCGCGTTACAGGAAGGACAGGTTTTCGGGGGAGCAGAGATCGTTTCATAACCGGTTCTTTTTTCTTTAATGGCCATTACAATATGGGGGATAACATCGCCTGCCCGCTCCACAACCACGGTATCTCCGATACGAACATCCTTGCGCTCGATTTCATCCCAGTTATGGAGCGTCGAACGCGAAACAGTCACGCCGCCTATTTTCACCGGCTGAAGCATTGCCAAAGGAGTAATAACCCCTGTCCTTCCAACACCGCCTACAATGTTCTGAACAACCGTTGTTCCCTGGTGAGCCGGGAACTTGTATGCAATTGCCCACCGTGGCTCGCGTGTTTTAAATCCAAGCTGTTTTTGGAGCAGGAAATCATTCACCTTGAGAACAGCCCCGTCGGTTTCAAAAGGAAATGCAGCCCGTTGTTCTTCAATTGTTTTGACCAGCGCAATTGCCTGTTCAATTCCTCGAGCCACATGAAACTCCGCGGGAGCCGGAAGGCGCGCACGTTGTAGCCATGCAATGAGATCTGACTGGCTTTTGAACTGAATTCCTTGTGCAGCTCCAACACCATAACAAGCCATGTGCAGTCTTCTATTTGCTGTTATGGAAGGATCGAGTTGCCGGACGGAACCTGCAGCCGCATTTCGCGGATTGGCAAACAAAGGTTCTCCGATCCTTTCTCGCTCATGATTAATGTTTTCAAATTCCTGAATATCAAGATAGACTTCCCCACGGATGTCAATTTCACGAGGAACCGTATCCAAGCCCAAGGTGATGGGAATTGCCTTGATCGTTTTTACATTTACGGTTACATCTTCACCTTCATATCCATCTCCGCGCGTCGAGGCGCGGAGGAGAACCCCGTTTCGATACGTGAGCTCCATGGCAAGGCCGTCATACTTTGGCTCAACCGTGTATTCAATTTCCTGGTTTGATTTCAGAAACCGCTTTGCCCGCAGATCGAATTCGCGCAGATCATCATGTGAAAAAGCATTCTCGAGCGAAAGCATGGGTTCCGTATGTTTTACTTTATTGAATTTTTCGAGCGGCGCCGCACCAACCCGTTGGGTCGGCGACTCAGGAAGGATGTAGTGGTGTTGTTCCTCAAGCTCTTTTAAACGATGAAACATCCGGTCATATTCTTCATCCGAAATAACCGGAGCATCCAGAACATAATAGCGGTAATTATGTTCGTTGATTTCTTTAACGAGTTTTTCGATTTCTTGTTTTATATCATTTGGGATTTTTTTCATACTACTCGACAGAATCCAGATGGATGAAAAGAAATAATTAAACTGAAAGGCTGTTTTTTCAAACAGTCCAGTCAATGACCTTTAGATTTTTAATCCTTTTAAATTCCTTCATGTTATTCGTTACAAGAGTGACGTTGAGACTTAATGCATGTGCACCTATCTGCGTATCCAATGATCCGATAGGAGTCCCTGCTTTTTCAAGCATTGTTCTGACGCTCCCGTAAGCTTGGGCTGCTTGCTCATCAAAATCGGCGATTTCAAGCGGGAGAATAAATTCCTCCAATGCCATATGATTTTTTTCGACGAAGTGACTCTTTTCAACACCGTACCAAAGCTCAGCAAGTGTTATAGAGGAAATTCCAATATCTCCTATAAAATAGGACTGAAATTGTTTCAATACTTTAAGAGGTTTTTGTTTGATGAGATAAATACAGGTATTAGTATCAAGCATGAACTTCATCAGAAAGATTCCCTGATCTGGGTCTTTGGTTGACGCCGCTCTGTCATATAATCATCAGAAAATTTATTGAGACTTTTAATCAGCGAATCCCAGGAATCTTTTGCCGGTATCAGGATAACCGTATTGCCGGATTTCTTTACAAATACATGGTCATCCTCAAACCGAAACTCCTTTGGCAGACGAACGGCTTGGCTCTGTCCATTACGGAATAATTTTGCAGTTTTCATAACCCCTCCATAAAGTATATATATTAAATATATACTAGTCATTAGGAGTTTTCAACTGTTTTTTTATTATTAGTATACCTTCGTTTATCCTTCTAGTTGATAATCTTTTATCTTCGTAAGAAGCGTCTTATAACTGACTTGAAGTACTTCAGCAGCGCGGGATTTATTTCCTCCGGTTTGTTTGAGGACCTGGCGGATCCTTCGGGATTCGGCAATTCTAGTCGCAGCTTCTGCAACCGCATGAAGCGGTCCGTCCATAGGCACATGTTCAGCCAGCGCATCAAGAATGCTCGATTCGCTGATCCCGAGGTCCTCGATCCGAATAATCCCGCCTTCGGCGTAAATGACCGCCCGTTCGATCACATTCTCAAGCTCCCGGACATTTCCCTTCCACGGTGCCTTCGTAAGAATGTCCATGGCTTCATCCGTTATGCGAAGAGAACCTTTTCTCACTTCTGCAGAATATTTATGAAGAAAAAGTCGCGCAAGCGGTGCAATATCGTCACGTCGTTCCCTCAAAGGAGGGATCGTGATCGGGAAAACATTCAACCGGTAATACAAGTCTTCACGGAATTGTTTTTCCATGACCGCTTTTTCAATGTCCTTATTCGTGGCAGCAATGATCCGGACATCGATTTTAATCGGCCGGTTTCCGCCGACCCGCTCAACTACCTGTTCCTGCAAAACCCGTAAAAGTTTTGCTTGAAGCGCAGGATCCATGTCTCCAATCTCATCAAGGAACAAGGTTCCTTTGTCAGCCAACTCAAGTTTTCCTAGTTTACGAGCTTCAGCGCCGGTAAATGCGCCGCGTTCATAACCGAACAATTCACTTTCAAGCAGCTCACGCGGAATCGCTGCTGAATTGATTGCTATGAACGGTCCTTCCTTACGCTGGCTTAAATAGTGAATGGCACGTGCGAACAGTTCCTTGCCGGTTCCGCTTTCGCCATGAATAAGGATAGTTGCATTCGTAGGAGCAGCCTTCTGAATCTTGGTCGTAATTTCCTGAATCTGGCTGCTCTTGCCGATAATCGTGGGAAGCCCAAGCCGGTCTGCAAACTCTTCTTTGAGCAGAATGTTTTCTGTTGCCAGCCGAGAGACTTCAAGTGCCCGTTTGATAAGTACGAGCAGATGGTCGGTATCAAACGGTTTTGTCAGAAAATCATACGCGCCTTCTTTTACTGCCTTGACCGCAGTCTCGATCGTGCCAAAGGCGGTCATCACAATAACCGGCAACAGGGGATTTTCTTCTCGAACCGCTTTCAGAACTTCAAATCCGTCTTTCCGGGGAAGCTTTAAATCTGTCAATACCAGGGCGATGCGCTCATCAGAAAGTTTTTTGATCCCTTCCGCACCGTCACGAGCAGCGATGATATGGTATCCCGCTGCTTCAAGGGTTTGCTTCAGCATGGTAAGCATGCTGTCTTTATCTTCAATAATAAGAATAGTATCCATACGAGTAAATCCTAAATTCGAATATCGAAATTCTAAAAATCTTTTTATGTATTCGGAAGAATCATGGTAAAGGTTGAGCCTTTCCCTTCCGTACTTGTTACTTCAATCCTGCCCCCGTGTGACAAAACAATCTTATGCGCAAGCGCAAGCCCGAGGCCAACTCCATTGTCCCGCGTAGTAAAAAAGGGTAAAAAGATCTTTTTTAACACCGGAGCAGGAATTCCCGGTCCCGTATCAGTGATATCAATATGAAATTCATTCTTCACCGGCCTGGCATGGATAGTCAGCGTGCCGCCGTCAGACATGGCCTCGACCGCATTCTGAATAATGTTAGTACATGCCTGCCGCATCAATACTTCATCAACTGAAATCATTTTCTCATCCAGGGTTTGAATGATCGTGATATTCGAGCCGATGTGCATGGCCTGACACGTGCTTGCAATGCATCCTTCAAGCAGCTCCTTCATATTAACCGTACTCCGATTAAGTGAGGCAGGCCGCGCAAACGTCAGAAGATCGCCGATGATCCTGTTCATGCCGTTGATTTCTGTTGTTATATCTTCAATAATTTTTTGATTTTCAGGATTGGTTTTTTTTGCAAGAATTTTTAAATAGCCGCTGATAACCGCCATGGGATTCCGAAGCTCGTGTGCAATTCCCGCAGACATTTCACCCAGGGCGGTCAACCGTTCTTTCAACTCCATCTGTTCCTGGAGCCTTTTTACTTCCGTCAGATCTGAAAACGAGAGAATAACCCCGAGGGGGTCTCCGCTCTTGTCCGTGAGCACCGCAGTTGCATATCCCAGCCAAAGCCGGCCTTCCGGTCGCTCCAGCATAGTCTCCATTCGAATAAAGCCTTTTTTCTTCGTCAGCGTAGTATGCACCATACGGGCAATATCGGAATCAGAGGCAAATATGTGGGAACAATCCGTCCCGGGTGCAAATGTACTTCCGAGTATCTCTTCAGCAGCCCGGTTAATCGTCGTCAGAACACACGTGCTGTCAAATGTCATCACTCCGTTCGTAACACACTGAAGGACATTGGCATTATAGCTTTCACTCGTTTCGGCTCGCTGTTCTGCAAGCGCCTTCAAGCGCACGAGCTCCTTTTCCTTGTCCTTCAGTTGTTTTGTCACTTCATGGAACGCGTTAATAATAAACGCCGTTTCCGATGCCTTTTCCGGCGACTCCTGTTCGGCTTTGAACTGACTCTTGTATCTGCGATTGGCGAACCACAGAATCAGTGCACCGGCCAAAAGGATCGTACTAAGAGCACCTATGAGGAGCGTTATCTGAGGGGTCATACGTGGATCAGGTCCAGATACCAGAAAATAATATCAGATCCATAAAATGCGGACAGCACTGCACCGAGCGCCAGGAATGGGCCAAAGGGAATCACTTTTTCCATGCTGTGCCGCCTGAACATAATGAGAAAAAGTCCGGCTACGGATCCTGCAAGCGCGCCCAGCATGATTGTCAGAAGAGCGGCCTTCCATCCGAGAAAACTTCCGACCATTCCCATGAGCTTTACATCACCGCCACCCATGGCTTCAACATGCCGCAATTTTTCCCACAGCCAGCCAATGGCAAGCAAGGGGCCGCCTCCTAAAAGAAGACCGAATAATGAATTCAAAAAACCGGTAAGGTACCCGCCTGCATGGGGCAAAATTCGATGCAGATTGAACGGCAGGGAGTCACCCAGTGAGGTCATAAAAAAAGGAGCAAGGAAAAGTCCCAATAACATCCCGGGAAGCGTGATAACATCCGGAATAATCTGATGATCAATGTCAATAAACGTGATGACAATCAGCGCTGAACAAAAAGCCATGAGCAGGAATGCTTCTCCGCTGATGCCGAATTCCCAGACCGTCCAGCCATACGCAAATCCGTTCAGGAGTTCCACCAGTGGATACCGCCAGGAAATCGGCTCTCCACAACTCCTGCATTTACCCCGGAGCAGAAGAAAGCTGATGAGCGGAATATTGTCGTAAAATCGAATCGGGGTCTGGCAGCGAGGACAATGGGATGAAGGGGAAACAATCGAATGGCCCTTGGGAATACGAACGATACACACATTGAGAAAGCTACCGACAGTCAGGCCGAGCAGAACAATCATCACAAGGATCATACGTCGGCATCCTCTTTCTCTTTCGAAACCGTCTTCAGTGCTTCCTGCTCGATCTTGATCTCAGTGACAAGATCGTCAATTTCTTTTTTTTGCTGGACCAGTTCATTCAGCGCAGAGGAAATTTCCTCTTCATGAAGCAGCAGTTCGGTTGTTTTCGGCATTTCATCCCTGGCCTTCATATCAGCGATCTTGCACCCGATAATGCGATAGAGCTCATCGATACGGGCATGGATCTCATCAATCCTGATCCGGAGCCGCACAATTGCAATTTCAGCCTTGACCCGCTCGGAAAGCACTGCCCCAACAGCATTGATCTTGTTGACGCCGCGCTGCATGTTTATGATTGCCTTCTCCCAAATGGTCATGAGAGCCTCATTTCTCTCTGTTTTGAAACGTTAAGGATATCTCGAGATTACTCTATCAGAATACCATCAAAATATCAACCTACGCTCAGAAGTCCCAGACTGCCTTTCCATTTTCGAATAAGCGCACTCCGGAGCTCAGGATAGCGTTGTAAGGACGGATCTTTTTCCGTCAGCAGAAGCGCTTCTTGCCGCGCAGTTTCAAGCAGATCTGCATCCCGAAGAATATTTGCTGCACGCAGATCCGGGAGTCCTGACTGCCGGGTTCCAAAAAATTCTCCAGGACCTCTCAGTCGCAAATCCTGTTCGGCAATCAGAAACCCGTCGTTCGTCTGGAGAAAGCAATGCAATCGCTCGCGGGTTTCGGGTACAAACATGCGCGGTGCCATAAGAACACAGAATGACTGATGGCATCCGCGTCCCACACGGCCACGCAATTGATGGAGCTGGGCAAGACCAAAACGTTCCGAATGCTCAATAACCATGATGGTCGCGTTCGGAACATCGACCCCTACTTCAATCACAGTAGTGGAAACAAGAATATGGGTTGTCCCGCCAACAAACGATGCCATAACCGCTTCTTTTTCGTCCGGTTTCATTTTCCCGTGCATGAGACCTACGACTCGTTCCGGGAAAATATCTTTTTGAAGATGCGCTGCCATTTCCGTGGCGGCCTTGAGATCGCTTTTTTCCGTCTCTTCGATCAAAGGATACACAATATATATTTGCCGTCCCTGGGCAAGTTCCGATTCCATAAACCGGTATGCTTCTGTACGCCGGGATTCGCTATAGAGTACGGTCTTGATCGGCATCCTGCCTTTTGGCATTTCATCGATCACGGAAACATCCAGATCGCCATACACCGTAAGCGCAAGCGTCCGGGGAATCGGCGTCGCGGTCATAACCAGAACATCCGGCTCGTATCCTTTGGCGGTCAGCTGCGAGCGCTGCATAACTCCGAATCGGTGCTGTTCATCAATGATTGCGAGACCAAGCCGCTGAAAGCGCACCTGGTCTTCAATAAGTGCATGCGTTCCGATTACAATCTGCGCAGCACCGGATGCAATTTCAGCAAACAATGCATCGCGTTCTTTTTTCTTTGTCCGCCCGGTAAGAAGCCGAATTTCAATCCCGAGCGGTTCACCGAGGATTTTGAAATTTTTATAATGCTGTTCCGCAAGGATTTCAGTCGGCGCCATGATGCACGTCTGGTATCCACTCTCAACGGCAACGAGGGATGCGATCATCGCAACAATGGTTTTTCCGCATCCCACATCACCTTGCACAAGCCGATTCATGGGATGGTCAGCGGCCATGTCGTGCTTAATAGTAGTAATCACTCGCTCTTGCGCTTCAGTGAGCGTGAAAGGAAGATTCTTTCTTAACTGATCCTCAAGTTTTCCATCGGTTTTAAAGGCAATCCCTTTCTTCTCAAATGAGACCCCTTGTTTGCGAAGTACCAGTCCCAGCTCGAGGAGAAAGAGTTCCTCAAAACTCATCCGTCGGTGAGCAGGGCTCATTCCTCGGTTTAAAATTTCAATCTGTTTTTCCTGAGACGGGAAATGAGCCTCTTCCAAGGCTTGGTTTCGCGGAAGAAGAGCATATTTCTCGAGAAGATAGGCGGGCAACAGTTCCTGCTGGCTCTCGCAGGAATCAAGAATCGCTCTCATCATGCTTCGCAACAGACGCACCGAAAGTCCGGCTGTTGTCCGGTAAATGGGAACGATTCTTCCCGTGTGAATGAGATTGTCCTGCTCGTGTTCATCAAGAATTTCATAATCCGGGTTATCAATCTGGGGAAGATTTCCGCGATACGGGTTCTGTTTCACCACACCGGAAAGAATAACGTGTTGACCGACCTTGAATGATTTTTTCATGAACGGCTGATTAAACCATGAGCCAATGAGCATGCCGCTTTTGTCGGTCACAACCAGCTCAAACACTTTCATTCCGCGCCGCCTAGTCAAAACAACCTCGGAAGACACAATGGTTCCGGAAATTGTTTCATAGGATCCGAACGCAAGCCTCGCGATTTTTTTCAGATTGCTTCGGTCCTCATACCGCGCCGGGAGATAGAACAGCGCATCCTCAACCGTGGTGATGCCGAGTTTGTTCAACCACTCAGCACGTTTCGGCCCAATGCCTTTGCAGTATTGAATGGGCGTATCAAGCCGAAGTATGGATGTTCTCTCCTGTTCTCCGATTTTCACCTTTGATTTTTCAGAAGAGGGATGATCGGCTTGTTTTTCCAGAGCGAAGAGAATCGATGACGCATCCTTTAAGCGGCTTTTCTTTTCCTCCAAGGGTACGGTGTCAAACCCGAGAAACAACTTCTCAAATGCTGCAATACTGCTTGGATCACACATGCATAATTTTAATTCGGCAATCCGTTCACGCATGAATGGTTCCAGCGACGAAAGATTTTTTGTCTGGGCGTAGTTGTTTCTTGATGCAAAAAGGATTGGTTTTTTTATCGTCTCCAGAAGTGCCTTCAGGTCGGTCATGGCGAATTCAATAGTAGAATATTTCCCTTCGTTTGTCGAGTAAAAGAACCAACAGGTAGTGTAAACTTCTCTGTGTAAATTTAAAATAGTAAAAAAAGGGTGTATTCTCCAGTTTGCGACCCTAAATAGGAACAGGAGGATACACCCATGTGGGTAAAAGAATTACCCGATTTGAAAGTAGCAGATTTACGCAAAGAGTACAAGAGCTCTTTTATTGATCGGTGGGAATCATTTGATCGTGACGGAAAGCATCTTAAAACCAAGCTGCTCAATGAAGCCTTGGAGGTAGAACGTACTCAATTTCTTTGCCGGGAGTCGTATGAACGACGCCGCAATGAGAGTTCGTACCGTAACGGCTACTGGAATCGTTATATTCTGCTTAAGGAAGGACGGTTAAGATTGCGGATGCCTCGTTTGAGGGGTATTCGATACAAAAGCGAGATTATTGCCCGGTATAAGCAGCGAACACCGGATGTGGATCGGGCGCTCTTGAACATTTTTCTCTATGGAGCATCAACCCGGTTAACTGGGCAAGCGTTGTATCCCCTCCTCGGAGTAGATATCAGTGCCCAGACGGTATCCAATATTGCAAAAAGCCTCGATATCGAGGTTAAACGGTATCATTCCCGACCCTTGAACGATGAGTATCTGTACTTGTTCTTAGATGCGATCGTACTCAAAACCCGGACAGGATTCGGTGCAAAGAAGAAGACCGTTTTGGCAGCTTACGGAATTCGCATGGACGGTGTACGGGAACTCATTGATTTTCAAGTAGTCAAACAGGAAAGCGAGAGCACGTGGATGGGATTTCTTAATCGACTTTACGAACGGGGATTAACGGGGGAGGCTTTAGGCCTTGTCGTTACCGATGGCAACGCCGGGTTGGAGAATGCGGTAGACATAGTTTATTCCGGAACGAAGCGACAACGGTGCTGGGCGCATAAGCTCAGGAATGTTTCGGATGTACTGAAAAAAAGTCAACAGGAGGAGTGTATCAAGGGGGCACGGATAATTTACAGCTCTAAGAATCGGCGAGAAGCCATCCGGGCTTGGCAGGAGTGGTCAAAAGCTTGGAGAAAGACCGCTCCAAAGGCAGTCACCTGCATCGAGAAAGATTTAGAGGAATTGCTGAACTTCTATTGTTGTCCTCCCACAATCTGGAAGAAGGTCAGGACAACGAATGTAATCGAACGATCATTCAGGGAAGTACGCAGACGGACAAGACCAATGAGTTGCTTTAATAATGATGCAAGTATTGAACGGGTTGTCTATGCCGTTTTCAATCGTCTCAACAGCAACTGGCGAACTATGCCTTTACTAGAATTTACACAAAAGTATTGACGCGACCAACCAACATACAACGAAAGGAGTATATGAGAATATTTTAAAAATGAGTAAGTGTTATACTTTGAACAGGAAGGTTTTTGGAGGATACATGCAATACGGAGTCATCGAAAAAAATAATCTGAATCAGTGGTTTGATTCGCTGCAGCACAAAGGCATGGTATATGCTCCTCAAAAACGAGGTTACCTATTTGTTTTCGATCGCGCTGATTCTTTTGACGATGTTTCTCTTCACCATACACCCACCATTTTGTCGCCGAAAAAATTTTATCTGCCGCAAAAAGAACTTTTGTTTGAATTTTCACGGGAACCGTTCGGCGTTACAAAGAAAAGGCCTGAACCCGGTAAGTACATTCTTTTTGGTGTTCAAACGTGCGACATTGCAGGCATTCAATGCTTGGATGTAGTTTTTGGTGAAGAACCGGTTGATTCCTATTATCAGGAAATGAAGGAAGCAATAACCATTATTGGTATGGAGTGTATGGATTATTGTGATCGGTTCGCGTCGTGTGCTGCCGTGGGGACACATGTCTATCAAAGTGGCTATGATCTTTTATTGACTGACATGGGTAGCCGCTATGCATTGCATATCAGATCGGAAAAAGGAGAAGATCTGATTACCGGGCATGATTATATTCGGGAAATGAATGCATCGGACCGGGACGAACTCACAAAGGCTCGGGAAGAAAAAATGAAACGGTTTCATGTGGAATTTGATGAAGATATCAGCGCGGTAGACAAGGCGTTTGATGAAGGATTCTTCAGCGATGTGTGGAACGATGTCGGCAAACGGTGTGTGGGATGCACCAATTGTACTGCGGTCTGCCCTACCTGTTACTGCCATGACATTATTGACGAACTCTCTCTGGATATGAACAAGGGAAAACGTTACCGTATCTGGAATTACTGCCAGATGGATGATTTCGCAAAAGTCGCCGGAGGCCAGGATTTCCGTGCCGGCCGCGGCCCGCGCCAGCGCCACCGCTATTACCGCAAATTTAAGTATCCGCTTGAAAAATACAATAAATATTTCTGCATCGGGTGCGGCAGATGCTCACGGACATGTATGGCGGGAATTATTTTAATCGAGACGGTTAATTCCTTGCTCGCTGAACGGAGACGATCATGAGCTTTCGAGATATTATTTCAGGAACAGTTCGGGATGTATCTCCGTATCGTCCCATGAAGGCCCGCATTATTAAAACCCGTTTATATACACAATTTGAAAAGCTGCTTCGCATCGAGCTTGAGAACAAAAAACCGCTCGGACACCGGCCTGGCCAGTTTGTTCAGGTTTCTCTATTCGGTTTTGGCGAGGCGCCGCTTTCGATCTGTTCTTCTCCTACTGAGCAGGATTACTTTGACCTGACCGTCCGGCGCATTCCCGGCGGCATTGTGACGGATGCATTGCACCGGCTTGAGGCTGGTTCCATTATCGGAATACGAGGCCCGTATGGCAACGGCTACCCGCTCGAAAAAATGCTTGGAGGTAATATTCTGATCGTGGCCGGCGGCCTGGGTATCGTGCCGCTTCGTTCGCTCATTCATTACATCATGAATAAGAGAAAGGACTTTGGAGAAGTCCGGATCCTGTTGGGCTGCAAAACACCGCACGATATGCTCTATGGCGATGAAATCACTGATTGGCAAAGACGGGCGGATATTCTGTTGCAGTGCACGGTAGATAAAGCGGATCCTGATTGGAAGGGAAACGTGGGTGTGATCACGACGCTCATCCCATCGGTTGAACTGAATCCGTGGCGAACGTATGCAGTTATCGTCGGCCCCCCCATCATGTATAAATACGTAGTTGCTGAGCTGCTCAAGAAAAAGGTTCCTGAGCATCAGATTATCATGTCGCTCGAACGGAACATGCGATGTGGGCTTGGCAGATGCGGCCACTGTCTGATCAAGGGCACCTACGTCTGTGCATCCGGTCCGGTATTCACGCTGGACCAGCTTCGCGCTCTTGAAGGTGAATGCATGGAAGGAGAATGCCATGTCCAGGCCTAAACTTCGCGCTGCGTTTTTTTCTTTTACCGATTGCGAAGGCTGCCAGTTGGAAGTTGCCAATCTCGGGCAAACATTTATGGAACTGGCTGATGTCATGGAGATCGTAAGTTTTCGAGAAATTATGAGCGAACATGATCCGAATTATGATGTCATCTTTCTCGAGGGAAGCGTTGCCTCCCGGCATGATGAAGATCGGATTAAATACCTCTCTGCCCGTGCGCAGATCACGGTTGCACTCGGTGCGTGTGCAACAATCGGCGGCGTGAATAACCTTAAAAATCTCAAATCCCTCGGCGAACAGAAGAAGATCGTGTATGGCTCCATCGATCCTGCGCAGGATTCGTTTGATGCCAAACCGGTCGATGAAGTCGTGCGAATAGATTACTACATTCATGGATGCCCCATCTATGGACCGGAATTCCTAACTGCGGTCAAGGCGATTCTTGCCGGGAAACCGTATAAGCCGCCTGCGTATCCGGTATGCGTGGAATGCAAAGCGAATGAAAACGAATGTGTGTATTTAAAAAATGAATTCTGTCTCGGTCCGATAACTCGGGCAGGCTGCAATTCCTGGATGATCAATCATGGCAGTGTGTGTGTCGGCTGCCGGGGATTGATTGACAACCCGGCAACAGACGCGCAGCGTGACATTCTGGAGCGATTCGGACTGACCGCTGAAGAAATTTTGGACAAATTCAACCTCTATTGCCAATCAAAAAAAGAAAAGGCGAAATATGCAAGAGACTTTGCAAAACCAGAACCTCAAGGTTAATGTACATTTCCTTACGCGCGTGGAAGGCCATGGCGATATCATCGTCGACGTCCAAAACGGAGCACTGAAGGAATGCAAGTTCAAGGTCATCGAGACGCCGCGTTTTTTTGAAACCATGCTCCGGGGACGCCTCGTGCATGAAGCCCAGCATCTCATGTCACGGATCTGCGGCATCTGTGCATGCGGACATTCCCTTGCATCCTTGAAGGCTGCTGAACGGGCAATCGGAATAGAGCCGCACGAAGACACGATCATGCTCCGAAAACTGCTGCTGTATCAAGAGCTGATGGATAGCCATATTTTGCATGCGTATGTGCTGGCCGCACCCGACCTGCTTGGAGTCCCGAGCATTCTGCCGCTCATGAAAACACATACCAAGGTCGTTGAACGCGCATTTCGCATGAAAAAAGTTTCAATCACCGCATGTGAAATTCTTGCCGGCAGACATACGCATCCGATCTCGTTTGTCCTCGGCGGAGTCACCAAAATTCCGCATAAAGGAGATATGAAAAAGCTGCACCGCCTGATGCTTGAAGCACGGGCTGATTACGATGAAACACTTGCCTTGTTCAAGTCGCTCGAATTCCCGGACTTTGAGCGCAAAACCCGCTTTGTAGCGCTCTCGAGTCCTGATGAATATGCATTGTATGATGGTGAAATTAATCTCAATGGGGAAGCATCGATAGATGCATCAGAATACAGGAATTTTCTTATCGAAGAGGTTCGCCCCTATTCTCCGGCAAAATATGCAACGGTAAGTGAGCATCCTTACATGGTCGGCGCGCTCGCACGTTTCAATTTAAACGGCGAACAGCTGAATCTGATGGGGCGTCAGGCCGCTGATTACCTGGGTCTTCAACGGCCGTGTAACAATCCATTCCTGAACACCGTTGCCCAAGTGGTTGAATGGGGCCATTGCCTGGAAGAATCCATTTCCCTGGTGGAAAAAATTATAAGCGATGGGATCAACGAAGAGGCTGTTTTGAGAAGAATGTTCCCCAAGCGGGATCAGTGGCCCATTCAGACCAAGGCAGGTTCTGGCGTGGGTGCTGTGGAAGTGCCGCGCGGCCTTCTGATTCACGATTACACGGTTAATAATGGCGGTATTATCACAGATGCCAATTGCATCATTCCTACAAACCAGAACATTAACAATCTTGAAGCGGATATGAAAAAAATTATCCCTGAGATAATCGAAACGCAAAACGCGGAACAAATAACCCAAACCCTGGAAATGCTGGCTCGTGCGTATGATCCGTGCATCTCCTGCTCAACCCATATACTGAATGTCACCTTCATCTAAAATAGCCATCCTCGGCCTGGGAAATACCGCCCGCCGCGATGACGGGATCGGAATCCACATTTTGACGAGACTCAAACAACAGCTCAAACGGCGCGACATTGTATTTTTTGAATTCGGGATCGCCGGTCTTGATATCATCAATTACATCAACGAATATCCAAAGGTCTTCCTCATCGATGCCATTGATGCAGACCTCACTCCCGGAACATTGAAAATCTTTAAACTCAATGAAGCAACCTATCAGGCAAAAGAACGCAAGCTTTCATCCCATGAATTTACTTTAAATGATGTTTTTAATTTATACCAGACTTTTCAGGGAACAAGTGATGTGCGTATTGCCGGAATCCAGGGAAAGGATACGTCCTACGGAACGGAAATGACACCTGAGCTTGAAACAGCTCAAGAAAAAATTACTGCTGAAATTACAACATTTATCAAAAGTTGGAAATAATTATCAACAATGTTGCTAGAGGGAATGAATTTTTGAAAGAGGTTACATGACACACCAGAGCTTGTCAAAAACGGAATAGCTGCTCTTGCCATGAAACCCATGGGCAATCCGTTTATTCTCGACAGCAAAACTGTAACCGCAGTTGAATGCCTGCACTATGCCATGAACCTGCCGGTCAGCGTGGTCATCACGGGATGCGATTCCATGGAAATACTCATTCAGGCACTACAGGCTGCACAAAGCTTTCAGCCGTTGGATGAAGCACAGGTGCAGGCGCTTTTGGCAAAAACCGCACAAGCCGCACAACAAGGGAGATATGAGCTTTATAAAACAGACAGTCGATTTGACGCAACCGATAACAATTCTGAATGGCTGGGAGCCTAAGATGTGCAAAAGGTGCTAAAGTTATTAAAAAACAAACCGATAAATATGAAAGGAGTAAACGCCAAACATCCATCCTGATTTCACCCCCTTACTCTGTCGAGAGGAAGAAGAGTGGGCATGTTCAAAGCACTGTATACCCTGCTTGACAAAAAGATTTTTAATTCGTTGCCAAAAAAAATTCTGGCCTGTATTCTTCCGGGATGGCTCTTGCTCGTCGGCTATAGCTATGCAATCAAGAATTACCCTGAGCATCTTCAAACACTTACCATTATTTTTCCGCTCCTTGCAACACTCATGGGCATCGGTTCGTATGTGGTTGCTTACTATGGACTGCATGCTGTTTTTCAGGAATTGAAACGACTCGTCATTTCCATTGGCATATCATCCACAAAAACCGTAAAACATCTCAGGGAATCCGATTGCAGCGCTCAGACCCAGGGAGAGCTTGCAGAAACTATTTTTAAATCCAGCGAGAATGTCACCCGTGCCCTGGGGGGAATTTCGAAGACAACGCAACAAATTACATCAACGACAACCGCTCATCTGGACACCGCGCAAAGCGCCAGGCAGGAGCTGCAGGAAATCAACCAGGACGTTGAAGGAACAACGGAAAAGCTGGCTTCATTGATGACAACGGTCGATGATCTGAGCAAGAAATCAGAACATATCAAAGAAGTTGTTCAACTTATAAAAAAGATTTCGTATCAAACCAATCTTCTCGCTTTGAATGCGGCGATTGAGGCCGCACGTGCCGGGGAAGCGGGCCGGGGATTTTCTGTTGTTGCCGATGAAGTGCGCAAGCTTGCGGAACGAGTTCAGGGGGCAACAGAAGAAATAGCAGCCAATATTACGAATATGCTCACACAGGTACACCAGACATCGAAACAAATCAGTGATATCAATGATACCACGCTTGCATCAAAACAAACGATTGCAAAAACAGTTCATCACTTCGATACGTGGGTAAATGATTTTGAGCAAAATACACGTTCGCTATCAAAAACCGCATCTGCCGTGGAAGAGCTCTCGCTCAATAATTCCGAAATTAACCGACAGGTGAAGGATATTTATGAGCACAGCCTGAAGGTGATTGACCATTTGAATGATTCAAATCAGATATCAACGACTATGAACCGATTGACCGAAAACATGGTTGAAAACCTGGCTCAGGTTCGGATTGGCAACGATAGCCTTGAGCACGTGCTTGATCGCGTTCGGAAATACCGCCGCCGGTTCGAGAAAAAGATTCAAACCCTCGCTGATCGGGGAATCAATATTTTTGATAAAAATTACCAACAGGTTCCCGGCACAGATGCAATAAAAAAATACACAACCTGCTATGACAAGTTTTTTGAAACGGATATTCGTGATTTGATGGATACGGTAAGGGATGATCTCGGATTTGTCTATTCCATTCTGACGGACAGCAGCGGATACCTACCGACACACCATAGTAACTGCTGTAAACCGCTAACCGGTAATTATGCCATCGATATCGTACAAAGCAGGGACAAAAAAATCAATTTCAGCAATGAAACGCAAAAGCGCTATGCAACCAACACCAAACCGTTTCTCCTTCTGACGTTTTTACGGGATACGGGCGAAGTCCTGAATAGTCTGTCCATGCCCATTTTTATTAACGGCAAGCACTGGGGAGCTCTGGAGTGCGGTTTCCCGCCGGATTTGATTATCAGAAATCATTGATGAGAACACTGTTGCGGATTAAGGAATTGCCAAGAGCGAGTTCCGATAGAACAGCGAAGAGACCTTCCTGAATCAAAAATCAAATTCAGAATAGTAAATAACGACAAATATCTGTGACCAGCCATACTACTCATATCGCAGTGCATCAATCGGATTGAGAAGCGATGCTTTATAAGCAGGATAAAACCCGAAGAAAATTCCAATCAGACCCGAGAAGCCGAATGCAACCAGAATAGAAAATATTGATACAACGGTCGGCCATCCGGAAATGGATGAAAGTATAAATGAAGTGGAAACACCAACAATGATCCCGATAATTCCGCCGATCAGGGAAAGCGTCAACACTTCAATGATAAATTGAAGTCGGATATCCCAGGTCTTTGCGCCGATTGCCATCCGAATTCCAATTTCCCGAGTACGCTCAGTAACGGACACAAGCATGATATTCATGATCCCTATCCCGCCGACAAGAAGCGAAACAGAAGCAATTGCACCAAGCAGAAGCGTCATAACGCGTGTGGATTGTTCCGCAGCCTGCATAATTTGGGTAAGGTTGCTACCATGAGTCATTAACCTATTTTTTGTACGGCATGTGGCCGAGTTGTCAATCTCATATCGCTTCAAAAATAACACGAACACCTCTCTCATTTAAATGCATTCCATCATAAAAATGTGACCCGTTCAATCCTAAATTCCTTGGATTATAACTTCCCCTTAACAAAATTTTTTTATTTAAAGCAATTTCTTGAATATAGCGTTCGAGCTCTTCTATTATTTTATATTTAGTGTTGGCGACTAAAAAATCGTAGACTAATGGATGGTACGGCATGAGAATAAATTCCAACTGAATATTATGAGATAAGATTTCCTCGATAAAACTATTCAAGAGGTCAACATATTCCTTTGAAAAAACAACGTATCTTTCCAAGGAATAAATATCATGAGAGATGAACTGTTTTGCTCTGTTCTGTACATCATGGATTGTAACATTACGATAGTTTAGGTCGTAGGATATTGAGCCATCCGTGAATTTAATGGAACCCTCATGTGTTGCCAGCGTTGTTGGAAAAAAAATCGGTTCCTCTTTGTCTTTAATTTTCCTTAATAAAATTTTTATAGAGGACTGAAAATAACTGGGGGAGAAAAGCTGCATGAATTTATCAAGAGCAACAGTTGACTCTTTAAGAGAGATCTTAGATGAAAAAAACGATAAATATTCCATTTTTAAAGTTTTCCAACGACTTTGGCCACTGTGTTTATTGAAAATCCAAGGATCTATGCCTATTACTATTTTTTTTGGCAACGAACCTTTTAATTTATACATTTGATAAATTGCAATTATGTCTTCAAGGGAAGCCCCTGAAACACCATTATTCTTAAAGCTATTTGTGTTATAGTAATGTGACCTAATCAGCATAATCGTGCTTGAACCAAGCACAACTATAGCAGGAGCTGTTTTTGTAAGTTTAATAATATTACGTTGCAAAGCACGTTCGTCTATATTAAGCATGTTTGCTACGTTGTAGCCTTCTGTTAAATATTCCGCAATACGAACTTCGGCAGTTTTTGAAAACAAATTTCCTGCATCTCCGAAATAATTTGCGCAAACAACAAGCAATAAAACAGGAAACACAAATAAGGTCAATTTTGTAGCGAATTTTTTCATAGCAAATTTAAAATTGGAAATAAATAAAGTTATTTTTCCCGAATACCCCGAAAAAGAGTATACTTAAGACAACGGCATAATAAACAGTCCATCTATACCAGATAGGTTTTTCCGATAGCATTTGTCTCATTTTATAATGCCTTTGTATAAAATGAACGAATTCCATAAAGCAAATAGATAAGAGAGCAATTATAAGTTCTTGCTTGCTCAAACCGAGCCCAGCAAAGCTTGCTTTAATATATGCAAATCTAAAAAAGTTTTCAAAACCAGTAAACAAATGGGTAACGATATACCACGCGTCATGTGCATTTTTAGCCCTAAAAAAAATCCAAGAAAAACATATCAAAGAAAAGGTAATTGTTATTGACCACACATTTAGGACATGTTGATATTTAACTAATCCAGTTACTTGAATCAACCTTTCCCGCAAATCTTTTGTCCATAGAGCAAATATGAGATAAAATCCGTTTAATGCTCCCCAAAGGACATAAGTCCAATTTGCTCCATGCCATAATCCACTTATTACAAATGTTATGAATAAATTAAACTGCCATCTCCATCTTGCGACTTTGTTTCCTCCCAATGATATATAGAGATAATCTCTAAACCACGTAGACAACGATATATGCCATCTCTTCCAAAATTCTGAGATGCTTTTTGCATGATAGGGCCTTTTAAAGTTATCCATTAGCTTAAAGCCCATCACTTGTGCAGCGCCTATTGCTATATCTGAATATCCGGAAAAATCACAGTATATTTGAAAAGCAAAAAAAACAGTGGCTATAATAAGAGATAATCCTGAGTATTCCGTGGGAGAAGCGTAAACTTGGTTCACTGCTAGCGCTAACCGATCGGCTATGACGACCTTCTTGAACATCCCCCAGGCCATGAGCTTCAACCCGTCTGTTACTCTTCTATATTCAAAAAAATGTTCTTCTCTAAATTGATGAAGTAAATTTTGAGGTCTTTCTATGGGACCGGCGACAAGCTGTGGATAAAACATAACGTACAAAGAATATATACCGAAATGTCTCTCTGCCTTTTGTTTCCCTCGATACACTTCAAGCACATAACTCAAACTTTGAAATGTATGGAAGGACAAGCCAATAGGCAAAATGATGTTTAACATTTCAATAGGGTATTTCCAGTGGAAAAAATTTGCTATAGAAGCAAAATTGCTATTAAAAAAATTAAAATACTTAAAAATAAATAGTACCAAGCATGTTGCC
This sequence comes from Nitrospirota bacterium, assembly GCA_041650055.1. GTDB lineage: Bacteria > Nitrospirota > UBA9217 > UBA9217 > UBA9217 > JBAZLV01. Next base: position 58,972 of record JBAZLV010000001.1, on the reverse strand, counting down.
ACAATGCTGAATAACAAATACTTCTTTTTTCTTTTTCCCTGAGAGTCCTCAATTTTCATACCTGCCACATAATCAATTACAATTGTAATTGCTAAGATAGCAATATAAACAGGAATAAAAGCCATATAGAATATACAGCTCGCCAGAAGTAATAATCCCCATCTGAATTTATGGGGGATTAGAAAATACAGGATTGTAACAACAGGAAAAAAAATTGTAAACTCAAGGGAATTGAAAAGCATAAGTAATGACTACCTCATTGCATTCAACAGCAATACTGGATATCCAGGAAGCAGAAGTAATGGCATCTTACCAAAAATCTTGATGGCTAAAAATACTGCTTCCCTTCTTGCCTGTAAAACAGAAATCCAAGTTTTTAAAACATTGCTGGATATCCGCCTTCAAAGCATGACGAAATTGACTCCATCTCGAATTTTCAAGAACCTTATCAAGGCATAGGTTACTTATTTATGAGTGTTCGTCAAGTAAAAAATGTGTTTAAGAAAATTGTAAAATTAAAATATGATTACTCATACCGTAACGCATCAATAGGATTCAAAAGAGAAGCTTTATAGGCAGGATAAAATCCGAAGAATATTCCAATCAGACCCGAGAAGCCGAATGCAACCAGAATAGAAAATATTGATACAACGGTCGGCCATCCGGAAATGGATGAAAGTACAAATGAAGTGGAAACACCAACAATGATCCCGATAATTCCGCCGATGAGGGAAAGCGTCAGCGCCTCGATGATGAATTGAAGCCGGATGTCCCAGGTCTTTGCACCGATTGCCATCCGAATGCCAATTTCCCGAGTACGCTCAGTAACTGACACAAGCATGATATTCATGATCCCTATCCCGCCGACAAGAAGCGAGACAGAAGCAATCGCACCCAGAAGAAGTGTCATAACGCGGGTCGATTGTTCTGCAGCCTGCATGATCTGGGTAAGGTTTCGAATGGTAAAATCATTATCCTGTTTCTGTCCAAGGTGATGGCGCTGCCTGAGCAGTTCGCTGATCTGCGCTTCTGCCACAGAAAGGTCTTCTGCACTTTTTGCCTTGACCATGATGAGCCGGACCATGCCGGGGAACTGCGTTCCAAACAGTTTCTTTTGAGCAGTCGTTATGGGAACATAAATCGTATCGTCCTGGTCCTGCCCCTGGGCCGATTGTCCTTTGACAGACAAGACTCCGATCACGGTAAAAGGCACATTTTTTATCCTGACCGTCTGGCCAACAGGATTTTGGTCGCCAAATAGATTATCCACAACCGTCTGCCCAAGCAACGCAACCTTGGTTGCGCTTTTTACGTCCTGATCAGTAAACGGTCTGCCTGATGACAGCGACCAATCACGAACAACCAGCATGCCAGGCGTTGTTCCCTGTACGCCGGTTGACCAGTTTAAGTGTCCGAAGACAATCTGTGCAACTCCACTCAAAATCGGTCCAATTTCTTCAACAGCCATGCATTCCTTGAGAATAGCTTCGGCATCGCTCAGAGACAGCGTGGGTTGAGAACCGGATCCCATGCGCACTCCTCCTGATGTGGTGGACCCGGAAAGCACGATGAGAAGGTTGCTTCCCATGCTCGAAATATGTTCAGATATCTTTTTACTCGCTCCGCTGCCAATCGCAACCATCGCGATAACAGCACCGACACCAATGATAATGCCGAGCATGGTAAGTGCTGAGCGCATTTTATTCACCCACAAGGCGCGGAAGGATATTTTTACGGTGGAAGGAATGTTGATCATAAAATTAAGCACCAAATTTCAAATCACAAATCTCAAACAAACACCAATAATCAAATTTCAATAACCAAAAGTTTGGAACTTTCGTGCTTGACACTTGGAATTTATTTGAGTATTGGCGATTGATTATTGGAATTTGCCCTCAATTCGTCGCTCACAAGCCGCCCATCAAGAAACTTGATGATTCGTTTGCTAAAAGATGCAATATCAGGCTCATGCGTAACAACGATGACCGTAATATGCGCCTCCTGATTTAATTTGACGAAGAGCTCCATAATCTCGATGCTTGTTTTCGTATCGAGATTTCCGGTCGGTTCATCTGCAAGAATGATGGGCGCATCATTCACAAGCGCCCGGGCAATGGCAACCCGCTGTTGCTGTCCTCCGGAAAGCTGGTTTGGATGATGATGTTCTCGGCCTTCAAGTCCAACGCTTTTGAGCGCAATACACGCTCGTTTGTGTCGGTCTTCTGCCGGATGACCGTTATATAACATCGGCAGTTCCACATTTTCAAGCGCGGATGTCCGTGAAAGAAGATTGAATCCCTGAAAGACAAACCCGATCTTTTTATTTCTGATCTCTGCAAGCTCGTCGCGGGAAAGCGTGCCGACGTTAGTCCCTTCAAGGAGGTATGCTCCAGCCGTGGGCTGGTCAAGACATCCGAGAATGTTCATGAATGTCGATTTGCCGGAGCCCGAAGGCCCCATGATGGCAACAAATTCACCTTGTTCGATCGTGGTTGAAACGGATTTCAATACTTCCAGATCGATATCACCAAGATGGTAAGTCTTTCCGATATTTCGAATTTCAATAAGCGGCATACTTAGAACATTCGTGGCGGACCAGGCATGCCTGTTCCTTTGCCTTTTTTCAGTGTTTCGATAATGACCTGCTGGCCTTCCTGAATATCTCCGGAAACAATTTCGGTCACCGTTCCATCGCTGATGCCTGGGGTCACCGGTACACGCTTTGGCTGGCCGTTTTCCAGTACCCATACTGCCGGTCCTTTTTTTTCTGAAGACCCTGGCTTCAAATTTACCCCTTTATCGGTTAACCGGAATCGAAGCGCTGCATTCGAAATTCTCAGGACATTTTGCCTGGCCGTGAGAACAATGGACACATTGGCAGTCATGCCTGGCATCAATTTCAGTTCTTTATTATTTACCTGAATTACCACATTATAGGTAACCACATTTTGAACCGTTATCGGCGCCTGCCGGATTTGATATACTTTTCCATGAAACGGCGCATCCGGATATGCATCCACGGTAAATTCAACATCCTGACCGACACAAACTCCACCAATATCCGATTCAGCAACATTCGTGTCAATCTGCATTTTTGTAAGGTCTTCCGCAATGGTAAACAGGGTCGGTGTCTGAAAACTCGCGGCAACCGTCTGCCCTACATCCACATTCCGAGATATAACAACGCCGTTCACGGGCGAAATGATTTTGGTATACTCCAGATTCTGTTTTGCAATATCGAGCGCGGCTTTTGTCTGTTCCGTTTGCGCCCGTGATGCGCTTACTTGAGCATTTGCCGTCCGATAATTCGTTTCCGCAGTATCCACTTCACTTCGCGCAATAAGATTTTTCGCAAATAATTCCTTGTTTCGATCAAACGTCCTTTTTGCATCAATCAGAGTTGCTTCCGCTTTTTCAAGGTTTGCCTGCGCTGCGAGAAGATTTGCCTGAGCCTGTTGTACTTGCGATTCAAATGTGGCAGGATCAATTTGTGCGATGATCTGGCCTTTTTTTACCCGGGAGTTGAAATCAACATAGAGTCTTTTTATGTTTCCGGAAACCTGGGTTCCGACAAGCACTGTTGTAACCGCATTCACATTACCGGTTGCCGTAATGGATTGCTGAATATCTCCTCTGGTCACTTTATCGGTCCGGTATTCAGTTGCATTTCCCTTATACCGGAATGCAAGAATACCTCCGATTATGAGAATGCATATCAATACGGCACTAATGATAATTTTCTTTTTCATCATAAAAACCTCAGAATATGAGAAGTTCTAAGTTCAAGGTTCAAAGTTCAAAATCACGTTTATTTCCCATCAGTGAGTTATTTGAACTTTGTTCTCTGTCATTTGAAATTACCGGCTATCCTCTCCGGTGAAAAATACTCAGCTTTCCTGCGTGATGCTGGAACTTGTCCATGTACAAATAAATAACCGGAGTAATATACAGCGTTAAAATCTGTGAGAAGATCAATCCGCCCACGACCGCCAGACCGAGCGGTCGCCGGGCATCGGCGCCAGCTCCCATACCAAGCGCGATCGGAAGCGTACCCATCAGCGCAGCCATGGTTGTCATCATAATCGGCCGAAACCGGACAAGGGCGCCTTCGAGAATTGCATCGTGCGGATTTTTCCCTTCTTTTCGTTCCGCTTCAAGGGCAAAATCGATCATCATAATTGCGTTTTTCTTTACAATCCCGATGAGCATGATCACACCCACAAAGCCATAAATGTTCAATTCATAACCGAAGACCATAAGCGTGAGCAAGGCCCCGACTCCCGCTGCAGGAAGTCCGGAAAGAATGGTAAGCGGATGAATAAAACTTTCATACAAGATGCCGAGCACAATGTAAATAATTACAATTGCCATGACAAGCAGAAGGAACAGACCTTGTGTTGATGATTGAAATGCCTGTGCCGTGCCCTGAAAACTGGTTGTAATCGAGGCTGGCAAGGTATCTCGCGCCACGTTGTCAACAAGGGTAACCGCATCGCTTAAAAACACACCCGGCCTCAGATTAAATGAGATTGTTACAGCCGGGAGTTGTCCCTGATGATTAACAATAAGCGGACCCGTTCCCACCGATGGTTTTGTGACCACATGAAGCGGAACCAGCTTTCCCGAAGACGAGCGGACATACAGCATGGTCAAGGCCGAAGGATCCGCCTGATATTGCGGGAGAAGTTCCATGATAATCTGGTACTGGTTGGTTGGGGCCAGGATCGTCGAAACCTGCATAGTGCTATAGGCCATGCTGAGGGCGGTTTCTATCTGATGCGCTGAAATCCCGAGCGACGAAGCCTTGTCCCGATCGATCTCTAGGTTCACTTGTGGATTTTTAAGCTGAAGATCAGTTGTCACATCCTGAAGCTCGGGTAATGCCTGCAGTTTCGCCTCAAGCAGCGGTGCTGCGCGATACAATTCATCGATATCTCCGCTCTGAAGTGTGTATTGGTACTGGCTTTTCGTGAGTCTGCCTCCTATGCGGATGGGCGGAACATTCTGCAAAAACAGTTTGATTCCAACCACATCTGCGGTCTTTTTCCGAAGCACCTGGATAACCTCATCCGCATGGAGCGAGCGTTCTGCCCGAGGTTTCAACCGTATGGACATACGGCCCTGATTGGAGCCGGGAGCTGACCCTGACGGACCGAGGCGCGACATGAACGTGGCAATGTTGGGGTCCTGGGCAATAATGTCGGCAAGTTCATTCTGATGTTTAACCATGTCGTCAAACGATATGCCCTGTTGCGCTTCAGTAAAGGCGGCAATCTGGCCGGTGTCTTCGCTCGGAAGAAAGCCCATCGGCATCTTCCAGAATAACAAAGCCGTTAGTACCGCGAGTGCAATCGTAGCCATCAACGTGGGAAAATGGTGTTTCAGCACTATCAGCAGGCTTTGTTTATAGAATGCACGCATTCTGTCAAAGAAACGTTCCAGCATCATATAATATTTTCCATGCCTCTCCTGGCCGGCAGGCTTTAAAAACCGGCTGCAAAGCATGGGCGTCAGGGTAAGCGACACAACCCCGGAAACCAGAATGGCGGCACTGATCACCACCGCAAATTCATGGAGCAACTTGCCTAAAATTCCTCCCATAAACAGCACCGGAATGAATACGGCAACCAGGGAAAGAGTCATAGACAGAATGGTAAAGCCAATTTCCTTTGACCCGTTAAGAGCCGCCTGAAGCACGGGCTCTCCGTGCTCCATGTGCCGAACAATGTTTTCGAGCATGACAATCGCGTCGTCCACCACAAATCCGACGGCAAGGATCATCGCCATGAGAGAAAGATTGTCTATGCTGTAACCGAGCAGGTACATGACCGTAAAGGTGCCGATAATCGACATGGGAAGCGCGAGACTCGGAATGATGGTTGCCGACGTATTGCGCAGAAAAAGAAAAATGACCAGCACCACAAGCACAATCGCAAGCCCCAGCGTGATCTTCACATCACGAACAGATTCCCGAATAGATTGTGACCGATCATAATGAATATCCAGATTCACTGATGCCGGCATTTCGGCCCTGAATTTCGGCAGCAGCTTCATGATGGAATCAACCACTTCAATGGTATTGGTTCCAGGTTGACGCTGAATTGCAAGAATAATGGCCCGGGAACTAACCCCTGTTTCCGTCTTATAAAACCAGCTTGCCACCTTGTCGTTCTCAACCCCGTCAACAACTCTGCCGAGTTCTCCCAGTCTGACGGGATTGCCATTGCGATACGTGACAATAAGAGGACGATACGCTTCTGCATTCATAAGCTGGCCGCTCGCCTCGATCGTGTATGCCTTGTTCTGCCCCTGAAGGACACCGGTCGGAAGCGTTACATTCCCACGCGCCACCGCATCCGCCACTTCATCGATCCCGATACCGCGGGAAGCAAGCGCACGCGGGTCAAGCTGCGCCCGAACCGCATATTTTTGCTCGCCATAAATTTGGACCTGGGCAACGCCGCTGATCATCGAAATACGCTGCGCGATCGTGGTATCGGCGTATTCATTCACCGTAGAGAGCGGAAGTGTGGGAGAACTGAGGGCAAGATACAGCACGGGAGAATCAGCAGGGTTGACCTTCTGATAACTCGGGGGAGTCGGCATGTCCGGTGGAAGCTGACGCGCTGCCTTCGCGATCATGGACTGGACGTCCTGGGCAGCAGCATCAATATCGCGGTCAAGACTAAACTGAAGCGTAATCCGGGTCATTCCGAGCGCGCTGAACGAGGTCATATTGTCAATCCCGGCAATGGTGGAGAACTGACGTTCCAGCGGTGTTGCAACAGCAGACGCCATGGTCTCCGCGCTTGCTCCGGCATAATTGGCACTCACCTGGATGGTCGGAAAATCCACATTTGGAAGATCACTCACCGGAAGAAGACGATACGTCATCATCCCGAATAAAAGAATAGCCAGCATGACCAGGGTGGTCATGATCGGTCGGTGTATAAAGGGGCCTGCAATGTTCATGTTTTTATTTTAATCATCAAATCTCAAATACCAATGCTCAAGCACCAATAATCAAATATATTCCAATAATCAATCATCAAATTCCAAACGTTTGGTTATTGTATATTGGTGATTGTGAATTATTTGGTATTTGTCATTTGGATTTTAGGATTTCCTTCCGGTTGCGTTGCTGGCACCGAGTCCCCATTTCCATTCTTAATCTCAACCTTGGTTCCGGACGTCAATTGCAACTGGCCGTCCGTCACTACCGTTTCTCCCGGTTTTACACCCTGGCTCACCACGGCTAGATCATTGTGTGACCGTGCAATAATGACAGGCCGGGATTCAACCGTCAAATCCGATTTCACTACAAAAACATATTGTCCCTGCTGTCCTGCCTGGAGCGAGGCTGACGGCATGACCACTGCCTTTGACTGCATTGCAAGTGTAAGGACTACATTCACGAATTGTCCTGGCCAGAGCCGCCTGTCTTTATTTCCAAATGTCCCTTTCAGCTTGATCGTTCCGGTGCTCGTATCCACTGCATTGTCAATAAACGTCAAGCGTCCTGTTATTGGTCGTTTTTCATCGCCGGGAATGGTCGCCTCGATATTCAATGATCGTAATGCCATGTATTTTTTAATGCCGGAAAGATGTTGTTCCGGCACAGAGAACGAAACATAAATCGGTGTAATCGTGTTGATTGTGACAAGGATTTGTTCATGCGCCTTCACCGTATTTCCCTTGTTAATGAGGACGCTTCCTACCCTCCCGTTCACGGGAGTACGAATCGTACAATAGGCAAGCTGGAGCCTGGCATTCTCGACCGCGGCTTTATCTGCTTCAACCATTGCTGCAAGGGCTTCTGCATTCGTCCGAAACTGTTCATACTGCTCGCGTGGAACATAATCTTTTTTGGCGAGAATTGCATACCGCTTTGCCTGTTCTTCTGCGTTTTTTGCCTGTGCCACATCACGGGCAAGTTGTGCTTCGGCCTGCTTTAATGCAGCAGCGTAGGGCCGGGGGTCAATCCGGAACAACAAATCACCCTGTTTGACATCCTGCCCTTCCTTGAAATAAACCTCGATTACTTCCCCGGGAACCTGTGCTTTGAGAGAAACGGTATTGGAAGCCTCGACATTTCCTATTGCGGTTATCTGGAGCGGAACCGTTTGCTGCGTAACCTTCCCTACTTTTACAGGAGCCACCCTGGGCGGGGGCTGTTTTTTCTTTGAGCAGGCGCTAAAAAAAGTAACGCTCAAGAAAATGAGCAAAATCCCTGTGGTTACTTTCAGCTGCATCGTCCTCAATTTCATATATGCAAGCCTCTTTCTTTTCTCCAAACTAAAAAATCATGGATAGTGACCTATCGCGAACCCATAGACCGTTCAATGCCTGCCTGGGCTGTTTTGTAATTGTACAACGCATTACTGAAAGACGCCTGTGCCGTGATATACGTTGCAAACGCATCTGAAACTTCAATGGGGCTTCCCACGCCTGCAGCGTATCTGCCGTTTGCAATATCGAGATTTTCTCGTGCCTGTTGAAGCGCAAGTTCCGCAGTAGGAACGCTCGCTTCCGCGGCCTTCAGATTCAAATACGTCTGACGGATATCAAGCAGTATCTGTTGCCGGACTGATTCTTCATTCGCCTTCACGACATAGAGATTTGATTTCGCTTCCGCAACTTGATGACTTGTTAAAAATCCGCTGAACAAGGGAAACGTGATGGTTACTCCTGCATTCCATGTATTCTCGGGCTGAGTGGATGCTATATACGTTCCCGATAACGCAGATTGATTATAGCCGGCACTTGCCGTTAAAATCGGAAGATACCCTGATCGCTGAAGACTAATATTTGCTTCTGCTGCTTGTCTTTTCGCAACAATCGATTTAAGCTCGGGTCTGTTTTCAAACGCTTTTTCAGTTGCATGTTCAAGCGTAATGGATGATGTCTCAAAAAAAAGAGTATCTTCGATCGTATAATGAGGTGGATCAGGAACGCCCATGGCATTATTTAAGGTGACCCATGCGAGTTGAAACGCGTTCTCAGCAGTAATGAGGCTTAGTTTTGCGTTGCTTAAATCCACTTCAGCCTTGATTACATCGATCCGTGCCCGAGTCCCGACCTCATAAAAACCCTTTGCCTGGTCGAGATGCAATTGAAACTGTTTTATCACATCCGACGCGACATCACGGTTTCTCTTTGTCTGTAAAACGCCATAATACGCCTGTTTGACATTCAGGATAATTGTGTCTTGCGTCGTGGTGAGATCGGAGCGAGAAGAATCCAGATTATATTTTGCGACGTTAACTGATGACGATGTTCTTCCAAAATCATAAAAGGTTTGACTCAAACTAATGCCGCCGGAATATTTATTATATTGTCTGGATCCATCGACGAACTGGCTAGAAGGACCAGTAGAAGGTTTAATGCGGTCATAAGCGCCTACAATGGCGATTTGCGGATAATAAGCGGCACGTGTTTCACCAACCCTGCTTCTATTTACATCAACCGTATTCGTAGCTGCAATAATAGTGGGGTTTTTTCTCAGTGCAATTTCAATACATCTTCCAATGGTAAGATTTTCTCCTTCAGCAATCAGTTCCTTTCCGGTACGGTCCTGATCAGGCTTGGACAGAGCAGGCATTGGCATATAGGAGGCAGCTTGTTTTGAGTCGGGAATTGCTTCAATGGTCAAGGAAGACTTCAATCCATTTTCATTTCCCTGAGCAGGCGGTTGCTGCGACGTCAGCGTAGGAAGCGACTTCACCAAATCTTCGGTAGACTGTTGTCCGCTCACAGGCGAATAAGGCATAAAAACGGCAAGAAAAAAGATAAAAAGACTTATTGCTCCGGAGAAAACAGGGTTCCTCGTATCCAATGAATTCAATGAATAAAACCGCTTCATATCATCACCTCAAATTCATGTATATTAGCAATAATCGTTTCGAGCTTCAAGAAGAATCATCTACATGTCAGTTGCTATTTCAACTTCGGTCCCATGCAAAAAAATATCGACAAATTCATGAACGTTTTTTTCCATTTTCGCCTTGGTAATCTCCTGTCCACGCACAATCTCTTCTGTTCTGAAATAGGAAAAAAGGATACTGAGAAAAACACGGGCAGCGGTTTCGGGGGATACATTGCGGAATTTCCCTCTTTTCTGCAACAGGCAAAAATACTGTGCAAGCGCAGATCGCATGCTGTCAATGAAATTATTATAAACTGTCCTGATCTTTTCCGGATAGAGCGTGATCTCCGAATGCATGATTTTGATCATGGCTTTCCGTTGCTTCAAGGCTTGCAAAAACCGGGTTGCAACGAGTTTCAAAGCATCCTCACAAGGCAAATCCTCAAGTCCCGGCTGCAGCTCCTGGAATATGGGCAAAAAGGTATAGGTGCTCAGCAACTCTTCGAACAACCGTTCTTTAGACCCAAAATGGCGGAATAAGGTTAATTCCGTTACCCCTGCTTCCTGGGCAATTTCCCTCGTGGTTGCGCCGATGTAGCCTTTTTCGGAAATAAGCTTGAGCGTCGCATCCAGCAGCTTCTGTTGAGTTGAGGTTTTCATAACAAGTAAGTACGTACTTACATTAGACAAAAATCCGATATCTGTCAAGGAATTTTTCCATCGGGTTGGATTCTATTTTCCGCTTGCACGCGCCGCCAGTTCTATGGTATGGTATGCCCCTCATTCGGAGTATATCTACTTATTGCGTTTCAGGAGGATCACCGTGGCAGGCACATGTGAAATCTGTGGCAAGGGCAAACTCAGTGGCAATCAGGTTAGCCATTCCAATAACAAAACCAAAAAAATGTCAAAACCAAACCTGCAGGCAGTCAAAGCAGTCGGACCGAATGGCGGGCATGTTCGTATGCACGTATGTACACGCTGTATTCGTTCTGGGAAGGTAAAAAAAGTCAGTTAATGCGGTTAATGCATTGAATACTGTTTAAAAAAACCCGCTTTGTTGAGGCGGGTTTTTTATGCTTAAAACCGTCCACCGCATCGCTCGAGAGAGTCATTGCCATACAAAACCTTCATCAGGGAAAGACCCCGGGCCGGTGCTGTTTGTCCCGCCTTTCTTCGATCACACGATAGAAGCAGAGGCTGCATATCTTCCGGGCAAAATCTTCCTCTCCCCACATCAACCAGTGTGCCGACAATAATTCTTACCATATGTTGAAGAAAAGCGTCCGCTTCTATAGTAATGAGAATTTCTTTTCCGATCTTTTTCACGACCAGCAACCGCACGGTTCTAACAGGTGATGCAGCTCCACATCCTGAAGCCCTGAATGACGAAAAATCATGTCTTCCTGCCAGGATTGCAGCCGCTGTTTTCATGGCAGATATGTTTAATTGTTGAGGAACGTGCCAGACATATTTTCTCTCTAAGGCAGTTGGTTCTCTTCTATTCAGGATTCGATACGAATAGATTTTCCCCTGTGCGCTGTACCGAGCATGAAAATCCTCCGGCACCTCCTCAGAGGAAAGAACCCTGATATCGTCAGGCAGCAGGTGGTTCAAGGCCGGGGCCCATGCGGACGACGGAATCCTGCTCGAAGTTTTAAAATTTGCCACATGACCGAGCGCATGCACTCCTGCATCAGTTCTTCCGGATGAGTAAACAAGCGTAGAATAACCGGTTAATCTTTTGAGGGATTGTTCAAGAGTTTCCTGGATGGTCGGCTTTCCCTGCATGGCTTGCGATTGCCAGCCATGGTAATGGGTGCCGTCATATTCGAGGATGAGTTTAATGTTTCTGTCCACGGAAAGAAACCTGTATGCGGATTATATTGCTGCCCTTACCGCCGGGCAAGCAAGGCTGCTGTGGCCTGCTGAATCTCGTCCATCCGGTCATAGGCAGCTATATGCGCATCCGCATCGCGGAAAAGCTTGAGGACGTATGGACTGTCAAAGGAAATGACAATACGCTTTGCCTTTGCTGTTTTTGCATTTTTGAGAAGAGAACTGATATGTTTGTGCAGTCGGTCAGAAATTCCTGAATGCCCTTTTGAAGCGCTGATTTGAGATAAAATGCCTATGACAACGTATTCCGCTGTTGCAAGGCAGTCCATAATAAATGATTCGGGAATATCTGAATTGGGAGTCACAACCATTGCGGTCAGATATTTAAACCGTTCTTTCATTGCACGGATAAACATATCACCGGAATTCGATTGATTATCGTCATCAAAAACAAAGCATGCTACCCCTGCCTCCCGGCGCAACGGCAGTGTGTTCTTTTTCACGGAAAGCACTTCGATTGCCTTCTTTCCGATCTCCGCTGCAATCCGGCCGTGTTTTTGATAATCAATCGTACGATCCGATGACTCAGGCGAATCGAACAATCCCAGACAGGATTTCGCCGCCAGAACGCGCTCAACCGATTCACGGATTCTGTTTCTGGTCAGTCGTCCGCTTTCCACGGCAGAAACAACCGCTCCAATGGTTGCCAGTGCATCGTGCGGATGAAGCAGAATGTCGATGCCCGCTTCCAGCGCCCGTACCGCTGTTTCCTCGGGGGAACAGATGCCGTTCAAGGCGCCCATATTAAGTGCATCTGAGACGATCAAGCCATCGAATTCCATTCCTTCACGGAGCAGCGCGGTAATTGTTTTTTTCGAGAACGTGGTGGGCTTCTCTGGTTCCAGAGCAGGGACGAGCAGGTGAGCAACCATAACCATGCCAACACCATCCTGGATCATCCGGCGAAACGGCGGAAGTTCGACCTGGTTCAGCCGGGTCCTGGTTGCATGGATTACCGGCAGAACCGAATGCGAATCCTGATCAGTATCACCGTGTCCGGGAAAATGTTTTGCGCATGCCAGAAGCTCCAACCGTCCCTTCCCGGATTCTTTCTGAAACCGCTGTATATAATGCGATCCGAACCAGGCCACTGCCTCAGGATCATCTCCAAACGATCGTGTACAGATAATCGGATTGCGCGGATTATTGTTTACATCGACTACGGGAGAAAAAACCGCATGAATACCTGCTGCACGGGTCTCGATCCGAATTGCATCAAGCATCTTATCGAGCAGGCCAACGTCTTTTTTTGATCGTCGCTTGATTGCCGCGGTCACCGCACGCTGGCCGGGAAACCGAGTTCCTCCCCGGAGTTGCTGGCCAAGCCCCCGTTCAATGTCCGATGCAATCAAAAGGGGAAGAGCGGCAAACGACTGAAGCTGCTGCAGTTGTCGTGGTGTGTATTCTATCGTTCCGCCAAAGAGAATAAAACCTCCGATCCCTTCCTCGACAAGTGTCTGAACTTTTGAAAACATCCGGGGATCATCCAGGTGAGGTCCTTCAAGCCGGGGCATTACAAGTTGTGCGACTTCCTGTCTGAGTGTCATATTGTTCATGGCGTCTATTGTCGTCTTTTCGGATGATCATTGCAAGTATTTTTTCTTTTACATACGCGGAAATATTTCGGCTTCCCTCTTTGTTTTCGGCATGTTATACTGTCCTTCGCATGAAACAACGACCACCTGGGGAAATGAGGACTTGCGCATGATTACCATGCAAAAATTTGCAGAAAGTAGCTATAAAACAATGCCCTTTCAGCAGGGGTTTTTCGCCCGACTGTTTCCATCGTGCTTGTTTTATGCAGATATCATATCGATTGTTATCCGGGCCGGATATAAGGCAAAACGAAACCGGTATGACAATCGGGAATGGATCGCAAGCAGCCAGGAAACCATCCATGCACTGGAAAAGGTCGGCGTACAGCTTGAGGTTACAGGCATGGATGCCTATCAACCGCTCGACAAACCCTGTGTATTTATCGGCAACCACATGAGTACACTTGAGACATTTGTGCTTCCTTCCCTTATTGCCCCGTTTCGGGACGTGACATTCGTTGTAAAGCAGGCGCTTCTTGAATATCCCGTGTTCAAACACGTAATGCGTTCAAGGAATCCGATCGCTGTGGGCAGGTCGAATCCACGCGATGATTTAAGAGCCGTTCTGGAAGGAGGCACGGAAAAACTGCATGCCGGGATTTCGCTGATTATTTTTCCGCAAGCAACTCAAACAACCCGTTCGGTAACGTTCGATCCTGAGTCATTTAACACCATTGGAATCAAACTCGCAAAAAAAGCAGGTGTTCCCGTCATTCCTTTTGCGCTCAAAACAGATGCCTGGGGTCTCGGAACTTTTTTAAAAGACTATGGAGAAATCGATCCTGCAAAAAAGGTTTATTTTGCCTTTGATAAACCCCTGATGATCAAGGATCGGGGAATTGAAGAGCACCAGCAGATTATTGCGTTTATTCAGAAAAAGTTAAAGGAGTGGGAAGAGGAAAACCGGAAGAGCAGGAAAGACTAAATTATACGAATTGCCACGCTCCCTGCGGTCACTCGCAATGACAAAGTAATTTGCGTTTGTATGCGCATCACATCATCCACATAAAAAGCGGGCATCCATTAACACGAATGCCCGCTTCTTTTAATAACGATGTTCTACTCTATTATTATTCTTTTCCCTGCACCGAAATCAACTCCACTTCAAAAATCAAAACGGAATTCGGTCCGATCGGACCTCCGGGTGTTCCCTGTTCTCCATACGCCAGAGTGGAAGGGACAACCAGTTCCCAGGTGGCGCCTTCTTTCATCAAAGGAAGCGCTTCTTTCCATCCCTTGATTACTGAATTGACCGGAAATGTCGCTGGTTGATTCCGTTTATGGGAACTGTCAAACTCCGTCCCGTCAATTAAGGTTCCTTTGTAATGAACCGTTACCGTATCCGTTTCCTTGGGAGATTTGCCGGCGCCTGCCTTGATAACCCGATATTGAAGCCCGCTAGGAAGAACTTTCACGCCTTTTTTCTTTTTATTGCTTGCCAGGAACGCTTCTCCGTCTTTCTTGTTTTTGTCGGCAAGGGATTTCATTTTTGCCTGCATATCTTTCTGCATTGCTGCAAGAGCAGCCATCATTTCCTGGTCTGTGAAAAGCGGCGTGGCGCCGGTCTGCGCATCTTTAATGCCGCGAAGGAGCATCTCCGGGTCAATGTCAATACCGCTGCGTTTGAAGTTTTTTCCTGTGTTGATTCCGATTGCATAACTTTGTTTTTCCTTGAGTGTCATCTCTTGTTTTTCAGCAGCAACCACAGAGCTTGCAATCAGAAACGCTCCTATAACCAGCATAACCGATACTTTCATGTTTTCTCCTTTTTGAATGAATAGTTTATGACAACCCAGGCACAAGGATTTACTGTGCAGCCTTTTTTACATCTGTATCTGCTTTTTTCAATGTGCTTTTAATTTTTTTTCCCGCTTTTTTTATGTCCTTTTTTTGCTGTTGATGAATAACTTCGGCATCCCGTTTCTGCTTTTTCTGAATGGTCTTGATGTCGGACTTCTGTTTTTCATGGATAGTCTTTATATCCTGCTTTTGTTGCTGATGGATCGTATTCACATCCTGTTTTATTTTATCACCAACCGTATCCGCCAAAACAAGCGCCGGTAAAAAAACCAAAACAAAAATTAAAAAGAATCGAAATAATCGCATAATATCCTCCTGATAAGAAGACTACTCTGTTGCATACCATACCCCGGGAATGAAAACTTGTCAATATACACCTGCTTATAATAATATAGGTATCTATCAGAATGTTTCTGGCCTTGACTGTCCGCTTGTTTTTTCCTACACTACAGTACTGATAGACAGAGTCCAGAGGAACCGGTGTCCAGAAACACATTCAGATAAAAAATGATCTATACTTTTCTAAAAAACTGAAATGAGGAACTGTTATGCCAAAAGCGATCCGATTGTATGAAACCGGCGGTCCAGAAGTACTCAAATGGGAAGCGGTGCAGCTTGGCGCTCCCAAACAAGGCGAAGCACGCATCAGGCAGAAGGCATGCGGCCTCAACTTCATGGATATTTATCAAAGAAGCGGCCTGTACCCCCTTTCATTGCCATCCGGTCTCGGAGCTGAAGGATCTGGAATTGTGGAAGAAATCGGACCGGACGTCACTCAGGTAAAACCCGGAGACCGGGTGGCGTACGGAGGAGGCCCGCTCGGCGCCTATGCCGAGGTCAGGAATATACCCGCGGACCGTCTTTGCATCCTGCCGGACGACATTTCGTTCGATCAAGCGGCTGCTATAATGCTCAAAGGCATGACCGTTCAATATCTGATTCGAAGGACGTATAAAGTGCAGCCGGGTGATGTGGTTCTTTTTCATGCCGCAGCAGGAGGCGTGGGCCTCATTGCGTGTCAATGGCTGAAAGCGCTCGGCGCAACCGTGATTGGAACAGCCGGGTCTGATGAAAAATGTGAGCTTGCACGAAAACACGGAGCAGATCATTGCATTAATTATCGAACAGAACATTTTTCTGAACGGGTGCGCGAGATCACCGGCGACTCTGGGGTATTGGTCGTCTATGATTCTGTCGGGAAAAATACGTTTATGGAATCGCTTTCATGTCTCCGGCCGTTCGGGCTCATGGTCCTTTTTGGAACTTCCTCTGGGCCAGTTCCTCTGTTTGATATAAAAGCGCTGGCAGAAAAAGGATCACTGTACCTTACCCGTCCAACCTTAGCCACCTATACCAAAAACCGCCAGGATCTTGTAGCAACGGCGAATGAGCTATTCGATATTGTTCGTTCCGGAAAAGTAACAATCGAGATCAACCAGCGATATCAACTCAAAGACGCCGCCCAGGCGCATAAAGACCTCGAAGACCGTCGCACAACCGGCTCCTGCGTTCTTGTCCCGTAAAAAAGCATATACAACTCAAATGATTCCATTTGACAAGAACCTTACACGCATGGTATAAAGCCCAGCCCTGAAAATAGCGTGTGAATCCGTTGAAGGAAAGGCTTCTCTTATTATGATACGAACAGATCTACGAAATATCGCCATTATTGCCCATGTCGATCATGGCAAAACAACGCTTGTTGACGCGCTGCTTCGCCAGAGCGGAACGTTCCGTGCCAATGAACGGGTACAGGAACGCGTCATGGACAATATCGACCTCGAACGTGAACGCGGAATCACCATCATGGCAAAAAATACCGCAGTCACCTATCAGGGCGTAAAAATAAACATCGTTGATACGCCGGGACATGCGGATTTCGGCGGAGAAGTCGAACGAACGCTTAAAATGGTAGACGGCGTACTGCTGCTGGTCGACGCGTCCGAAGGGCCGCTTCCCCAGACCCGCTTTGTGCTCAAGAAAGCACTTGAGCTCGGCCTTCCCCCCATTCTGGTAATTAATAAAATCGACAGGCCTGATGCCCGTATCAGCGAGGTCATGAATGAAGTGTATGATCTGTTTATTGATCTCGATGCGACCGATCAACAGCTCGAATTTCCCATTGTGTTCACAGTAGCCCGCGATGGGATTGCAAAACTGAAGATGGAAGACGAAGGCCGGGATCTCGAACCCTTGTTCGATTTGATTATTAAAACAATCCCGGCCCCCTCCGGAGAAGAGCAAGCGCCGCTCCAATTGCTTGTTGCGAATATCGATTACAACGATTATGTCGGGAGGCTTGCCATTGGACGGATTATTTCAGGAACTGCGAGAATGGCCGAGCCAATTGCGGTAGTCAATCATATGGGCGAAGTCATCAAGACAAAGATAACCTCCCTGTATGAATTCCAGGGATTGAAGCGAGTCGATACCGAACATGCAACCATCGGCGACATCGTCGCATTAGCGGGTGTCGAAGGGGTGAATATCGGAGATACTCTTACTGATCCTGAAAATCCAAAACCGCTCCCTCGCATTGCCGTTGATGAGCCGACTATTTCAATGCTGTTTTCAATCAATAATTCGCCGTTCACCGGGAAAGAGGGCAAATTTGTCACCTCCCGTCATCTCAAAGAACGGCTTGAAAAAGAACTGCTGTACAATGTCGCCATCAAAGTGGAACCGCAGGAAGCAACGGACAGCTTCAAGGTAATGGGCCGCGGTGAACTTCAGCTTGCAATTCTGATCGAAATGATGCGGCGCGAGGGATATGAACTATCGGTATCCCAACCGGAAACGATAACCAAGCTGGTAAACACGGAAGTTCATGAACCTATGGAAATCCTGGTCATCGACTGCCCTGAGGAATTCATAGGCGTTGTCACTCAGAAACTCGGTTCACGGAAAGGCCGAATGACAAAAATGACCAATAACGGCCATGGCAGGGTCAGGCTGGAATTCAGGATCCCGGCTCGGGGTCTTATTGGATTTCGTTCAGAGTTTCTTACTGACACACGAGGAACCGGTCTTTTGAATCACCTCTTCGATGGTTACGATATCTGGCAAGGTCCGATTGCAAAGCGCACAACCGGCGCTCTGGTGGCTGATCGATCAGGGAAATCAACAACCTATGCCCTTTTCCATCTCCAGCCGCGGGGCGAACTCTTTATTCCCGAGAGCACCGCGGTGTATGAAGGGATGATCGTAGGAGAAAATTCACGTGAAAATGATATCGATGTCAATGTCGTGAAAGAAAAAAAATTAACCAACATGCGGGCTTCCGGCGCTGATGAGGCGCTCCGGCTCGTTCCGCCACGGCTGCTCTCGCTTGAACAGGCGATCGAATTCATCAAAGAAGACGAACTAGTGGAAATAACTCCTCAATCGATCCGGCTAAGGAAAAAAATACTTGAATCAAATAAACGGCCTAAAAGAGATCGGCTTCAATAAAATACTCTTTTGATGGGCCCACGCATACGGTATTTCCCAACAGAGATCCAATCCTTTCTCCCCCAGGAGGAAGATTACCTGCAACTTTCCGTTATCAAAAATAGCCTTTTTCCCTAAAGAAAAAGCGCAAATAACCGAAAAGATAACCATAAACAAAACCGGCTATTCTTAAATCATGGTCTCTTTTCGGAGGCGCTATGAATATGCGCATGGAAGTAGTCTTTATTGCCTGCATACTTTTTCTCTGGGGTGCTTTTCCTCTTTTCGCAGCAGATACAACGGTCACCGGCGAAGTAACAATATTGCCGTTCAATGTTACGATAGAACGTTCCATAACCAAAGACTTGTCAACGCCCAGGGAAAAAATAAGTCATGCCCAAAAAGTTACCCGGGAAGTTGCTACGCTCGCCGCTTTTGCTGCGATTGACTATTCACAAAGTATGGCAATGTTTTCTGACAGCAGATATTATGAATTAAATCCTCTTCTTGGGAAAAGGCCGAACAGTGGAGAGATGTTACGGTTTGGGCTTATCGGGATCGGACTTTTTACCATTCTTGCGTATTATCTGCCTGAGCCATGGCGCCAAATTGCCGTTGATTCCATCATTGCTTCTGAACAATTTAATATTGAAGACAACCGGCGTATTTATCAAGGATGGAGCCAAAGCGGTCCGCCGCAACGAAACAGAATAATCGGCGGTGTTCCTATTGTGATTTGTTTCCGGTTTTAAGTCTCTCAGGTCTTTCCTGACCGGTACTAGCGTCTTCTCGTATCTCATGCAATTTGACTCCAAGGAACAGGGAAAATAAAAAAGGATGGTCATGTCAAAGACCATCCCGAAAGATTGTTGTGAATGCCTCTCTTACTGCCTGATTTTTTGCGCCCACCACTCCTGCCATTTTTGGGAATCAGAACCAAATGACTGCCCGGTTATTTTTTCGAGGGATTCAGCTGCATATTTTTGAACAAAGGTATCATCGTCCTGCAGGCCTTTCAACAGAGGTTCCACTGCACGGAAATCATGTAAGTTGCCCAAGGAAACGGCTGCTCTTCTCCGCACATAGGGATGTTCATCCGTAAGAGCTTCGATTAAGGGCGCAACAGCACGGCTGTCTTTCAATTCTCCGAGCCGTCGAGCAGATTCTCTCCTGACCACAGGATCCTGGTCATGGAGACCTTCTATTTCCTTTTCAACCAGTCGAGCCTTGGCATTCTTTTTTGCAACCGGTTTGGTAAGATGATCCGTACTCTGTTTCACATCAACGGCCGATCCGGCAACGCATCCTTCTTGTATCATCTGAACAATTCTGCTATGCCCGTTTTGTTCTGCATACTGAATAGCTGTCCTTCCTGTTTTATCTTTTATGGCTGATGTTGCGCCATATTGTATCAAGGGGCAGATACTATCTTCATGCCCGCTCATTGCCGCTACAATCAGCGCCGAATACCCCTTATTGTTTACGGCATTCACATCGGCGCGCTTTGAAGCAAGCAGTTCAACAATATCTTTTTTGTTCAGGCCGGCTGCAAGAATGAGCGGGGTGTCTCCGTCGGGCGTTCTCGTGTTGATATCGGCACCCTGATGGATCAGATATTCGGATGCTTTCAGATGCCCGGCGGTTGTAATTCCCAGAGATTTTTTCTGTGATCCTTTTTTGGTTTTTTCAGAGATATCTGCCATGCTGTATCCCGCCAGAATGGATAGGGCATCGTAACCATCCTTATTTTTTGCCTTAATATCAGCACCTTTTTTTACCAGTATCCTGATAATTTCAACGTCTCCATGTTTTGCGGCAATGATAAGTGGTGTATTGCCCTCTGCATCCCGTTGATTAACATCCTGACCGCTGGCGAGCGCGCTTTCCACGTCCTTCAAGTCTCCGCTTTTAACCGCTTTGTTAATATCCATACATGCTGCACCCATGATTGAACTGATCATTATGAACAACATTGCTGTTTTTTTCATACAACCGTCTCCTTTTCCTCCCGAAAATGTGCAATTTCTTGCAAATAAAACGAATAGAATGATACGCTTCACTCCGGGTCATAACAAGTATAGGTGATAAATTCGGTTTCTTCCGGAATCAGCGCGGAGAATTACAGATGAGAAGAAGATACAGGTCCATCACATTTGTGCCAGTCGGCCCGGTTACGAACAATGCATCAATCTGTTTAAAGAATGTGTAGGAATCATTATTGCGGAGATATGCGGTAGAATCGAGACCTGCGTTCTTGCCCCGGTTAATCGTATCTCCATCGACAATAGCACCGGCAGCGTCAGTCGGGCCGTCAGTACCGTCAGTTCCTGCGGAAAGAAACGTTACACCTGAAATTCCGGCAATCTCTTGTGCAACTATGAGCGCCATTTCAGTATTTCTGCCGCCCTTCCCCGTTCCCGTGACGTGAACTGTGGTTTCGCCGCCTCCGATCAAACAGATCCGGCTTTGAGTGCTCTTTATTCTCGTATACTCTTTAGAGGCATTTTCAGAAAACAATCTGCCGATGTCAGCGGTTCGCCCCTGAATTTCGTTTCCCAGACTCACGACCTCATAGCCCAATTCTGATGCTCGTTTTCCTGCCGCATCAGTCGCCATGCGGTTTCCTGCAATAATCTGATTCTGAACTCGCATAAACAGTTCATGACCTGGTTTCGGTGTTTCTGAAATAGAGCCTTGCATTCCAGCCCGAACTATATTCAGAATGGATTGTGGTGTTTTTGTTTCAAGACCATATTTTTTCAGAACAGCACGAGCATCAGCAAACATGCTCGGGTCAGGCGCTGTCGGCCCGGAAGCAATGACATCGAGCCGATCACCGATAACGTCTGAGATAATAAGCGATACCGTCTGCGCAGGATATGCCCGTTCAGCAAATCTCCCTCCCTTGATTCGTGACAGATGTTTCCGGACGGTATTTATTTCTCCGATGTCAGCTCCCGCTGCAAGAAGCAGTCGGGTAATATTCTGTTTTTCGTTCAGTGCTATTCCTTCCAGGGGCGCCACAAGAAGTGACGAAGCTCCACCGGACAACAGGCAGAGCACCAGTGTTCGGTCATCCGCGGAATCAAGAAGACTGATAATCCTACGCGTCCCTGCCAAACCGTTCTCATCCGGGACAGGGTGTCCTGCCTCAACAATCGTTATTGACTCCGGAAAAATTCCTGATTGAGCGTGACCATATTTCGTTAAAACGATACCGGATGTAATATGATCGCCAAGTTCCTGAACCGTCGCACGCATCATGGGAAAAGCGGCTTTGCCCGCAGCAATAACAAAGAGCCGCGTGAATGTGCCTTCACGATACAGCCTGAGAATGCGGCCGGATTCCTGTCGGACAGCAGAAAAAGGATCAACCGCCTTAAGCGCGCTGGAAAAAATATCGACAACGTCTTTTTTCATATCCGTGCACATGCTTTTTCAACTATAGCATACCTGAAAATTTTAAGAACCGATAAAAGAAGAATCTGAATTGACAATATCCAGAGGAGCGGTTACCATGTCTTTATGCTCAAAAAAATCACCGGCATATTGATTCTTCTGTTTTGGCTTATTATGCTTGGACTTCTCATTGATCGAGCCTATATACGGCCTGCCACGGTTATTGCCCTGGACGTCATTGCAAAGGAAGGCGTGTCCTCGGGAACAGAATGGTTTGGGATTTATCAACAGGGAAGAAAAATCGGCTACGCAACAACAAAAATTATTCCTGAAGCCGACACATATCATTTATATGAAGAATCCGTGCTGGATATTCTGGTCATGGGTTCAGTTCAACGGGTAAAGACCGTTATCAACAGCTATACAACAAAAAATTTTCTGCTCAAGTATTTTGATTTTTCCATGCAATCCGAATCCACATCCATAAAGGTCAAGGGCGTTGTTCTCGGGAAAAAATTGAGCCTGGATATTGAAACAGGCGGTCAGATTCGCAAGGAACATATCCGGCTTTCTGAATCGCCATACCTTTCTCCGAACATCAGGCCGGCGCTTGTTCTTCTGGGGCTCGAGCCAGGCAGGACATTCCGGTTTCCCCTGTTCAATCCGGCAACCATGAGCATGGCAGACACCCAGGTCTTTGTTGAATCTAAAAAACAGATCAAGATAGGAGATCAGGATCAAACGGTTTACAAATTGAACGAATCCTTTCAGGGGATGACATCAACAGCATGGATCACCTCCGATGGAAAAACAATTAAGGAAGAAAGTCCGCTTGGATATGTTCTTTTACAGGAAACCCCGCAGGAAGCAGTAAAACTGGACAAGCAAGGACCTGTCGTGGACATCATTGCACTTACAAGGATTCCATCGAGCAAAATTCCGGATTCCTCGAAAAAGACATTTTTGAAGGCTCATTTAAAGGGCGTTCCCTTAAACGGCTTTCAGCTCGGGGGAAATCAGCAAATACTTGCAGACAATATAATTCAAATCACGGTAAAGGATCCTCCTTCTTCATACATGCTTCCTTATCGCGGAAACGAACTGCGTGAATATCTCCAACCGGATGCACTCATTCAGAGTGACCATAAAAAAATCGTTTTTCAAGCCAGGCAGATTCTTTCCGGAGAACGCAATTCTCGCGAAGCAGCAAAAAAACTGAATGAATGGGTCTATGCCTCATTGATAAAAAAACCGGTCGTCAGCATCCCCAGCGCTCTCGAGGTTTTGAATCAGCGCCAGGGAGATTGTAACGAGCACACCGTCCTGTATACTGCCCTGGCCCGTGCTTCCGGAATTCCCACCCGCATGGTCGCAGGAATCGTGTATCTTGAGGATGGTTTTTATTATCATGCGTGGCCGGAAATCTGGATGAATGGCTGGGTGGCTGTTGACCCCACGTTCAATCAATTTCCAGCAGACGCAACGCATATTCGATTTGTAACCGGGAATCTTGATCGACAGACCGAGATGATGAAATTGGTTGGCAAATTAAAGGTGGAAGTTTTGGAGTACAAATAAATGTCAAATGACAAAGCCCAAAGTTCAAATCAATGTCAAAACTACAAGATGCAGTTTGAATTTTGGTTTTTTATTTGAACTTTGCACTTAATCCCTCATGATTAAACTGATAAATCTCACCAAACAATACGCCAATCTCATTGCTGTCAATGCAATCAACCTTGCCGTCGGTCGAGGAGAGATATTCGGATTCCTTGGCCCAAATGGTGCAGGAAAAACAACGACCATCAAGATGATGGCAGGATTGCTTCAGCCAACGAACGGTACGATTCTCATAAACGGTCATGATATTCAAAAAGAACCGCTCAAGGCGAAACAGATCACCGGCTTCATTCCAGACAGGCCGTTTCTCTATGAGAAACTTACTGCTCTTGAATTCATGGATTTCATTGCCAGGCTGTATGAGAAAAAAAATCCCCACCAACGCATTGAAGAATTACTCGATCTTTTTGGTTTGACCGATTGGAAGGCTGAACTGATCGCGCAGTATTCCCATGGTATGAAACAACGGCTCGTCATGGCATCTGCGTTGCTCCATGATCCGGAAGTGCTCATAGTCGATGAACCAATGGTAGGATTGGATCCGCGGGGAGCGCGACTGGTAAAAAATGTTTTTAAGATCTCGCATCAAAGGGTGTGACAATCTTCATGTCCACTCATACGCTTGAGATCGTGGAACAGATGTGCACCCGGGTCGCTATCATCAATCAGGGGAACATCATTGCCGATGGCAGCGTGGAAGACCTTGGCCGTATGGCAAGAATGGAAAACAGCAGTTTGGAACCTATTTTCTTGAAGCTTACGGGCGGGGATGAAACAGTGTAATCACGACTGAATTCCTACTCTGAGCATAACGGGTTTAAGAATCCTTACAATATCCTTCGGGTCCATGCCCACGAGATACCCTCTCCTGCCTCCGTTAATATAGATGCGCGGAAGCGCAAGAATCGTTTCTTCCATATAAACGGGCAGTGGTTTTCGAGTCCCGAATGGCGAAGTTCCTCCAACCAGATATCCGGTATGCCTGAAGGCAGTTTCAGGCGTGCAAGGAGTAATAGTTTTTGTCCCAATCACACGGGCGAGTTCCTTGGTCGAAACCTGAAGATCACCGTGCATCAAGACAATCAAAGGTTCTTTTTTTTCGTTTTCCATTATAAGCGTCTTAATCACGCTGTGTTCGTCGACATTAAGCTCGCGAGCAGATACCGCAGTGCCACCGTGTTCTTCATAGGCATACGGATGATCGGTGAAATGCACTCTTGCAGTCCGCAAAACGCGCACCGCCTGGGTTATTGGTAATTTTTCTTTTGGCATATACTCAGACATCCTACCAATATTCACGCGCTATTAGCGAGAATCTTGTGGAAGGTCTTGCGAATATCATTGCCCTGCTTGGCCTGACGTAAGAGCCATGCCTCCAGGGACATGAGCGCACACTCCAAGACATAGAGTTGTATTTGGCTTTTTCCCCTACAAAACTACCGTAATCCAAGCTTCTGTGGTGGAAAATCAATTGCCTCACACGAAGCACGCAAGGCTGCTTTACTCTTTGGGCTGAGTTTCAATGACTGGACGACTGTTTTCAGTCTTTCGGAATCTACATGACCGGCTATGACCGCACACTGTTCAAGGTCTTTATCTTTCTTGCTCTCATCCTGACGTCGGGGCGCAGTGACCATTTTCTGAATGAAGTATGCTTCCGGAATGGGAGCTTTAAGATTAAATGCACCAAAATCAGCGGTAAAGGGAGAATCAAGGAGAATATCGACAAAGGGAAGCGGCTCAGCAGTGATATTCCATTTTTTAATCGCTATGACCTCATCATCTCTGCCGCCTTTTCTCGTTACGACGAATTCGATAGTGAAATTCTCACGAGAGTATTTACGAATGCCCGATTGCATCGTGACAGGGAGATAACCCAGTGCCGTTATAATACTTTCAAGGTCGGCATTCCTGCCTCTGTCAGCTGTCACGAACCTAACGGCAAAATCGATATCAATGGTGCGCAGCGCATACTGTATGCTGAATGCCTCGCGATACAGCGGCATGACCCAGCTGCCGATCAGCATGGAATCCTGAAAGAATCCGGTATCATGAAAGGCCTGAAAAAGCGTCAGCACATCAGCAGGATAAATTTTCTTATGCAAGATAGTTATCTTCACGGCTCTATTCTTTCCCGGATTTTAAGATTTTAGAAAGGTAGTTGATTCTTTTCCCATATGCCAGCATTTCTTTTTCGTACTTTCTTCTCTGTTCAAGTTTCTTGATGAGCGAGGGAACTTCATCGTTTGAAATGTGTTTATTGATGACCTTCAGACCGCTGCGATATTTCAGAGTGTAATAAAAATAGGATTTTTTCTTGTAGCGTTTTTTTCGTTCGCTAAGGACGCCTTTCGGAAGAACGGCAACATGCTTTTGCAGACCTGCGAGCATCTCCTCACAACGCTTGAGTTCATCCCTGAGCATACCGCTGATCACTTTGTCTTTTTCCACCACTTTCATGTCAACAGTATGAACTTTGTGGTGGAAAATTGCAAGTCGTTTTTTTTAATCTTTTTGAAACTGATGAACATAATATGACCATGTTTTTGGCAAATATTAGTTCAATATAAGCTTCCTTAAATTTCTAGAACGCTTTTCAACGCCTGAAAAAATCCCGCGATTAAATTTTCCTGTTGTTGTATACTAGGACCGTGCTGCTTCTTTTTTTTCCCCAATATCATGCGCTCCGAAATTTTCTCATCCGCTTTGCATCCGGCGAACGGCTGAAGACTCTGGCGCTCGGCTTGCTCGGGATCGGATTCTGGTTTTTTCTGTACATCATATCGTTCAAGGTGCTTTCCTATTTTCATACGATCGAAGGCCTCGGCGATCTTCTTGCCATACGGCTTCTTTCCATGATTCTTCTTACCTTCTTTTTCATTCTTCTGTTCAGCAATATTATTACGGCTCTTTCGACTTTTTACTTGTCAGAAGAACTCACGCTTCTTCTTGCTGCCCCGATTCACATGGAAAAACTATATCGCGCCAAATTTATTGAAACCCTGATGCATTCATCCTGGATGACAATTGTATACGGTCTGCCGGTCTTTATCGCCTATGGGGTTGTTTTTCAGGCAACAGCAGCCTATTATGTAGGCCTTATACTTACCGTAATCCCTTTTTTAATGATCCCTGCATCCATGGGAATCATAATCACCATGCTCTTGGTTACCGCGTTTCCCGCCCGGAGAACCAGGGATATTATGATCTTGTTCGGGCTTCTATTCTTTGTCATCCTGTACATCCTGTTTCGAATGCTCAAGCCGGAAGCACTGGTTGATCCGGATACGTTTCCTTCTTTGGTTCAGTATCTGACCGCGATGCGGGCGCCGGTATCCCCTCTTCTCCCGAGTTTTTGGGCTGCGGAAATCCTTGCTCCCCTTCTTCGAAAAAGCTCGGGATACGAGATATTTTATTTCCTGATGCTCTGGAGTACAGCTCTGGCTGGTATTGTTATCAACGAATGGGTCTGCCTGAAAACATATTCCCAGGGTTGGTCCAAATCACAGGAAGGAAAGCGGGCCAGCATTTCACGCTCAAAAATGGCTGACCGAGTATTCAAAATTCTGGCAAGCCCCTTTCATGGAAAAATGGGCGCTCTCATTCTGAAAGATATAAAATTATTTTTCCGCGATGCGTCACAATGGTCTCAGCTTTTTCTTATATGCGCACTCATGGTCGTATATATTTACAGTTTCAAGCTTCTCCCGCTGGATCGGGCAGCCATGCCCAGTTTTTTCCTCCAGAATCTCATATCATTTTTGAATCTGGGAATGGTTGGCTTCGTTACTTCTGCAGTTGCAGTCCGATTTGTCTTTCCTGCAGTCAGCCTTGAAGCTGATGCCTTCTGGATTATCCGTTCAGCTCCGTTTCTTCTCCGAGATTTTCTCTGGGCGAAATTCTGGAGCAGCCTGGTACCGCTTCTTGTTCTCGCTGAGATCCTGATTATTCTTTCGAATACCCTGCTTAAGGTAACTCCTTTCATGATGTACCTCGGGATCGTTACTGTCGGGCTCATGACATTCGGCATTACGGCATTGGGAGTGGGGCTTGGAGCACTATTCCCACAATTTAAGCACGAAAACATTGCAAAGATTACAACGGGCTTTGGCGGAATTGTTTATATGCTGTTGTCTCTCTTGTTTGTCGGTATGGTTGTAACGCTTGAAGCCTGGCCAGTGTATAAACTCTTTATGGCCCGGGTTCTTGGAACTACCATTCAACCAACAGGATATATGCTCATAGTCGTGTCGTTTCTCTCCGTACTGCTCATAAATGCCCTTGTTTTTCTATTGCCTTTAAGAATAGGCCTTAAGCGGCTCGAACAACGAGAAATCTAGAAAACCACAACATATTGTGCTATCCTCCAAGGCAAATACTTTATTTAGTTATTTTTATCCTTTACAAAAATCTCTGTTTATGATATATACGGCCTGCATATCTGAACAAATAACTTCATTCAAAAAACAACAACGAGCGGTTTTCTCAGGAGAAGTATGCAATTAAAAACACTTGAAATGATTGGTTTTAAATCCTTTTCGGACAAAACAACGATCACGTTTCAACCAGGCGTTACTGCCGTGGTCGGGCCGAACGGATGCGGGAAGAGCAATATTTCTGATGCCATCCGTTGGGTCCTGGGCGAACAAAGCGCCAAGCACATCCGCGGCGATAAAATGGAAGATGTCATTTTCAATGGAAGCGAAAGCCGTAAACCTCTCGGCATGGCAGAGGTAACCCTCCGGCTTACCAATATAAGCGGTTTGCTTTCGGAATTTGGCCAGTACAGCGAGATTGAGATCACGCGCCGTTTGTACCGTTCAGGAGAAAGCGAATACCTCATCAATAAAATTCCGTGTCGTTTGAAGGATATTCGAGATTTGATGATGGATGCAGGAGTCGGTGCAAAAGCGCATGCCATTATCGAGCAGGGCCGCGTTGATCAGATCCTTTCCTCAAAACCTCAGGACCGCAGGTTCCTTTTCGAGGAAGTTGCAGGCGTGATGAAATACAAGGCTCGCCGTCAGGAAGCATTTTCCAAACTTGAATCCACCCAACAGAATCAGCTCCGGATAAATGACATTATTACCGAAGTAAAGCGGCAGGTAAATTCGCTTGACCGGCAGGCGAAAAAGGCGGAGCGATATCAGAAGCTCCGCGGGGAGATGAAGGATCTTGATTTCCGGCTTGCTTCAGTTGAGTATGCGAACCTTGGCCGCGAATGGGCTACGATCAACGAGGAATTTAAAAACGCGGAAGACGAGGTAACGGTACATCATGCCAATCTCAGCAAGATTGAATCTTCCATCGAAGAATCACGCGCAGATGCACTCGCTGCAGAGCAGGAACTAACCATTCTTCAAAACCGGATTCATGAAATCGAATCCGAACTCGGCAGAGCAGAGCACCGGGTTGAAATATCAAAAAGCCAGATCGCCTCTCTCCAGGAACAGCAAAACCGGGACACTGCCGATCAGGAGTATCTTGCACAGGAAACAGCGCACATCAGAGAACAGAAGGCAAGTCAGGAACAAGAGCTCCAGATGCTTTTCGTCTCAATACGAGAACAGGAAACGCTTCTCGAACAGAAAACCGCAGTCATGGATTCTCTGAGCAACCAGCTCAAGGAAAAAGAAACGTCGCTTGAACAAACACGAGCGGGGATTTTCCATGCCATAAATGAATCGGCTGCTGAGCGTACAAAAATATCCAACCTTGAATCCCGCCTCGTTCAAATCAAGGAACAGGACAACCGCGACCTCAGGGAAAAGCAGGAGCTTGCCCGGAAACTTTCCGAATTACAATCTCGACTGGCGATTCAAGAACAGGAACGAGCGGATATTGCCAAGCAAAGAACAGCGGCCATTGATGAGCGCGCCACAGTATCTTCGCGCCTGGAAGAGACGATCGCAAAGAAAAAGGCGCTGGAAACGAGTCTTGCGGATGTTCGCAATCTCCTCGCCGGACAACGATCGCGACTCCGTTCCCTATTGGAATTGGAACAAAAACTCGAAGGCTACCAAAAAGGCGTCAAGACGGTCATGTCCGTCCAAAAAGAAACCGCGGCACAGGAACGGGTGGGTACCATTCACGGGCTGGTTGCCGACATGATCGAGACCGAGCCGCAATACGAACTTGCAATTGAAGCGGTGCTCGGAGACCGGCTCCAGTATGTCGTTGTGGACTCCCAACGGGATTCCCTGAAAGCCATTAATTATCTGAAAACCGAAAAAGGCGGCAGAAGCACGTTCGTCCCGCGCTCTCCTCGTGAAATTAAAACCGAGCCATTTGTTAAAAACGGCCACGACGGCGTGATTGGGCCAGCGCTCACCCTTGTTCGCTGCAAGGACCACTGCAGCAATGTTGCTCAATATCTTTTGGGCGATGTAGTGATCGTGGATACGATCGATACGGCAGTCGCGCTCTGGCAGAAAAACGGAATGCACAAAACCATCGTGACACTTGCCGGTGAGATCGTCGACCCCTGGGGGGCAGTCACCGGAGGCACGGTCGAAGCCGGCGGAAGCGGCTTGCTTACCAAACGCCGCGAGATTAAGGACCTGGAACAGGAAGTAGGCCAGCTCGAAACCAAAACCGCAACGCTGGAAGCCGAGTCGGCCCTGCTCGAAACTGCCATTGAAACCGACAAAATACGGGAAACCACGCTGTCTGATCAGATTCATGCGCTGGAAATAGAAGGCGTGAATAAAGACAAAGATTGCAGCGCAATCAGGGACGAAATAGCGCGCACAGAAGAACGCACGGCTATTCTCGAAAAAGAATCGATTGAGCGTATCAAGATCATCGAAGAACTGCATGCAGAAATGAAGGTGGCCACGGAAGCGCTCTCCCGACTCGAAACAGGACACGCAAGCGCCCAGGCAACCGTTGAAGCCATGCAAAATGACCTTGCACAGCATCGGGAAAAAATTGAATCTGCACGGGCGAAAATAACCGAAATCAGAATGGCGCTTACGGTTCTCCAGGAAAAGCAGGGTGCCACAAGACAAGCGTGCGAACGTCTCAGCAAATCAGAAGTTGAGATGACTGAACGTCGTCAAAAAAGAGAAATGGAACTTGCTGCCATTGCAGCAAAACTTATCGAACTTGAATCCGTCATTACAGAATCAGAAATAAGAATTAAAGAGCACATCACCGTCCTGGAAGCAGAGCGCGGAATCTATATTACGAAACAGGAGGCGCATGCCGAAAGAACAAAAGCACTCTCCGCTGCTGAGGAGCTGGTTCGCGCAATCATGCATGATATTGAATCCTGTCAGAAACGGGTTTCCGCGTCAGAAGTAAAACGCACAGAACTTCGGATGAGCATCGAGCATCTCAAGGATCGGATCTGGAGCACGTATCATGCTGATCTTGATGCAGTTGTACGAGAACTTGGTGAATTCGAGATCGCGGTGGATGAAGCAAAGCGGCGGTTGGAAGAACTTCGGGAAAAAATCGATCAAATGGGACCCATTAATACCGATGCGCTCCAGGAATACAATGAATTAAAAGAACGATATGATCTTCTTTCAACACAGCAGAATGACATTAATGAATCCATTGCGAATCTGAAAGCGACCATCGCCAAACTGGATGGAGAAACAAAGGAGCTCTTCACGGAAGCGTATAATGCGATCCAGGAAAAATTCAAAGAGGTGTTCTCTCTTCTCTTCGAAGGCGGAAAAGCCGAGCTCGTACTGCTCGATGAATCCGACATCCTCGAATCAGGCATTGAAATTATCGCCCAGCCGCGGGGGAAAAAATTCCAGGCAATCTCGCTCCTATCAGGCGGTGAGCGCGCACTGACTGCGATAGCCCTGCTGTTTGCTGCATTTCTTGTCAAACCCAGCCCGTTCTGCATGCTTGATGAAGTCGATGCCCCACTTGATGAAGCGAACGTTACCCGGTTTACAAGACTCATTCGGGAAATGAGCACCCGGTCGCAATTTATCACCATCACCCATAACAAACGGACTATGGAAATGGCGGATGCGCTTTACGGTATCACGATGGAAGAACCGGGATGCTCCAAGGTCGTCTCGGTCAAACTTCGCGAAGAAGCGCTCGTGGAATGAATAATCGGGTTGTATTCCGGATCTTTCTTGCCATCTTCCTGTATCTGATCCCGGTATCTGCTTTTGGCAGTCATCCGGAGCAGCCTGCAGAGTCTCAGAAAGCAGCCCCTCCCGAAGAACCTCTGCAAAAATTCGAGATCGAATTTGAGCCGGATGCTTATTACACGAATCTTGAGTTTATTATTCCACTCACCAGCAAGCCAGTCCCTCATCTGGGAGAACGAAGCGAATCTGAACTCTATGCAGCCCTTCTTACCCGGTCAGCGCTCATTCCCCAATTCATCGTTTTAGAAGCAAGCATCAATCCCCTTCCCTATTTGGGAACCGTTATTCGGTCTCATGCTCCGCAGTTTTACAAGGACGCCCAGGTGACCGGCAGTTTTAACTGGATCAAATCCATCACAGCAGGATTTGAAGAACCCTACGCCTTTTCGATCCTTGCGGGTAATGTTGCCAATTTCTCGATACCAGGCACGTCAAAGGTAACAGGGCTTGGTTACAGCGGATATCTGGTGAGTTTCGGTAATTTTCACATCAAGGAAAACAAACTGATCCGAGACGACTGGTGGGAATTCGAATGGAAGATAAAAGGGGATCGCAAATCGCCGGTCAAGAAGCTGAACTGGAGTTTCCGGATAGGTACGAAACTGCACGGCAATCCTGACATCATGGATACGGTGTATGTCTCATGCAGGCGAAGCAGGGTGGATTATCAACCAAAAGAATTTTCACTCGTGAACAACAGCGGATTTGAATACACCATTGATCTGGATCAAAGAACCTTCAGCGCCATGAGGCACTATATAACCATTGATAAAAAATGGCCGTGGAAAAAGATCGCATTTGCGATTGCCCTCGGTTTTCTGTGGGAATCATCAAAAAAATACACCGGCGCCCTTTCAAGCGGGAACGACACCTACCAGTTTATTATCCGACCGAATATAGAATTCTAATATGTCACGAAAAAGGCGGCAGATCGCTCCGCCGCCTCCTGATTTCCTCAAGCACATCCATTCTTATCGAATTGCGCTATGATATTTTTGCAGCGACCGAACCCCGCTTCCATAGGTTCGAAACGCTTCAATTCCCCGGGCTGCCGCGACCGCTGCTGCAATCGTCGTGATATACGGAATCTTGTATTTGATTGCCGCTTTCCGGATGTAGGAATCATCATGCTGGCTCAGTCTTCCGCCTGGCGTATTGATAACCAGCTGAATCTGCTTGTTCTTGATTGCATCAACAATATTCGGACGTCCTTCATGCATTTTATCAATTCGGCTCGACTTCACTCCATTTTTTAACAGGAGTTTATGCGTTCCGTTTGTGGCCATAATCGTGAACCCGAGGTTCTCAAAATGTCGCGCCACCTGAAGTGCCGTGCGCTTATCATCATCCGCAACCGTAATGAGGACGGTCCCCTGTGTTGGAAGCGACTGCGAGGCGGCTTCCTGCGCTTTAAAGAACGCCACCCCGAAACTGTCTGCAAGCCCGAGCACTTCGCCGGTGGAGCGCATT
This sequence comes from Nitrospirota bacterium, assembly GCA_041650055.1. Lineage (GTDB taxonomy): Bacteria > Nitrospirota > UBA9217 > UBA9217 > UBA9217 > JBAZLV01. The sequence goes on along the minus strand of JBAZLV010000001.1, from coordinate 25,772 downwards.
TCAGGCCCCAGAACCGGATCGACTTCCGGAAACATCGAGAAAGGAAAAACCGATTCTTTGACCCCGAAGTGCGGAATCGTTTTTGAATGAAGATTGAGGCTTTTCAATCCGGCTCCCAGCATCACTTCGGTTGCATGGCGGGCCATCGGAATATTACAGACTTTTGAGACAAGCGGAACTGTACGGGAAGCGCGCGGATTTGCCTCGAGAACGTAGACGACGTCATCGGCAATGGCATACTGCATGTTCATAAGGCCGACAACGTTCAATTCGACCGCGATCGTTCTGGTATATGTTCTGATGGTTTCAAGATGTTTTTCCGGAATGCTGATCGGCGGAATAACGCACGCGGAATCTCCCGAGTGAATTCCCGCCAGCTCAATATGCTCCATGACCGCAGGAACAAAGGCATCTCTTCCATCCGCTATGGCATCGGCTTCCGCTTCAATCGCATTTGAGAGGAATTTGTCGATCAGAATGGGTTGTTCGGGAGTAACACCAACTGCTTTCTCGACATAATGAGAAAGCATTGCCTCATCATGCACAATTTCCATTCCACGGCCTCCGAGCACATAGGATGGACGGACCATAACCGGATACCCGATTGTTTCAGCAACCGCGTGCGCCTCAGCAAGCGTGCTTGCCATTCCTGCTTCCGGCATCGGGATCCGAAGCGTATCCATCATCTCACGGAAGCGACCGCGATCTTCTGCAAGGTCAATCGCGTCAACCGTTGTCCCAATAATCCGAACCCCGGCATCTGCAAGCTGACGCGCAATATTAAGCGGCGTCTGTCCTCCAAACTGCACGACCACGCCTTCGGGTTTTTCCTTTTCATAAATACTGAGCACATCTTCAACCGTGATCGGTTCAAAGTACAGTTTGTCTGAAGTGTCGTAGTCAGTGGAAACCGTTTCCGGATTGCAGTTGACCATGATTGTTTCATATCCGATATCCTTGAGCGCAAACGCCGCATGCACGCAGCAATAATCGAACTCGATTCCCTGTCCAATCCGGTTCGGCCCGCCGCCGATAACCATGATCTTTTTTCGCTTGCTGACTGGAACTTCATCCGGCGCGTTGTACGTCGAATAATAATATGCCGCATTCTCAACGCCGCTGACCGGAACAGCGTTCCATGCCTGATGGAGACCGAGTGCTTTCCTCTGCTTCCGGATATCTGCTTCAGAAATACCGAGCAACTGACTCAGATACTTGTCCGCAAAACCATCCTTTTTTGCCTGGATCAGCAGTTCATCAGAAAGATGCGTTCCCTGGTACTGCAGAATTTTTTTCTCGAGTTCCACCAGTTCCTTCATCTGACGGATAAACCATTGTTTGATATGCGTTTTTCTATGCAGTTCATCGATATCAGCTCCTTTGCGGAGTGCTTCATACATGATGAACTGACGTTCGCTGGTCGGCTCGGAAAGCATTTCCATCAGTTCTGCAAGAGACCGTTTATTGAAATCCTTTGCAAAACCAAGCCCCGAACGCCCGATCTCGAGCGATCGGATCGCTTTCTGGAAGGCCTCCTTATAATTCTTCCCGATGCTCATGACTTCACCGACTGCCCGCATCTGGGTTCCCAGTTTATCTTCAACGCCCACAAATTTTTCAAACGCCCATCGTGCAAACTTGACAACCACGTAATCGCCCCATGGCGTGTACTTTTCGAGCGTTCCCTCCCGCCAGTACGGCAGTTCGTCGAGCGTCTGCCCGGCCGCAAGAACGGATGATACCCGGGCAATCGGAAACCCGGTTGCCTTGGAAGCAAGCGCGGAAGAGCGAGATGTCCTCGGATTGATTTCAATAACCACCACTTCTCCGGTCTCAGGATTATGCGCGAACTGAATGTTGGTACCGCCAATCACCTGGATCGCGTCAACAATTGAATAAGAGTAGTCCTGTAGTTTTTTCTGTAATTGCTGCGAAATCGTAAGCATAGGCGCAGTGCAATAAGAGTCTCCAGTATGAACCCCCATGGCATCCACGTTTTCAATAAAGCAAACGGTGATCTTCTGATTTTTTGCATCACGGACGACTTCCAGTTCAAGTTCTTCCCATCCGAGAACGGATTGTTCGATCAGGATCTGACCGACCAGGCTTGCCGAAAGTCCCCGGCTTGCGACCATCCGGAGTTCGTCGAGATTGTACACGAGGCCTCCTCCGGTTCCACCCATGGTATAGGCAGGACGAACCACCACAGGGAATCCGAGCCTGCTCACAATCTCTTCGGCTTGCTCAATCGAGTACGCGGGTTCGCTTTGCGGCATCGGGATTCCGAGTTTGTTCATTGTTTCTTTAAACGCAATCCGGTCTTCGCCGCGCTCGATAGCATCTGCCTGAACGCCGATAATTTTCACCCCGTATTTTTCGAGAATGCCACGGCGGTTCAGTTCAGCCGTGAGATTTAATCCGGTCTGTCCTCCAAGATTCGGAAGGACTGCATCCGGACGTTCCGTGTCAATAATTTTTTCGAGGACATCGATGGTCAATGGCTCGATGTAAGTCGCATCAGCCGTGCCAGGGTCGGTCATTATGGTGGCGGGATTTGAATTCACTAAAACGATTTCATATCCCAGGCTCCTGAGCGCCTTGCATGCCTGCGTTCCTGAATAATCAAACTCGCATGCCTGTCCGATAACAATGGGTCCTGAACCGATAATCAATACTTTTTTAATGTCCTCACGTCGCGGCATATATCCTCCAGAGATGGAATAATTTCAAAACGTATCATGCTCTTGTTCAATCAGATTTTTCCTGTCCTCGCATCAGAATCTGCTCTCGACTGATTGAGGCAGAAGATATCCTGCTCAGAGTATAGGGGTGATCGTGCAATCCGCGTGAATCGAGCAAGGTACCAACAGCCTGTTCGTTGCCCATTCCACAGACAAATGCACGAATCTGATCTCCTTCTTTAACAACCAGAATCTCATTCGTCGCGCCGGTTTCACTCCTGTTCCCCAACCGGTCAATATCTTCCTGGAGTGATTTATCCAGTGTGGTCTTTATGGTGTTCCCTCCCCGGTACAGGGGATACTCTCCTAAAATTCCGAGCAGCGCCTGCTCCAGCGCCTGCTGATAGCACGCTCTGTTTCTGGAAAGGGATGCGCTCGGGACATATAACGTCCCTCCGTTCTGATGGCGAAGAATTAAAGGAGCTGCAAGAGCAGCCGTATAGTCTTCCGCAGTAAGCAGTTTTGCCTGATGCATATTGAACAAAACCCGTTCCTGCCGGTCCCGTGCCTTGTTAATCCGCTTGTACGGGTTGTAATAACGCGGATTGGGAAGCATGCCGGCAAGAAGCGCTGCTTCAGCAGCCGTCAGTTCCGTCGCATGTTTATCAAAATAAAAACGGCTCGCCGCCTCAATGCCGTAAATATGTTCCCCCCATTCAACTTCATTGAGATAAATCTGGAGTATCTGCCGTTTGGTCAGAAGGTCCTCCGCCTTTTGTGCAAGAACATATTCTCTCAGCTTTCGCGTAATCGTTTTTTCTCTGCTCAGAACAACATTCTTGATCATTTGCTGCGTGATCGTACTGCCTCCCCGGGCAAACTTTCGCTTTTGCACATCATGCTTAAACGCATTCCAGGCTGCCTTGTAATTGATACCTTTGTGGCCGAAAAACGTATCATCTTCCGCAATGATCACTGCATGAATGACTCGTTCAGGAAGGCTGGCAATCGGAACCCATATCCGGAATGTGCCATCATAATAGCTGACAAGGTGATTGCCATTCCGATCAAGAACATCTGCTGCAGCAGCGGGCCGGTAGTGTTTGAGATAGGTTATGTCAGGGAGATTGGAAAGAATGGAAAAAACCCAGATACCGATAAGAAGCACGATGAACGCGGCTATTCCGAGCCCGATGAAAATATATTTTTTGAGTATGCGCATTCCTGTCTTGCTTCCTGCCTGTCTGTTGTACAAAACGCCGAACCGGATTATACGATTCCCTGCCTTCCGTATCAAGCAAAACATTTTTAAAACGAAAATTTCAGCATGATGCTTGATCCAGCGATTTTATCATTGATCGAGCAATGATATGGGTGATCATGCCCAGATATGCTCCTGCAATCACATCGCTTAAAAAATGATAATCCGTTGCAAGAAGAGCAAACCCAAGCAGCAGCAAAAAAACAAGAGAGAGTGCCCGGAAATGAGGATACCACTCCCACAATGCACACATGAGCACGGCAAATACCGCCATATGACCGGAAGGAAAACCATTGTAATTCTCGCCTCCCTGCAGCCAGCGGAATTCCTGAATATCCGGATGATACAACCAGTAACGAGTCGTAACCCTCCCGAACACTTGTTTGAGCGCTGATTTTAAAAAAAACGCTGCTGGCACGGTCCAGGCGATTACCAGAAAAAAACGTCCATGCAGCATTGATGTTTCCCTATGCCGTAAAACGAGGTACGCACCCCATGAAAAAACCGTAATGATGCAAACAAAAGGAAAAAGCAGATCAGGTATCTGAAGGGAAACAGGAGAGTAAGCGGTCACGGCCTTTTGGAAAAAAAGAGCGATTCCTGCGTCTAAAAAAACAACGCTTAAAACAGTGCAAAGAACCGTGAAAAGAAATATGCCAAGATGTTTCATTAAGATCATTGTAAAACAATCAAGAGAGTGCCGTTGAAACGCATGTCATTTTTTTGACAATTTGATACGTATCGTAAAAATGGCTAAATTTTTTTGATGAATATACCGATAAGCATCCTATATCCATTCCATTGAAATATCAACTAATTATTTGATTCATGTTCGCAAAAAAGTCGTGGTATGGAAAATGCATTATCAACAATTGAGGCAGCAGCTGCCTGCATTAAAAACAGTTATTGCCTGATGACCGATTTTCGGGAGGAACATATATGTATATTATTTTTCTCATTATCGTGACCATAAGCCTCATTGCCACGGCAGCGTATTTTTCCGTTTTCGGTATCGCGAGCATGTTCGCGTATAATTATATCCCCGCCATGATCATGGGAATAACGCTGGAAGCGGGAAAAATCGGGGTGGCGGTCTACCTGTTCAAATACTGGAGGCCGATGACACGCTTGTTTAAATCCCTCCTGATAACATTCCTCGTGGCGCTGATGTTTATCACGTCAGTCGGCATCTTCGGATTTTTAAGCCAGGGATATCAGAAAACATCCGAAGAATTCAATGTTATTTCACTTGAACTCAAGACCCTTGAGGATGAATACAAATCAAAGAAAATACGCATGGAAGAAATCAATGCCCAGATTGTGTACCTTCCTTCATCGGCAATTACCAATAAAATCCGGCTCTCTCGGGAATTCAGCGATGAGCAGGCTGAAATCAGGGATCGGCTTGCTGTCATCGAGCCGCGCATTCATGACCTCAAAGTCAAACGACTTGCCTATGAATCACATATCGGTCCTATCGCATATGTGGCGCGAATGATCAATGCGCCTCAGGACAATGTCGTTTTCTTCGCGATCATGGTACTCGTGTTTGTTGCAGATCCGCTTGCCATTACGCTTACCATTGCAAGCAATATGGCGCTTATTCATTATTGGGAGAATACCAGGACACGAACCAGCCAGGCTGCCCGATCACCCATGGGATTTGAGAATTATCTGGGTCGTATATGGACAACCGCGGTGAATGCATTCAGGGAAAGTGCCCGCCAAAGAAGGGTTCGTATTGCGGCAAAAAAACGGATTGCAGCCGCAGTAGAAGCCGCAAAAAGCAAAAAAAAGACTGTCAAAAGGCGCACTGCATGAGAACCATTCTGTGTATCCTGCTGGTAGCAGTCGTGACCGGCTGTGCAACCATGCAGGTTTCAAAACCGTCTTCGTCTTCGGAGGACAAGAAACCGGCTCCTTCGGCACCGCTTGAAGTACGTGAACAACCGGTCCAGGCTCCACAGGCGCATCTGCCTTCAACTATGGTACTGAAGGAGGACAGTGTCCCTCCGGTCGTTGAAGAGTCTTCAGAAACTCTTCAGAAATCCGTCCGGCAATCGCTTCCCAGAAAGGATAAACAATCTTTTACCTATGGCGACAGGCCTATCCCGGCTGATAGAATTAAGCGTCTTACCTATCTTGCAGAAACAAACGATGAAAAGATCGTAAATGTCTTTACCGGTATGTCGAAGAGAACAGTGGAAGGGATTATGGGAAACGTCCAAAATCCCTACAAGCGAGAGATTATCACCGGTTCCGATAGCATTGATTATGAAATCTTGTTCTATCTTACCCGCGAGCCACGAAAAGGTCGTCCTATTACCAACCGCATGCTCACCCCGATCATTTTGAAAAATGGACATGTTATTGCGATTGGAATATACCATTTGAAGAAACTTATCAAAACAGGAACCCTTGCCCGCCGCAAATCAGTAGCCGCGGTCTCTCGTTAGAATCCAGTACTGTATTTTCGTACATCAAAGGATATTCGGTACGGGCCACACCATCCCTGTGTCCGGTCATGAACCTATGACCTTGCGGGCCAATGCTGATCTCGTTACGTTATCGGATAAAATCAAGAAGAGAATTGGAAAGAACTTTGGCGGACGACTGACGAAGTGCCTCGATCATGGTTTCCCGTTGCTTAAGCACAAGAACCGTTCGGGTAATATCATCTGCTTCAACCTTAGAAAGAGAATCCTTAATATCCAGATTGCTCTGTTCCAGAATTCCTGTCTGGGCATTCAAACGGTTCGTCCATGATCCGACGTTTGATTGGACCGTCATGACCTGCTGAATCATCTTCTCGAAAGGCTTGATGAGTGCCTGCACTCTCAGTGCATTGCTTCCGCTTATTGCTGTGCTGAGCGTGTCGGTCATTTCAATCACATTCGAGAAGCTGAATGAATCTAGAACCGTTACGTTATCCGTATCCCGAATTTCAACAGCAACGGTGGTTCCTGCGCCGGGCGTGTAATGAACATACTGACCACCACTGAGGTGGATGACATCAGGAGCGCTGAGCGTATAACTGAAGGCGGTGCTTCCCGGAACGTTAAGCGGAAGAGTCGCTCCCTTGTCAATCTGAACTTCTATACTACCAGCGTCTCCCTGATAGGCGTACGTTGTGGCATTAAACGCATTCTGGTCCGTTAGAAATCCGGAAAAGATATGCCTTCCCCGGAACACGCTGTTTCCGAGGTTCAGAAGCTGGTCTCGCAGTTGAGTGGTATTCTGGACAAGGATTGCCTGATTGGTGGCATCAAGTGCTCCGTTCTGGCCTGAAACCGCATCGCTCTTGACCTGTTGGATTGCAGCCGAAACCGCGCTTAATACCGTATCTACGTAGCCAAGCTGTGATGAAACCTCGTCTATATTTCGTTGATACTGGTCATTAGTTCCAATGCTCACCCGGTATCCCATTGCCTGGGTAAGACCAACCACATTTTCTGAAGGTTTGTTGATTTTCTTTCCTGTCGCGACCCGTTCATTGAGCGCGGCATACTCATCAAGGTTGTTTCGAAGCGATTTGGTAAGCTGATCATACAGCATTAATGACGTTATTCTCATATATTTAACACCGCCTGAATAAGCTCATCCGCCACCTGGATCATCTTCGCGCCTGCTTCATACGCGCGCTGATAGCGAATGAGATTGGCAGCCTCCTCGTCAAGGGATACACCGGATGCGCTGTCCCGTCTGGTCTTAATCTCCGCGAGAAGATTTTCATCGAACGTACTGCTATCGGCAGCAGCACGACTCAGAGAACCCACGGTAGTCACAAGCCCCTGGTAAAATTCCGTAAACGTACTACTGCTGAGATTGGAGATCGCCGTGTCCGTGATCGCTGCAATTTGGAGAGCCATGCTATTGTCTCCAGGCAGATCACCAGCCGCTGATGCAGCGGCAACCTTATTGGCGTCGGAAAGTGCAACATTGAAATTCTTTATCGCGTCAGTCAGCGGGCTTACCTCAAACGTATCGGCTGCTGTGACCGCTCCGGTAATCGTAATCTGAATGCCGTTGAAATTGATCGGGTTACCGGATACATAGGCTCCTGATATCGCAACCGCTCCTGTCTGCTTGTCGGTAACCGAATAATTTCCTGCTGAGAAACTGACGGAATATTCATCGAGATTCACCTGCGTTATATCGGTGATAGACCCCGTGATGCTTGCGCTTGCTGAAAGGTTTTTTGTGGATACCTGCAGCGATGAGAAAAAGCTGTTTCCGGTAGTCCCGTCGAGCCCATATCCCTGTTCATGGAGCAGATTGATTTCCTTGGTTACGGATGCAATTAATTTTCGCAAGCCGGCAAGCGAACCGGTCTGTATCTCGCTTCCCGCCGAAAGGAGACCGCTGACCTTTCCCATCGTGACATGGGATGTAATGTTAATGCCGTCAAGAAAGAGATTTTTGTTCCCTGACGTGTCAATGGTGGTTGAAAGTGTGTTGGTGGAAGTTCCTGCAACAAGGTTTCTCATTCCGATCGCAATCGTAATTGAACCGTCCACGTCCTCATGCCACGTGTTTTCAATGAGAGCCGAAAGAGTATTCAAGTACTCGTCGCGCTGGTTCCGAAAATCATTCGCCCGTTCGCCCTGTCCTGCCTCCGCTATAACAATAAGTTCGTTTAATCGGGCAATATCATCTGCAATAGTATTAATCTGATCGACCGCATCATCAATGCCGATCCGTGATTCATTGATTGTCTGGTTGATCCTGTTTTCCATCCGCTGGGCTGCCAGGACAAGAACATCTGCGTTCTGGAGCAGAACATTGCGAGCAGCCTGTGAGGTAGGATCAGTTGCCACATCATTCCACGCATCAAAAAAATTCGCTATAGGCGATGAAAGTCCTGCTTCTTTCGCTTCGTTAAAAATCTGCTCGATTTGGCTCAGGCTCTGTTCGAGGGCGGATGATCGGCCCATGTTCTGCTGCTGATAATACAGCTGGGCCTGAATGAACCGGTCGGACGTACTCTTGATGCCTGCAACGGTAACGCCCATACCCATATATCCGCTCCCGATGTCAAGCGGAGAAAGAATTTCAAGGATAACATCCTGTTTGTTGTAGCCGGGTGTATTTGCATTCGCGATGTTGTTGCTTACGACGCTTAAACCCGCCTGGCTTGCGTACAAGGACGTAACCCCGATATTGAATAATTGGAAAAGAGACACTTATGCCTCCATCGAAAAAGCGCCTCCGGCTTTTCCCTGAGACGCTCCCAGCGTCCCGAGAAAACCCAGGGTTCTGCGCACAAAGGCAGCGGATTTTTCTATCAGGATTTTGTTGAATTCATTGAATTCGGCAATCGCCTGAATCAGTGAAAGCATCTGTGACCGCAGCTGAGCATACGCATCGTCTCCTGTCACCTCTTGCAGCTTCTGGAGCGTCAGATCACCGGGCGCTCCGGTTTCGCAGGCAAATGCACGAATGAGACGTATCCGTTCTTCTTCCAGGAGCCGGAGTTTCAGTATAATGGTGTCCTTTTCCTTGGACAGCGTCTCAACTCCCTCAGGATTCAGCTGTACCAGGTATGCTCGCTCACGCTGGAGCACGTCGAGCAGAATCCGATATGCCCGAATTTGTTCATGCAGAATGTCTTTTATGCGATTGGATATGTTCATAGTTCATTGAGCATTTTTTGTGCTATTTTCCGGGGATCAACCGTATAGGTGCCTGATGCAAGCGCCTGCTGAATCTCCTGAATTTTCTGCTCTCTGACTTCAGGCAGTTCGTTGATCGAGGATAACAGTTCGGCAACTTCTTTGCCTTTGTCTGAAATATTAATCGTATCTGATTGGATTTTTGCAGGCGCAGAAACCGGTTTTTCCACCGGCTCCGGATTCCCATTGTTCTGGGCTATCCTGTTGATTTCCTGTCCATTCGGCATATTTCCATAAATTTTCATACTATCCCTCCTCGTCTCATACTGCGATTATTTCCCCTGTCTCCCTTATCGGCAAATGAGTTTGGATCTTTAGCTCTTTTTTGCAAAAATCAGCGCTGGATCAATACTTTTATTCCTGTACTGAATTTCAACATGGGTATGGGGCCCGGTGGATCTGCCGGTGGCTCCCACATGGGCAATAACGGTATTGTTCGTTACGGTATCCCCGGTTTTGACCATATTTTTTTGATTATGTGCATATTTGCTTACAAAACCGCCGCCATGATCCACCACAACGATATTTCCATATCCTTTTTGTTTTCCGCTGAATTTAACTGTTCCCTGTTTCAAAGGTTTGATCTCACTCCCTTCAGGTGCGGTCACATCCAGCCCTTGATGAAAGGCTGGATTTCCGGTAAACGGGTCGTTTCTCATCCCGTAGGGGGAGCTGATTTTCCCTCCCTGCACAGGCAGCGGCTGTGATTTTTTTGAGGAAGTCAAATTTTCCAATGATACAGGAGCAGATACGCCATTTTGTTCGGACGATAATTTTCGGTTGATACTTTTTGTCATCATATCCTGCAGACCCAAGCCGCGTTTGGCAATGAGTTTCGATAATTCCATGTCAAACATGCTTCCATACATATCGGCGCCCAGCCCTTTTCCGGCCATAGGTCCTGTCGTGGCTCGCATGGCTTTCAGAAGCTCCAAGGCAAACAACGCTTCCATCTCCTGGGCAACTGCTTTAACAGCAGCAGGATCTGTCCTTCCCTTGAGTTGTTCCAGGGATGCAACCGCGGCTGTCGGTTCTTGAACAGGACCTGGAATCTTCATATAATTTCCAATTCACCCCGGAGCGCACCCGATGCCTTGAGCGCATGCAGAATAGAAATCAGATCCCGCGGAGTAACACCAAGCGCATTTAGACCTCGCACGATCTCGCTCAGCGTAACGCCCGATACCTGCATCAGGGATGCTTTTTGTTCTTTGACGGTTACTTCTTTTTGCGGCACGACAACGGTTTCCGCTTGTTTCGGCGCAAAAGGAAGCGGCTGCGACACCAGATAATCTGTCTTTATTTCAACCGTAAGACTCCCGTGGGCAATCGCGACCGGTGAGATCGTCACTTGCTCGCCCACAACAACCGTACCCGTTCTTTCATTGATCACAATGCGCGCCGGGGCATCCACCAGGACATCGAGTCCCTCTACAAGCGCGATCATCTCCACAACCCTGTTCTGATACTTGGGCGGAATCAAAATTCGTATCGTGGCAGGATCAACTGTGGACGCAGCCTGAAATCCGAGGGCATCATTAATTTTTTGGCTGACAAAATTGGCTGTGGTAAAATCCGGCCTGGTTAAAAAAAGCCGTATTGCATTCCCATCTCCAAGCTTGAAACGAGGCTCCAGTTCAACCGTGGCACCGCCGGGAATGGTTCCGGTCGTGGGATGATTTTTCTGCGTGCTGGTTCCTCCGCTTCCGCCAAGAAATCCTCCGATAGAGACAGGGCCCTGGGCAAGAGCATACACTTTGCCATCAGGACCCTTGAGGGGGGCAAGAAGCAGCGTTCCACCCTGAAGGCTTTTTGCATCCCCCAGAGCAGAGACAAGCACATCCACCCTGATTCCCGGTTTCGGAAAAGGCGGAAGTGTGGCAGTCACCATGACTGCCGCAATATCTTTCGATTTTATATCATTTGAATTTACCGTAAGACCCATTCGCTGGATCATGTTCGTAATTGCCTGGACAGTCGCGAGCCCCGTATCTCCGGTGCCCGGCAGTCCCGCGACCAGACCATACCCGATCAGCTGATTGGTCCTCACGCCTTCAAAATTCGCGATATTCTTTATACGTTCGGCGCTCGCACCGGCGGGAAACAAGAATATCAGCAGCATGATCCCAGGCAAGGCTGTAATCCCTATTCTCGCGTTTCTCTTTTTCGCCGTATGCGTTTTCAACATGATACATCCTCAGAACGGCCAGACATTATCAAGAAGGCGTACGAGCCATCCAGGCCGCTGTTTGTCCTGAATAATCCCATCTCCCACAAAATAGACTTCAGCATCTGCAACCTTGCTGCTTGCAATCGTGTTATCCAGGGCTATATCTTCCGGCCGGATCATTCCCCGCAAGACAAGGATTTGCTTTTCATTGTTAATGGTTATTTCCTTCCTCGCCTGCAGCACCAGATTTCCATTGGGAAGAACTTCCACGACCTTGGCGGTAATTGTACCGGTCAATGTCCCGGCCCGCTTCGTGCTGCCATCGCCTGCAAATTCTGATTTTGCAGAACCTTTCGCAGCCGGAATAAATGTATTTGCATTTCCCCACATATTGGTTTTATTAAAATTCAGCGGAAGTCCGAACACCGAATCAACCCCGACATCAAGGGAAGATGCTCGAGAGGACGCTGTATCTGCCGTACCAGAGCCGGAAATAGTTTCAGACACTTTGATTGTTACAAGATCGTTTACCCTGCGTGCCTGGACATTTTCAAACAATCCGGCGCGGTCGTTCCAGAGCGAGTTGGAGGAACGGTCGTTTTTTTCCATCTGATACACATATTTGGGCGGTTCCGGAGGCAGTCTGTGCACCATGCAGGCGGGAAAGACGAGCAGGACGATCAGAATCACTCCTGATTGTAGAAGACGGGAAAAATAGAATTCTGCGTTGAATGGTTTCATCATAGTCCCACCCGTACGGTTTGCTCGTTAATAAGAACACCGGCAACGATCTTGCGGGAAAGAAGATTCATCACTTTTGCCTGCTCCCCGATCGCGCAGTTCTGCTGCAGTTCACCTGCAGCCTTGATCGTAAATCCCGGCGCATCAACAACGATCAGGACTTTTTGTCCCTTTTTGACCTGCGTAACCCCGGATACCATGACGTCCGTGATGACGACATTGGCTCCAATACCTCTTGTCAGCGTTTTGCCAAGAATATCGTCCTCACTGCTGAATGCCCCTTTTGTTATTTTCCCGGTTTCCATAAGTGTGGTATAAACGTCGCCTTTGCGAACAACCGTATTTTTGCTGAACGGCCTCCGGCTCAAAATCACGGAATCAAACACTTTTACCTGGGCCGTTGCAATGATCTTTTTCCCTTTCGGGTAACGCAACGCAAAAATGGTTCTGCCCGGAGGTCCTTGCTCGACAACAATCGAGGAGGGATCACCTGCTGGTTTTTCTGCATTCAAACGGATGTCATGGATTTCCATCGCAGCCCAGGGATATCGTTCATCCAAATGCGCCTTCAGAAGGCTTTCCAGATTTCCCGTCCCTGCATTCGCAAAAGAAAAAACCGTCAGCAGAATGACTCCTATGCTCATACCAACACTTTTTTTCATAATAAACGGACTCCGTTATTTCTTCAGACTGTTGGTTACCTGCTGCATTTCATCCGAAGCCTGAACTGCCTTGGAATTCATTTCATAGGCCCGCTGGCTGATAATCATATTCACCATTTCCTCGACAACATTCACATTACTCAGCTCGGTAAATCCCTGTGCAACAGTGCCAAGTCCATCAATCCCTGGATTTCCGGTCGTCGGATCACCCGATGCTGCGGAGGGCGAAAATAGATTTTTCCCGAGCGCACTGAGACCGCCAGGATTAATAAAGCGTGCTAGCTGTATCTGTCCGATTTCCGTCGGGGTTGTGCTTCCCGCTTGAAGCACGGTAATTTTTCCGTCAGTTCCGATGGTTGTGCTTACGGTATTTGCGGGGAGCGTAATCGCCGGCTCAAGCGGGTACCCGTCGGAATTCACGATCTTTCCCGTATTGTCAAGTTTGAACGCGCCTGCCCGGGAGTACGCAATCGTCCCGTCCGGCATTGAAATCTGGAAGAATCCATTTCCTTCAATCACCACATCAAGTGTATTGCCTGTATGGACGAAATCTCCCTGGTCAAAGATTTTTGTTACCGCGACCGGTTTGACCCCAAGCCCGACCTGTATACCGGACGGTATTTGCAACCCTTCTGCGGAGGTTGCACCCGGCGTTCGAATGGTCTGATACACAAGATCCTGAAAATCAGCGCGGCTTTTTTTGAATCCCACCGTATTGACGTTCGCAAGATTGTTTGCAATAACATCGACGTTGAGTCGTTGCGCCTCCATGCCGGTTGCCGCAATGAATAATGATCTGAGCATTTAGAGCCTCCCAATCTGGGTAATGACAACTGCCGTGGTTTCGTCAAAGGTTTGAATCGCTTTTTGATAGGTCTGAAAATCACGAAGCGTTTCGATCATACGAACCATTTCCCGTACCGGTTCGACGTTTGATGATTCGATAAATCCCTGACGGACACTTGCGTCCGCGGGAATGGTTTTTTCGTTTGTCATGAAAATCCCGTCTCCTGCTTTTGCCAATTCTTTCTTTTTCTTAAAATCCACAATCTTGATCGTATCAATGATCTCATTGTTTATGCTGATCTCGCCTTTGTTATCAATCAGGAGTTTTCCATCGGGAACTTTAATAGGTCCTTTTTTGCCCAGAATTTTGGTGCCGTTAAACGAGGTTAGATATCCGTCGGTACTCCGTTTGAGATCGCCTCGTCGAGTATACTTATTTCCTTCCAGGACGATAAAACCATTCCCTTCCAGGGCAATATCAAGCTGATTCGCCGTTTTGTTGATAACGCCATTCGTAAAATCCGTTTTATTCTCACTAAAAGAAGTCATGGAGCGTCCGTCAGGCATCCCACCGGTGGCTTCATCAGGGAGAAGGTATTGCTTAAATGAAATACCGTCCTTCTTGTAGCCAATGGTATTCGCGTTCGCGAGATTCTGCGACAATACTTCAAGTTGCGTCTGTTTCAAAACCGCCCCGGAAGCTGCTATGTAAATACCTTTATACATTTCGCCCTCGATTGAAGCAATTCATGTGCCATTCGCTGCTGCCTGAAAAAACAGGATATCTCATGGAAATGCAGGTAATTCCCAACCGTTCTGATATATGAATGCCTGAAGGATGGAAAAAAATTTCCTTCCGGGCAATTTTTTCCTTTTATGCGGGTTGCAGATGAAATCCAAGAATAAGCTCGACTTCACCAACAGGAATTGCAAGCGTATTTGCTATCTCACCGGAATTCAGTCCACGACGACTGAGAGAAACAATTTCATGCTGCCGGCTGACTCCAGTCGCCTGCGTTTCAGTCACTTCGGTTTTCTTCATTAACCGTTCGAGATACGCAATTTTATTGTTCAATGATGTTTCCAGCTTTGCGAGCTCGGTTTTCCTTCGCTCCCATTCCTGTGCATGATGGGCAGCGCGCTCTTCCAGAGCCCGAAACATATCCTTCAGGGATGCTTCTTGCGCGTCCAGGTATGCCTCAGCCTTTTCAAGAGCAAGCGCTTTCTGCTTTCGTTCGTCACTCTCTCGGGCAGTCGCTTGCACCGCCTTCCGAATCAATTGTTCGAGCTGGTCAATCTTTCTGTCGATTGATTGCTCGCGTTCGCCGAGAGCGTTGAATTTATTTTCGACGCGCGTGAAAATGGTGTCGGAAATTTCCTTGATATCCTGGGCATGCAGGGCTATGGTCTTGTTGTCAAAAAAATTTCTTTTCCCTTTTCCGATCATAGGTCACCGTTAAATTTTAATGTCGACTATCGTCGTGCTCTGTTCCTCTTCCGGATCTTTTTTCTGCTGCTTTTGTTTTTTCAAAGGTGAATCGTGAACTCGGTCATCTTTCTTGATAACCGGCACCTCGATTATTCTTCTTGTTGGCTCGATCGGCATATACCCTCCTGTCTCAGATCTTTGCGATCTGATATCCTGCAGAACAGGTAAAACCGGATGCGAACATTGTTGAGAAATTACCTGGTCATACCTCCAGCTCTGCTAACAATTTTTTCATGCCTTCAAAGTAAAAGGGTTTTTGGAGCACCTTGATGTCCTGCTGAACCACACTTGCCTCCGTGCGTTCGTCAAGCAGCGACCCGGTCAACAGAATAAATTTTCGAGCAAGCTCTTTATTCAGTTCCTTTATTCGGTCGTAAATTTCGAGTCCGGTTATACCAGGCAGCTGAAGATCACACATAACCGCACAGTATTTTTCGTCCTTTACTTTTTCGAGGGCTGATTCACCGTTATGGCTTGCATCAGAACTATATCCCAGCCGATTGGCAAAGAAATTGATAATTTCGGTAATATTTGGTTCATCATCAATAACCAGTACTTTTTTCATGTTTTTATCAGCCCGGGGAAAAATAAACCGGCTCCTTTTGTACCTTCAAATTATTTACTACAATGACGATCGGGTTTATTGCAATATCATTGCCAGTAATAAAAAAGTTTTTATTAATCAAAAAACAATTACTATTCAGTATCTTATGCTTATTTCATCACGAAGAGAAGCGGGCGGCAAGCACTAATGAAGACGTCAATGTTTTGACTTCTTTTCAGGTAAGCCCTCCGGGCAGAAAGCCGGGGATTCATGTCGCAGGGATTAAAAAAGGATACCTTAATGAACAGTTGCGGTTTCGAGATCGGAAAATATTTTTTTAACATTTTCGAAATGGAAGGGTTTCATCAAAACTTTAATGTTTTGGTTTGTTGCCTTGGTTTCCATGGACTCATCGAGCAGAGAACCGGTCAGCAGAATGAATTTTTGAGAAAGTTCTTGCTGAATTTCATTGACATGATCATAAATCTGCATGCCGTTCAAACCCGGCATTTGCAGGTCGCACATAATCGCCCAGTAATCCGTCTGTTTGATTTTCTCAAGCGCGGATTCACCGCTGTGAGCGCGATCAGAAGAGTAACCAAGTTCACTTATAAAAAAATGAATTATCTCTATAATGTTCGGTTCATCATCAATTATTAAGATTTTTTTCATTGTTTTTAAGGACTTAGGTCCCAAAAAAATTTTTGCAATTGTATTATAGCACAAAAAAAAAATTTTTGCCGAACGGTATATCATTTATGAATATTTTAAAGAGAACAGTCCTCATTCAGGAAAATTTTTCCTTATGCAGAACTTTTTTCTTTTTCCTTGTATTGAGGCTTAATCTGAATAAGTTATCAAAACCAATAACTTACTCCCTTCCCGTCGTGTGGCATACCCCTTGCTTAATGACAGACATTATGGCAATTCTTCTGGAACCATGCATAAACAATTCGACAGCTGCCTCAATTGCATTTTCGCATAAAAACGAGCCTGACAGGACAGACACGGGTTTTAACGCATTCTTGACGGATCAGAACGAAGTCTCTCCTCAAAAACATAATTCTGGAGAAACTCTCTGCAAACAGACCGCTGACTCCAACAAAAGCAACAAACAAAAAACTGCATCTCCGAGCGAATCCACTGTTCTGCTGCAGAAGGAAAAACAGCTGACACAGAACAAAAAAGTCATATCTGAATCTTCTCACGATGCTACTTATACAAATCAGCCCGAATTAAATGAAGTCGATAACATTCCAGACACGAAAAAAATTGGTCACTATCCTGATGACGTCAACATTCCGTCTTTTTTGTATTTCCCATCCGTTTTCCCAAAACAAACTGCAAACCAGGGAAACGAGGTACTCCAACCTGAATTTATCAAAGGGCAAACGAGCACAAAAAATACTTTTTTGGAATTCTTTTCTACTGTCCAACAAACAGTATTTCAGCAACCAGCTGTATCAGAAAATGAACCTTTTGTTCTTTCTGCAAAACAACGGGAAGGTCTGGCCATAATTTCAAGCTTTGTTAGTAAATCAGAATTAAAGAATCTTTCTCTGGAAATGGAACCTCTCACGCCGGAACCGGTTCCTGATAGCACAGCAAAGATGGCTATTCCTGTTTCCTCCATGTCCCTTCCAAAGGCCGAACCGGTTCCTGACAGCACCACGAAGATGCCGATTCCTGGTTCCTCCATGCCCCCTTCAAAGGCTGAACCGGTTCCTGACAGCACCACGAAGATGCCGATTCCTGGTTCCTCCATGCCCCCTTCAAAGGCTGAACCGGTTCCTGACAGCACCGCGAAGACGGCCATCCTTGTTTCCTCCATGTCCCTTCCGAGGACTAAACCGATTTCTGACAACATCACGAAAACAACCATCCCTGCTTCTTCTCTGCCTAAAAGTACTTTCCCTGCCGAAAAAGTTTTTTCACCACTGTTTCCGGAGCAAGCTGAAATTCTGGAAGAACTTCTTCCAGACAGGAAAACGGCAGTATTTTTCGAACAATCGAATAATCCCTTCCCGAGTACCGCTCCCCAGGATTCAAACCAGGATTCATTCGTCATAGCACCCCTGAAATCCTCATTATCGGAATCTGAAAACCAGAATGCAGCCAGTCAGGGGAATCGTGAACCTATCCTGATGCATCAATCAGTTAAGGCTGATCAAAAAAATCTTTCAACCATCAGGAAACCTGAATTCAATCATGCCGTTGAATCAGCGCGTGCTTTGCAGGAATCGGATCCAGCAGACATGAAGGCACGTTTTTCCTCGCAGGGAAACCGGCTGGCCGTGTCCGTGGAGCCTGAAGGGCTCGGGAAATTGAATATTAATCTTAGTTTGGACCGAGGCACACTGAATGCGCAGATCCAGGTTGCAGACCCGATAACACGAAATCTGCTTGAAAATAATATGCAGCAGATCGTCACCACACTCTCGAACGAGGGATTGGATGTCGGAGGATTCTCCGTTTCGTTGAGACATGCTGACAGCGGAGAAACAGAGGAACAGACCCAGGATCAGGCGCACAAATCGGTGAAACAGGACCTCAGTGGCACAACCGCCGTTGATGTATCAGGAACAAGCATTATTAACCTTTTTGTTTGAGGAGGATATATGGATATCACAACCGTGGCAAACGGAACAACTGCAGCCACCTCGTCAGGTTCTGCAGATTCGATGGGAAAAAACGATTTTTTAAAGCTGTTTATTGCGCAGCTCCAGAACCAGAATCCGCTGAATCCGATTGACAGCACCGGTTTTACGTCGCAATTGGCGCAATTCAGCTCATTAGAACAGCTGACAAACATTAATACCGCATTGTCCAATCTGACATCAAATCAAAATTACTCGCAAAACGCCCTGGCAGCCGGGCTCATTGGTAAAACTGTTGTCGCGTCGGGGAATCAGACAACGTTGAACGGAACGGCTTCCATCAATTGTTCCCTGGCGGAAGATGCTGCAGACGTAACCGTAACGATCACCGACGCTTCGGGAAAAAAGGTGCGTGAGGTATCGTTGGGACAGCAGAAGGCAGGATCGGTGTCCTACCGCTGGGATGGAACCGACGCCCAGGGCATAGCCCAGCCCAACGGCTCGTACACGTTTACGGTGAAAGCAGTCGACGCAACCGGGAAGTCAGTTGACGTAACCACGCTGATGGAAGGCGCGGTGCTCGGCGTCACGTTCCAGAATAACGTCACCTATCTCGTATTAAACAACGGCTGCATGGTTTCGCTTTCTGATATTAAAGCCATCACCAATTAAGGAAGGAGCGTCGTATGTTAACCTCATTGTTCACAGCGGTAAGCGGCATGTCTGCAAATGGAGCATCATTATCGGTCATCGGCGATAATATCGCAAATCAGAACACCATTGGATTTAAGGGAAGCAGTATGTCATTCGGAGATGTCCTGAGCCAGTCGCTTGGCGGAGCAGGGGGAACATCTCAGATAGGGCGCGGTGTCCAGATCATGAGTGTGACTCCGTCTCTGGCGCAGGGTTCCTTTCAGTCAACCGCAAACGGGCTCGATCTTGCAATTGATGGCGACGGTTTTTTCATGGTCAATAATGGCGCCGCGCGCTACTATACCCGTGCGGGACAGTTTGTTCTCGACAAGCTGGGAAGAATTGGCAATCCGGACGGACTGGTCCTCCAGGGATATCTTGCCGATACCTCGGGAAATATTACCGGTACGATCGGAAGCCTCATGGTTGCTGCGCTCCAAAGTTCCGCGACCCAGTCTTCAACTGGATCCATTGCGGTGAACCTGAATGCGGCATCGACAGCAGCAGCAGCCTGGACCTATGTGGGAGGAACAACAACGCCACCATCCTCTGCTCAATATAATCATTCAACAACCATGACTGTGTATGATTCCCAGGGAGGTGCGCATCCGGTAAATGTTTATTTCGCGAAAAGTGCTGCCAATACATGGACAGCACATTATGTTTATACTAATGCTGCCGGGGTGTATCAAGAATCGGCAAGCCAGAACCTTACGTTCAACACCAGCGGCGCTTTAACTGCTGACAATGAAGCGGCAAAAGCATTCGTCTGGGGCGGTGGCGTTGCAGATGGCTCCATAACCTTCAACTATGGAACAAGCATTGGTGAAGGAGGCACCGGGCTCGACGGAACAACCCAGTTCAATTCAGATTTTACGGTCTTAAAGCTAACTCAAAACGGCTACGGCGCCGGAGCTCTCAAAAATATACAGGTGGGACAGGAGGGAATCATCACCGGTGTGTTTACAAACGGCCAGTCCCGGTCAGTAGGACAGCTTGCGCTTGGAAAATTCATTGCACCCGCAAAGCTGGCAAAAATGGGAAGGAACCTGTATGCAGAGTCGTATGATTCAGGCCAGCCGGTTGTTGGAGCTCCGAATACGTCTGGATTGGGCAAAATCGCATCGAACAGTCTGGAATTAAGCAACGTAGACCTTGCCAATGAATTTGTAAAAATGATCACGGCACAGCGAGGATTTGAGGCAAATTCAAAAATGATTGCCACAAGCGACATGCTGCTTCAGACCCTTGTGAATCTCAGGTAGGACTGAAGCGGTATTCCTTATAAAGGAGGAGTAGCGTAAGAATAAGAAAAGGAGGCGAATAACGTCTCCTTTTCTTGTGAGAATGCATGCCAGGTTTTTTTCTGCTGTCTGCGCCTCGTTTCTTTCACAGAAGTGGCATTCAGATTGCAAAATACTTAAAAAATGACTTGGAGTGACAGTGTTTTGACGCTTGCAAATTAGTCCGCCATTAAAAAAGGATATTTTCATGATACCGGTAAGAGACACGTGCAGATTTTATCGCGGACATATCCCCTGTAAATTCCATAAGTTGTCCGGCGAAGTATGCGAGACCTGCGGACATGCTGATGAACTGCGAGAACGAATTCTGATCATCAAGCTTGGGGCAATTGGTGATGTCATCAGAACAACACCTTTACTGAGAAAACTGAAGGAACTGTATCCCCATGCAGAAATAACCTGGCTCACCTACTCGCCCGATATTGTTCCCAAAGACTGGGTGGATACCATTCTTGATTTTTCTCTGCAGAATATTGTCTGGCTTGAAGGCCAGCAATTTGACTGGCTTATCAATCTCGATAAAGACCGCGAGGCAATAGCGCTCGCGGAGAGACTTTCCGCACGACAAAAAACCGGATTTAAAATGAATCACTTTGGGAAATGCATCCCGATAAGCAATAAGGCCGAAAAACAGAAATGGCTTACCGGTCTTCGCGATGATTTGAACAAGTCCAATACCAGGAATTATATGGAAGAAATATTCTCTCTCTGTGGGTATGATTTCACCGGAGAAGAATACATCCTTTCAGTTCCCAAACACGATGCGGCCTTGTTCGATACCTCAAAGAAAATCGTTGGATTGAACACGGGCTGTGGTTCGCGATGGCCAACGCGATTATGGCCGGAGAAAAACTGGGAAATGTTGGCCAGATTACTGCACGATCAGAGATACAAACCAATTTTGCTCGGAGGGCCACAGGAAGAAGAAAAGAATATCAGGCTTTCACAGGCAACGGGAGCTCTTTATTGCCGCACTCCATCCTTAAACGCTTTTATCGGAATTGTAAATAGTTGTGATGTTATTGTCTCTCAAGTAACCATGGCAATGCACGTCGCAATCGCCCTCAAGAAGCATTTGGTTCTGCTTAACAATATATTCAATAAACATGAGTTCTATTTATATGGACGAGGCGATATTCTGGAACCCTCTCTGGACTGTCTCGGCTGCTTTAAGCAGCAGTACGATCAGCGGTGTAAAGTAAAAAATTGCATGGAACTTATTTCTGTTGTTGATGTAGTGCATGCGGTGCAAGCATCTGCTGGTGCACCTCTTGTTAAGAACCGGAAAATTTCTGCATCCTGTGAGCCTGCTCTTTACAAATAAGAGCTTGCCGCAAAGGAAGATACACTATGCTTGAAAGCAATACGCTGACAGCAAAGCACCTGCATCTCGGTCCCGGAAGCATCTGGAAAAAACCAGGGATTGAATGGATTACCATAGATGCGGATCCCAACAACGGAGATATGTGCGCAAATCTGAATCAGGATCAATCCCTACCCTTTTCGGATGATACCTTTGATTCGCTCTATGCGAGCCATTTTTTCGAGCATATTTCAATTTTTGCCATTCAGCCGCTTTTGAATGAATGCTTTCGTGTTCTTCGAGAAAACGGCGTATTAAGAATAGTGATTCCGGATGTTCTAAAAAGCATCCGTGAATTTCTTCGATCAAATAATGATTTTGATCTCTTCAAAAGACGCAGGCAACGAGCCCCTGACTACACGCTCTTTGAGTGTCTTCGTGAAGATTTTCTTTCTGAATCGCTCCAGAAGAATGTATTTGGAGAACAAGCGCTTGCACATCAGAATGCGTTTGATTTTGAAACGATTGAAAAATACATGAAGAAGTCTGGCTTCACCAGCATCTATCAAAGTAATTGGGGAAAATCATCTTTCCCTCAATTTCACTGGGAAACTGAACAGCTCCGGGGAGAATGGGCACAGCATGATCGCAGTCTGTACATTGAAGGGATTAAATAAACAAACCATATGCAAAATGAATATACTGTAGAAAATCCTCGGAAACCCTCTTACCTGCAAGTGGAACTTACGAATCATTGCTCTATCCAATGCAGCATGTGCGAGCTGAGCCATTGCACAAGAGAAAAAGGGTACATGTCCGAGGAGACATTCAAACGTATTGTTCATCAGTTGATGGATTGGGGAATCCCTGGGATAAGATTCACCTTATGGGGTGAAGCCTTAATGCATCCGCAGGTCATGGAATTTGCCATCTACGCAAAACAACATAAGCTTCAGGTAGGACTGAATACGAATGGCATCCTGCTCAATGAAACAAAAATGAACCAATTGATCGAAGCAGGTGTTGATGAGGTCATTTTTTCAGTGGATAGTTTTGATGATGACCATATCTATAAAAAATTCCGGCCAAGTGAAAAAAGTATTCATGACGTAAATGCCGTGATTCTCCATTTTATAGAAATGAAAAAACAGAAGAACAGCAGGCCTCCTGCTATTCACTTGCAAATGATTGGAACACCTGAGAATGAAAGTCAGCATGCGCCATTTCTGAAGTATTGGCAATCAAGAGCCGATACATGCAGGATCACCCATCAGTATGCCTTGAAAAAACTGCCTTCGCAGGCAGGCGTTGTTGAAGAAGACTACTTTTACGAATGCAAATATCCCTGGACAACCATGGGCGTATACTTCAATGGTGACGTCACCGCATGCTGTAGAGACGTAAATGGCAGACTCCATCTCGGGAATGTGCATACAACGCACCTACGGGACCTCTATCTTTCCGGCTTCCTCCAAACCATGCGCAGAAATCTGAGTACAAAAAACAAGGAAGGCATGCCCGAAATCTGCAAACAGTGCTTTAAATATTCAACGCTTCCCCAATCACGATTAAACAATTCTTCACCCAATTTTCAGCAAACGCAAAAACCTGTTTTACCAACCAAAAAAAACCAGAAGAAGATCATATGGCATGTCGGTGCGTGGGCGGGAAATTTTGGGGACAGTGTCATCCAGCGCTCGATTGCTGAACATGTGCGAGCCGTGGCGCCGTATGAAATTGAATTCAAATATATCAATTGCCAGACAACCGAGTTTACTGATGCTCTCATTGCGGAAATGAATGAGCAGGCCGATCTTCTCCTGCTGGGTGGAGGCGGGCTTATCTTTTTCCGCCCCCAGGACAACAGTAAATCAGGATGGCAGTTCAATATCGATAAGACCTTACTCGATAAAATTCAAATCCCGTTTGTGGTACATGGCATTGGTTACAACCGATTTGAATATGATAGGAACGATTTCCCGTCAGAGTTAAATGAGCACCTAAGGAAAACAGTCGAAAAAGCAACTCTCTTCTCAGTACGGAACACGGGGACAAAAAATGAACTCATTCGCCGAGGCTGCGATGGATCAAAAATTGAGGTTATTCCAGATAGCGGCATGTTCCTCGAAGCAGAACCAATCAAGATTCCAGGACTTCGTGCTGACAAATTGAAGATTGCTATAAACTGGACCACTGACCGGGAAGAACAAACGTTTCCGCAACCGTGGAAGGAACAAAAAGAGCGGTTCATTACAAATCTGATTGGCCTCTGTACCTATCTGGTTAAAAAACAGAATGCCCAGATTGTCTATGTTGGCCATATGGGCATGGATTTTGACCGTGAGATTATTACCCGGCTCAAGGTTCTTGAAGAACATCTTCTCGTCATTGATGAAGTGCTTCCCGATTTGTATCCGGGAAGGTATGAACAAGCAAGAAAACTAGCCGGGATTTATCAGCAGATGGATCTTGTTCTTGGAATGAGAGGGCATGCGAATATTATCGCATTCGGACAACATGTTCCTTTTATTCCGATCGGCAGCCACCGGAAAAATCGGTATTTGCTCGAAGACATAGGAGAATCAAAATACATCCTCGATGTGCGGAATAACGAAAAATGCTCTCAAGAAGGTATGATCCGGATAGTCTGTAGCCTGCTTCATGAGCGGGATGCGTATCTGAAACGGCATCATGCTGTCTACCAGCGCATGGAAGAAATATTTCATCATGTTAATGCTCGCATCGTGACCCTTTTGGACAAAGAATATGAAGTGTGCCCGCTTTGCGGGAGCAAGCCAGAATTTTATAGAAAGACAAACCGCTATGAAATCTATCGCGACGTAGTGATCTGCAAAAACTGCGAATTGATCTATCTTTCACCGCTTGTAAAAAATGAAGAGCATGCATCCTTCTATCAGGAAGCATACCGGAAGCTGTATCAGTGTCCGCGCATTCCGGATACCCAGTTTCATAAGGAACGAACCCCCGCTTCCCTGCATCGCATCGAATTCCTGGAAAAGAATGGCGATCTGAACAAGCGTGCAACGATTCTGGACGTCGGCTGTGGTGGCGGAACATTCCTCATGCACCTCAAAGAGCAGGGATATAAAAATATTCAAGGTGTCGAAATAGAACCGCACTATTCCAAATATATCCGGGAAAAACTCGGCATTCCCCTATTCAACAAACCCCTTGAAACAATGGAATCAGGCATGCAATATGACATAATTACGCTTTGGCATGCGCTTGAACATGTCGTCGATCTCAAGAAAAGTCTTGCTGCAATAAAACGGCTCCTCAAAGACGGAGGAACCTTCTTTCTCGAAGTTCCCCTGATTTTCGATCCAGCAAATCCACCGAAGGATACGGTGACATTCCAGATCGCGCATAATTATTACTTCACCCCCAAAAGTCTTCAGCGCGTATTGCGTAATGCCGGTTTCAGGATAACGACATCCGAGGTGACCCCCATGAACTTTTTCATTACCCGATGTAAAAAAGAAAAAAAAGTCCTGGTCGCAACGTATTTGCCGCGTCATTTCAAAAAAATGATTCCCTTGATCAAGGAGCTTGAAAAAAGATCCGATATCGAGCTTAAAGTCATAGTGATGACCGATGGGGAATGCGACCTGGCGGAAAAAGCGGGCATTCCGTATTCCCGATATGATGAATACACTGACAAAATCAGGAGAGCTGATTTTGATCTCGAATGGGGCTTTGAACCGTTGATCCATGCAATCGATCGGGAACAGCCCGACCTGTTTGTCGCAATTGAAGTAAATCTTATTCTGAGAAATGCCATTCATTACTGCCGGGAGCACGGAATAAAAACATTCATCGTGCAGCATGGAACGCCAAATAAATATTCA